>CAIUWK010000094.1 GCA_903902855.1 uncultured Geobacter sp. | reverse complement strand
TGCAGAGCGCCATCTTCAACAGCGCCAACTTCTCCAGCATCGCCACCGACGCCAAGGGGGTCATTCAGATCTTTAACGTAGGGGCCGAGCGGATGCTGGGATACGCGGCCGCCGACGTGATGAACAAGATCACCCCGGCCGACATCTCCGATCCCCAGGAGGTCATCGCCCGGGCCAGGGCGCTGAGCAGCGAACTGGGGACCCCCATCACGCCGGGTTTCGAGGCGCTGGTCTTCAAAGCTTCCCGAGGGATCGAGGATATCTACGAGCTGACCTACATCAGGAAAGACGGAAGCCGCTTCCCGGCGGTGGTCTCGGTGACGGCCCTGCGCGATGATCAGGACGCCATCATCGGCTACCTCCTCATCGGCACCGACAACACCGCCCGGAAGCAGGCGGAAGAGGCGCTCCTCAAGGCGGGGGCGCTGCAGAGCGCCATCTTCAACAGCGCCAACTTCTCCAGTATCGCCACCGACGCCAAGGGGGTCATTCAGATCTTCAATGTGGGGGCCGAGCGGATGCTGGGGTACGCGGCCGCCGACGTGATGAACAAGATCACCCCGGCCGACATCTCCGATCCCCAGGAGGTCATCGTCCGCGCCGAGGCGTTGAGCAGCGAACTGGGGACTCTGATCATGCCCGGTTTCGAGGCGCTGGTCTTCAAGGCCTCCCGGGGGATCGAGGATATCTACGAGCTGACCTACATCCGGAAGGACGGGAGCCGCTTCCCGGCGGTGGTTTCGGTGACGGCCCTGCGCGACGCCCAGGACGCCATCATCGGCTACCTCCTCATCGGCACCGACAACACCGCCCGGAAGCAGATCGAAGAAGAGCAGAAGCAGCTGGCACAACGCCTGCGCGACTATCAGTTCTATACGCGCTCCCTGTTCGAATCCAACATCGACGCACTCATGACCACCGATCCCTCCGGGATCATCACCGACGTGAACAAACAGATGGAAGCGCTCACCGGCTGCACCCGGGATGAATTGATCGGCGCTCCGTTCAAGGAGTACTTCACCGATCCGGAGCGGGCCGAGACGAGCATCAAACTGGTGTTGAGCGAAAAAAAGGTCACCAACTTCGAACTCACCGCCTGCGCCAGAGACGGGAAGGAGACGGTGGTCTCTTTGAACGCCACCACGTTATACGATCGGAACCGGAGGCTGCAGGGGGTGTTTGCCGCGGCCCGTGATGTTACGGAGCGCAAACGGCTGGATCTGGTGCTTCAGGAAAAGAACACAGAGTTGGAGAGCGCCCGGTCCCTGGCGGAAAAAGCCAACCTGGCCAAATCGGAATTCCTTTCCAGCATGAGCCATGAACTCCGGAGCCCGCTCAACGCCATCCTCGGCTTTGCCCAGCTGCTGGAATCCGACGCCACCCCCCCCACCCTCGGCCAGAATGAAAGTATCGCCCAGATTCTCCAGGCGGGATGGCACCTGCTGAAACTGATCAACGAAATACTCGATCTGGCCAAAATCGAGTCAGGACATGTGCCGTTGTCACCGGAGCCGGTCTCCCTCACCGAAGTCATCGTCGAATGCCGGGGGATGATCGAACCCCAGGCGCAGCAGCACGGCATCAGGATGATCACTCCCCTCTGCGACACCCCCTTTTTCGTCCATGCCGATCGGACCAGGGTGAAGCAGGTTCTCATCAATCTCCTCTCCAACGCCATCAAATATAACAGCGCCGAAGGATCGGTGGAGGTGATCTGCGCCGAGGGGACAGCGGGACGGAGCCGGGTGAGTATCAGTGATACCGGCGTGGGGCTGGATACGGAACAAGTGGCGCAGCTCTTCCAGGCGTTCAATCGTCTGGGACAGGAGGCCAGCGGCAAGGAGGGGACCGGCATCGGCCTCGTGGTGGCCAAGCGGCTCATCGAACTGATGGGTGGGGTCATCGGCGTGGAGAGTGTCGTCGGCAAGGGGAGCGTCTTCTGGTTCGAACTTGTTACGGTTGCGAGTCCGCGCGTTTTTCCGGAAGAAGGGGAGATGGCGGCTGCGCCCCCCCTCCAGGTTACCAAAGAAGAGCGGATACAGACACTGCTGTACGTGGAAGACAACCCGGCTAACATGAAGCTGGTCGTGCAGATCATCGATCGCCATCCCGGGATTGGGCTCCTCACCGCCGAGGATGGGTATAAAGGGATCGAGATCGCACGGAGAGCCCAGCCGGATGTGATCCTCATGGACATCAATCTCCCGGGGATCAACGGCTTCGAGGCCCTGAAGATCCTCCGTTCCGACCCCGCCACCGCGCGGATACCGGTCATCGCTCTCAGCGCCAACGCCATGCCGCGGGATATCGAAAATGGGCTGAAGGCGGGATTTTTCCACTATATGACCAAACCCATCATGGTCAATGAGTTCATGAAATCGCTGAAGGTGGCGCTGGATTATACGAAACGGGGCGTATCATGAGGGAGGGACCGGAGGATAACGCCCCGAATATCCTCATCGTGGACGACACCCATGCCAATGTTCTGCTTCTGGAGAAAATGCTCACGGCGCAGGGGTACCAAACGAGATCGGTTCTCAGCGGCAAGCTGGCGCTGCAGGCCGCCCGTGCAACAACGCCGGACCTGATTCTGCTGGATATCAACATGCCGGAAATGACCGGCTACGAGCTCTGCCGGCTGCTCAAGGCCGATGAGTTGCTGAAAGAGATCCCCGTTATTTTCATGAGCATACGATCCGAGACCATGGATAAGGTGGAAGCTTTCCGTCTTGGCGGAGTGGACTACGTGACCAAGCCTTTCCAACTGGAGGAGCTCTATGCACGAGTTGAGACTCATCTCAAGATCCGTGCGCTGCAACGCCGGCTCAGTCATCAAAACAGGGATCTGACGCGGATGATGGGGGAGATCCGGGATGCCCGGAACTATGCCGAGAGCATCGTGGAAACCGTCCGTGTGCCGCTGATGGTCCTGAATTCCGTCCTGAAGGTCATCACCGCCAACCAGAGCTATTACGATACCTTTCACGTAACCCCCCAGGCAACCATCGGAAATTTCGTCTATGAACTGGGTAATCGGCAATGGGACATTCCCCGGCTCCGACTCCTCTTTGAAAAAATTCTCCACCAAGACTCCGTCTTCAACGGCTATGAAGTGGAGCATGATTTCCCCCACATCGGGCGGAAGATCATCATGCTCAACGCCCGGCAGATTTACCGGGAAGATATCGGCGCACACATCATCCTGTTGGTCATGGAAGACATTACCCTGCGCAAGCGCTCGGAAGAGCTGGTCTTGGAGAAACAGGAGATCCTTCAGACATTCAATATTCGGCTGGAAGAGCGGGTCGAGGAGGAGATAAAGAAGAGCAGGGAAAAGGATTTCATGGTCATGCGTCAGGAGAAGCTGGCCTCCCTGGGGCAGCTCGCCGCCGGCGTGGCTCACGAAATCAATAACCCCATCAGTTTCGTTGCCAGCAACGTAAGGGAGCTTGCCGACTATTTCGACCAGATGAAAAAATACCTGGCTCTGCAACAGGAGCTCATCGCCCATACCGCCACCCATGAGCAGCGCCGGCAACTGGCCGTAGCCGCGCAAAGTCTGGAGATCCCCATGATCCTGGATGACGGGGCCTCGCTCATTGCCGAATCGCTGAATGGTGTGGAGCGGGTGGCGCGCATCGTCCTCGACCTGAAGAGTTTCGTGCGAGTGGATACGGCGGAATACGAGCCCACCGATCTCGCCATCTGCCTGGAGGGGGCGCTCACCATCGTATATAACGAGTTGAAGTATGTGGCGGTCATCGTCAAGGAATACCACTCGCTCCCCCCGATTCTCTGCCACCCCAGCCAGTTGAATCAGGTGTTTCTCAACCTGCTGATCAACGCCGGCCATGCCGTCACCGGCGTGCCGGCGGGCCGGATCACCCTGAAGAGCCGGCATGACGACGGTTTCGTGTATATCTCGGTGGCGGATAACGGCCACGGCATCCCGGATGAGCTTAAAGAACGGATCTTCGAGGCGTTTTTCACCACCAAAGAGATAGGGAAGGGGACCGGCCTGGGGTTGAGTATCTCCCATGACATCATCAACAAACATCACGGAAAACTCTTGATGGAGAGCATCGTAGGGGTCGGGACGACGTTCACGGTTATCCTCCCCAGGGCAGAGGGGTCAGGATTCTCCTGATTAAGCAAGGAACCCGTATCCATGCCGGCATCCTGGAAACTTTTCGGGAATATCGTCAGAGCTCCGTGATCAACAGCATCATCTTTGTGGACAAATCAAGCATGGGCGACTGATGCGGGAAACCCACTCTCCGGAAAATCTTCTTGACTCTCCACGATCCGGCCCTTTACAACGCCAAGCCGTAACTACACGGGCTGAAGACTGAAGGCTGAAGGTTTACAGCCTTCAGTCTTCAACCTTCAGTCTTCGGCCTTTATACATCCAGTAGCGTCCCGTCGTCCAGCACCACTACCTCGCTCCCGTCGGGCATCTGCGCCACCAAGGTCGGCCGGTAGAGGACGTAATCCTCATGAAACGGTGTACTCACCCTCCCCCCGAACCCGGCGTTATCCCCCAGGGCGATATGGACCGTTCCCAGGATCTTTTCCGCCTCCAGCACATTGTCGGGGCGCGTCGCCTTCTCGTTGGTCCCGATCCCCAGTTCGGCGATATTCCGGTTCAACGCACTTTCCCGAAACTTCTCTGCCAGCCTCTCCCCATAGGGATCATCCCCCTGGATCTGGACGACATTCCCTTCCCTGATTGTGAGGTACAGCGGTGACGAGAGTTTCCGGGTCGGCGCAAAGGTTATGGCCAGAACCCCTTCGGTGGTTCCCTCCACCGGTGCCAGAAAGGCCTCTCCGGCGGGAAGGTTACCGAAGCTCCCGGGGGAGGTCAGGAGCCCGTCATCGGATTTGGCCGTCCGCCCCGCCACCCCCATGACCAGGTCGGTCCCGTCGGGAGTGGTAAGGGTGACACGAACCGCCCGGGTTACCAGCTCTGCCAGCCGCCGGGTCCGGGTTGCCAGTGCCTGCCACTCCACCTGCATGGAGGAGAAGAGCATCTCCGGGTCGAAGTGCGGAAGGCTGGCATAACGACAGCCGGCAGCATTCATAAGCGAACGGAAGCGGGTGTGGCTGGTAGAGTTGTTGGCCAGAGCCACGATGACCTGGGCCGCCCGGGTGGAGGATATGACCATCTCCCGGGCAGCGGCCACATCGTCGGGAGTGGCGCTCTTGGTCAGGAGCCGCTCCAGGAGTCCACCCGCTTGCAACTGAGTCACGGTATCATCACCCAGGGCGGCCCGCCAGAGTTCCTCCGGTGGTTCGGCCCCCGAAGCGGCGGTGGCGGGAAAAGAAACGAAACCGCAGGCGCCGAACTCCCGACGGGCGAACTCCGCCGCTTCCCAAGCCATGGCAGCCAGGCGCTCCCGACGGTCACGATCCGACAAGGAAACGGTCTCATCCGGCCGGATGGTGTCGGTGAAGAGAAGTATCGTCTCACCAGGGGTAATTCCCATATTAATCAGAAAGAGAGAGCGAAAGGGGGGATCGGTCATGGCAAAAGCTCCTTAATGACTGTGACTGCAGGTTACGGCAAAAGTGGTCCGGTTAGAGATGATACCGGCATTTGGCGGGGTTGTCATCACGTTTATGCCAATTTTCTCCTTGTTTTTCGGGAGGGTGTGTGTAATAATTCGCCGCTGTGTAAAATTTTCCGACTGTCTGCAACCCCGGGATATTACTATTATTTCGGAGCAGGGGACGGTTCAGCAGGAGGTCTGAGTGGCACAGGTGATTTTTTCCAGTTGGGGAAGCAACGTCGTTGATAACCGCGCCGGCGGCGAGGTCAAGAACGCCGCGTTCCGTCTTCCCGTAGCCTTTGACGGCGCTCGTCCGCTCAACGCCTTCATGGGATGGGACGGGATCATCCTGTTCGACAAAGAGGTCGACATCCCGGTCATGGCCGCCGAGTACATGACGCGCGTCCAAACCCTCTACTGCTGCGGTAAATGTACCCCCGGCAAGAAGGGGACCCGAGTCCTCATGGATGCCCTCACGGGAATCGTCCAGGGGCGCGGCAGCGAGCGTGACCTGCAAGTATGCGAGGAGATGTTCCAACTCCTACAGAACTGCAAGTGCACCCTCTGCCAGAGTTCCACGATCCCCATCCATGACGCCGTCACCCATTTCCGTGACGACTTCCTCGCCTATATCAACGGGACGAAGAAACGGCCGGAGCAGCTCCCCTACCGCTTCATCGATAAATACACCGCCCCCTGTCAGGACAAGTGTCCGTCACATATCGATATCCCTGCCTACATCGAGGCGATCAAGGAGTACCGGTTCGACCTCTCCCTCCAGACCATCCGGGACAACATGCCGCTCCCGTCGGTCTGCGGCCGGGTCTGTCCGCACCCCTGCGAGACCGCCTGCCGCCGGAAGAATGTGGATGAACCCATCAGCATCATGCTCCTCAAACGCTCCGCCTCTGACCATGAGTGGCAGCGGAACCACCTCCCCCCCATGCAGCCCAAGGCGCGCAAAGGGAAGAACGTGGCCGTAGTGGGTGCCGGTCCTGCCGGCCTGGCAGCGGCCTATTACCTGGCGCTGGAAGGGTATCCGGTCACCATTTATGAGGCGCTCCCCGAAGGGTACGGCGGCGGCATGATTGCCGTGGGAATCCCGGCCTACCGGCAGCCCCGCGCCCTCCTCCAGCGGGACATCGACATCATCTGTTCCATGGGAGTGGAGATCGTCTACAACTGCCGGGTGGGAAAAGATGTCACCCTGGCCCAGTTGAAAGAAAAGCATAACGCCGTCCTGCTGGCCCCGGGAGCCCATCGTTCCAAGCCCATGGGAGTGGAAGGGGAAGACAAGGGATACAAGGGATTCCTCAAGGGGGGGATCGACTTCCTCCGGGAGGCGTATCTGGGTATCCCCACAGGGATGGGGAAAAAGGTCTGCGTCGTGGGGGGGGGGAACACCGCCATCGACTGCGTCCGGGTGGCGCTGCGCGAAGGGGCCGAAGTCTCTACGCTGCTCTACCGCCGCTCCCGCAAGGAGATGCCCGCCGACATCTGGGAGATCGACGGGGCCGACGAAGAAGGGGTCACCTTCGAGTTTCAGGTTCTCCCCACCAGGATCCTCGTGGACGCTAACGAGCAGATAACCGGCGTGGAGTGCGTCCGGATGGCCATGGGGGAACCCGACGCTTCGGGACGTCGTCGTCCCGAACCGATGCCGGGGAGCGAATTCGTGGTGGAGTGCGACACGGTCATCCCGGCCATCGGCCAGGACCCGGACCTCTCCTTTATCCCCATGGAGAGCGGTATCGACATCACCAAGTGGAACACCGTGGTGACCAAGTATCTCCCTCTGAAGGATGCCGCTGGAAAGGATCTGAAGGACGGCATGGGGAACCCCCTCTGCCGGACCCTCATCACCGATCTGGAAGGGGTCTTCGCCAGCGGCGACGCCGAGATCGGCCCGCTCACCGTGGTGGCCTGCATCGGCAACGCCCACCGGGCAGCCAATGTCATCGGGCGCTGGCTGGAAGAAGGAAAAGTTTACCTTACCGACGACGAGATTATCGAGGATATCCTGGTCTACCTGGGGGTCTACGATAAAAACGAGCAGGTACCGTGGCTGGATTCCGCGGCACGGGAACACCAGAAAGAGGTCCACGGTAAACAACGGGCCTCCTACAAGAACTACAATGAAGTCGAACTGGGCTTCACCGAGGAACAGGCAGTGCGCGAGGCGGAACGATGCCTGCGCTGCTACCGGGTGGCCATGGCAGCGGTATGATAAACATCAGGCTGAAGGCTGAAGACAGAAGGTGAACCGGTATCCCTTCAGTCTTTAGCCTTCAGCCGGTTGAGGAGCGTTTTATGGTTAGTCTGACTATTGACGGCAGGTCGGTTTCGGTTCCCAAGGGATCTACGATTCTTCATGCGGCACAGGCTCTGGAGATTCACATCCCCACCCTCTGCTGGCTGGAAAAGGTCTCCCCCACCGGCGCCTGCCGGCTCTGCGTGGTGGACGTTGCAGGTGTTGCCCGGCCCATGACCTCCTGCAATACCCCGGTTAAAGAAGGAATCGTGGTCACCACCACCAACGAAAAGCTGGAGGCGATCAGGAAACAGGTGATGGAGCTGATGCTGGTAAACCATCCGCTGGACTGCCCCATCTGCGACGCCGCCGGCGAGTGCGACCTCCAGGACAGCTGCTATGACCTGGGGGTCACCAAGCCGGAGTTTCAGGCGGCGCTCAACCGGAAACCGATCAGTTACGACTGGCCCCTTTTGGAAAGCGATCCCAATCGCTGCATCCTCTGCGAGAAGTGCGTCAAGGTGGACCACGAGATCGTCCGCTCCGACGCCATCGAAGTGGTTGCCCGGGGGGAAGAGACCATCATCGACACCCATGACGGTAAAACGCTCAACTGCGACTTCTGCGGCAACTGCGTGGGGGCCTGTCCGGTGGGAGCGCTCATCGACAAACCGTTCAAGTTCCGGGGGCGCCCTTGGACTTACACCGTCACCCGGAGCAGTTGCGGCTACTGTCCGGTGGGATGCGAGATCGACTACCACGCCCGCAACGGCCGGATAGACCGGGTCACCACCACGGACGACACCTTCTGCAACGGCAATCTCTGCATCAATGGTCGCTACGGGTTCGACTACATCAACTCCGACCAGCGACTGAAGAATCCCTTGGTCAACGGCACAAGTGCCGACTGGAATCAGGCCATGACTCTGGCCGCCGGCAGGCTGAAGGAGATCGTCGCAGCCAACGGTGCCGACGCCGTGGCCGGACTCACCTCCCCTCGCCTCACCAACGAGGAGCAGTTCCTCTTTCAGAAATTCTTCCGGGGAGCACTGGGGAGCAACAACATCGATTCCGAAGCCCGGTTCGGCTTTGCCCCGGCCCTTGACGTCATCAGAAAAGCCACCGGCATCCAGGGGGCGACGAACTCCATGGAGCGGATCGAGCAGGCCGGAGCGGTCTTCGTCATCGGCACCAATCTGAATGCCGAAGCCACGGGGTACGAGTACCGGGTCATCAAGGCCGCCACCAGAAACGACGCCAAACTCGTCCTGGCCAATGTTGCTGACGTGAAGCTCAAGAAGATCGCCCATGGCCAGCTCAAGTACCGTCCGGGGAGCGAGGCGCTTCTGGCAAACGGTATTGCCAAGTTGGTTCTGGAAGCCGGGCTGGAGGATAAGAGAGCCGTCGGCGCAATCAGCAGTTTTGCCGACTACTCGGCGCAACTCAAGCAACTTTCCCTGGCCTCGGTTGTGGAAAAGAGCGGCGTCAGCGAAGCGGCCCTCCGTGACGCGGCGACCCTGCTGGGTGGAAAGAAGAGCGTGGCACTCATTTGCGGCTCCGAACTGCTCCGGAGCGGCACCCCCGGCGCAGTGGAAGGGGTGGTCAACCTGGCGCTCCTCCTGGGCGCCGTGGGCAAGGAGCAGGGGGGACTCTTCCCGCTCCACGAAAAGATCAACATCCGGGGGCTCCTGGATATGGGGGTCACTCCGGAGTTCCTCCCCGGCGGCGCACCCGCCCCCACAAAGGGGCGCGACCTCTGGCAGATCATCCAGGGAATCGAGCAGGGAAAGGTGAAAGCGCTCTACCTCATCGGCGTGGACCCGCTCACCTCCTTCCCCGAAGGGGGACGAATTAAGAAGGCCCTGGAGAAACTGGAACTGCTCATCGTGCAGGAGCTTTTCCCCACCCAAACGGCGGCCCTGGCCCATGTGGTTTTTCCCGCCTCATCCTCGGCGGAGAAGAGCGGCACCTTCACCACCATCGACGGACGGCTGCAAAGCGTTGCCAAGGCGCTAGCCTCTCCCGGCGACGCCCGGGAGGACTGGGACATCCTCACCGAACTCTTCAACCGGGTCACCGGCAAGAGCGTGGTTGCCAAGCCTGACCAGCTCCTGACGGAGATCCGGAGCGCCATCCCCGGCTACGGCGGCGCTGTTGCCGCACCCAAAGGGTGTTCCTTTGCAGTGGCACCGGCGGCGGATCTTCCCGCAATCTCCGGCTTCACTCTCCTGGCCGGTCCGATCCTCTTTCACAACGGCGCCACCTCCACCTGGTCAGCCAACAACCGGGAAGTGGCCCAAGCCCCCTACGTGGAAATCCAGACCACTGACGCGGCAAAACTCGGTATTGTCGATGGCAGCGCAGTCAAGCTGACCACGGCTGCCGGCACCCTCACCGGTACGGCCAAACTCACTCAGCGGCTCCAGCCTGGTCTTATCTTTGCCCCCAACCATTTCCCAGAGTTCCCGGTGAATGGGCTCCTCACGGGGAACGCCGTCACCGTGGCGGTGAAGGTGGAGAAGGGATAGCAATACTCCTCTTGATGCAGATCAGCAGAGCCCCGGATGTTTCAACGTCCGGGGCTCTTTTCGTTCAGGCGCCTCAAACCTCCTGCGCCGTCCACCCCACCATCCCCGTTACGGCTCGTTTCGTCTCTTGATAAAGAATCAACGTGTCGGATCGGGTGGGAAAGGTGAAAAGCACGCTCTCACTCCGAAAAAAATGCCGCAAGTTCAACACTGCTCTCGCAATCAACGGTCCCTCTCCCCTGGTGGGAGAGGGTCAGGGTCAGGGTGAGGGGGAACGGTAAACCGGCGCTGGATTGGGTGGAGGAACGACAAGTAGGTAGGCCG
>CAIUWK010000093.1 GCA_903902855.1 uncultured Geobacter sp. | reverse complement strand
TTCGGGACGTGGCAATCAACCGCAATCCGAACTGCCCGGTCTGCGGGGAACACCCCACCATCACCGAGATCAGGGACGAGTTGGATGCTCTGACCGTCTGCGACCTGGAGCAGTAAGATGATCCGGATACCGCACGCGATCCACGACGATCTCATCGACCACGCCCGCTCCGGCTTTCCCCTGGAGGTCTGCGGCATCCTCGGCGGAACTGACAGTACAGTTTCCGCTATCTACCGGATGACCAATACCGACGCCAGCAACGAACACTTCATGATGGAGCCACGGGAACAGTTCAGCGTGGTCAAGGAGTTGCGAGCCAAGGGCATCAGCATACTGGCCATCTACCACTCCCATCCCGAATCGCCGGCCCGGCCGTCGGAGGAAGATATCCGCCTGGCCTTGACGCCGGGGGTTTCCTCCCTTATTGTCTCCCTTCAGGATGCGGACCACCCGGTCATCCGCTCCTACAGGATCGTGGAGGGGGTGGTAACGCCGGAAGAGATCGTCATTGTCAAGACAGAAAGCAGTTAGCTGAAAACCTTACTTCAATAGAACGCGGATAAAATCTGATAATGCGGATTCACGCAGATCAATCGTCAAGCATGGGTTGATAATCTCTGGTTCTCATAATATCCGCGTCGATCCGCTCAATCCGCGTCATCCGCGTTCCATTGCCTCTGACGTTGTATTTCTTACGGAGAACAAACATGACTGAAATGCTGGACAAACCTAAGATCGATCTGGGCAACCTCAAGGCAGGCGGCTTCATCAAGGAGCGCGGCAAGGACCTCTTCACGGTCCGGCTCCGGGTTCCGGGAGGGAGAATGTCCATCCCCCGGTTGAAGAAGATCGCCGAAGTGGCCGAAAACTACGGCGGCGAATTTGTTCATCTCTCCGTGCGGCAGTCCATCGAACTAATCAATATCAACTTCAAGCACTTTGACGCCGTCGTTGAGGAGTTGGGTGAGGCCAGCCAGAAGGTAGCGTCCTGCGGTGCCCGGGTCCGGGTGCCGGTGGCTTGCGGCGGCTGCGAATACAACCCCAACGGCCTGGTGGACACCCAGAAGTCAGCCCTGGAGGTGGACCAGAAGCTCTTCGGGACCCCCACCGGTCATCACAAGTTCAAGGTCGCCTTTGCCGGCTGTCCCTTCGACTGCCCCAAGTCGGCTACCAATGACGTGGGATTCCAGGGGGCCGTCCGGCCGAAACTGGACAAGGGTGCCTGCATCAGTTGCGGCCTTTGTGCCAAGAGCTGCACCCACGGCGCCCTTACCATGGGTGACGACAAGAAACCGGTTTTTGCCGCCGAGCCCTGCATCTGGTGCGGCGACTGCGGGAAGGTCTGTCCCACCGGAGCGTGGGAGGCGGAGCAGACCGGATATACCGTCCGGATCGGCGGGAAATGGGGGCGCAACCCTCTGGTCGGAACCCTCTTCGCCACGTTCCTCCCTGAAGAGCAGGTGTTAGAGTTCATCGCCGAAGTGCTGGCATGGTACAAGGAGAAGGCCGAGAACCAGGGACGAATCCGGCTGGGGGATATCATCATCAAGGAAGGTCCTGCCGTCCTGCTGGACCACCTCCGACAGAAATTCCCCGAATTCGTGGTGGCCGAGACCATCCCGCCGCAGGTTATCATCACGCAAATCGGAGCAGGGAGATAACATCATGGA
>CAIUWK010000092.1 GCA_903902855.1 uncultured Geobacter sp. | reverse complement strand
TCATGGCAGGTGAACCCCAGCGCCTCATGGGGGGACTTCTGCAAGAGATTCGCCATGGCCCGGTTGATCCGGGTGATCCGATAGTCGGTGTCCAGGATGGCGATGAGGTCCGGGATGGTATCGAAGGTGCTTCGCCACTCGTGATTGGCCCGGATAACCTGTGCCTCGGCGGCGATCCGGTCGGAGATATCATGGATCAGGGCGAAGAGAATTTTTCTCCCCTGCAAGAAACAGGGGCCGCTGACGATCTCCACCGGAAACAGTGTGCCGTCTTTCTTCCGGTGATACCGCAGGGGGAGGAAGGTGGTCCCTGTCCGACTTATGGTCCGGATCGCTTCCCGTGAGAGTTCGGGCTCTCCCGAAAGATCGTAGATGGAGAGCCCGGCCAGCTCCTCCCTGCCGTAGCCGTACAGCCGGTCATGGGCGGAGTTGGTATCCAGCAATTCCCCGCTCTCGCCGTCGAAGAGGCAGACCCCATAGATTTCGTTCTCGAAGATGATCCGGTACTTGCTTTCACTCTCCAGGAACTCCCGGGTCCGTTGGGCCACCCGCTCTTCCAGGGCGGCATTGGCGTCACGCAACAGCGCTTCCGCCTCCTTGCGCTGGGTTATATCCATGAGCACGCCGTAGCAGCGCAGGAGGTTTCCTTCGCTATCCCGCTCCATCCGGCAGACAGATTCAACGACCCGCTCCATGCCGTCGGGGAGGAGGAGCCGATACTCCAGCAGATTTTCATCCCCTTGGCTCATGGACCGTTGTATATCCGCCTCCAGCATGGGGAGGTCGTCGGGGTGCACCCGCTCCAGCCACTGTCGGAAGGTGGGGGTGAAGCTCTCCGGCTCGTACCCCAGAATCCGGTAGTTTTCACTGTTCCAGACCGTCGCGCCGCTGGTGAGATCCCAATCCCAGCTCCCCATCCGGGCCACCTCCAGGGCCAACCGGAGCCGCGCCTCGTTTTCCCGCACCCACTCCTCGTCCCGCCTCCGTTGCGTGGTCTCAAAGAGCGACAAGACCAGGCCGATGATCTCTCCCCCCGGCCCCTTCACCGGAGTGAGACTCCAGTCCCACCAAGTCGCACCCCGTTCCAGCCGGTCGGGGGGGAAAAACTGCCGGTCGTGGAACGTAACCGGCGCCCCTGCGTCCCTCACCCGGATGAAAAGCGCCTCCAGCTCCGGGTCGGGGTAGAGGTGAAAATGGTTCTTGCCGACCATCTCCCGGGGGAGGTAGCCGCAGCTCCCGGCATAGGTTTCGTTCACCCGCAGATAGGTAAACTCCCGATCAAGATAGACCAGATGGGAGTTTTTTGTCCCATCCATGACCGCCTGCAGGATATCCCGTTCCTGTTCCACCGTGCGGTTATGGCTCTCCCGAGCCAGGAGCTCTTCAGCCCGCTTCTGCTGGGTGAGATCGGTGACGACCACGCTGATACTGTTACCATCCTCATGGATAAGAACACGACAGGTGAGAAGCACCGGCAGGATGGTTTCAGCACCGGTCACCGGATGCCGCGCGATCAGCCGCACTTCGCACTCCAGGAATTCACCGTTTCCTGGAAGCTCCATGCGGTGCAGGTAGAAGCCGTCAAGGTCATCGTGATGAATAAAGAGCGCCGGATTCCGCCCGATCAACTCACCCCTGGGTTTCCCCAGCAAGCCGGCAAAGGTGAGATTGGCCTCCAGGATCAGCCCGGCCTCATCCAGAGAGAAATACCCCACCGGCGCCAGATTGTAGAGGTCGAAATAGCGTCGTTGCGACCTCTCCAGCTCCGACTGTATCCAGCGAAGTTCCTCGTTCTGCATCTCCAGCTGGATCTGATGGACCCGCAACTCATGGAGCGTCTGCCGCAGCTCCAGAGAGGCCCCCGATTCCGGGAACTCCGGCAGGAGTGCGGCCCTCTCTTCCGCCGCCTTGCGCAGGAGCGCTCCCGTTGCGGGAAACTCCGAATCAGTCACTCGCTTCTTCATGGTCGTCTCTCCACAGAGGATTTCAGCTTCTCATCCGCTCCAATTCGTTCCAGGCTGCCCGGAGTTGCAGATGATGCTTCACCCGGGCATGCACCTCTCCCGCGGTGAAGGGCTTGACAAGGTAATCCTCGCCCCCCAGGGCGAACCCTTGGGCGATCTCATCCCCCCCGGTGAGAGAGAGAAGGAAGATTACCGGTATCTGCGCCGTTGCCGGATGCTCCTTGAGGAGGCGGCAGAGCTCCCGGCCGTCCATCTGGACTCTCGTATCCAGGAGGATCAGGTCCGGCTGGCGGCGTCGAGCCAGCTCCAGGGCGGTGCCCCCGTCAACGGCGGCCAGACAGGTGTACTCTTCCGGCAGCATCCCGTTGAGGAGGGTGATGTCGGCAGGGTCCTGGTCGACGATGAGGAGCGTTTTCGCCGAACGCTCTCCCCTCTCCGTCGGCATCCCGGGTTCACGTTCTTCCCGGCAGTCGGACCGGGGGGTAGAGGAGATGCCGGGGCGGACCCATTTCATGAGGCAGGTATAGAGCCGATCCGGCTCCACCGGCTTGGCTAGGTGATCGTTCATCCCTCCCAGCAGACAGCGCTCCCGCTCCTCCTTCATGGCATGGGCCGTCATGGCGATGATGGGGAGCCGCTCCTGGGACCACTGTCGTCGGATCAGGAGGGTCGCCTCATACCCATCCAGTCCCGGCATCTGCAGGTCCATGAGCAGGGCATCGAAGCGCCCCTCCTCTCCCGTGACCGCGGCCACCGCCTGCCGACCATCGGAGGCGACGGTGACGCTCACCCCCACCTGCTCCAGGAGTTCCCGGAGGATCTGCTGATTGATCTCCTGATCCTCGACAACCAGAATCCGGCATCCCCGCAGCGCCTGACGGACCTCGCCCTGATCCGGCTGCTCCTCCGGTTCCGTTGTCGGGGGAACTCCCCGGAGAAAGGAGGCGGTGCAGGTAAAGGTGCTCCCTTTCCCCAGCTCGCTCGTTACGCCGATCTCTCCCCCCATGAGCGCCACCAGCCGGCGACAGATAGTAAGCCCCAGCCCGGTGCCGCCGAAGTGGCGGCTGGTGGAGCCGTTCCCCTGGGTGAACGCCTCGAAGATCTGTTTCGTCTGCTCCGGCGCCATGCCGATGCCGGTATCCCTCACGGAAAATTCCAGGTAAATCCGCTCCCCCTCTCCCGGGAGGGGGCGAACGGTGAGCTCCACCCGGCCGGCAGCGGTGAACTTGACGGCGTTCCCCAGCAGATTGAGCAACACCTGCTCCAGCCGGACCGGGTCCCCCACCAGGTACTCGGGGGTCTCCGGATGGATGCAGAGCCGGAGTTCTATCCCTTTCATGGAGGCCCCCACCATGGACAGGCTCAGGAGACGCTCCAGCATGGAGGCGAGGGGAAAGGGGAGCTGTTCCAGCTCCAACCTCCCCGCCTCGATCTTGGAAAGGTCCAGAAGATCGTTCAGCAGCTGCAGCAACCCTTTGGCCGAGGTGGTCATCTTGGTCAGGTAGTCCCTCTGCCGGGGGGTCAATTCCGTCTGGAGAGCCAGGTAGCCCAGGCCGATGAGGGCGTTCATGGGGGTCCGGATATCGTGACTCATGTTGGCCAGAAACTCGCTCTTGGCCCGGTTGGCCCCTTCCGCCGCCTGCCGGGCCAGGGTCAGTTCCGCTTCAAACTCCTTCCGCTGGGTGATGTCGCTCACCACGATACGGCAGAAGGCCGCGTCACCTTCCCGGCCGGCGGTGGCGGTCAGAGCGCCCCAGAAGTGGGTCCCCCCCTTTTTGACCATCCGGAGTTCATAGCTCAGCGGCTCATGAGATTCATGGAGTTTCTGCCACTGCAGGTAGTGAATATCCTGGTCCTCCTTGAGGATGAACTGGGTAAACGGCCGGCTGAGCAGCTCACCTCGGAAGATCCCCAGCAGGGTGGCGGCCATGAGATTAGCTTTCAGGATCAACCCCTCTTCGCTGATGGTGAAGTACCCCACCGGCGCCAAGTTGTAGAGGTCGAAATAGCGGCCCCGTGACTCCTCCAGCTTCTCCTCCGTCAAACGTAGCTCCTCGTTCTGCATCTCCAGCTGGATCTGATGGACCCGCAACTCATGCAGCGTCTGCCGGACCTCCAGGGGGGAGAGATTTTCAGGAAAATCGGGGAGGAGCGCGGCCCTTTCCTCCGCCTTCTTACGCAGGAGCTCTCCCGTTACGTGAACCTCCGAATCAGTCACTCGCGTCTTCATGGTCGTCTCTCCAGAGATAATTTCAGCTTTTCAACCGCTCCAATTCGCCCAAGGCTGCCTGGAGCTGCAGGTGAGTCGTCACCCGGGCGTTCAGTTCCATGACCGTGAAGGGCCTGGCCAGGTAATCCGCCATCCCCGCGGAGAACCCTGGGGCGATCTCATCGCGCTCCGTGGTCAGGAGAATGATGGGAATCCGGGCCGTTGCCGGATGCTCCTTGAGGAGGCGGCAGAGCTGGGAGCCGTCCGTCCGGAGGAGCGCAGCATCCAGGAGGATCAGATCCGGCCGGTGACGATGGGCCAGCGCCAGGGCGGCCGCGCCGTCAATGGCGGCCAGACAGGTATGACGCTCCGGCAGCATCCGGTGCAGCAGGGCAATGGAGGCGGGATTTTGATCCACGATGAGGATGCAGGAGGTGACATCGCCCAACGCCATCCGGGGAGATGAAGCGGTCGGCGGCATCCCGTCGCTCTCACCGGCAACCGGAAGCTCCTCCGGCGAAGAAGCGGGCTTGACCCATCCCATGAGACAGGAGTAGAGCCGGTCCGGCTCCACCGGTTTGGCCAGGTGGTCGTTCATACCGTTGGCCAGACAGCGTTCCTGCTCCTCCTTCATGGCATGGGCCGTCATGGCGATGATGGGAAGCTCCTCCTGAGAATACCGCCGCCGGATCAGACGGGTCGCCTGGTAGCCGTCCAGCTCCGGCATCTGCAGATCCATGAGCACCGCGTCAAACCGTCCGGGGGAGTCGGATACCATGGTCACCGCCTCCCTCCCATCCGCGGCAAGGGTGACGCCGGCCCCCGCCTGCTCCAGCAGCTCCCGGAGTATCTGCTGGTTGATCTCCTGATCTTCCGCCACCAGTATCCGGCGCCCCTTCAGCGCCGCTCTCACCTTGGCCTGATCCGGAGGCTGCCTCGCTTCCGGCGGGACGCTCCCCTTGAGAAAATGGGCCGTACAGGTAAAGATGCTCCCCTTTCCCGGCTCGCTGGTCACGGAAATCTCTCCCCCCATGAGTTCCATGAGCCGGCGACAGATACTGAGCCCCAGCCCGGTGCCGCCGAAGCGGCGGGTGGTGGAGCCGTCCCCCTGGGTAAAGGGGAGGAAGATCTTGTCCGTCTGCTGGGGGGTGAGGCCGATGCCGCTGTCATGCACCGCGAACTCCAGGAACAACCGGTCATCATCCGTGGCGAGGGGGGTGACGGTGAGCCTGACCTCTCCGGCAGCGGTGAACTTGACGGCGTTCCCCAGCAGGTTAAGCAGAACCTGCTCCAGCCTGGCCGGGTCCCCCACCAGGTACGGGGGGATCTCCGGATGGGTGAAGTGACTCAGGATCAGCCCTTTGGCCGCCGCCTCCACCCCCACCAGACCCAGCAGACGTTTCAGGAGAGGGTAGACGGCAAAGGGAAGCCGTTCCAGTTCCAGCTTCCCCGCCTCTATCTTGGAGAGGTCCAGAAGTCCGTTCAACAGCTTCATCAACCCGGCGGCAGCGTCGGTCATCTTGAGGAGATACTCCCGCTGCCGGTGGGGCATGGCATGTTGCAGCGCCAGATGCCCCAGCCCGATGATGGCGTTCATGGGGGTCCGGATGTCGTGGCTCATATTGGCCAGAAACTCGCTCTTGGCCCGGTTGGCCTCCTCCGCAACCTGCCGGGCTTGGTTGAGTTCCCCTTGCATCCGTATCCGCTGGGTAATGTCATGGATGACGGAAAAAAGGAGCGGTCTCTCATTGGCCATGAGGGGAGAGGAATGAACTTCGACGGTGCGAATGGTCCCGTCAGCCAGACAGTGGGGGAAGATGAAATAATTGATGGAGTGCTGCTGCGCCAGTTTCTGCTCAGCGGAAACCGTTTCCTCGGGGAGGAAGTTGATCTGCTGGATGTTCATCCTCCGGAGCTCGTCCCTTGAGTAACCGTAGAACTGGGCGGCGGACGGATTGGCATCCACGATACTTCCGGTGAGAGGGTCGATGAGGAGCATCACGGCGCTGTGCGCTTCGAACATCCGACGAAAACGCTCTTCATTGGCAGAGAGGGCATCCGTCAGGCGTTTCTTGTCGGTAATGTTCCGGGTGATCCCCCGAAAGCCCGACAATATTCCTTCCGGAGAGAAGAACGGTACCCCGTTGACCTCCACGTACACCAGCCGGCCGTCACTGTGGCGACAGGTACTTTCAATAAAGGTAAGAGGCTGTTTATTGGCGAGAAAGGCCTCCATGAACTGCTCCGGCCGGGTCTCGGCAACTTCCTGCGTGAAGTAGACGGGGGTCCGGCCCAGGAGCTCCTCCGGGGAATAACCCAGGATCTCGTGGATTCCGGGACTGAGATAGGTGAACTCTCCCTTCTGATTTATCTCCCAGATGCAGTCGCTGGTGGTTTCCACCAGTAAGCGGAACTTCTCCTCGCTCCGGAGAAGCGCCGTCTCCAGCTCTTTGCGCTGGGAACTATTCAGCACGACCATGCGTGTTCCGCCATCCCGGTCGACGGTGGCGTTCAGCTGTCCCCAGAGGGTCGTCCCATCCATTCGTACCAGACGCAGATCATATGCCGCCGGTTGACCGGTTGCCTGGAGCTTCCGGTGCCCCAGGTAGTACAGATCCTGATCTTCCATCCGGATAAAACGGCTGAACGGCTCCTTGAGCAGCGCACTCCGCTCCACCCCCAGCATGGTGGCGGCGGTGAGGTTGGCCTCCCGGATCATCCCCTGGGAATCAAGGGTGAGGTATCCCACCGGTGCCAGGTTATAGAGTTCGAAATACCGGTTCCGGGACTCCTCCAGCTCACCCTGTATCCGGCGCAGCTCCTCGTTCTGCGACTCCAGTTCGACCTGGTGGACCTGCAGCTCATGGAGCAGATCTTGCACCTCATCAGGTGAGAAGGATGCCGCACTCTCCGGCAGGAGTGTCATCTGTTCATCGGTCATGGTCGTCTCATTTTCACCGTAAGGTCCCGTCATCCCACCGGCCGCTCCGTGGTGGCGATGGCATAGAACCCCCCTCCTCCATCCGTCAGGGCCGTGGCCGTAAGAGTAATCTGTACAATGCCGCCGTCCTTGGCCAGACGCTCCATCCGGCAGGGGAACGGCGTCCCCCCCTGACTCAGACACCGAAGCATCTCCTGAGCTTTTTCCCGCTCACTCTCGGGGATCAGTTCCCGGATGTTCATGGCCAGGGCTTGGGCTTCGCTCCAGCCGTAGAGCCGCTCCGCCGCCGGATTCCAGGCAAGAATCCTCCCCTCCGGGTCCTGAACGGTCATGGCATCGTAGGCGTCATGAACCACCACCGCCAGGTGACGCAGGGTCTCCTTGAGATCCTGCCGCGCCTTTTTCAACTCGGTGGTCTCGGTGAAGGTGATCACCGCCCCCTCGATGATGTTGTCCAGGGTACGGTAGGGTCTGATCCGCATGAGGAACCAGGACCCACCCTGGGTATGGACCTCGATATCCCGGGGGATCAGGGTCTCCAGCACCTCCCTTACGTCCGCCACCAGGTTATCGTACCCCTGCAGATTGTTGACGATATGCCCCACCGGCCGTCCCACATCGGAGAGGATCAGGTTGATCACCTGGGTGGCCGCCGGGGTGAATCGCTGGATATGGAGCTGATGATTCACGAAGATCGTGCCGATGCCGGTCCCTGCCAGCAGGTTGTTCATGTCGTTGTTGGCCTGGGAAAGATCCCCCACCTTGGTCTGCAGCTCGGAGTTCACCGTGGCCAGCTCCTCATTCAACGATTGCAACTCCTCCTTGGAGGTCTCCAGCTCTTCATTGGTGGATTGCAGCTCCTCGTTCACCGACTGCATCTCTTCATTGGAAGATTTCAGCTCCTCGTTGGTGGTCTCCAGCTCCTCGATGGTGGCCTGGAGATACTCCTCCTTGGCCCGCAGCTCCTGTTCCAGCGCGGCGATCCGGTCACCGCTTTCCGGGCCGACCGTCGCGGCAAGCTCATTCACCCCGGTCGTACCCTGGAGGGGGAGCTCCGGCGCATCTTCCAGGATGATCAGGAAGAGGGGGGGCTCAGGTGGGGTAACCTCCGCCGCCACCGGCTGAACCGTCAGGTTGACGGTGGTGAAGTCGCCGTTGGTCTTGACTCGCAGGTCGGAGTGCGTACTCCTCTCCCGGGAGAGCGCAACCTTGTGCAGGGTCGCGGTGAGGGGGAGTCGCAACCCTTCCCTGGCCATTTTCAGGATGTTCAGCCCCGCCTCTCCCGGGGCCGGCTCCAGGTAGCGGCCGGTACGACCATGGAGGTAGAGGATGTCACCGGCTGCGGTGACCAGCACCGCGGCCGGTGTGCAGTGCTTCAGCAACAGCCGCTCGGTCAGCTCCCGCAGGGGGGGCTTGGCGCCGGCGTTCCCCTTCCGTGGCGGCAACGACAGGTTCCCCTGCAATAATGACGGGAGCTGAGGGGTCAGTGAGGGGCGAAACCCGGCCGGAACCATATCATTGCGCCGATACAACTTTGCCGACCGATCCACCGTGGCAAAAAGATCCGTGAACTCCCCCACGCTCTCGGAACTCCCCAGAAAGAGGGCGCCGCCGGGGACGAGGGCATAATGAAACAGGGGGATGAGCCGCTTCTGCAGCTCGCCGCTCATATAGATGAACAGGTTACGGCAACAGATGAGATCCATGCGGGAAAAGGGGGGGTCCTTGATGAGATCCTGTGCGGAAAATATTAATAGTTCGCGAATCCCTTTATTGATGCGATAGGCGCCGCCGTCGGGCGCCGCGGTGAAGAAACGGGCCAACCGTTCCGGGGTGATGTCCGCGGCGATATTGGCGGGATAAAGCCCGGCCCGGGCCGTCTCGACGGAGCGCACGTCGATATCGGTGGCAAAGATCTGGATCTGGTAGTTCTGCTTCAGCGTCTCCATCTGCTCCTGAAGGAGGATGGCCAAAGAGTAGGCCTCCTCGCCGGTGGAGCAACCGCATGACCAGACGCGGATAACGGAGCCGGGGGGCTTGCCGCTGAAGAGCCGCGGAATACACTTGGAGGCCAGGAGAGTAAACGCCTCCGGATCACGGAAAAAACTGGTGACGCCGATGAGGAGATCACGAAACAGCGCCTCCGTCTCCGACGGGTTGTGCTGCAGGTAGCGGACGTACTCGTGCAGTTGATCTATCTGGTGCACGGTCATCCGCCGCATCACCCGACGGTTGATGGTGCTGGGCTTGTACTGGGAAAAATCGTGCCCGGTCTGGGCGCGAATCAAAATGAAGACCTTCTTCAGCTCGTCCTCGTTGCTCTGAATGGGAGGGAGAACCGGACGCCCTAACGTGCCGAAGGTATGGGCGGTATAGGTTATGAGCCGGGCCGGCATCTCCGCCGGGGGGAGTACGAAGTCCACCAG
>CAIUWK010000091.1 GCA_903902855.1 uncultured Geobacter sp. | reverse complement strand
GGCCATCAAGGCGGTGGATGAAATTGGCAACCCCACAGTGCTGGCCACCTTCGCGGTCATCTGCTCCATCCTTCCCATGGGGTTCGTGGGGGGACTGATGGGGCCATACATGCGCCCCATCCCGGTGGGGGCCAGCATGGCCATGCTGCTCTCCATGTTCATCGCGTTCACCGTGACTCCGTATTTCGCCTACCGGTTCATGAAAGGGGAATCACACCACGGCGGCGGAACTGAGGTCGATGATTCGAAACTGACTGCCTTCTATCGACACTGGATGGGGCGCCTGATTCATGAAAAACCTCTTCGCTACGCCTTTCTGGCCGCGGTAGTAGTTTTACTGCTCGCCTCCTGCTCGCTGGTCTACTTCAAGGCCGTGACGGTAAAGATGCTCCCCTTCGACAACAAGAACGAGCTGCAGGTGATCATCGATGCTCCGGACGGGACCCCGCTTGAGGAAACAGCCCGGATGGTCCTGGAGATGGGGGATGCGCTGCGGACAATACCGGAGGTGACCGACTTCCAAAGCTACATCGGGACCAGTGCACCGTTCAACTTCAACGGCCTGGTACGGCACTACTACCTCCGCAAGGGTCCCCATCTGGCCGACATCCAGGTAAATCTGCTCCCCAAGAACGAGCGGAAAGACCAGTCCCATGATACCGCCAAGCGGATCAGACCGCTGGTCAAGCCAGTCGCCGACAAGTTTGGCGCACGGGTCAAGGTGGCCGAGATCCCTCCCGGCCCGCCGGTCCTCGCCACCCTGGTGGCCGAGATCTACGGTCCTGATGACACCATCCGCGCCGGTATCGCCGGCAAGGTGAAGGCTATCCTCAAGAAGACTGTCGGCGTGGTGGACGTGGACTGGTACCGGGAGGACGACCAGAAGAAGGTTACCTTTGTCGTTGACCAGGAAAAAGCGGCTCTCTCCGGCATCGCGGTGGAGGACGTGGCAAAGAGCCTCAGACTTGCCCTGTCAGGCATGGACGCCGGTCTGGCGCACCTGCCCAAGGAGAAGGAGCCGGTGGCCATTAATCTGCGTCTGCCGGTAGAGCAGCGAAGCTCCGTGACCGCGCTCTCTTCCCTCTACGTCACCGGGCCGAAAGGCAACGTGCCGCTGTCCCAACTGGTCAGGGTGACCACGGAGAATGAGGAAAAGAGCCTTTACCGAAAGAACCTCAAAAATGTGATCTACATCATCGGCGATGTGGCCGGGGAGATTGAGGCGCCGGTCTATGCCATCCTCAAAATGCAGCAGGAGATTGCGGCTCTCCCCACCCCCGACGGGACCAAAATCGAGATCCTTGCGTCGCGCCAGCCCTGGAGCGAGAACCACGTGGGTATGAAATGGGACGGCGAATGGCACATCACCTATGAAGTCTTCCGCGATCTGGGTATGGCTTTCGGCGCGGTCATGATTCTCATCTACATTCTGGTGGTCGCCTGGTTCCGGGATTTCACCACACCGCTGGTGATTATGGCCCCCATCCCGTTGACCCTCATAGGCATTCTGCCGGGGCACGCCGTGGCCGGAGCCTTCTTCACCGCCACCTCCATGATCGGTTTCATTGCCCTGGCCGGGATCATTGTGAGAAATGAGATTGATATGAAAAACAAGTCTGATGAAACAAAACAGGTACAGGATGTTTTTGAACTGCTTGAGTACGCATATAACCTTGGTATTGAAAGAAAAGAAAAAACTATTACCACGGCTGAACTCCTCGATAAGTTC
>CAIUWK010000090.1 GCA_903902855.1 uncultured Geobacter sp. | reverse complement strand
GGATCGGGGAATAATTAGAGGGCATCCATCCCCAGCTTGGTCTGACGCACCCTCTCGTAGGCGGGGTTGGCGTAATCCACGGCGAACTGGTGGACGATGGCGTCGGTCACCCCCCAGGCGGTGAGCCAGATGAAGAAGCCGGCGATGATCCCCACCGCCTTGCCGATGAGCGGGGTCGGAATGAACAGTGCAAGAAACGGCAGCAAACCCACGGCGATGGCGGTGAGGGCCGCCTTGAGGATGGGAAGCCACTCGTTGGCCGACTTCATGGCCCCCGAGGCGTTGAGGAGGAACTGATAATTGGTGGCCCCGACGGCGTTGCCGCTCCGGAAGACCTCCTCCAATCGTTGGGAGATATAGGCCTGTCTCAGGAAATCATCCATGGTCGCCGCCCCCAGACCGGTTCCCGTGTTGACGTTGTTCAGCACCGTCTTGCACTGATTCAGTGACGCGGCATCGGCCACGTCATACCCCAGGTTGGCGCAGACCGATTGAATGTTCCGCTCCAGATTGGCCGGAGTGAGCGCCCCCTTGATATTCGTCCAGGCATCGGTGCAGGTGAGAGCCTCCCCCTGGGGATTCGCCCCGTCGTAGTAGACCGTCCAGATGGCGGGGTTCACCGCCTTGTCCAGGGAAGTGATGAAATTGGTGCTCCCCTTGCGCAGCTCATCCACCGTGAGTCCGGCGTTGGGATTCATCAGGGCGTAGGCAACGCAATCCCTGGCATACCGCCGCAGGGACGCATCCAGATTGCTCTCCACCGCCGACAGGGGAATACTGGTGAGTTGGGCGAGCCCGAGGAATCCCTTCCCTCCGGCCTGGGTCTGATAGTTCAGGGGATCTCCGGCGGTCGTGACGATATCCACCAGCCCCCGCTCGATCTTGTTCAGAATCCCCGCCACCGCCACCACGCCGTCGGGAATCCCCCCCACCGCCTGATCCTTGTTGAAGACAGGGTCATAGACATGGATGGTCCCCTTGGGGACGACCAGCGCCAGGTAGATAATGATCCCGATGAGGGTGGGGACAATCCAGCTCATGACCGAACTGTTGGCGCCCCCCAGCGACCTGGCAAATACCGTCACCCCGCCGAAAAAGAGCCCGGCGGTGATCACCACGAAATAGAACGACTGGTAGGCATTGTCCCCAAAAATCAGGGCCAGCTTGCCGAAGGCATTGACCACCGCGTCATGGCCGCCCCAGACGTAGAACTCCATATCCAGAGCCAGCGCCACGGAGGGGATGAGCAGAAGCGGTACGACAAGGGCAACCTTAGAAACGATCCGAGTCCACATGAACGACTCCCGCGGCAATCAGTTTGCGGTTACGCAGCCAGGCATACAGCATGGTTGTCAGGGGGATGACGATGAAGATGATCGTGGAAAGCAGGACGAAATAGGCGGAGATGAGAAAGATCCCCTTGAATCCCCGGACCCAGGAAGAGATTGCAGTCACCGTCCCGGAAGCCGTCCCGGTGAGGGAGAGCTTCGCCGCCAGCCAGAGGATGTTCCTGTCGGTGCAGATCTTGAAATAGAGAAAATGGAATGCGATGAAGACCACCACCCCCTTGACGATGGCCCCGAAAATCATCCCCCCCAGGAGATTGAGCACCATGGCCCGGGTATATTCACCGATAAAGCAGGTGGAGGCCTTGGCCATGAAGATCGCATAGCCCAGGGAGAAGCTGAGAGCCAGGAGAAAGGCGCTGCATGTGTCAAAAAGGGTGGGTGAGGTATCGCCGAACATGGGTATGTACTGCTCGATCACCCCGATGGCGATGGGGGTCAGGAGTGCCGAGACGATCCCCGAGGCGAAGGAGCTGCGAAACCCCACCTCCATGAACTCCAGTCGCTGCTTGGTGGTGAGAAAGCGCGACTTGATCATGCACCCGCCCAGTTCGTTGGCGAAATTCTGATCGATGTAGGAGATTGCCTCCAGGAGCCCACGGGGGTGGATCTCATTGCTCTGGGGGAGCGGCATAACCTCCGGCGCTGTGTTGCCCTGTTCCTTCGACATGATTTCACACCTTACTTGGAAAAACTTTCACTGAGACACGGAGAAAACCAAACTGCTTTTAACAGGGATATACAGGATGGACAGGATGAAAGGCTTTGTAAGGCCCTGTATTTTTCAAACCGAAGGAGGAAGTTATCCTGAACATCCTGTCCATCCCTGTTAAATTGCTTTTGACGTTGGACACCCTCTCGCTTTGGGTCACATC
>CAIUWK010000089.1 GCA_903902855.1 uncultured Geobacter sp. | reverse complement strand
CATCCACCTGCCGCAACGGTGTATGAGCCCGGACTCTTTGACGATACGGTCTATCACCTGGGTCGGCAAGGACGGGAACTACGCTCCCTGATGATTGCCCGTTTGCTCAAGGAAAAGGTGCTTCACAGGGGAGAGGGGCGATAACGGCAGCGATGCCCATGAGGCTACTATCGACAAGTCCAAGAGGGTAATCGCCGTGAAAACTTTTCAGTTCCTGGCCATGGAAAAGCCGGTGATTGTAGGGGACTGTCTGAGAAACCGGGAGCAGATGACCGACAAAGAAATTTACAACACAGACAGAGAGAGAGGCACGATATCTGCGATCGGAAGGGAGTTTGAGGCGGTACTCCGGATGGTATGACGTCTCTGATATGACTCATCAGGTTCGGAAAGAGGGATGGTTGAGACAGGAACGGTACTCTCGTGACGTATGGTTATTGCGGCGTGAAGGAACGAGTTAACCGCAAAAAACCGGGGAATAGCCGTCTAACCCGGAAGACGGCAAACCAGGCGATGATAAGAAAAGTGTGCCTGACCTGAGTCATGATAAAGACAGGTGGAGCCGCGGATAATCCGGTTTCAATGGTAAATGAACCTTTGGTGGCCATCGCCGCCTCGTAATACAGGGCAATGGCGCGATACGCCCCTCTAACGCCAAGTCCACTCTGATCCATCTCAAATCGGGCTGATTTGTAGGCATATGTATAAAGATGTATTTTGCAGATTCCCAGGAGGTTCGAACCAAGGTTTCCCGACAAGGACGGGTAGCGGAAAATTTGACTGCATCGCTGTACCAGCGTCTGTCCTGCATGGAGGTATTTATGCAGTTCGAGATTCGTTTGGCTCCATGACTCTGAGTGGAAACGCATGACGACAAATGGCGAATCCAGGTACGCGATCCTGTCCAAGAGAGCGCATTTCGCAAGGAAAAGATATTCGCTGTAGAGCCCGATGGCGGATGGGCACAACTCCTCGACACCTCCCACAATCTCTCTCAGTTTCACCGTCTCGAATAGACCGCTTGTGGATACGATTTTTACCCGACCGGCGAAATATTTAGTCAGAAATTCTTGGCCGGTCAGGAGGCAGGATTTGTAAGTGGTAACCTTCCTGGGCAGAAAGGGATCATTGCCGCGCAACAGCTTGAATGAGGAAAAGAGCGCGGGAGGCAGATTGTTGTGCGCAAGGAACTGGTAAGCTGTCAGCAGATAGTCAGGTTCATGGAGATCGTCGTCAAACAACCATGTGAAATATCGTCCGGTGGCTAGGTGGAGGAGCGCATTCATGTTGCCGGTCTCCCGCAGGTTGCGGGGGTGGTTCATGAAACGGATGCGCGGATCAGTTATGCCGAGCATCTCGCCGGTGAGTACTTCGGCCTGATAATCATTGCCGACGATGATCTCGAAGTCGCCGAAAGACTGGGATAGTACCGATTGCAGCGTCTCTCTCAGCAACTTGTGGCGGTTGTAGGTGGGAACGCCAATACTGAAAAACGGCTGTACTCCGTGCCCCTCTGCTACCACCCGCGAATCCCCCGAAACAATTCGATAGATTCCGCCACCCGTTGCCGCAACTCTCCCTTGAATTCGAAGCCGAGACCTATAAATTTGCGGGACGAAACCGTGTAGGAGAGTTGGTTCATGATCTGGTGGTCCACCAGTTCCACCCGAACATCCGGCACGAACTCACGGATCGTATCAACCACTTGGCGAACGGTGGCGTTGATCGTCAGGACGTTATAGATCTGACCGTTAAAGAGGTCGCGATGAATGATGAACTCGGTGGCGCGGATTGCGTCTTCAAGGTCCAGATATGGGCGTTGCTGGTCAAGGGCCGACGTCCAGACCGTCAGAGGAATCCCCATGCAGGCCTGCCAGATGAATTTGTTGACCGCAGTGTGAAAACGCATCCCCACGGAGGAACCGAAGATGGTTCCGAAACGACAGATGGCGAAGCGCAGTCCCGAATCATCCCCCAAGACCTTCAGCAGTCGTTCCGCCCGGAGCTTTGACTCTGCGTAGGGGCTCTGTGGTTTGAGCTCGTGGGGTGCGCACTCCTCATCCACCACTTCGGCCTGGGTGCCATAGACGCTGGTGGTGGAGAGAAACATGAGAGGGACGCCGGTGCGGGCGCATGCCTCGGCCACTCGTTGCGTCCCGACGAAGTTTGTTCGTTCGACACGCTCATGTATCTTGAAACTCCCCTCTGCATTGGTGATGGCGGCTAGGTGGACGACTGCGGCTGCGTCATCGAACAGCTTCTCCAAATCCGCAGTCAGGATGTCAGCCTCCATAAAACGGTAGCGTCCCTGGGTGGGGAGGTTGAAGAGTGAACAGTACCGCTGCGTGGAGAGGTTGTCCAGCATCAGGATTTCGGCATCGGGAAAGCTGTCGGGCAGGGCGCGAATTAACCGGGAACCGATATGTCCCAGAGCTCCTGTTATGACTATTTTCATGAAATATGCTCCTTCATGGGCAACGGATCATGCCTGCGGGAAGCGATTCATCACTTCGATTACCCGATGGATGTCATCCTCTGAATGACAGGCTGAGATCGGCAGGCTGAGGGTCGTCCCATGGATGAGGTCGGCGATGGGATAGGCGTCGTAGTCAAACATCCCTTGGAGCGCCTTTTGCCGGTGGGGAGGGATCGGGTAGTGGATCTCGGTCATGACCCCCTGATTGGCCAGCCAGCCCTTGAGCTCGTCGCGGCGGGGATGACGGATGTTGTAGATATGATAGACGTCATGGAACCCCTCCTGTACGAGAGGTCTGACGAACTCTTCCCGGAGTCCCTCATGGTAGAGCCGTGCGAGCCGTCGTTTATGGTCGTTAATGGTGTCGAGGGCTGTCAGTTTCACCGAGAGGAAGGCCGCCTGCAGTTCGTCGAGCCGGGAATTCACGCCGACCATCTCGTTATGGTATTTCCGGGTGGAACCGTAGTTGCGCATCATCCTGACCGTGTCGGCCACTGCGGCATCAGGGGTAGTGACCGCCCCGCCATCACCCAGCCCTCCGAGGTTTTTTGTGGGATAGAAGCTGAAGGCGGCGGCATCACCAAAAGAGCCGGCCATTCTGCCGTGGAACCGGGCGCCGTGGGCTTGGGCGCAATCCTCGAATAGCTTGAGGCCGTGCCGGTCGGCGATCTCCATGATGGAGTCCATCCTGCAGAGCTTGCCATAGAGGTGGACCACCATGATCGCCACCGTCTTCGCCGTGATCCGCTCCTCGATGCGTGACGGGTCGATGGTGTAGCTGGCAAGCTCTGGCTCAACCAGGACCGGCTGCAACCCTGCCTGGATAATGGCCAGGATTGTGGCGATATAGGTGTTGGCGGGGACGATGACCTCGCTTCTTGGAGTGAACCCGAAGGCTTTCAGCGAAAGGATCAGGGCGTCCAGGCCGGAACCGACGCCGACCGAGTGTGGTGCTCCGCAGTAGACGGCAAATTGCCGTTCGAAGTGTGTCACCCTCGATCCCAGGATGTACCAGCCGCTCTCCAGGGTCTCGTCAAAGGCCCGCCGGTAGCCGGCAAAGAACGGCTCGTTCACCTTGCGCAGGTCTTCGTAGGGGATCATGGTTCCAGGACCGACTTGACTTGGCGCAGCCCCTCCTGGAACGTGATGGCCGGTTTCCAGTCAACGATGGCTCGCAGCCGTTCGGAAGAAAAGGTGACATGGTCAATCTCCATCCGCTTGCGTTCATCCGGCCACTCC
Source organism: uncultured Geobacter sp. (assembly GCA_903902855.1). Lineage (GTDB taxonomy): Bacteria > Desulfobacterota > Desulfuromonadia > Geobacterales > CAIOGM01 > CAIOGM01. Next base: position 22,555 of record CAIUWK010000089.1, on the reverse strand, counting down.
GTATGGCTAACCGTGCCGCGCGGGAAGACGGAGACAATGGAGTCTGCGATCTGGCGAACAGTCAGATGTTCGTTGCCGGTGGCGAAAAAACTCTCCCCTGTCAGGCGCGGCTCGTGAGCGGCTTTCCAGAGGATCTCGGTCGCATCGTTCACATGGAGAATGTTGCGACTCTGGGAACCCGGGCCGAATATCCGTATTTCCTGCCCGGTATGGGCCAGATGGATGAAATAGTTGATAAAGCCGAACTCGGGGTATCCCTTGCCGTAGGGGCCGTACAGATTGGCAAACCGCAGGACCACGGTCTGCAGGTCATGAATGGTGTTATAAATGCGATAGTATTTCTCCGCAACTCCCTTGTTTGCCGAATAGATCTCCAGCGGACGTTCCCAGTGGTCCTCGTTAACTACTTCCGTCACTGCCTTGCCGATAACCGTACTGCTTGAGACATAGATAACCCTGGCTCCTTTGTTCAGCAGTCGGATGCTCTCCAGTAGTTTCAGGTTTCCCAGGCAGTTGATTTCGGCATCCAGAAGAGGGTACTGGATGGAGAGCGGGTGTGAGGTCTGGGCGGCGCAGTTGAAGATGATCTCCTTGTTCTGGACAATATCGGCCAGCAGGGTCTCGTCGCGCAGGTCACCCCGCACGAAGCGTATGCGTGACCAGACCGGTCGGAGATTGTCGGTGGTGGCGTGCAGGTGTGGTTCCAGCGAATCCATGACCGTGATTTGAACGTCCGGCTCCGCCAAGCAGCGGCGGACGAGGTTGGCGCCGAGAAAGCCGGCGCCGCCGATGATAAGTATGTTCACAAAAACGCCTCCATGGTCAGGTCGATCCCTTCGCCGAGAACCACCGAGGGGCGCCACCCGGTTGTTCGGGTGAAGTGCCCCGAGTCGGCGACAAAATGGCGCTCTTCAATGGGGGAAAGGTCTGCGGGAGGCTTGACATGCTTCACCGCAACTCTGTTGCCGGTATGCAGCGCCGCCCGATCTGCGATCAGCTCCATGGCTTCGGCAAAGGTGTGACCGATGCCGCTGCCGATGACGGCATATCCATCTTTTAGTTCTTCACCATGCTGGGCAGCGGCAAGGAAGGCCCGTGCCGCGTCGTCGACATAGAGGTAATCGCGCAGACGGTCACCGGTGCCGTAGACGGTTAACGTTTCTCCGGCCAGGGCGCGTCGAATCATCTGGTTGAGAATGCCGCGGTCGGATCGGCTGCTGGCTGGCCCTGGTCCGTAGAGATTTGCCAGCCGCAGGGACGTCCCGCGCACGAATCCCTGGCCGCTGTACCACCTCAGGTACTGTTCGGCCATCTGCTTGTGCAGGTCATAGACCGTCAGGGGATGATCGAGGTGGGTTTCGTCCACCGGTAAATGGTGCGGGATGCCGGCCACGGTGACGGTGCTGGCAAAGCAGATCGTCGGGCAGACTCCCAGCCGGCGGCAGCTCTCCAGGAGCTGCAGCATCGGCATGACGTTGATCGCCTGGTCCGCCGGTGGATCATCATTCGCCATGTAGGCGCTGGTCTGGGCCGCCAGGTGGAAGAGCACGTCGACCCCCTCCACCGCCCGCTGCCAGAGTTTGGGGTCACGTAGGTTCCCCGGATGATCGATCAGGTCGGCGCACCCCCCCACCTCCTCCCACCGGCTGTCGGGCCGGTCCAGGCGGACGATGCGGCACGCGGTATCCTTCAGCAGCCTGATGATGGCCGAGGCCAGATAGCCGCAGCCGCCGCTGATAAGGATTGTCTTGCCTTCATACCCCTTCAGAGGCATGTCGGAGATGTCATCACGAGTCATGCGGTTTTTCATGTGACAGGTGGTCCACGCAGCCAGTCAAAATTAATCTTCGGGTCATCGTAGGGGATGCGGATTTCGTCCTCGGGATTATAGAGCTGTGAGGTGATGTAAAGCAGGTTGACCGGTCCCTGAACCGTCTTGCAGCCATGGGCGATGCCGGGCGGTATCTTCAGCGCTCTTGCCGGCTGGTAGTCCCCCATGAGGAAATCCAGGGTGTTCCCGCGGGTCGGAGATGCGGAGCGCATGTCGCACAGCCCCACCCGGAGGACGCCGCTGACCAGATACCACCAGTCGGTCTGGACGTGGTGGAAATGCCAGGCCTTGATGACGCCGTCGAACATCAGGGAGTGGCTCCACTGGCCGAAACCTTCGGTGAAAAAATCATCACTGCTCCGGATAATCTCACGGAAAAAGCCCCGTTCGTCGGAATGGGTTGTCAGTTCCTTGAGTTCGATGCCGTCAATCATGCTCTGCCTCTCCCGGTGCTTCAGCAGGCACCCCCTTCAGTCCAGTATCGCCACCTGCGGCACATAGACGATCCATTTGCCGCCGGACGCGCGAAACGCTTTTTCATTTTCCATGATCTCCTTGGCATGATTCCAGGCAAAGAGGAGGGCATAGTCGGGATACTTTCTGCCGAACTCTTCGTCGGGGCGGACCGGAATATGGGCGCCGGGGCTGAAGGTCCCCTGCTTGATGGGGGTGGTATCACTGATGAACTCCACGAGATCCGGTGTAATCCCGCAGTAGTTGGTGATGGTGGTGCTTTTGGAGGTGGCGCCGTAGCCGACCACCCGTTTCCCTTGGGCTTTCAGTGAGCGGAGCAGCGCCATGAGCTTGTCGCGGGACTCTTCGCAGTTCCGTCGAAACCGGTCGTAGCTCTCCGGCAGCTGCAGCCCCTGATCGTGCTCTCTTTGCCGTTGCCGCGCCACGTTAGGGGAGACCGACCGTGCGCCCCGGTGTGCGATGACATAGCGCATGGAGCCGCCATGGGTGACCTGCGGTTCCACGTCGATGACCTCCATCCCGTACCGGTCGAAGAGGTTGCTGATGGAGGTGACGGAGAAGAGAAAGGTATGTTCGTCATAGAGCTGGTCATAGGAGCTCTTCTCCATGACGTCTCCCAGATACGGATCCTCAAACATGACCACGCCGCCGGGTTTCAGGAGAATGCCGATCCCTTCCACGATGGAGTGAATGTAGGGGATATGGCACATGACGTTGGCGGCAAGAAAGGCGTCGGCCTGACCATGCTCAAGAACGATCCGACGCGCCAGTTCGACGTCGAAGAACTCAGTGACCGTGTCGATTCCTTTGTCGATGGCGACCTGTGCCACGTTTTTTGATGGATCGATCCCCAGGTGGCGGATGTCGACGGCGGCAAAGTTCCGTAGCATGATCCCATCGTTGCTCCCCATTTCGACCACGAACGGATCGTTGTCGGGCAGATAGTCCGCCATGACATGATCGGCAAATGCCTTGAAGTGGAGTGCCATGTAGCGTGAGGTCCCGGAGAAGAAGGCGTAGTGCTCATGAAACATCCGTTCCCGGTCCGGTTGGTGGAGGAGTTGCACCATGCCGCATGCCGCACAGAAAGCGACCTTCATGGGGAAATGATATTCATCACCAAACTGTTCCGGGCGGAGGAAACCGTTACCGAGGGGCATGCAGCCGAAGTCGATGAACGGTTCCAGGGAGGCACTGCAGACGAGACACTTATTCATAAAGACGATCTTCTCCGGACTACCAGATTTTTGGATACAACATTGCCTTGGTGATCATCCCGCCTGTTCTGCGCAGGGGACGGAATAAAAAGCAGGCCCCGTGCACGGCGAACCAGTACGATACAAAAGAAGCAACCGCAGCACCAAGAACGTCATAGCGGGGTATTAAAACAAAATTGAGGGCAATGTTCAACACGGCGCCAAGCGTGACGGTGACCAGGTATGCTTTGCTCCAGTTCATGGTTGCCAGGAATGCACTCCGGGCAAGTTCCAGATTGGAAAACAGGGTCGCCCAGATCAAGACGATCAAAACGGAGCCTGCTCCGGAAAACGCTTTGCCATATACTTTTGTCACGAGCCAAGGGCCAATGAGTGTTATCGGCAGAGCGACAGTATAACTCCAGAGAGCCATAAGATTGTAAAATTTTTGCAGTTGCGAATAAAAAGCCTCATCACTTTTACTCTTGGCTTTGACAATGGCCGGATACACCGACCAGTAGAGTGCCGTTGGAATAAAACCCCACACTTCCGAGAGTCTGACCGCTACCGAGTAAACCCCCACAGCCTTGTTGCCGACCATTTCACCCAGCATGATCTGGTCGATGCGTTGATAGACCGTCATCGCTATGATTGACAGCGCCAATGGCCAGCTATCTTTAAACAAGCTGCCGGCTTTTGCAAGGGTGATGTGCCAGTTGCCGATGAAATTCCCCGCCCATCGGTACGTGGCGACCAGTCCCAGCGAGTATATGCCGACTTCAATTATGCCGACCCAGGCAAAGGCTATCAGGGGGGCATCTAGTGATATGAGGAATATTTTCAACAGTGAGCTGATCGCGAAGGCTATGTTTCTGGCAATTACCCGATACCTGGACTGTACCTGTGAATTAAACCAGCATTCAATGACAGTGGCTGTTTGGAGTATGGCGCCACCGGCAATAATCCCTGTCAGCCACTGCATCTGGGGATCATTTCGCCGTAAGAGCACGATCACGGCGACGGCACTGATAAAAGAGACCGCTCCACCGGCAAGTTTAAGGAAAAATGCGGACCCCAGGGTAATGTCTTTGCACAAGGGGTCTCGGGCTATATTCCGGACAACAATGTCTTCCAAGCCAAGCGAGGCTATGGGTGAGAAGAGCGCGACAAAGGCAATGGCATAGTTCAGCAGACCGTATCGTTCCGGTCCAAGATACCGGGTGACCCAGATACTTACAATAAATCCCGCTCCCATGCGGAAGAGTATGTCTGCAAACTGCCAGCCGGTGTTGCCGATGATTTTCTGGAGTTGCCGTCTGTCTTCAAGGCGTTTCCTGATAATGTCTGGCAGGTATTCTGTCCACCAGGCGTTCATTATGAAACGGAGGATGGCTGGGAAAAAACGGCTGAGAGATGAGGGATGGAAGGACAGTTCATGAATTTCATACATCACCCTCTCAAGCGAAGAGTTTCAGATACCGTTCTTTGAACAGCTCGACACGGTATTCCGGGCGAAGCTCACCGGCTTGCCGGGGATTCTCCAGTTCGGCGATCATGGCCCCGGCCAGGGCGACCGTGTCGCCGTAGGGGACCAGTCGGCCGTAGTCGCCGCTGCTCAGGATCTCCCGGATGCCGTCGACGTCTGTCCCCACGACCCGGGTTCCCGCTGCCAGCGCCTCGATGACGGCTATGCCGAATCCTTCAAAGATGGAGGGGACCACGACGCACTCCGCCCGATTGTACAGCCCGTTCAGCTCCTCATCAGGAACGAATCCCAGAAACGTGACGGATCGCTCCAGAGCCAATTCCCGGACGAGCCTCTTCATCCGCTGCAGATACTCCCCCTTGCCCGCCACCAGGAGGTGGGCCTCGGGGATACTCTTCAGGACAAGGGGGATGCTCCGGATGAGGAAATCGATCCCCTTCCGCTTGGCGATACGCCCCACATAGAGGAGCGTGTGAGGCTTCTTCGGCACTCCCTGGCAATGGAACCGTCCCGTATCCACGGCGCACTGTATGACGCTGATTTTTCCGGGGAGGATGCCGTAGCGCTGGATGAGTACTCGCCGGGTGTCGTGGCAATCGCAGACGATGCTGTCGGCGAGACGGTATGTCCTCTGTTCGAAGGGGAGGAAGATCCGCTTCCAGAATTGTGATCTGATATGGGTATACTGCTGCCAGTAGGTATGATGACAGGTAACGATCACCGGAACGGGGAGTTTCCTGACCAGCAGGACCCCTCCGGGCCCGGCATGGATGTTCAGCTTGTCCAGATGATAGTCGGCAATGAGGCTCTTCCCCTTCAAAAAAAGCCAGAGGGATACGCCGACCTGTTTGAAAAAGCGGATCGCCCAGAACCTGATCCGGATATGCCCCGGGAGCGAATTGTCAGCCGGAGAAAAAAATAACATATCCGGTCGGTTCAGCACACGATACAGGGTATGCGTCAGGCTGCCGATGCCGCCGATCTGCGGGAAAAAATCATAGGTGATGACCCCTGTTCTAATACCTCACCTCGAGCGACTCGTTACTTCTTCTTGTACTGCGCCGGCGTATACCCGGAGACCTTCATGGTCAAACGGCTCCCTTTCAGCTCGATGCCGTAAGCGATGGGGGCTTTTGACCAGTCGCTCTGGGACGGGTTCGGGTTAGCCAGCATGATCTCCATCCCCTGCAGATCAGGGTTTTTGGTGAGGGCTGTCGCGGCATCCCCCTTGTCCGGATTGACCTTGTACCGGAAGGGGAACGGCATGTTGGCCGAGATCATCTTGCCGTCGGCGGTAAACTCTATCTGCTGACCCACGAAGGGGCATGGTTTTCCGGCTTCGTCCCGGGCCGGTTCCACCAGTTGCCAGCGTCCCAGGAGCGCCGCGCTATCCAGAGCCAGGGCCGACGCTGCCAGAGAGAGGGCGATTGCCGTTGCCGAAAAGAAAATAGAACATTTCATGCTGAGTTCCTCCGGTGGATCATGGTTGGTACTGCTTGGGTTTTCAGCCTTCATCTCTCATAACTCTCGTCGCGTCATCTCATCACGTCGTCAGAGTCGTGGTGCAATTTCATTTTTCCCGTTCGTCGGGGAGCCCCAGTTTCTTGACCCGGTACTGGATGTCTTCCATGAGCCGACGATTCACCGCCAGGAGATCCGCGAGAAAGGCGGTGAGCATGGTCTGAAAGCCGACGCCCAGGAGTATGGAGGAGAGAATCAGGGACTGGACATGCCCGGACCCGTCTCCGGAGAGATAGTAAGAGAGGAATCTGATTCCCACCAGAAGCCCCGCTCCCGCAAGGGTCAACCCCATTGCCATGAAGAAGCGGAACGCCTTGTAGACGACAAAGATCCTGACGATGGTGATCAGGGATTTCCCCAGATAGGAGGGGATGCTTTTCACCAGGCGGGAGGGGCGCAGCGTCCTGTTGACCCGTATCGGCACCGAGGTGATGGCGATCCCTTTCTGCCCGGCCTGGATGATGGTTTCCAGGGTATAGGTGTAGTCGTTGAACACGTTGAGCCGCAGCGCCGCCTCCCGGCTCATGGCCCTGAAGCCGCTGGGTGCATCGGGGATCTCCGTCTTGCTGACGAAGCGGACGACCGAGCTCCCGCACTTTTGCAGGAATTTTTTCACCGGGGAGAAAGAGGTGATCTCATTAATGGGGCGGCTCCCCACGACGATGTCGGCTCTGCCGGCAAGAATCGGTGCGACCAGGAGCGGGATGTCGGCAGCCCGGTACTGGTTGTCGGCGTCGGTATTGACGATGACATCGGCCCCCAGGCGTATGGCGGCATCCAGCCCGGCCAGAAAGGAGCGGGCCAGTCCCTGGTTACCGGTGAAGGAGACGACATGGTGTACCCCGCATTGCCGGGCAATCTCCGCCGTGCCATCCTCACTTCCATCGTCGATGACGAGCCACTCCACGCCGGTAAAGCCGGGGAGTTCACGGGGGAGCTCCTTCAGGGTGATGGGGAGCGTTTCCGCTTCATTATAGCAGGGGATCTGGATGATGAGTTTCATCGCTTCGTCCGGTGGTGCCTAATGAATCTGTTTCATCCTCATCATCCCCGCAATGGCGCCGCTCAGGAAGGCGATGAGCCAGCAGGTATAGATGGTGATGCTGACCCGGTGGAAGACGCGGTTGACCGTCTCGGTCTTTTTGGCCAGGGAGGCGATGAGCGCCAGGAGAAAATGGAAGGCCATCCCACCCAGGGAGGCGACCCCTGAAATATTGTGCCATTCCGGAGGCTTGCCATAGGCGACGGAGATGAGGTTCATCTGATGGGTCCCCATGAAGTCGCAGGCCAGGCCGATACCGAAGATGATGAGGTGCTTTTTGTGGAGTCCCTGCCTCCGCCCGCTGAAGACCGCCCAGGTGTAGAAGAACAGCGCCAGATTCATCCAGAGTATCGCTTGTGCCAGCATCAGCCATCCTTCCAGGGGGAAATACGTTTCTCGCCTCTGTAAATGAAAATGTATAGCACCCCCTTTTGAAGATCGTCAACACAAATCAGCTGGATATTAAGGTGTTAACGTGCTACTCTAGCCACTTACGTCCGAATCGAGGCTTTTGTGGGGAGATTCCCCCTTTGGGCCGCTTACTGACGATCCGAGGCTCTTCAGGGAGATTCCCCATAGATTCCGCAGCACGCCCCAGTAAAATTCTGTTCATCACCCCCCCCTATCATTGCGGTGTGGCTGAGATTTCCGGTCGGTGGCTTCCGCTGAACTTCGTCTCCCTGGCAGGCGCGGCCCGCCGGTCGGGGCTCCTTGTCGAGATTTACGACGCCATGGCCATGGACCACGGCTACCCGGAGATCGAAGAGCGGCTCCGGGCATCCGGGGCGACCTATCTGGCCACCTCCGCCCTTACCGCCACCATCACCGAGGCGCTGAAGATTCTGGAGCTGGCCAAGAGGGTCAATCCCGCCACGGTGACTATCCTGGGGGGGATTCATCCGACTTTCATGTACGACGAGCTGCTGAACAGTTCGTCCCCCGTGGATTATATCGTGGTGGGGGAGGGGGAGGTCACCCTTGCTCACCTCCTCGCGACCCTGGAGGGGGAGGGCGAGCCGGCAAAGGTCCCGGGCATCGCCTTCCGGCGGGGGGGAGAACTCGTCGTCACCCCCCGACGTGCTCTCATGGAGAGTATCGACGACCTCCCCATGGCGTGGGATCTGCTGGAGTGGGAGCGGTATTCGTACTTCATCATCCCCGGTTCCCGTCTGGGGGCAATCGCCACCTCCCGGGGGTGTGACCGGTCGTGCAGCTTCTGTTCCCAGCAGCAGTTCTGGGAGCACTCCTGGCGGGGGCGAGTTCCCCGAAAGGTTGTTGAGGAGCTGGAACTGCTCTACACGACCTATGGGGTGAACGTCTTTCTTCTCACCGACGAGTACCCCACCAGAGATCGAGAGCGGTGGGAGGTTCTCCTGGATCTGCTCATCGCCCGAAAACTCCCCGTCTCGTTCCTCATGGAGACGAGGGCTGCGGACATCATCCGCGATGGAGATATTCTCGGGAAATACCGGCAGGCGGGTGTTGTGCATATCTCCATCGGCGCCGAGAGCGGGGAGCAGGCTCTCCTCGATTCCCTCCGGAAAGAGCAGACCGGCGATGAGGTGAGGGAGGCTCTGAACCTGTTACGGAGGGAGGGGATCGTGAGCGAGGCATCGTTCATGGTCGGGTTCCCCCAGGAGAGCACGGAGAGCGTGAAGCAGACCCTCCGTTACGCCCAGTCACTGAACCCGGATATCGCCAATTTCATGGCGCTCACCCCCTGGCCTTACACCCCGTTGCACGGGGAGGTCGCTCCCCATATCCGAAGTGACGACTATGGCCGCTACAACCTGGTGGAGCCGGTCATCCAGCCGGCGGGGATGAGCCTCTCCCAGGTGGAGTCAGGGATCAACTCCTGTTTCCGGATCTTCAACATGGGAAAAATCATCGATATCATGACCATGAAGGACGATTTCCGGCGAGGGTACCTCCTGCGGGCCTCCAAGCTGATGATGGGGAGCCCCTTCATCATGAAGAAACTGGGGGGGGTGCTGGGGAGTATCCCGGCCAAGGTGTCCCAGATGAAGAAGAGATTCAGTGGTGAGTGAGTGATGGCGAAAACGGTACTCATCGTGGAAGACGATCAGAACACCGCGGCCCTGGTTGCCATGTATCTCCAGCGGGAGGGGTTTGCCACCACCATCGTTCACGATGGGGGACTGGCCCTGGCTGCTGCCCGGGAATGTTCTCCCGTGTTCGTTATTCTGGATGTCATGCTCCCCAACGTGGAGGGGTGGGAGATCTGCCGGGCGCTTCGGAGCTCTTCGGATGTCCCCATCATGATGCTCACTGCCCGGGAAGAGGAGCTGGACCGGATCGCGGGGCTGGCCATGGGGGCCGACGATTATGTGGTCAAACCGTTCAGCCCCCGGGAACTGGTGGAGCGGGTCAAGGCGATCCTGAGGCGGAGCAGTCCGGCAACAGCGCGCCCCGGTGGGCTCCTCTCTCTCAACGGAGTGGAACTCGACCAGGAGAAGCTCAGGGTCACCCGGGACGGCCGCCTCATCCCCCTCACCGCATCGGAATACAAGATCCTCCTGGCGCTCATGGGAGCGCCGGGAAGAGTCTTCCCCCGGGAAGAGCTCTTGAACCACTGCTATCCCAAGGGGGAGGCGGTCATCGACCGGGTCATCGATGTTCACATCGGCAAGCTCCGGCAGAAGATCGAGGATGATCCCGCCCGTCCCCGCTTCATCCTCACGGTGCGGGGGCACGGCTACCGCTTTAGCGATGAAAGCGCCCCTTCGGTGGAGGAGGGGTGAGGCAGCGGCTCCTCTGGAAGCTCCTCATCGGGCATATCGTGCCGGTCTTCGGGGGGATCGCCTACATGGTCTGGCGGGAGATCCACCGGGCCGCCGCCGCCTACTATGAGGCGATCGGGAGCTCCCCCGGCGCTTCCCTGGAGGCGCACCACCGGTTTCTGGACGCCATTCGCTACGATCTCATCTGGGGGGCAGTGGCCACCCTGGCGCTGACCCTGCTGGTCATGTACCTGGTGACCCGCTGGGTGCTCCGTCCCCTGTTCCAGATAACCGCCATTACCCGGAAAGTTGCCGACGGCAACTATTCCGAGCGGGTGAACGTGGTTTCCCGCTATGAGGTGGGGCGGTTGGCCGATGCCTTCAACCATATGGCCGATAACCTGGAGAAGATCGAACGACTGCGCAAGAATATGGTGGCGGACATCGCCCATGAACTCCGCACCCCCCTCACCAACCTGCGGGGGTACCTGGAAGGGTTGAGCGACGCGGTGATCCCCCCTTCACGGGAAACCTTCCGGATGCTGGAGCAGGAGGTGTTGCGTCTGGTCCATCTGGTGGAAGATCTCCAGCAGTTGGCCCGAGCCGATGCGGCCCGGGCGTTTCTGGATCGTCAGGAACTCTCCCTCCACGAACTGCTGGGGCAGATCTTGGAGCTCTATCGTCCCAATTTCCAGGAGAAGGAGATCCGGGTGCAGTGGCGGCTGGAACCGGGGAGCGAACTGGTCACCGCCGATCGGGACAAACTGCTGCAGGCGATCCGCAACCTGGCCGACAACGCCTGGAAATATACCCCCCGAGGGGGAATGGTGACGATCTCGGCCCGGCGCAGCACCCATGGCGTCAGGACGGTCTTTGCCAACAGCGGCGCCATGATCGGGGAAAAGGATATCCCTTTTCTCTTTGAACGGTTCTACCGGGCGGATCGTTCCCGTTCCCGGGATGCCGGGGGAGCGGGGATCGGGCTGGCCATCGTCAAGGAGCTCATCGAGGCCCACGGCGGGACGGTGGGGGCGGAAAGCGACGAGCAGGGCACCCGGGTCTGGTTTACTCTCCCCGGATAGCTTCTTTCTTTACCAAATCTTTACATGACCATTCGGCGTTTCCTTGCTAATGTACGCAAGATTGCCGCTGCTGTTTTTGTAAGGGAGCCCTGCAGGCTGTTCATGCCAAGGGACTCTCTTCTTTTTGCCATAGACAATAACCTTCAACGGGAGAAACAGATGAGCAAGATACTTTTCGTTACGGCCCCTTATCACTGCTGGGGGGTACAGGTCGTGGGAACCTGGCCGCCGCTGCACCTTGCCTATCTGGCCGGAGCCGCCCTGGAGTCGGGGAACGAGGCCCGGATCTATGACGCCATGAACAAGCGCCACTCCTTCGAGCATATCCGTCAGGAGATAGAGCGGTGGCAGCCCGATTACGTCATGACCATCGATTACCTCCCTGTCACCGGAGCCATCAGCACCGCCACGGTCCCCGATGCCCTGAAGATCCTGGATATCGCCAAAGAGGTGAATCCGGCCATCGTCACTCTGCTGGGGGGACCTCATCCCACCTTCATGTATGACGAGATCCTGGAGGATGAGAAGAATCATGTGGACTTCATCCTCATGGGAGAGCCGGAGCAGACCCTGAAGCAGCTGCTGGCGGCTTTACCGGAAGGGAAGGGGAAGGAGATCAAGGGGGTCGTTTACCGGGATGGTGAGCAGATTGTGGCCAATGAGCGGCAGCCGCACATCGTCGAGCTGGACTCCCTGACCCCTGCCTGGCATCTGCTGGATTGGGAAGATTATCATTACGCCGTGGAGCCCTGCGGCCGGATGGCCTCCATCCTCACCTCCCGGGGGTGCGACATGGACTGCGCCTTCTGTAGCCAGCGGATGTTCTGGCGTGAGGATTGGCGCTGCCGGAAGCCGGAAAAGGTCATCGAGGAGATGGTGCATCTCATCGACACCTATCAGATTTCCTTCTTCACCCTCATCGACGCCTATCCCACCAAGCACCGGGACCGGTGGGAACTTTATCTCGACCTGCTCATTGAGCGCAAGCTCGGCGTTTACCTCCTCATCGAGACCCGGGTGGAGGATATCATCAGGGATGCGGATATCCTGCACAAGTACCGGGAAGCCGGGATCATTCATGTCTACCTGGGGGCAGAGAGCGCCGACAAGGACATCCTGAACAGTCTGAACAAGGGGACCGATTTTGAGCAGAACAAGAAGGCCCTGGATCTGCTGCGGGAGGCGGAGATCATCACGGAGGCGTCGTTCATGATCGGTTTCCCCACGGAAACCTGGGAAACCATAGAAAACACCATCGAATCAGCCAAGTACCTCAATCCGGATATCGCGGTTTTCCCCGTGGTTACCCCCATGCCCTTTACCCCCATCCACAAGGAGATGAAGGAGCGGATCAGGGTATTCGATTACTCGAAATACAATCTGGTGACCCCCATCGTCGAGCCCTACGGGATGACCATGGAGGAGATAACCCGGGCTTTGGGAACCTGTTACATGAAATTCTACGGCAACAAGGTTCAGGAGATCGTTGCCCTGGAAGACGGCTTCAAACGGCGCTACATGATGAGTGCGTTCAAGCTCATGATGCGAGACCATGGTGATCACTTCGACTTCGACGGCTCCAACATGCCGACCCATTTCTCCATCCATACCGTGTAGGTTCCGATGTCAAGCTATGAAACGATCTTTTTCTGGGTTGCGCTCCTCTTCTACTGTCTGGCCTGCAGCGGTTTTATCTATTCGTTCATCTTCATAAAGCCGCGTCTCGTGCCGCTCATGGCGTCTCTGGTGGGGGTAGGGCTGCTCCTGCACAGCGCCGCCATCGGCGCCCGCTTTCTCGCCCAGGGGCATCTCCCCTGGTCGGGAGAGTACGAGTACGCCCTCATGGGGGGGTGGTTCATCACCGCCGGCACCATGATGATCGGGTGGCGCAACCGCTCTCTCCAGGCCCTGGCCAGCGTTACGGTCCCCCTGGTCATCCTCATGATGGGGTATGGCTTCATGTCCAATCCGAGACTGGCCCCCATGGCCGCCAGTCTCAAGAGCCTCTGGCTCTACATTCATGTCTACTTTGCCTGGCTCTCCTTCAGCGCCTTTTCCCTGGCCATGGCCTTGGGGGTCCTCTATCTGCTCAAGGAGAAGAACGCGGCGCAAGGGGGGGGGAATCCGGTGTATGAGCGGATGCCGTCACTCTCCCGGTTGGACGAGCTAATCTTTCGCTACATCACGTTCGGCTTTATCATGGATTCCATCATGATCGTGGCGGGCTCCATCTGGGCCAAAGACCTCTGGGGGAGCTACTGGAGCTGGGATCCCGTGGAGACCTGGTCCCTCATCTCGTATCTGGTCTACGGCACAGCCATCCATCTCCGGGTAACCATGGGGTGGCGTGACGCCAGGATGGCATGGCTGGCCATAACCCTCCTCAGCACGGTCATCATCAGCTTTTTCGGGGTCACGTTTCTGGTGAATTCCAGCCTGCATATCTTCCAGGTCCGGTAGCGGCTGCTCCGATTTTCCTTAGCCGGGAGCAGCGCTTCTCCTACGGCTCTTCGCAGAAGAGCTGAATTTTTTCCAGGATGTTCTGGGCTTCCCTCTGATTCAGTTTTTCCACCACAGAGATGCTGGCGATCTTCTCGAAGATTTTTGCCGGCAACTCGTAGGTGATCTCCATGGCCAGTTCCGTGCCGTTCCCCGAGGGGGTGAACCGGTACTGTTCGTTGATGGGGATAGTCCCCGCCATCTTCATGCCGAAAGCGGTATTTTTCGCGTACTGGGTGATGGTGCCGGTTCCGTGCATCTTGACCCCCAGCATTCGGTACTCCCAGGTGTAGGTGGTCCCCTGCTCCAGAATCTCCGTTGAAAAATTGCTGACGCCGGAGAGGCTGGTTACGTACCGGGTCCAGTTGCCGGGTGTCGTCATGAAGCTGAAGACCTTCTCCACCGGCGCATTGATGATGATTGTTCTCCTGATGCTTGCCATGGCTACCTCCAGGTAGATTTTTTGCAACTATAGTCGAATGGCGCCAAAAAACAAGCAGGATCGAAAATGAGAGAAGATCGGAAGCCATCTCTGTGAAATCGGATCACTCCTCTCCCCGCACCGTTCTGCTCCTTCTGCTGGCGGTGAACCTTCTCAACTACATTGACCGGCAGGCGCTCTATGCCGTCTTCCCGCTGATCAAGGCCGATCTCTCCCTTTCCGACACCTCCCTGGGATTTCTGGGGAGTGCCTTCATGCTCTCGTACATGCTTTCGGCGCCTCTGTTCGGTTGGCTGGCCGGCCGCACCGGTCGTGCCACCATCGCCGCTGCCGGTGTCGCGCTCTGGAGTCTGGCCACGGTCTGTTCCGGCTTTGCCTCCGGCTACCGGATGCTCCTTGCGGCCCGCACCGCCGTGGGGATCGGCGAGGCGAGCTTCGGCACGGTCTCGCCGGGACTTCTTGCCGATTTTTTCCCCAAGGAGAAACGGGGGAAGATCCTCTCCCTGTTTTATCTGGCCATCCCGGTGGGGAGCGCACTGGGGTATCTGCTGGGGGGGATCATCGGCCAGAAGTACGGGTGGCACGCCGCCTTCCTCCTGGTGGGGGCGCCGGGTCTGCTCCTTGCCCTGCCGGTCTGGCTCCTGCGCGAGCCGGGGGTGAAGGAGGAGAGGGGCGAATCGGAACCGACGTCGTCCAGACCGGCTTATGCCTCCCTTGCCGGGAACCGCTCTTTCGTAATCACGACCCTTGCCATGGCTGCCATGACCTTCGCCTTGGGGGGGCTGGCCCAGTGGGCGCCGACCTTTCTCCACCGGATGCATGCTCTTGACGTGGGAAGGGCCAATACCCTGTTCGGAGGGATCACCGTCGTCTCCGGGGTTATCGGCACCCTGGCCGGCGGTTACCTAGGGGACCGGTTCCAGCGTTCCAGTCGCTCCGGTTATCTCACCGTCTCCGGGTGGGGGTTTCTCCTGGGCGCCCCGGCGCTGGCATGGGCCATCTTCTCCCCCACGCTTCCCGGTTGCCTCCTCTTCATATTCATTGCGGAAACCTTTCTCTTTTTTAATACCGGTCCGCTGAACACCGTGATCCTCAACGTCACCCCCCAGCCGCTGCGGGCCATGGCCTTTGCCGTCAATATTTTTTTCATCCATGCCCTGGGTGACGCCATCTCCCCCACACTCCTTGGGTGGCTGTCGGACCATAGGGGGCTCCGGATTTCACTAATGATAACCCCTGTGGCGGTTATCGTTGCGTCGCTCTTCTGTTTTCTGGGGCGACGCTACGTTGCCGCGGATACGGCCCGGGTGGGGGAATGATTCTGTACCGGTTCCTCCGTTTCTGTTTCTTTCTCTACCTCAGGATCGTCCACCGCCTTATTATCCGGGGTGGGGAGCGGATACCGTCTACCGGTCCGGTGATCCTCTGCGCCAACCATACGAGCTATCTGGACGCCATGCTTGTGGGACTCTGTACCCCCAGACCGGTGCGGTTTATGGTCTTTCGGAGCTTTTACGAGCACCCGGTTCTCGTTTTTTTCATCAGAAGGGGAGGGGGGATTCCGGTGAGCCAGAACGGCACCGACGCCGAGGCATTCAAGAGCGCCCTCCGCCTGCTGAAGCAGGGGGAGGTTCTGGGGATCTTTCCTGAAGGGCGTCTCTCCCGCACCGGCCTCCCCTCAACCGGGCGACCGGGCGCGGTCCTCCTGGCGGCGCTTTCCGGAGCTTCTCTGGTGCCGGTCACCATTGCGGGAGCGTTCTTTGTCTACCCGCGAGGGCAGAGGTTGCCCCGTCCGGGAGCGGTCCGGGTGACGGTCCATCTTCCGGTGCCCGTCGACCCGGGGCTCAAGAAGGATCATGACTACCTGAGAGAGGTGACCGACCGACTCATGGGGCGAATCGGCAAGCGGGTCCGGGGATATTACCGGGTGAGGGGAAAGAAACGTCGCAAGACGGCACAACGGCTCAGTCAGGTTCCGATTCCTGCTCCAGCCTCAACCTGTTCGGGCTCAGAGGGGACATCATGAACAAACCGGCAGCTTTTATCATGCTCTGCTTCACCCTATTCGTGGTGGGTTTCGCCACCTGGCAGTTCTACCTGGGGAACTTGGCTGGAGCCATGTCCACCCTCCCGTTTCTCGCCATTGTCTATCTCTTCATGGTGAACCGGCGAACGAAGGGGTGATTTTTTTTCTCCGGAGGGGCGCAGATGAGGTTTTAACCCACTTTGCGCCGGGATGACGCAGTGATGATGGGGTAATGAGGGGAAAGATGAGATTGAGCATGGACAGGCGAAGAAAAGTATAGTAAAAAGGGTGTCACTGTCTCTGCAAGCGTTTCACAGTCGTCAGCGGAGAGTTTGCACCCTCAGAAACAGTACATCCACTTTATGCGCCCGTAGCTCAGCTGGATAGAGCAACGGCCTTCTAAGCCGTAGGTCATAGGTTCGAGTCCTATCGGGCGCACCATTAAAAACAGGTGCTTGCGACGTTGTCGTGAGTGCCTTTTTGTTGAGTTGGATATTCGTTGCCCATTCGTTGCCGTTATTGGGTTGATCGTCCATGAAAAATAAAGAAAAGGCCGCTCTCCCGACAACGGAGAACGGCCTTTTCTCTATGGCCGGGGGAAATGGGGAAGCCGTCGAGGATGTGGTCATTTACCAGAAAGATTCCGGAGTCGTCCCAGGGGCGGAAGGGACAGCAATTCGTTCGCGAAGTCAAGAGGGTAACGTCTTATGGTTAGATTTCAAAATAACTCTTGATAATTAATAAATTTGCATCTAGTCTGCTTGCAGAACCCGTGTCGAGGAGCGAAGGGGAACACCCTCTTCCGGCGACATCACTCTATTGAAGAGAAGGAGGCGCAGATGGCAACGGTAACGACGTCCTACGAAAAAGGGAAACTCTACGATCTGGCTCTTGAAGAAATCCAGCCCGATCTGGAGCAGCCGCGCAAGTATTTCGACACACAGGCGCTGGAAGAGTTGAAGATATCCATCTTGAAGCATGGTGTCCTGGAGCCGGTACTGGTTCGACGGAACGGCGGGGGCCCCTGCTACTGGTCTCCGGCGAGTGGCGGTTTCAGTCGGCAAAACTGGCCGGGTGCGTAACCATTCCGGCGCTCCTCACCGACGGCGATCCCGTCGAAATCTCCATCGTGGAAAATCTGCTCCGGGAGAACCTGACAGCCGTGGAAGAGGCCGAGGCCATCGACCGGCTGAAAAAACAGCACGATTACCAACTGAGCGATCTCTCCGCCGTGTTGGGTAAATCCGACACCAATATCTCGGAAATTCTGTCGCTGATGAAACTGCCGAATGAGGTGAAGAATGATTGCCGCAACGACCCCAAGGCCATCCGGGGGATTCTTGTGGAAATCGCCAAGCAGCGGACCACGGAGAAGATGGCCGCCTTGTATGCCAAATACAAGGAGAGCGGCCTGACCCGCGGCGAAATCCGCAAGGCAACTGCCAAACAGAAACCGGCGGACCTCCCCATCAATCTCTCCTTCATCACTTCATGCACGCAACGGATCTCGGCGCTGGATCCGACTAAACCGGACGACAACCAGAAGGTCACGCTGCGTGATTTGCTGGAGAAACTCCGCTCCTCCGCGCTCAAAACGCTCCATGGAATTGTAGGGTAATGAAAACGCTACGGCGCACGGGAAAGGCCCATCATCGCCGGATCATACCGGTTATGCTCCTCTCCTGTGCGCCGAAAAGCCCTCGCACCAAACCGCAGAAACAGTCACTTTTTTTAGATTTTAAACAAAAAAATATCGTTCTATTTTCATGTTAATGCTTATCATCCGCATAGATAAGCCCGAATTCCTGCCGACAGGAATTGGTAAAAATTTCTGTTTCGGGGTTGGATAGGGTACGGCCACCAAGCATGATGGCCGGCATCCGGCAATCAGAATCGGCATCATCGTCGTTGATCCCGACGTTGAAAGCGTCCGGCAGTTGTAGCCCCTGCCTCTGCGTAAGGGGTGACCGAGTGGGATCAAGCAGAAGCTCTCGCATCTCGGCCAGCAGATCGAACAGCGCCGTATGTTCTTCCCTGGTGGAATCGAAGAGGGAGGCGATGTGTCGTCTGGGGACGATCAGAGTGTGGACGGGGAAGTCGTCGCAGATGACAATTTTAGTGCTCCCCTGACGGCATTACGAATTTTTTCGGCAGACTGCACTGCGTTTTCCGCGTCTTCGACATCAGCGCTCATTCCGGGATAACGCACCTCAACCGCCATTACCGACAACGTAATGGAGGGCTGCATTAAAGAACCCCACTGGGGTTCCACCGGGAGGAGCAGGTTTAGCAGGGCTTCAAGGTCATGTATTCGTGGCATGGGCAAACGCCCCTCAATCATGCGGGCTTTGAGGTACTTTTCGGCGCACTGTTGAGCATGAAAGCAAACGGCATCGTAGTTTGGCCATTCACAAACTGCGAGTTCACGCTGTGCGGTTCGCAAATCACTCTCGGCTTTATCAACCCATTCAGCAGTTTCATCCTTCATACAGGACTTTTCCCTTGGTTATGATCTCACTCAAGAACGAATCGTTATGTCGTAGACGATCAGCCATCTGTGCCTCAGTCCGTACCAGGAGATCCAGTGGAAAGCCCGGATGAACTTGTTCCCTGATGGACAGCGCCATACGCCAGGGTTTTCCCTCAAACGGCAGTACGACAAGCAGGTCAACGTCGGAATCCGATGTGGGGGTTCCCCATGCGTGAGAACCGAAGAGAACAATCCGCTTCGGTTTGAATTGATGAACAAGGGAACTTGAAAATAGTTCTATATCAGCCATGCTTGCCATAACATTTCCTTTCATTGTCGAGTATTGTCTTGAAACATATCGACTGATTGTCTTGTAAAAGAGAAAAACAGGCTCAGAGTTCTTCTGCAAGCTCTGCACAAACGGAAATCATGACATTTTACCCGTTTACCTTGAACTTGTCGAAGGGTGTTTTGCTGGCGGCGCCAGAAGCAGGATCGGTTTGTGAGGGGCTTTCCGTTTTGTGGCTTCGGTCCATGTCGGACCCGGCGCCCGATTGAGCCGGGTGAACTGGCGGATGCAAGTTTCAAGCGCAGTCATCACTATTCCAGTACGGGGCCTTAGGCGCCAGGACGAAGAAGTTCTTGATCCCTTTGGCCTGATTCAGCCAGGTAATGAAGGCACCCATCAGCCGGGTCTTCCCCACGCCGGTAGCCACGGCAAAGCAGACGCAGGGAAAGTTCCGTTCAAAGTCGGTAAAGACAGATTGTTGTAGGGGCGGTTCGCGAACCGCCCTTACATAGGTCAGGATCTTCTCCTGCTCGGCGGCAAGGTCGGCATCCTTTTTCAGTGAGAGGGTATCCGCAATTTCTGCCAGGATTTTCAGGCTTTCGGTCTGGGGAGAACGGAGGCTCAGGCGATTTTTGATGTTAGCGGCATGTTTGTCCATGAAACCTCCAAGGTTACAGCAAAGTCAAAAGCAGCACGCGGATCAAATCTGATCAATTCGGATTAGAATCTGATCAAACTAAATCTTGTGGGTTGATCAGATTTTATCAGATTTTATCAGATGTTATCCGCGTGAAACGGTTTTGTGTTCTCGGATTTTCGTGTGTCATTTTCAAGTTGATTAAGCCGTATCTATTCGGTAAAGTGTATGACAGCGTATAACAAAATTAGGGGGCAGACCATGCTTGCAGTGCGACTTGACCAAAAAACAGAAACGCGTCTCGACAAGCTCGCAAAAGAGACTCATCGCACGAAGTCATATTTCGTAAAACGGGCCATAATCAGCTTTCTCGATGAAATGGAAGATAAACTGATTGCCGTTGCCCGTCTTGAGCAGGAAAACCCAACCTTTCTGACAAGTGACGAACTCTGGAGTGACCTCGGATGGGACAAACCGGCTGATAAACCCAAAAAATAGAGCAAATCATGCCACTATATACCATCCTCTGGGAAAAGAGCACCAAACACGATCTTAAAAGTCTCGGGCGCAAAACTGCCGAACATATCCGGGAATCAGTCGAGACAAAATTGGCGCAAGATCCCCGTCAGGGAAAACAGTTGCAAGGAGATTTCAAGCCTCCTCTCTGGAGTTACCGCATCGGGGTTTACCGCATAATTTATACCTTTACCGAGTCCGAACTGGTCATTTGGGTTGTGAGAGTCGGACACCGTAAGGAGGTTTACCGGAAACTTTGACCTTTTCATCGCAGGGTTACTGGGTTTTGAGTTTCCTGAGTTTCCCCGAACTATGAATCAGTCCTTCTTCCCCAGCGTCTTCCCGGCACCCGCCAGTTCCTTGAAATTTTCACTGGTCACCACCGGCTTCCCTGCTTGATTCTCAATATCTTTACGCGTCCTTCCGGCCACAGCACCGCCATCCTGGGCATCCTTCTTGAGAGGGGCGAATCCCTTGGAATCCCGGTCACGATGCAGCTTGGTCGTCGTGGCCTCACCCAGCATCGTCAGGATCAACTCTATGTCGGTCATGTGATCGCGGAGGTTCTCCCGCTGCAACCCTTTGACCTGCTTGTATTCTTCAACCTTCAGATCAAAAGCGCCCTGCATGATCTCGTTGGTCAAAATGGCATACTCAAGGCTGGTGGTTGCTCCTCGGCTCTTCCATTCGTCGGTCAAATCCTGACGGACGGCAATTCCCCGCATCCGCTTATCAATCCATTCCTTCGGATATCCCTTCTTCTCGTAGAGAGCCTGCATCCGCTCCATGGACAGTTCGGGATTTTCAATCTCCTCCAGCCGCTCATAACCGACCCTTGCCAGCCATTGCTTGAATGGTTCAGCCTTGGGAGAGGGAATGGACTGGATAATACGAAGAATTCCTTCGGCGTGGGAGCAGTCAGTCAGATACTTTTTCCCATCTGCTGCTTCAAGTTTCAGTTGTCGACAATTTGTCGATAACTCAACACCTTGAATTTTATCTCTTTTTTTAATCCTATACCAATAATCCTTTGGATCGGGACTGTCAGTTAATGCGTGGACAACATCAACTACAGAAAAAAACCATTTTTGTTCTTTCTCGTCCCAGATCGAGCGAATCTGCTTTGACTCGAATAGCTTTATGGCGCTCATGAACTAACCCCTTTTTTCTGATCTGTCAGAAGGCTTCTAACTTATTTCTCACCCGATTTACACCACCCGCCAACTTCAGGGCGATGGGCGATGGTGGGCGATGGGGTCAGACCTCCAAGTTCTCAAGATGATCATGTTCGCTGGCCACCCTCTACCCCCTCCTCCCGTACCACCCCAAAAAAACAAGGGTGAAGAGAGGAATTGTGAACGGTGAATTGTGAAGGGTATTTTTAATTAAATATCATCAACCTATTCCTGGCTCAAACCGGTCGCTTGCATGATAATCGTTAGCGCAACACCAGCTTTTTTCAAATTACGCGCGACGTTTTTCCCAGCTTCGTAGGCATCCCGCTTGACTTCAGCTATTTCCTGCCTCTGTTGCATTATCTCACGCTGCATGTCCTCAAATTCGCCGAGAATGCCATCTTCTATCTCCATCTGCTTCCTCATCTCCGGCTCCAGTATCGCCGACTGTAAACGGCGGATGAGTGAACGGTGCTTCTCCGGATAATCTTCTTCCTTGATGTTCAAGATATGATGTTCCGCGTCCACATACGTACTCTGATCGAATATACTCAAAAGCTTTTCAAGGTCATTGCGACGCTTCTGCACCAGACTCGGAATCTGGATCACATAGCTGTCATGCGTCAGACTTTCGATAAAACTCTCTTTTTCTTTCAGTAGTTCGCCGGTCACCAGATCCTTATAGGCGCGGTTGACACATATTATTGAAGCATCGGTGTTGTCGAGTTTATGCCCCAGAAAGTATATGCCGATGATCGGTATCCTGATTCGTCTTGAATGGCTGTTGATCGTATCTATTTGGGTATTGTTTTTGTTGCTGTACTGGCTCCCCAGATACCCCCTGAACCGCATGATATCCGTGGCGAATTTTGCTTTTTGGATCTCAATCAAAACCTGTTTCGGGCCGTCAGCGGTTTTAATCGAGGCGCTGAAATCCAGACGATACACCGTCAACAGGCCGAATCTTCCCTAAATTCTCCCCTTGTCGATATCAGCGGTAAATTCCTGGGGTCGAAATTCAAGGGTTTCAATTTCCTCACCGATTATGGAGGAAATCAATAATTTGGCTATCTTCGCATCTTCCATGAGATATTTGAAGACGACATCGTATATGGGATTGGCTATCTG
>CAIUWK010000088.1 GCA_903902855.1 uncultured Geobacter sp. | reverse complement strand
GACGATGTCTCCATGCTCCACGAAGTCACCCTGGGAGGCACCGGCAAAGAGAGCGGCGACCGGCATCCGAAGGTCGGCAATGGCGTCCTCATCGGCGCCGGGGCCAAGATCCTCGGCAATATCATCATCGGGGATGGTTCCAAGATTGCCGCCGGCAGCGTGGTCCTGAAGGAAGTCCCTCCGCATTCCACGGTGGCGGGGATTCCGGCCCGGGTCATCGGGAAACTGCTGACCGTCCTCCCCTCCCATGCGATGGATCATACGGTCGAAGAAGACTACTGTATTTAGATACCTCACCACTGTCACACCAACCACGCTGAAGAGGGTACCGACATGTCCGACAGCATACTGCAGCGAAGCGTGACCACGGCGGTCGCCAGGAATCTGGCGACCACCACCAAAACCAACCCCAAGATGATGTCGATCACCCCGCGCTGGCTCCTGAGCCAGCTGCCCTGGGTGCAGGTCACCGGCGGAACGTACCGGGTCAACCGCACCAAGGTGGAGCTAGCCCGGGCCGAACGGATCGAAGTTGACTTCACCGGCGGCAGCGCGACCTTCCAACCGGAAGCACTCCGGAGCGTGCCGCTCTTCTCCCGGCTGACCGACGATATCGTCACCCGGATCTCCGGCAGTTTCCGGACCGAAGAGGTCACTCTCGGCAACGACCTGGTGGTGGAAGGCAAAGACCGGAACAAGTTCTTTATCATCGCCCAGGGTCAGGTGGAGGTCCTCAGCAAAGGGGCTCACGGCAGCGATTTGCGGATTGCCCTCCTCACCGAAGGTGAATTTTTCGGAGAGTCCGATCTCGTCTCCGAAGCTCCGTCCGACGTGACGGTCCGGACCATCACCCCCTGCATCTTCCTGACCCTCTCCCGCAAAAGGCTTGACGAGGCCTTGGCCAAGAAACCCGGCCTGAAAACCGAGTTTCACAAGGTCATTGCCGAACACCTGGAACTCCTCTCCACGGTGAACAAGTACGGCGAAAAGAACATCGACCTGGTTTCCGGTTTTGCCGAGAACGTGGAGATCCCCGAAACCTTTGTCGACTACTCCGCCACCCCCCGCGAATACTCCCTCTCGGCCATCCAGACGGTGGTCCGGGTCCATACCCGGGTCTCCGATCTGTTTAATGGCCCCTATGACCAGCTTGCCGAGCAGATGCGGCTCACCGTCGAGGGGATCAAGGAGCGTCAGGAATGGGAGCTGATCAACAGCCGGAAGTTCGGGCTGTTGCACTCAGCCAACCCCGCCATGCGAATCAGCACCCGCTATGGTGCCCCGACCCCCGACGATCTGGATGAACTGCTGGCCCTGGTCTGGAAGAAACCGGCCTTCTTCCTGGCCCATCCCAAGGCCATCGCCGCCTTTGCCCGGGAATGTACTTGGCGTGGTACGCCTCCCCCCACGGTCAATCTCTTCGGAACCCCCATCATCACCTGGCGCGGGGTACCGCTCATCCCCAGCGACAAGCTGGAGATCAAGGGGCGCTACCGGTCCCACCAGTGGCTCGGCACCACCAACATCCTGCTGCT
>CAIUWK010000087.1 GCA_903902855.1 uncultured Geobacter sp. | reverse complement strand
TATCCGGTGCGGATTTCTCCACACTACCTCTCTCTTATTCAAGAGCCGGGCGATCCCATCTGGCAGCAGTGCGTACCCGACCCAAGGGAACTGGACGACGACCAACTCCCTGACCCCCTGGATGAGGAGCGGCTCTCCCCGGTTCCGGGACTCATCCATCGCTACCCTGATCGGGTGGTCTGGCTGGTTTCCAATGAATGCGCCGTCTTCTGCCGCTTCTGCATGCGCAAGCGGCGGCTGGGTCAACCGCTCCCGGAACCCCGGGTTTCCCGTGAGGCGGCCTTGGATTATATTGCTTCTCACCCTGAGATCCGCGACGTCATCCTCTCGGGAGGGGACCCCCTCATGCTCCCCGATGCCGAATTGGAAGAGATCCTATCCCGGTTGCGCGCCATCCCCCACGTGGAGATTATCCGGATCGGAAGCCGGATTCCCGTGGTCCTGCCGGAACGGATTACCCTTGAACTCTGCGATCTCCTGAAGAGATATCACCCCCTCTACCTCAATACCCATTTTAATCACCCCCTGGAGATCACCCCCCAGGCGGCCGCTGCCTGCGGCAAACTGGCCGACGCCGGTATCCCCCTGGGGAATCAGAGTGTGCTCCTCAAGGGGGTGAACGATGACCCGGCAACCATGACGCTTCTCATGCAGCGGCTCCTGGCCATCCGGGTTCGCCCCTACTACCTGCACCAGATGGACCTGGTCCGGGGGACCGGCCACTTTCGGACCTCTGTGGAGAGCGGCGTCCGGATCATGGCGGCGCTGCGCGGCCATACCTCGGGTCTGGCGATCCCCTACTACGTCATCGATCTCCCCGGAGGGAAAGGGAAGATGCCGATTCTGCCGGAGACGGTGCAGCGGGAGGGGAGGGGACTTCTGATCACGACCTATACGGGGGAAGTAGTGGCGTACGAGGATGTATAAAAACCGGGTTCGAGGGGCAAGGTTCCAGGTTCAAGGCTCCGGGTTGAAAATCGGGGAGGAGGGGGGAGAGTGGGTCAGGGGGTCGCAAAGAACGTCTTTTGCCGGGGTCGCTCCGCTTTATCACCGGTTCCGGAAGAGAGGAGAGTGGTGAGATGGCGGTTTTCCCGAATCAGCATGTAGGTGGAAACCGTATCTCGCAGGGCCTTGATGAGCTCTTCGTTCCTCCACGGTTTGGCAATGAGACGAAACGCCCCTGCCCTGAAGAGCACCTCTTGTTCTACTCCGGGGGCGTCATGGCAGGTCAGCATGATCCGGAGGGAATCAGGGGAGAGCTCCCACGCCCTGCTCAGAAATTCGATGCCGTTCATGGAGGGCATGATCCGCTCCGAGACAACAACCCCTATCCCTTCGGTATTACTTATTATTTCCAGACCTTCCTCCCCCGACGCCGCCGTAATCAGCTCAAAGCTCTCACCGTCAAGCAGCTTCGCCAGAGTCAGAAGCAGCTCCTTATCATTATCAACAAAGAGTATTTTTACCGATGACTGTTCCGCCGAAGTCATGAAAGAACTCCTTGCCCGTGTGACTACTCCTGCAGCTCTTTACTGCAAGAACGTTGCCTGTTTCACGGGCAAAGAGAGGAGATTCCAGATTCTACCGTTTTAATCGGTATACGTTATTCAGGGCGGTCCGTGATGAAGGAGATGGCACGCTCCAGACGCCCCATGGTCTCTTCCCGGCCCAGCACGGCAACGACGTCGTAGATGGCAGGTGAGGTGGTAACCCCGCAGAGAGCCACCCGAACCGAGGGACCAATCATCCCCATTTTGATCCCCTGGGCGGCACAGAACTCCTTGAAAAGCGCCTCGACTCCAGCCGAGGTCATATCGTCCCATGAGGCAAGCTGCCGGGCAAAGGCCGTAAGGTGGGGGAGTTGCGTCGGGGTTAACTGCTTGACCGCAGCCGCCTCGTCGTAGCACACCTCACTTCGGTAGTAGAAGAGGGCGCCGTCTGCCAATTCCAGCATGGTCCGGGCCCGCTCCTGAAGGGTGACGATGGCAGTGGCCAATTCCGGCCCGCCGGCAGCCGGGTCAACCCCACGTTCCAGGAGAAAGGGGAGAAGCAGCTCGGCCAGCCGGGTCGGATCGCCGCTCTTGATGTAGTGGGCGTTGAGCCAGAGAAGCTTGTCCGGATTGAAGACCCCGGCGGATTTACCGATGGCCTCCACGGTGAATTTCTCGATGAGTTCTTCGCGGCTAAAGAGCTCGTCATCGCCGTGACTCCACCCCAACCGGACCAGATAGTTGACCATCGCCTCGGGGAGATACCCCATGTCCCGGTAGGCCATGACGCTGGTGGCGCCGTGACGCTTGGAGAGCCGGGCCTTGTCGCTCCCCAGGATCATGGGGACATGGGCAAAGCGGGGGACCGGGAATCCCAAGGCCTCGTAGAGGAGGATCTGACGGGGGGTGTTGCTGATGTGGTCATCCCCCCGGATGACGGTGGAGATCTTCATGGTGGCGTCGTCGATGACCACGGTGAAATTGTAGATGGGGGTGCCGTCGGTTCTCTGGATGATCAGGTCATCCAGCTCCTCGTTATTAAAGGAGATGGGACCCTTCACCAGGTCGTCGAAGGAGGTGACCCCATCTTGAGGCGCCCGAAAGCGGATTACAAAGGGTTTGCCGGGGATTTCATGGGTGATTCCGCGGCAGGTTCCGTCGTACTTGGGCTTGCGCCCCTCGGCCAGGGCTCGTTCCCGCTTCGCCTCCAGCTCCTCAGCGCTGCAGTAGCAGCGGTACGCCTTGCCCTGCTCCAGCAATTTCTGGACATACTCCCGGTAGACCGGGAAGAGATCTGACTGGAAGAAGGGACCTTCGTCCCAATCCAGTCCCAGCCACTTCATCCCCTCCAGGATCGCGTTCACCGACTCTTCCGTGGAGCGGGCCACATCGGTGTCCTCAATCCGGAGAATAAAGGTTCCCCCCAGCTTGCGGGCCAGGAGCCAGTTGAAGAGGGCGGTACGGGCGCCCCCCACATGGAGGTACCCCGTGGGGCTTGGGGCAAAGCGGAGACGGATAGCGGACATGGTTACTCCGTGAATGGTGAAAGGTGAATGGTGAAAAGAAATAAGACTTTTAACAGGGATGTACAGGATATGCAGGATGAAAACATTCCTGTTGTTTATCCGAAGATTTTATCCTGTCCATCCTGTGTATCCCTGTTAAATTAAAGCCTTTGGTTTTCTCCGAGCTTAATTCGTTTCTTGTTTACGGCTGTTCCTCATCGGGGGTGGCCTCTTCCAGATGGAACTCTTCAGCCGGGACGCGGTACTCTTCGGCCACCCAGGCCCCCAGATCGCGGATACGGCACCGTTCGGAGCAGAAGGGACGGGTGAGGTTCCCCTCCCACTCAACTTTCTTTTTGCAGATGGGACAGCTGGTCATCATGGCTTTCAGTTTTCCTCCTTCTCCTCGATGCGGGGGAAGAGCGGTTCCGCCTTGCGCACCGTGGTTCCGGCCGTCAGTACCCCCCAGACAAAGTTCTCTTCTCCGGTGCTCTTGGGGCCGCCGAGACAGGAGAGCGCTTTTTCCGAGGTGGAAGGCATGAAGGCCGCCAGGAGGGAGTGGACGATTCGCTGGGACTCCAGGAGACAGTACATGATGGTCCCCAGACGCTCCTTCTGGGCCGGGTCCTTGGCCAGGGTCCAGGGGGCCATGTCGTCGATGTATTTGTTGCCGGCGGAGATAACTTCCCAGATGGCCTGCAGCGCCTTGCTGAAGGCCAGATCCCCCAGGTGACGATCCACCTGACGTACCATCTCTTCCGTTGCCCCTTTGTAGACGGTATCCTTGTCCGTCAAGGTTCCCGGTTCCTGAATCACGCCGCCGAAGTATTTCGAAAGCATGGCCGTGGAGCGGGAGAGGAGGTTCCCCAGGTCATTGGCCAGGTCCGAATTGATCCGGTGCACCAGGGCCGTGTGGGAGAAATCGCCGTCCAGTCCGAAGGGGACTTCACGCAGGAGGAAGTAGCGGACCGCATCCACGCCGTACTTGTCGATGAGCATGTTGGGCTCCACCACGTTCTGGAGACTCTTACTCATCTTCTGCCCTTCCACGGTCCACCACCCATGGGCGAAGACCTTCCTGGGGAGCGGCATGCCGGCTGCCATGAGAAAGGTGGGCCAGTAGACGGCATGGAACCGGAGGATGTCCTTGCCGATGAGGTGGACGTCCGCCGGCCAGAAGGTGCCGAAAGCTCCACTCTCGTCGGGATAGCCCAACCCCGTGATGTAGTTGGCCAGGGCATCGAACCAGACATAGATGACATGCCGGGGATTGCCCGGTACCGGTATCCCCCAGGTGAAGGAGGTGCGGGAGACGGAGAGATCACGCAACCCCTCCTTGACAAAGGAGACGATCTCGTTGCGGCGGGACTTGGGCTGGATAAAATCAGGGTTGGCCTCGATATGCGCCAGAAGCTGCTCCTGATACTTGCTCATCCGGAAGAAATAGGACTCCTCCTTCAGCTTTTCCGTGGGGCGGTTGCAGTCAGGGCACTTGTAGTCGATGAGCTGGGTCTCGGTCCAGAAGGTTTCGCAGGGGGTGCAGTACCAATCCTCATACTCTCCCAGGTAGATGTCTCCCTGGGCCAGCACCTTCTCGAAGAGATGGGAAACTCCCTGTTTATGCCGTTCCTGGGTAGTGCGAATAAAGTCGGTGTAGGAGATGTCCAGTTTTTCCCAGAGGGCCTGGTAACGGGTGACCACCCGGTCCGCCAGTTCCAGGGGGGTCTCTCCGGCGGCGGTGGCCACCTTTTCCACCTTCTGGCCATGCTCGTCGGTGCCGGTGAGGAAGAAGACCTGATCTCCCTTCAGTCGGCGGTAACGGGCCAGGACATCGGAGGCAACGGTGGTGTAGGCGTGACCGATGTGGGGAACGTCATTGACATAATAGATGGGGGTAGTGACGTAGAACGGTCTGCTCATGACTTCTCCTTGGGGCCTCGTCCGCTCCCCCCTTTCCGCTCGTTGCGGCGCTGGGGAGGCTTTTGCTGGGGTCGATTGTCACGGGACGGCCGGCCGGAGGAGGGGGGCTCGACCGGTTCCTTGGGAGCCGGTTTCTTCGGTTTCTCAATGATATGCTCAGGGAGAATCTCCTGGCTCTTGATGACAACCTCACGATGTTCCTCGGTGCGCACGGTGACGGTTCCCGTGATGACATTCTGCTTCACCACCTCGCCGCAAACATCGCCGCACTGGATATAACGGCCGCATTTGGGGAGACTCTTCTTGAGGATGCTGTAGGTCTCGTATTCGTACCCCAGACAGCAGAGGAGCCGACCGCACTGGCCGGAGATCTTGGTGGGGTTCAGCGCCAGGTTCTGCTCCTTGGCCATCTTCACCGAGACCGGCTCGAATTCCCGCAGGAAGGAGGAGCAGCAGAGTTCGCGACCGCAGATGCCGATCCCTCCCACCATCTTGGCCTCGTCTCGGACCCCCACCTGGCGCATCTCGATGCGGGTGTGGAAGGCATACGCCAGGTCTTTTACCAAGTCGCGGAAGTCGATGCGGCCATCGGCGGTGAAAAAGAAGATGGCTTTGCTCCCGTCAAAGAGATATTCCACCCGGATGAGCTTCATCTCCAGGTTGCGCTCGATGATCTTTTTCAGGCAGTAGGCCCGGGCGTCTTTTTCCCGCACCTTGTTGCGGGCCGCCGACTGCAGATCTTCCTCCGTTGCCCCCCGGAGGATCTGCTTCATCCCTTCGGGAAGCTCTCCGGTGGGAACTTCACGCGGTTCGCGCACCACGGCGCCGATCCCTTTTCCCTTATCGGTTTCCACCACGACCTGATCGCCGGGGTGGAGTTCCATCCCGCCGCAGGTGAAGTCATAGAGTTTTCCGGCATAGCCGAATTGAATGCTTACCACACGTGACACATATACCTCCAGGCGTTCCGTGACGCCGACGTTTGAACTAGTTCCCCACCGCCAGAGCCATGAACAGCGCCTCCAGGGTCAGCCGTGGATTGACATTTCTGAGCAGCGACTGACCGGCGGAGAGTACCGCCTCCAACCGCTCCAAGATTCCCCCGCTGGAGAGGGATGATGCCGTCCGCTCCACGACCTCCAGCAGATCGGCGTTTACCGTGGGGTTTGAGCCGTGGCGGCTGAGCATGACATCCCGAAAAAAGAGGGTCAGCACCTCCACCACCTCCTGGGCCTGTTCCCGTTCATGCCCCAGACGTTCCGCCGTGGTGGTCAGGAGCGCGAAATCGCGGGGGGTCAGGCCGATGACCTGCTCCACGATCTCTCTGCGCCGGGCAAGAAATCCCTCCTGAAGAATTGCCATCCCCTTTGCCACGCTTCCTCCTGCCAAGGAAGCGGCGCTCTGAGCCTGATCCGCCGGTACCCCCTGGGCCAAGAGAAGCCCTGTCACGATTTCCAGGGGGAGGGGGTTGAACCGGAGCCGCTGGCAACGGGAGAGAATCGTCGCAAGAAGCGCCGTGGGGGTGTCGCTGAGGAGAATAATCAGCGCGCTCCCCGGAGGCTCCTCCAGGGTCTTCAGAAAGGCATTGGCCGCCGCCTGGTTCATCCGCTCCGCCTGGCTGACGATGCAGACTTTTTTCGGGGCCTCCACGGGGCGCAGGGAGAGCTCTTTCTGGATATCCCTGATCCGGTCGATCTTGATGACTCCCTTTTCCGGTTCAAGGAGATGGAGGTCCGGGTGGTGGCGCCCCACCATCTTCCGACAGGCGGGGCAGCTGCCGCAGGGGTTGCTTGAGCCGCAGAAGAGAGCCTCCACCAGGGAGAGTGCTGCCAGCATCTTGCCGCAACCGTCGATCCCTTCAAAGAGGTAGGCATGGGCGACCCGGTCGGCTGCCAGCGACCGCCTCAGAATGCCGACGGCGTGCTCCTGGCCGCGGATGGCGTCAAAGGACACGGTCAGCTCCCGTCAGCCGCGCCGTCACCAGGGTGGTCAGCTCCCCGGTGATCAGGGGGATGGAACGGTGGGCATTCACCACGGCGAACCGTTTTGGTTCCCCGGCTGCCAGGGCAAGATAGCCGTTGCGCACCGCCTCATGGAACTGCAGCGACTCCAACTCGAATCGCTCCTCCCGTGCCCCCTGGGTCCCGCTGATCCGAGCCAGCGCCCGCCCCAGACCGATCTCCACCGGACAGTCCATGAGGATGGTCAGATCGGGAGTCACTCCGCCGGTGGCGACTCCGTTCAACTGTTCGATAAGAGTCCGGTCCAGCTCCCGGCCGCATCCCTGATAGGCGACGGTGGCGTCGGTAAACCGGTCACAGAGGACGATCTTTCCCGCTGCCAGGGCCGGTCGCACCGTATCGTGAAGGTGCTGGCTCCGGGCTGCGGCATAGAGGAGGAGCTCCGTCAGCGGGGTCATGGCGGTATTGGTCGCATCCAGGAGAATGGCGCGAATCTTGTCGGCAATAGGGCACCCCCCCGGCTCGCGGGTCGTGGTCACCTCATACCCTTGCCGTCGGAGTTCCTCGGCCAGCAGCCTCACCTGGGTGCTCTTGCCGCACCCCTCTATTCCTTCAAACGTTATAAACATGGCCGGCGCCCTTTAGAGGTTCGAAAAGCATCAGGACGCCTCGGCAATCCTAAGGCGCGAGAAAAACGGAACTATAAGAGAAATCCCAGGAAAATTCAAGAAAAATGCCGCAAGCGTCTTCCTCACCGAAACCACGCTCAGAGCCGGGACAGGATGCGGGAGGTTGAGACATTGGCGAAAACGGGGGGGAGCAGGTTGTAGAGCCGGTGATACAGTTCCGCCCCTGCCAGGACCTTTTTGACGTACTCCCGGGTCTCACCGTAGGGGATGTTCTCGATAAATTCATCCTCCCGCAGGGCGCCGAATTTCTTTCGCCACCGGTTGACGGGAGCGGAACCGGCGTTGTAGGCGGCGACGGCAAGGACCAGGCTGTTGTCGTGCTGCTTCAAGAGATCCTTCAGATGCCGAGTCCCGCAGGAGATATTGAACTCCGGTCGGGTCAGATCGGCGACGTTGAAGCTCCACCCCTTACCCGACACCTCTCTAGCCGTTGCCGGCATGAGCTGCATGAGACCCACGGCCCCGGCAGGGGAGAGGATGGTGGGAGAGAAGCTGCTTTCCGTACGGATGACGGCATAGACCAGACTTTCGGGGAGACCGGTGCGCCGAACCTGCTCCGCCACCGGCTCCCGATAGGGGAGGGGAAAGGAGATGTTCCAGAGCCGGAGGTTTTCTGCGGTAACCGTGGTGAGGCTGTCATATCTGACGAGTCCCATGGGGCTCTTGTAGTCACCCAGCTCCAGATAGAGCCGGGCCAGCCCCAGGGCGGATTTCTGTTTCCCCTGTTTTTTGCGTTCCACCGCCAGCTCCGTTCGGGCCTCGTCAACCAGCCCCAGGGTGATGAGCGCCTTGATCCGGTCATACCCTGCGGGAACAGGGATTCCCCTGGTAAAATCCACGGAACTGGTCAATCGGTCACCGGCTTCGCTCCCTTTGAGGTACCTGACGGTGTAAAATCCTGCGGGATATTCCCGGAAGAGCATGGCAAAAACCGTTGCCGCGTTCTCCCGGTTACCGTTGGCCTCATAGCTTCGTCCCAGCCAGTAGAGCGCCTTTTCCCGCATCTCCGGAGATTCCGCCAGAGAGCGGAACCGTTCGGCGGCAAGAGGATACCCCTTTGCCAGGTAGCGGCACCAGCCACTCTCCCAGAGGGCGCGCTGCCTCAGGTCGGAGTGGGGATACGTGGTCAGCATCCGCTCCAGCAGGGCCAGCGCCTGGGACGTATTCCCCTGGTTCTTCCGGATGAGAGCCGCCTGCATGAGAGCGTCGTCGGCCAGCGGCGACCGGGGAGAGCCGTCGGCGATGGTCAGAAAGAGCCCTGCCGCCTCATCATCCTTGCCGGTCTTGTCCAGGGAACGGGAGCGCCAGTAGAGGGCGTCCTCACGGAGCAGGGGAGAGCCCTCCTTCCACAGCCGGTTCATGAGCTCTGCAGCATCCTGGTAGCGACGAAGCTTGAAGAGGGTCTGCCCCTTTTTCAGGATGATCCGAGAAGTGAATTCCTCATGCATGGCTCCGGCAGGGAGTCCGTTCAGGGCGGTGAGTGCCGTATCGTACTGCCTGAGGTCGGAGAGGGTTGAGGCGCGATGAAACAGCTCTTCCCGGCTATAGGGGAGAACCCGCGCCCCCGAGGCAGTGAGGCGCCCCAACTGTTCGCCGGCGGCGGTGGCCAGGAGGGATGTGGGGTAATTCAGCCAGAGGGAGCGGTAGAAACCGGCTGCCGCCTCCTTCTCCCCCAGGTTATCCTTGCAGGCCGCGGCCCTTGAAAGGGCGGTGACGGCGTCGTTGCCGGAGACGTACTTCTCCACGAAGGTCAGATAAGCGGCCAGGGCCCCATGCCACTCTCTTCGGGCGAAGAGGATGTCGGCGTTCAACAGGGCAATCTGTCGCTTCAGGACGCTGTCGGGGTACTCTTTCAGGAGCCTGCTGATTGCGGCCAGGGCATCATCGTAGCGCTCTGTCCGGTAGAGGGAGTCGGCGCGATAGTAGAGGGCATACTCCCCCAGGAGCGGATAGGTAGTTACCCCTTTTTCCAGCAGAACGGCGGCCTCCTGGTACGAACCGCTCCGATATGCGCTGTAGCCGGTGACGAAATCCCTGACCCCTCCTTCCTGGGATTTGAGCGCCAGGTCATGGGCACCCTGATAATCCCGGGCCTTCAACCGTTGGCTAGCCCTGGTCAGAAGTTCATCGGGGAGCGGCGAGAGGAGGAGCCCCGAAGCGGGAAGCGACACAAGGAGCAGGAGGATGACTGAAGCGGAAATACGGGGACGCATAGGGTGAAACTCCGGGAGAGGGTATGAGGAGAGAGCCGCGGTCATGCCACGCGCGCTGAAAATTCAACTCATAATAATACCCGGCGCTTCCCAAAAATGAAAGAGGAATCTACGAAGGAAGAAGAGTCGGAGAGCCGGGCGGTCATCGGTGAAAAGTGCGTGGGACGGGAATAGGTTCTCCCCCTTTTCTGTTTGACAACGGCAGCCTCAACCCGTCATAGTGGCTTCAATGAAGATACCTCTTAAGAAAATTCTCGATGTCGTCACCGCGGCACAAGAGCCCCTCCCGTTCCGGGAGATCATGGGTGCCTTCGGCGTGGCCAAGGCGCAACGTGCGCGTCTCTCGGCCCTGGTTGATGAATTGGTGGAACGGGGCGACCTGGTGAAGCTGAAGGGGAACCGGTATACCCCCGTGGCGCGTATGGCCGCTCTTTCGGGAAGGATCTCCCTCCATCGTGACGGCTACGGCTTCTTCTCTCCCGATGAGGGGGGGGGTGACCTTTACATTCCGTCCCGCTACCTGCAGGAAAGCATGCAGGGGGATCGGGTGGAGGTGGCTGCGCTCCCCCCCCGTCATGACGGCAAGCGGGAAGGGAGGATCATCCGGACCCTGGAGCGGGGGATGAAAACCGTCGTGGGGATCTACCATGAGCTCCCCCGGGGAGGAATAGTGGTCGCCACCCCGGAGCGTCCCGCCGGAGATATCCATATTCCTGCCGCTCCCCTGGCCACGCTCCGCAACGGCGACCTGGTGGTCGCAGCCATCACCACCTATCCCACGGAGGGTCACGGCGCAAAGGGAAGGATCACCGAGGTGCTGGGTCGCCCCGATGATCCCCAGGTGGAGGCCCTGGCCATCATCCGGAAGCATGCTCTCCCCGATACTTTTCCATCCGATGTCCTGGCAGAGGCGGCCGGCGTCACCAGGGGGGTCACCCAGGCCGACCTGCAGGGGCGCACCGACCTGCGCGACTTCACCACGGTGACCATCGACGGCGAGACGGCCCGGGATTTCGACGATGCCGTGGGGGTGACTCGGGAAGGGGACGGACTGATCCGGCTCCGGGTCTCCATTGCCGACGTCTCCCACTATGTCCGACCCGGTTCCCCCCTGGATCGGGAGGCCTATCTCCGGGGAACCTCGGTCTATTTTCC
Organism: uncultured Geobacter sp.; assembly: GCA_903902855.1. Classification (GTDB taxonomy): domain Bacteria; phylum Desulfobacterota; class Desulfuromonadia; order Geobacterales; family CAIOGM01; genus CAIOGM01. Next base: position 57,272 of record CAIUWK010000087.1, on the reverse strand, counting down.
CGATCGCTGCCTCCCCATGCTCCCCGAAGAGCTCTCCAACGGCATCTGTTCCCTTCTCCCCGGCCAGGAGCGGCTGACCATGACTGCGGAACTCCTCTTTGACCGGGAGGGAGAACTCCGGGATGCCCGCTTCTACCCCTCAGTCATACGGAGCGACGCCCGACTCACCTATACCCTGGTGGAACAGATCGTCGTGACCGGGGAAAGTGAGGCGATTGCGGCCCATCATCTCCTGCTGCCGGACCTGATGCTCATGAAGGAGCTGGCCTTACGGTTGACAGCCCTGCGACGGCGCCGGGGGAGCATCGACTTCGATCTTCCGGAACCGGAGATCATCATGAATCTTCAGGGAGAGATCCGGGATATCGTCCGTTCCAAGCGGCTCCTCTCTCACCGGATCATCGAGGAGTTCATGCTGGCGGCCAATGAGGCGGTGGCCACGACCATCACTGCCCGGAAATCTCCTTCTCTCTACCGGATTCATGAACCACCCGACCCGGGAAAAATCGGTGAGTTCCGGGAGTTCGTCTACAACTTCGGCTACCGCCTCCCGGCTGGGGAAGATGGCTCTCTCTCTCCCGCCGACCTTCAGCGACTCCTGGATGAGGCATCGGGAAAACCGGAGGAGCGGATGATCAATGAGGTGCTCCTCCGCTGCATGAAGCAGGCTCGCTACAGCTCCGAGCTGCTGGGGCACTTCGGGCTGGCCTCTCCCTGCTACACTCATTTCACCTCACCCATCCGGCGCTACCCCGACCTGGTGGTGCACCGGATTCTCCGTACCCTGCTGACCGGAGGGCTCTCCGATGATCAACGTCAGCAGTGGGAAAAGGAGTTGCCCGAAACAGCCGCTCACACCAGCAGGCGGGAACGGGTGGCCATGGAGGCGGAGCGGGAGATCGTCAACCTGAGGAAGGCTCAGTTCATGCTGTCACGGCTGGGGAAGGAGTACGACGGTATCATTACCGGCGTGACCACCTTCGGTCTCTTTGTGGAACTGGTGGAGTTTTTTGTGGAGGGGATGATTCCCGTGGCGCTGTTAAGGGATGACTACTACCAGTACCGGGAAAAGGAACATCTCCTGGTGGGGAGCCGCAGCGGCCTGCGGTTCCGCATCGGCGACCCGCTCCGGGTCCAGGTGAGCCGCGTGGATCTGGAACGGCGTCGTATCGAATTCGTCCCGGCAGGCTCAGCCGGCGCCCCCTTCCATGCTCATCCGGTGGGAACAGGGGAGAACCGAAAACGTATCCTCGCCGCAGTTCAGGCGCACCGTGGCGGCACCACGGGGGGCAAAAAAGGCAAATCTCCCCATGGTCGCCGTCGCCGCGGGTGAAAGCTGTTGTCAGCCTCATGATGCTGTGATAACCTCATGCTCCGATGTTACCCCCATGGCCGTTGCCGGCGGTTACCGGCTTGCGTGCCCCCGGATGATCAGACCCACCCAGTAGATAAACCCGGACAGTCCCTACATGCTTGTAATGTTTCTCACCATAGCGGCAATTACGCTGGCCCTGGCCTGGCCCCTGGGGGCGCTCTTTCGCAAGGATCGCTCTCTTTCCTCCTTCGTCCTCTTTGTGGCGATGCTGGTCACCGCCAGCGTGGAGGCGGCTGACTTCTGCGCCTGCTATTTCCCGGAGCGACTTTATTTCTGGAAACAGATTGCCATCATTGCCGAGTCCGGCCTGGCACCGGTCTGGCTTTTTTACAGCCTGCTCTTCTCCCGGGGGAGGAAGCTTTCCTCGGTCCCGCTGCTCCAGAAGATTTTCTTTCCCCTGACATTGTCTCTCATCGGCTTCGCCCTGTTCCTGCCGGTACATCACTTTTTTTATTCTCCCGATTTCAACGCCGAACAGATGCTCTTTCTCACGTCAACCGGCTTTTATTTCTACCTGGGGATCATGGTGACCCTGGTCGTCGCCCTGATCAATCTTGAAGCGACCCTCACCGGGGCTTCTTCGGTCTCCCGCTGGAAGATCAGGCTGGAGGTGGTGGGAACCGGCGGACTCCTGGCGATCCTGATCTTCTACTACAGCCAGGGACTGCTCTATCGAACCCTGGATATGCATCTGGTGCCGGTGAGGTCTCTGGCCATCATCGTGGCGGTGGTGCTCATAGCCTCTTCCCAGATGCGCGGCGGCACCAGTGTCAGGGTGGTGCTCTCCCGGCAGATGGCCTACCGCTCCTTTGTGCTGCTGGCCATCGGCATCTATCTGATTTTTATCGGGCTCATGGGTGAAGGGTTGCAGTATTTCGGCCCATCGTTCCAACGATCGACCCTGGTCATGGTCTCTTTTCTGGCGGCCATCGGGCTCTTTCTCTTCATCCTTTCCGAAAAGGCCAAACGGAAGCTGGTGCTCTTCCTTACCCGAAATTTCTACAAAAACAAGCACGATTACCGGAGTCAGTGGCTGGAATTTACCGAACGGATCTCCTCGGCGCACAGCAACCAGGAGGTGCTCATGGCCATCCTCTCCGTCTACTGTGACAACTTCGGCATGGGGAGCGCCGCCCTCTTCCTCTGCGACGCGGAGCGAAAGAGCTACTTCCCCGCCGCCTCCATGGAACTGGACGTGGTTACGGCATCCTTCACCGCCGACACTCCCCTGGTCACGAAACTGCTGGAAGAACGAAAGGTGATGAACCTGAGTGACCGGGACAAAAGGGAGGAGGTTGATCAGGAGGGGTTACTCCGATCCCTGGGACTCTGTTTCCTGATCCCTCTGGTGAGCAACAACCAGCTGGACGGATTCATCATGCTGGGAAAACAGATTAATTCCGACGAACAGTATAATCATGAAGATTACGACCTGATGCAGACCCTGGCGCAGCAGGCATCGTCAGCACTGCTGAACATGCGCCTCACCGATGAACTGGCCCTGGCCAAGGAGATGGAGGCTCTGGGGAGGATCGCGACCTTCATCATTCACGATCTCAAAAACCTGGTCTACACCATCAGTCTGACCCTGGATAACGCCCGCACCTATATCTCCGACGCCGAGTTTCAACAGGATATGCTGGAGACCCTGGGGAACACCGTCAGCAAGATGAATGCGCTCATTTACCGCCTGAACACCATCCCCGACAAGAAGGGGCTTCCCCGGAAAAAGACCGATCTCCTGCAGTTGACCAAAGAGACGGTGGCGTTGGTGAAGCGGTGCGAGGTCACGATCTTCGGTCAGGCGGTGAGTGCCGTCGTGGATAGTCAGGAGTTGCAAAAAGTATTCCTCAATCTGATCCTCAACGCCGTGGAGGCAACGGACGGGCTGGGGCCGGTTTCGGTGGAGGTAGGGTTGAAGGAGCTCCCCTACGTCAAGGTCATAGACGGAGGATGCGGCATGGCCGAGGAGTTCCTCCGTACCAAATTATTTACCCCCTTTCAGACGACTAAGAAAAACGGTCTCGGCATCGGGCTCTACCAATGCAAGCAGATAGTGGAAAGCCATCACGGACGGATTGAGGTGACCAGCAGTCGGGGTAAGGGAACAGCCTTCACCGTCTGGCTGCCGCTTCACTAACAGACGTTCACCGTCAGCAGCGCCAGGAGAGAGATGATGGAGAAGGGTGAAAGCCTGAACAAAATACTGATTGTCGATGATATTGAAGACATCCGGAAACAGCTCAAGTGGGGTCTTGGGAGGGAATATACGGTGCTCCTGGCCGCGGACGGTACCGAGGCCCTGACTCTCTTCCGGAGGCATCAGCCGCTGGTGGTGACGCTGGACCTGGGTCTACCTCCCGATGAAGAGGGGACCGAAGAGGGGTTTCGCTGTCTGGGCGAGATGCTGCAGATCGCACCGGCAACCAAGATCATCGTCATAACCGGTAACGACGGCCGGGAAAATGCCCTCAAGGCGGTGCAGATGGGGGCCTATGATCATTACACGAAACCGGTGGACCTGGACGAACTGAAGGTCATCATCAGCAGGGCCTTCCACCTGCAGACCATAGAGGCCGAGAATCGCCGACTTCAGAGCACCATCATGGAGCGGGCCGGAGAAAATAACGGCATCATCGGCCAGTGTCCTTCCATGCAGCAGGTTTTCACCACCATCCGCAAGGTGGCGCAATCCGAAGTCTCGGTCATGGTCTCGGGAGAGAGCGGCACCGGCAAGGAGTTAGTGGCCCGGGCCATTCACGACATGAGCCTGCGCAAGCATGCTCCGTTCATCGCCATCAACTGCGGCGCCATTCCCGATACCCTCCTGGAGTCGGAACTCTTCGGTCACGAAAAGGGCTCCTTTACCGGCGCCCATGTGCGGGTCCTGGGTAAAGTGGAATACGCCCACAAGGGAACCCTCTTTCTGGACGAAATCGGCGAAATTCCCGGGGTGCTGCAGGTCAAACTCCTCCGCTTTCTTCAGGAGAAAAAGCTCCAGAGGGTAGGGGGGAGGGAAGATATCTCGGTGGATGTGAGAATCATCGCCGCCACCAATATCGATATCACCAAGGCGATGGAGGATGGACGGTTCCGGGAAGATCTCTTCTACCGGATCGGGGTCGTCACCGTGGATCTGCCGCCGCTCCGGAACCGGGGAGAGGATATCCTCCTCCTGGCCAATATCTTTTTGCGCAAGTTTTCCAGCGAGTGCAACAAGAAGGTGCGGGGGTATAGCCCTGAGGCGGAACAGTGCATTGCCTCCTACTCCTGGCCGGGTAACGTCCGGGAACTGGAAAACAAGGTGAAACGTGCCGTGATCATGGTCACCGGACACCAAATAGAATCGGATGATCTGGGTTTCGCCACGCAGACCCCTCCCCCCCCACCCACACCCGAGATTCATGAGTTCGGCACCCTCAAGGATGCCCGTGAGGCTCTGGAACGTGAGATGATCCTCTCGGCAATCCGCACCCAAGGGGGGAATATCGCCAAGGCCGCGGATGTCTTGGGGGTCAGCCGCCCGACCCTCTACGACCTGATGAAAAAGCACGGGATTTGAACTGGAGAAAAGCCGGATACATTTGCACATCATCAAACATAAAAGGAGTATGCATGAAGAAGATTCTGGTAACCGGCGGCGCCGGATATATCGGCAGCCATGTGGTGAAGGCGTTGGGGGAACAGGGATACGAGGTGCTGGTTTTCGACAATCTCTCCACGGGCAATGAGTGGGCCGTTCTCTCCGGACGACTGGTGCAAGGAGATGTGGCGGATCGCGGGGCGCTGGACCGGGTTCTCACGGAGTTCCGACCCGATGCGGTCATCCATTTTGCCGCCTCCATCGTCGTCTCCGAGAGCGTGGCGGAGCCGCTGAAGTATTATCGGAACAACACCGCCACCGCCCTGAACCTGCTGGAGGCGCTGCAGGCCCACGGGGTGAACCGGTTCATCTTCTCCTCCACGGCCGCCGTCTACGGTATCCCGGAGAAGATCCCGGTGAATGAGCAGTCGCCGCTCCTCCCCATCAATCCCTACGGCACCTCCAAGATGATGACGGAACTGCTGCTCCGTGATCTGGCCCTGGCGAATCCACTCTTTCGATATGTGGCCTTGCGCTACTTCAACGTGGCCGGCGCCGACGGCGGCAACCGGATCGGCCAGGCATACAAGAACCCCACCCATCTCATCACCCGGGCGCTGAAGACCGCCTCGGGAACCTACCCGGCGCTGCAGCTCTTCGGCACCGACTACGCTACCCCTGATGGAACCTGCATCAGGGATTATATCCACGTGGATGACCTGGCCTCGGCCCATGTGCTGGCCCTGGAAAGCCTGCTGGCCGGAGGGGAGAGCGCCCTCTTTAACTGCGGCTACGGCCGTGGTTATTCGGTGCGGGAGGTGGTGGATGTCGCCAAAAAAATCACCGGCGTCGACTTCACCGTCATCGAAGAAGAGCGCCGTGAGGGTGATCCGCCGGCCCTGGTGGCTGACAGTTCCCTCATCCAGTCGACCCTGGGGTGGAAGCCCAAACATGACGATCTCGAATATATCGTCGGGACCGCCTGGGCCTGGGAACAGAAGATCACAGGGAAGTAGTACCCCTTGCCCCCTCTCTCCCTTTTATCCTTGAACCCATATCGACATTCCTGTTATAAGTACAGGGTTGTTTCACCGGCAGGATGCCGGTGCGGATTCTACGTGGTGAAATCGAGAGGGGGGAGCTGGTGCGGCTCTGCTTGTTGGCCAGCGGCAGCAAGGGGAATTCGGTCTATCTGGAGTCGGGCGAGAGCCGTCTCCTCATTGATGCCGGACTCTCCGCCCGGGAACTGACGGAACGCCTTGCATTGGTGGGGGTTGAAGCAACCACCCTCAACGCCATTCTGGTCACCCATGAGCATACCGATCATATCCGGAGTGTGGGGACCCTGGCGCGGCGGCTGAAGATTCCGGTGTTAGTCAGTTATCCCACGGCACGGCAGATTGCGCCGCTGCTGACAAAGTGCGAGGTACTGGAGTTCGAGACGGGTCACTCCTTTGCCTTTCGCGACCTTCTCATCGACCCGTTTCCCATAACCCATGATACCGTTGACCCCGTCGGTTTTCTCATGGAGAGCCGCGAGGGGATCGCCGGTTGCGCCACCGACCTGGGGGTGGCCACCCGCCTGGTTCAGGAGAAACTGAAGCGGTGCCGTTCCCTGGTACTGGAATTCAACCATGATGAGGAGCTGCTCATCAACGGCCACTATCCCTGGCACCTGAAGCAGCGAATCAAGTCACGCCATGGACACCTTTCCAACACCGAGTCACGGACACTTCTGGCGGAACTGCTCCATGATGGCTTGGAGTCCCTGTTTATTGCCCACCTCTCCGAGGTAAATAATCACCCTGATCTGGCGCTGCGCGAGGCGCGTATTGTCCTGGACGCAGCCACCTGCTGTGCTCCCCGTCTGACCATCGGCCGTCAGGACCAGCCAACGGCGCTTTTTTAAGTTCAAAGTTCAAAGTTCAAAGTTACAACTCTGAACCTTGAACCTCGCACTTTGAACCTAGAACTTTGAACCTAGAACCTAGAACTTCGAACGGAGATTGATCATGATTCCACGTTATACCCGTCAGGAAATGGCTAACATCTGGGAACCGGAGAACCGTTTCCGTATCTGGCTGGAGATCGAGACGCTGGCCTGCGAGGCCCAGGCTGAACTGGGGGTGATCCCCAAGGAGGTCGTGCCGGTTATCCGGGAGAAGGGGAACTTCGACATCGCCCGCATCGACCTCATCGAGGCGGAGGTGAAGCATGACGTCATCGCTTTTCTCACCTCCGTGGCCGAGTTTGTGGGGCCCGAGGCCCGCTTCATCCATCAGGGGATGACCTCTTCCGATGTGCTGGACACCTGCCTCTCCGTCCAGTTGACCCAGGCCGCCGATGAACTCCTGGGCGACCTGGATCTGTTGCTGGACTCCCTCAAGGTCAGGGCCCTGGAACATAAGGATACGGTCTGCATCGGCCGCTCCCACGGGATTCACGCCGAACCGGTGACCTTCGGCCTCAAGCTGGCCTCCTGGTTTGCCGAGATGCAGCGCAACCGGAAACGGCTGACGGCGGCCCGGGAAAATATCGCCACCGGCGCCATCTCCGGTGCGGTGGGGACCTTTGCCAACATCGATCCCTATGTGGAAGAGTATGTCTGCAAGAAGATGGGGCTGATCCCCGAACCGGTCTCCACCCAGGTCATCCCTCGGGACCGCCATGCAGAATATTTCTGTACCCTCTCCATTATCGCCTCCTCCCTGGAGCGGATCGCCGTGGAGATCCGGCACCTGCAGCGGACCGAGGTGCTGGAGGTGGAGGAATTCTTCAGCAAGGGGCAGAAAGGGTCGTCGGCCATGCCCCACAAGCGCAACCCCATCCTCGCCGAGAATCTCACCGGTCAGGCCCGCTACATCCGTTCTTTCTGCATCCCTGCCCTGGAGAATGTGGCGCTCTGGCATGAGCGTGACATCTCTCACTCCAGCGTGGAGCGGTACATCGCCCCGGACGCCACGGTGGCCCTGGATTTTTCCCTGCGCCGGCTCAACGGCCTGATCAGGAATCTGGTGGTATATCCCGAGAACATGCTGAGGAATCTCAACCAGATGAAGGGGTTGGTCTTCTCCCAGAAGATTCTCCTGGATCTGACCCAGGCCGGGGTTTCCCGGGAGGATGCCTACCGTCTGGTCCAGCGTAACGCCATGAAGGTCTGGGATGAAGGGAAGGATTTCCAGACGGAGCTGCTGGCGGATCAGGAGGTGGTTGGAGCGCTGGGTGAGGCAAAGATCCGTGAATCCTTCGATCTGGCCTATCACCTGAAGCATGTGAACAGCATCTTTGCCAGGGTTTTCGGTGCCTAGATATCTTGAGCTGTTCCTGGTGAAGGAAGGGGAGGGGGTCCTCCTCTTCTGGCTCAAGGAGGGGCTTTGGGCGCTCCTCATCATTGCCCTTTTCTGGGGACTCTCCCTGGTGATGAAGCGTCTTCTCACCACCTGGGGGCTCCGTTTCACCGCGTTTACCACAACAGATCTGGACGACCGGATACTCCGGAAGGTCACCCCGCCGGTTTCCCTGCTGGTGCTCACCGCCGGGCTCTACCTGGCGGTGTGCGCCCTGCCGCTCCCGGCCAAAGCCCATCTGGTTGCCGCCGGAACCCTCTTCATCGTCAATGTCGGCATCCTCACCAATATCGGTTACCGCTCCCTTCATGAACTGCTGGAGTGGTATGCGGCCCGTATGGCGGAGCAGGGGCGTGAAGGAGTTGACCGGCAGTTGGTCCCCCTGGTGGAGAAGCTGGGCACCCTGTTTCTGATCGTCACCTCCCTGATGATCACTCTCAAGCATTTCAGTTATGATATCCTCTCCTTTGTCACCGCCCTGGGGATCGGCTCCCTGGCCATCGGCATGGCGGCCAAGGATACCATGGCCCACGTCATCTCCGGTTTCACCCTCATGCTGGACCGTCCCTTCCGGATCGGAGACCGGATTCAGCTTGCGGGGGGACAGATCGGTGATGTGGCGGATATCGGACTGAGGAGCACCAAGATCAGGACCCTGGATAACATGCTCCTGGTCATCCCCAACTCCGACCTCTGCAATACCATGGTGATCAACCAGGCTTTTCCCGACTTCCGGGTCAGGGGGCGGATTACGGTGGGGGTGGGGTACGAAAGCGATGTGGAGCAGGTGAAACGGCTCCTGGTGGATGGTGCCGGGGAGATTGACGGGGTTCTGGAAGATCCGGCGCCCGAGGCGTATTTCGCCTCATTCGGCGAGAGCGCCCTTACCATGACCCTTTTCTTCTGGGTTGCCGAATATGGAAAGCTCTTCAGTGTGACCGATCAGGTCAACTCACTCATCATCAGACGCTTCCGGGAGCAGGGGGTCGAGATTCCGTACCCCACCCGGACGGTGATCATGGAAAAGGATTGAGACGATGGCAAATCGTGTGGAAGTAGCCTTGAAGCAGAGTGTCAGGGATGCCCGTGGCCGACGGGTGAAGCGTGAGATCGAGCAGTTCCTGCACCTGCCGGTGGCGGAGGTCCGGACCATTGATGTCTATACCGTGGACGCACTCCTCTCCTGGGAGGAGTTGGATCAGGCTGCTGCCGGGCCGCTTTGCGATCCGGTGATTCAGGAGCGGAGCATCGACCGCCCCATTGCCGCTGATTTCGACTGGATCGTGGAGGTTGGGTTTCGCCCCGGCGTTACCGACAATGTGGGTCGGACAGCCCGGGAGGCCATTGAATACCTCACCGGTCGCCAGTTCCAGCAGGGTGAAGCGGTCTATACTGCGGTCCAGTATCTTATCACCGGTACCCCTTCTCCCCTGGCGGGAGAGGCCGGTACGGGACAACGTCAAACCGTAGAAGGTGATGGGGGGCTTTGCCGCGCGGACCTGGAACGGATCGCCACCGGCCTCCTCTGCAACACCCTGATCCAGCGCTTTACCATTCTTTCCACTGCGGAATTCGCCGCTCAGGGGGGATTTCCCGCCGTGGTCCCCAGGGTAGCCGAGAACGCAGGGGCGAATGGCCGCTCCTCCGTACAGGAAATTGATCTTGAGGTGAGCGACGAGGAACTGATCCGGATCAGCAGGGAAGGGGTGCTGGCCCTGACCCTGGAAGAGATGCTGATCATTCAGGCCCACTTTCGCAGTGACGAGGTCCGTGCGGAACGGGCAAAGGTGGGGCTGGGCTCTTCTCCCACGGATGTGGAACTGGAGTGCCTGGCCCAGACCTGGTCGGAGCACTGCAAGCACAAGATCTTCTCCGGCACCGTGCAATACGAGGACGAACAGGGGAACAGCCGGGAGATCAAATCGCTCTTCAAATCGTACATCCAGCAAACCACCAAGGATGTGAGGGCCAAGCTGGGAGATCGCGATTTCTGCCTCTCGGTCTTCAAGGACAACGCCGGGGTCATCCGGTTCAACGACGACTGGTCCCTGGTCTTCAAGGTGGAGACCCATAACTCCCCCTCGGCCCTTGACCCCTACGGCGGAGCGCTCACCGGCATCGTGGGGGTCAACCGTGATCCTTTCGGCACCGGCATGGGGGCACGGCTGATTTTCAATACCGATGTCTTCTGTTTTGCCGATCCGTTCTACGCCAAACCGCTCCCCTCCCGGCTTCTCCATCCCCGCCGTATCTACGAAGGGGTGGTGGAAGGGGTGGAGCATGGGGGGAACAAGAGCGGCATTCCCACGGTGAACGGGAGCCTGGTCTTTGACGACCGGTTCTGCGGCAAGCCGCTGGTCTTCTGCGGTACCGCCGGGATCATGCCCTCCCGGATCAACGGCGCCCCCAGTCACGATAAATCCATCCTGCCGGGGGATCTCATCGTCATGACCGGGGGACGGATCGGCAAGGACGGCATCCACGGCGCCACCTTCTCCTCCGAGGAGCTGAACGAGAACTCGCCGGTAACGGCGGTGCAGATCGGCGATCCCATCACCCAGAAGCGGATGTTCGATTTCCTCATCCGGGCCCGGGACAAGGGGCTCTACCGCTTCATCACCGACAACGGCGCCGGAGGGCTCTCCTCCTCCATCGGCGAGATGTGCGGCGAGGTGGGAGGGTGCAGGATGGATCTGGCCAAGGCGCCGCTGAAGTACCCCGGCCTCAACCCCTGGGAGATCCTTATCTCCGAGGCCCAGGAGCGGATGTCTCTGGCTGTGCCGCCGGAACAGATCCGGGAGTTTTTGACCATGGCCAAAAGTTTCGGCGTGGAAGCCACGGTGCTGGGGGAGTTCACCGACTCCGGCATCTTCCATATGCTCTACGAAGAGCGGACCGTGGCATGGCTCCCGGTCTCTTTCATGCACGAAGGGCTCCCCCCTCTGCAACTCCCGGCCAAGTGGACGCCGCCGAAGCAGGAAGAGGTAAAGGTTGAGGTAAAGGATAATTACACTGACGTGCTGAAGTCACTTCTGGGGGCGTTGAATGTCTGCTCCAAGGAGTCGGTGGTGCGGCGTTATGACCACGAAGTGCAGGGGGGATCGGTGGTGAAGCCGTTTACCGGCGTGACCAACGACGGTCCCTCGGATGCGGCGGTGGTTCGTCCGCTCCTGGACTCCTTTGAGGGGGTGGTGGTGGCCCACGGCATCTCTCCCCGCTATTCGGATATCGATACCTACCACATGACCGCCAACGCCATCGACGAGGCGTTGCGCAACTACGTGGCAGTGGGGGGCTCCCTGGAACTGGTAGCCGGTCTGGACAACTTCTGCTGGTGCGACCCGGTCCTCTCCGAGAAGACGCCGGACGGAGCGTACAAAATGGCCCAGCTCGTCCGGGCCAATGAAGCGCTCTACGACGTCTGCCTGGCCTACAACTTGCCGCTGGTGTCGGGCAAGGACTCCATGAAGAACGATTTCTATGACGGGGGGATCAAGATCTCCATCCCCCCCACGCTCCTCTTTTCGGTCATCGGCAAGATCGAGGACGCCCGGAAAGCGGTGACCATGGATGTCAAGCGACCGGGAGACATCGTCTATCTCCTGGGTACCACCGCTGCCGAACTGGGGGGATCGGAATACTTCGCCCTGCTGGGCGGTGTGGGGAACGGGGTTCCTCTGGTGGATACAACCGCCGCCTACTCCCGTTATCAGGCGTACCACCGGGCGCTTCTGGCCGGAGTAGTGGCATCGTGCCATGACCTCTCCGATGGCGGTCTGGCCGTGGCCGCGGCGGAGTCCGCCTTTGCCGGGGGGTACGGTATGACCCTCGACCTGGCGCGGCTCCTCTGGAAAGGTGACCTGGCCGCCAGAAATGATGCGACCCTTCTCTTCAGTGAATCCGCTTCGCGACTCCTCGTCACGGTCTCACCGGACAAGAGTGACGAATTTGAGGCGATCATGGCCGATACCGGCTGCTCCGCCATCGGCGTGGTGACGTTGGCTGCGGAACTGACCATTGCCGGAGTGAACGGCGCTGTTGTCGTTACCTCCGGGCTGGCGGAGTTGAAGGAAGCGTGGCAGGCAACACTGCGAGAGTTATAAGTACGGACCAGTGAGGAGCAAGAGAAAGATGGCAAAAACACGTGCAATCGTAATCACCGGCAACGGCACCAACTGCGAGAATGAGGCGGCCCATGCCTGTCGGCTGGGTGGTTTCGATGAGGTGGTCATAGCTCATATCGCCCAGATTCTCTCCGGAGAGATCAGACTGGATGATTTCCAGTTCCTCAACCTCACGGGGGGGTTCCTGGACGGCGATGACCTGGGGAGTGCCAAGGCCCAGGCCAACCGGTTGAAACATGCCGCCGTGGCGGGAACCGGGGAAAAGCTGGTGGAACAGTTCACCCGCTTCATCGGTGACGGCAAGTTGATCCTCGGGGTCTGTAACGGCTTTCAGCTCATGGCCAAGATGGGGATGCTTCCCGGACTAGACGGCGCTTATCTGACCCAGAGCGTTACCCTGACCCATAACGATTGCGGTCGTTTTCAGGACCGCTGGTGCTGGCTGAAGGTCGATCCGGCATCACCCTCCATCTACACCCGAGGTCTGCAGGCGCTCTACCTCCCGGTGCGCCATGGTGAGGGGAAGTTCCTCTGCGATTCTCCCGACACCCTGGAACGGATTCAGCAGGAACATCTGGCGGTGCTTGCTTACTCGACCCCGGATTGCGAGAGCCCTACCATGGAGTTCCCCCTCAACCCCAACGGTTCCCAGGACGGCATTGCCGGAATCTGCGACCCCACCGGCCGACTCATGGGACTCATGCCCCATCCCGAGGCTTTTGTCCACTACACCCAGCATCCCCGCTGGACCCGCGAGACATTGCCGGAAGAGGGTGACGGGCTCATCCTGTTCCGTAACGCGGCTGAGTATGTGAGGATGAACCTCTGTTGACTTCTTCCCAAGGAGAAACCATGAATCTGTCTCGTCCCCACGAAGAGTGCGGCATCTTCGGTATCTACAATCACCAGGAGGCGTCGAACCTGACCTACCTGGGGCTCTATGCCCTGCAACACAGAGGGCAGGAAGCGTGCGGCATTGTCTCGTCCGATGGCCATGAGCTCCATGCCCACAAGGGAATGGGGCTCGTAGCCGATGTCTTCGGCAATCAGGATATCTTTAAAAAACTTCCCGGTCGTTCCGCCATCGGTCATGTCCGCTACTCCACCACCGGTTCATCGGTGCTCAAGAATGTCCAGCCGATCATGGTGAATTATTCCCGCGGCTCCATCGCCGTGGCCCATAACGGCAACCTGGTGAATGCCCAGCGGATCAAGGACGAACTGGAGGCGTGGGGCTCCATCTTTCAGACCACCATGGACACGGAGATCATCATCCACCTGCTGGCCACGTCCAAGGCAAATTCTCTCCTGGACCGGCTCACCGACGCCCTGAGCCAGGTGACCGGTGCCTATTCGCTCCTCTTCCTCACCGAAACCCGAATGATTGCGGCCCGGGACCCCCACGGCTTTCGCCCCCTCTGTCTGGGGCGATTGGGGTCGGCCTACGTGGTCGCTTCGGAGAGTTGTGCCCTGGATCTCATCGAGGCCACCTTCATTCGCGAAATCGAGCCGGGTGAAATCGTGGAGATCACCGCCACCGGGATGAACTCCTACTTCCCCCTCAAGAAGGCGACCCCATCCCCCTGTATCTTCGAATTCGTCTATTTTGCCCGTCCCGACTCCTTCATCTTCGGCAAGAACGTCTATACCGTCCGGAAGGAGCTGGGGAGGCAGCTGGCCCGGGAGCATCGCATTGACGCGGATATCGTCATCCCGGTTCCGGATTCCGGTGTTCCGGCGGCCATGGGGTACGCCGAGGAGTCCGGCATCAGTTTCGAACTGGGGCTCATCCGGAACCATTACGTGGGGCGGACGTTTATCGAACCCCAGCAGTCCATCCGGCATTTCGGGGTCAAGATCAAACTCAATCCGGTACGGGAACTCCTGGTGGGGAAACGGGTGGTGGTCATCGACGACTCCATCGTCCGGGGGACCACCTCCCGCAAGATCGTCAAGATGGTCCGGAACGCGGGGGCCCGGGAAGTTCATATGATGATCTCCTCCCCCCCCACAAGTTATCCCTGCTACTACGGTATCGATACCCCCAACCGGAAGGAGCTGATCTCGGCATCCCACACCCTCGATGAGATCAGGAAGTATATCACCGCCGATTCCCTGGGATATCTCTCCGAGGCGGGGCTGCTCAAGGCGGTGGGGACCAGCAACACCGGCTACTGCAAGGCCTGTTTCAGCGGCGGCTATCCCATCGGTTTCCCTTCCACCAAGTGTGACAATAATCAGATGAATCTCTTTGATAAGGAGCATGAAAAATGACGGAACGTCAGCAACTGAAGCAGATCATCACGGAACTCTCCTACGAAAAACGCAAAGTTACCCTGGCTTCCGGCCGGGAGAGCGACTTCTACTTCGACGGCAAGCAGACCACCCTGCACGCAACCGGAGGATTCCTGGTGGGGAGGCTCTTCTACGAGGCGATCAAGGATGTGGCCGGTGTTGAGGCTGTGGGGGGGATCACCCTGGGGGCTGACCCCATTGCCACGGCGACCTCCATCGCGGCCCATCTGGATGGGGGGCATCTCCACGCCTTCATCATCCGGAAAGAACCCAAGGGGCATGGCACCGGCCAGTGGCTGGAAGGGCGCAAGAACCTCCCTGCCGGCACGAAAGTCGTCATCGTGGAGGATGTGGTAACCACCGGCGGCTCCTCCATGAAGGCGGTCCGACGCGCCGAGGAAGAGGGGCTCGTGGTCCTGGGTATCGTGACTCTGGTGGATCGCGAAGAGGGGGGAAGGGAAAACATCGAACAGGAAGGGTACTGGCTGAGGACGATCTTTACGAAGAGTGAGCTGGTTTCCTGAACGTCAACCTGAAAGAGATACTTGATCGATACCGGGAACTTCTGTCGGAGGTTGACGGCTGGTTTGTTGCCTGCTCTCAGCGTTATCCGCGGCAGATCATCTGCAGCAGAGGGTGTTCCCACTGCTGCCGCGGCCTCTTCGATATCACGCTCCCCGATGCCGCTCTACTCAGGAGCGGTTTCGACCTCCTCCCCCAGGCGACCCGGACGGGGATCAGCCGAAAAGCACAGGAACGGATCGATGGTATCCGGACTCTCTGGCCGGAGTTCGCCTCACCCTATCTGCTCAACAGCCGCCCCCAGGAGGAGTGGTCCCGGATCATGCCCGAGGAGGACGAGAGCCCCTGCGTCCTGCTGGACCCTCAGGGGCTCTGTCTCCTCTACGAATACCGTCCGTTGACCTGCCGCCTGCACGGGCTGCCGCTGGTGGAACGTAGCGGCGAGGTCATGGATGAGTCCTCCTGCTCCCTGAATTTCTCCGGAGAGGATCCGCTGACCGTTGCCGGTTTGCAAGGAGATTTCCAGGAACTCTTCCGGAGGGAGACCCTCCTCATCGCGCAATGCTCCGCAGAACTCACCGGAATGCCTACCACGGACCAGGACACCCTGATCCCCGCGGCGCTCCTGAAGGAGTGGTCCGCTATTTCCCCACCAGAGTGACAAAATAGTCGGGAACTGCCGTGGAAAACGTAAGCTGTGCTCCGGTCACCGGCTGAGTGAAGCTCAGTGACCGGGCATGCAGCGCCAGCCAGGGGTGACCGTCACCATCCCTGCCGTATTTTCGGTCCCCCAGCACAGGATGCCCCTTGTCGGCCAGCTGGACCCGGATCTGGTGCTTTCTCCCGGTGAGCAGGTTGATCTCCAGCAAGCTTGATCCCTTTGCCTCCCGCAGCGTACGGTACTCGGTGGTGGAGAGTTTCCCTTTGGCAGGATCAGGGGTGGAAAAAACCCGCAGGGCACTATTCTCCGCCAGATAACTGCTGATCGTCCCTTCCGGCGGCAGGAGTCGGCCATACACGACGGCCAGATACTTTTTCTCCGTATCTCCCCAGTTTTCCTGGAGAAACTGTTTGGCCGGCTCACTCTTGGCAAAGATGAGGATGCCGGAGGTGTCACGGTCCAGCCGATGGACCACAAAAGCCCGATTGCGGGATTTGGCATTTCCCTTCCGGACGTAGTCGTTGAGAATCGCATGGACCGTGCGAGATTTATCCTGGGCCGTGCCGATGGTCAGCAGACCGAAGGGCTTCACAATGACCAGGAGCTCTTGATCCTCGTACAGGAGGGTCAATCCCTTGGGGTGGTGCCGGGAGGAGCCTTTGCCGGCGCCGCTCATTGGGGTTCGGCCTCCGGTACATTCTCCGTCACGCTACTCTCCGGCACGACCGCCGTTTCTTCCGGCTCTTCCAAGCTGACCCGCCCCAATTTCCCTGCTCGCAATTCCCGTAAAAAAGCCTCGGCAGCCCGGTGCAGATCGATCTGACCACCGGAGACAACGCACCCCAGACGGCGTCCTATCTGTTCCAGCAGGGCGATGGCACTCTCAGGTGGGGTGGTGATCTCGTAGCGGGTGAAAACCTGTTCGCGGTATCGTAGCAGCATGAACTCCGCGGCAAAGAGTCCCACCTCGGTATAATCCAGGGCATTGGCGCCGATGGCGCCGGTGGTGGCCAACCGGTAGGCGGCACCTTGGTCGCTCATGGTGGGCCAGAGCACCCCCGGTGTGTCCGAGAGGATGATCCCGTTGCGCAGGTCTATCTGCTGGGCGCAGGTGGTGATGGCCGGCTTGTCCCCGACCCTGGCCATGGCTTTCCCTGCCAGGGTGTTGATCAGGGTCGACTTCCCCACGTTGGGGATTCCCACAACCATGGCCCGCAGCGGGCGCCCCGGTTTGCCGCGATGGGGCGCCAACCTGAGGCAGAGAGTGGGGAGTTGCAGGACTTCGCGATGCTGCTTGGCCGACAGCGGCAGAGCGCGAATACCGCTCTGCTGTTCAAAATGCCGGACCCATGCCTTGGTAACCCTGGGGTCGGCAAGGTCGTTTTTGTTCATTACCTTGATCCAGGGCTTGTTCCGGCGCAGTTCGGCCAGGAGGTGATTGGAGCTGGAGAGCGGCAAGCGGGCGTCCAGCACCTCAATGATCAGGTCGATGCGGCGGACCAACTCTGCCATCTTTTCATGGGCCTTGCTCATGTGACCGGGATACCATTTAATTGTCATATACGCTCTTCTTTCCTCTCAGTTGGGATACGCTCTCGACACAAACAAAAATCGTAGAGTATCACAGCTACCCCTCTCTGGGAATCTTATCTGACTGAATGGGGCATAACTAACGCCGGGCAGGGGGGAGCGGGGGTGGCGGGAAGGGGAGAGAGCCGAGCAAATCTCCTCGGGAAGGGGAAAAAACTTTTTATGAAGAGTTCGCTATGGTATAGTTGCACCCGTTTGAAAGGTTATAGCTTCCAGTATCTCAACCTTAGATTAACAGTTCAGGAGGAATACCGATGCTCAGCGACTCGATGGCGCGCTCTCTCAACAGTCACCTCAACACCGAACATTTTTCGGCACAGCTCTATCTCTCCATGTCCTCGGCGGCGGGAGTCATGGGGTTCAAGGGGGCTGCAACCTGGTTCATGGTGCAGTATCAGGAGGAAATGGCCCACTTTATGAAATTTTACGGCTATCTCAACAGCCAGGGGGTCCTTGTCAGGTTCGTGGCGGCAGATATCCCCAACGACTATCATTCGCTGCTGGAGATGTTCGAGAAGACCCTGACTCATGAGCAGCATATCACCAAGGCCATCAACCACCTCATGGACCAGGCGGTACAGGAATCCGACCACGCCTCTCAGATTTTCCTTCAGTGGTTCATCACGGAACAGATAGAGGAAGAGGAGAACGACCGGGATATCATCGGCAAACTCAAACTCATCGGCGATAACGGCTACGGCCTGCTGATGCTGGATACCGAACTGGGAACCAGGGTTTTTGTCCCACCCGCTACGACCGCCTGAAACATGAGGGGAAACGTGATGAAAGTCAGATTCTGCAAACACAACAAGGGGAAATCCAAGGTGATGCACCGGCTTGAGGAGGCATATCCGGAACTGAACGTGAAGGTTAAGGATTGCATCAAGAAGTGCGGTCCCTGCAAGAAGATCCCCATGGCCGTGGTCGACGGCAGGAGCGTCCAAGGGGTAGATGGTGATGATCTGTACCGGAACATCGTCCTGATTCTGGAAGGGAAGGGACCACGGGAGGAGCTTTCTCTCTCCGTGGATTAAGGCGAAGCGAAATTCCGTGTGACGAAAGAGACGTGCCCCCTGCGGATGAGATCCGACAGGGGGCACGCTTGTTTCAGGGAGGGGAGGGGAGCGGACTCCCCCTCCTCAGCGGATTATCTGATAGCTGCGGGTGAAGAGGGTGTCACCTTCCATCATGACCACCCCATGATCGGAGTTTGCCTGAAGGTGCTCCAGGATGTGAAAGATGTTTTCGGTCTGATCCTGCTTATCCAGGGCCAGGGCGATCTCGGCGGCGGTGAGGGTCCGCTTCCGCTTGGTCCGGAGATAGGCCAGGATCTCCCTCTGAAGATCGAGAATAGTCCCGGCAGCCTTCTTCCCCGCCTCCACTCCCGGTTGATGATAGGGATTGACATTAACCAGGGAGGCATAGAGGCCAACGGCCCGCTCGTAGAGGGCGATGAGGACCCCCACCGTGCGGGGGTCGATCCGCTCCACAGCAATGGTGATGGATTGACGCCCCTTTTCATGGAGCGCCTCCCGGGTGCCGTGAAGAAAGCCGAAAAGATAATCGCCGCTGGTGGCATCCGGGTCCACGATGACGGACCTCCCGGCGCGGTCCCGCTGTACCTGGATAAAGGTGACGAAAAAGTTGTCGATCCCCTCCCGCAGCTGCTGAACATAGGCATGCTGGTCGGTGGAACCTTTGTTGCCGTAGACCGTGAGCCCCTGGTTGACCTGATTGCCGTCACGGTCGAACTCTTTCCCGATGGATTCCATGATGAGTTGCTGCAGATAGCGGCTGAAGAGGAGCAGGCGATCCTTGTAGGGGAGGATCACCATATCCTTGTGCCCCGCGCCATCGGTGGCGTGATACCACATGAGAGCAAGGAGGGCTGCCGGGTTATCCCTGGTCGTCGTCGTTCGGGTCACCTCGTCACAGAGACGCGCCCCTTCCAGAAGTGCCAGAACGTCGATCCCCTGGAGAGCTGCGGGGAGAAGCCCCACCGCCGAGGTGATGGAGGTTCGTCCCCCCACCCAGTCCCACATGGGGAAACGGGCTAGCCACCCCTCTTCCCGGGCCAACCGGTCAAGTTCACTCCCCTCTCCGGTCACGGCCACGGCGTGGGCCGCAAAATCCTGGGAGATCTTGCCGTACGCCTCACGGGCCTCCAGCATGCCGTTGCGGGTCTCCTTGGTGGCGCCGCTCTTGGAGATGACCAGGGTGAGTGTCGTCCCCAGGTTTTTGGGTCCGATCTGCATGATGACCCGGTCCATCCCTTCGGGATCGGTGTTGTCAAAAAAATGGAGTTTGAGCTTGTCATGGGAACTCCCCAGGGCATCGGCCACGAATTGGGGACCTAGGGCCGAACCACCGATTCCGATGATAAGGAGCTGCGTAAAACGACCTCCGTCCGGTGGTGCGACTGCACCGGTATGGACCTTCTGGGCAAAGGCACGGACGGCGGCAACGGTATCGGCAATCTGTCCGCTCATTTCCGGAGTCGGGGCCAGAGCGGGGGCGCGAAGCCAGTAATGCCCCACCATCCGTTGCTCATCGGTGTTGGCAATGGCACCTGACTCCAGTTCCGCCATGGCCTGAAACGCTCCCTGAAGGGGGCCTTCCATACGGGAGAAGAAGTCGTCGGGAAAGTTCATCCTGCTGATATCTATGTTCATACCCAGAGCAGGATTATCATTAAAAAAATTCTGGTACCGTTCCCAGAGTTGCTGTTGATTCATTATTTTTCTCCTTAAAAGAGCTTCCATAATGTTTTGACACATCATGCCCCGATTTTGTTACAAAATCAACTCATTTTATCATCATGATGCAAACAAAAACAGTCAGTTGAGACAAATTAACGTGAAAAGCGAGCAAACGGCCTCTGCTGCTCTCCATCATGCTCTCACGCCAGGGCGCCGGTACAACTGGAACCATCACCGGCGGTACAACAGTAGCAGTGCCGGGCAAGGTGGAGGTCCGAGCCTTGGGAGGGGAGGTGGTCCAACTCTTCGATGAGCAGAGGAGTGCCGCTGCTGTCGCTGAGGGGGATTCCTGCCGCCTGGTTGAAGTCGCAGTGGTAGAGAAATCCTTGCCAGTCCACACTGACCAAGGTGCGACACATGATGTCAGGAGCGGTTTCCGGGTTGAACCGGCTTTCCAGAAGTTGCAGATACCGTTCCATGGCGCCGCTCTTCTCCAGCTCTTCGCGAAAACGTCCGATGGGGGCATTGGTGATGGTGTAGAGATTGTTGAAGCGGATGCCGTGACGTTCGGCAAGTTCCACCCGATAGGCGTTTTCCAGCTCTCTCTGGGAGCCGGGCAAAAATGCTCCATGGGGATTGTAAACCAGGTTGAGCTCATGGGTATCGCCATACCCCAGCCGGTTCAACTCCTTCAGGGCAGTGATGCTGGCATCATAGACTCCTCCCCCTCGCTGGCGGTCGACGTTTTTTTCAAGGTAGCAGGGGAGGGATGCCACGATGATGAGATCCTGGTCGTAACAGAAGCGGGGGAGCCATTGCATCCCCTTTTCCATCATGATTGACAGGTTACTCCGGAGCAGGCGGCGCCGAGAGAGTCCGGCGGTCTGTTCAATGAAATAACGGAAGGAGGGGTTCAGCTCCGGACATCCCCCGGTGATGTCAAGGATCAGCCCGGGACCCCTGGTGAGGAAGCTGATGATCTTAGCCATGACCTCCGGCCCCATGACCCGACTCCCTGTCGGAGATGCCGTGACATGGCAGTGGCTGCAACTGAGGTTACAGAGATTCCCAAGGTTTACCTGGAGGGTTTGCAGCGAGGCAAAGGTACAGAAGTCGGGATTGAGCTCCCGCAAGCGCTCACGAAAATCTATCAACATGCGGCAGAACTCCTAATCAGCCAGCCGGCCCGGTACACAGACGTGCCGGGCCGCATTGGCTGCTATCCCGCAATCTTCGCAAAAGACGGTGGGTTCATTGGTAACATGCTCGATAGCCGTCATGTCACCCGCTGACGTGAGTTCGCAGATATGGCCGGAGTGCAGTTCCGGACAGGTACAGGTAGGGTTAGGGTTCACGGGTAGCTCCTTGCGCAACGTCTTATAAGATATATTATGTCAAGTTCGACCTGGAGAGGGAATCTCTTTCCGGCATTGAAGAGTTCTTTTTAATTCAGAGAACAACTCACCGATCCCGTACGGCTTGGCAACGTATCCGTCAAAACCCTGGATCAGAATATGGGCTTGCTCTTCCTGGAAAGCCCGGGCGGTCACGGCGATGATCGTGATGTGACCACCGGTTTCCTGTTCACTCTCGCGGATGGCAAGGGTGGCCTCTATCCCGCTCATGACCGGCATCTGAATATCCATGAGAATGACGTCCAGGGGAGACTCTTCCCATTGCTCCAGAGCTTCCCTCCCGTCATGGGCCTCAACGACGGTATGTCCGGCTCTCTGCAGTATCCGTGCGGCAACAGTCAGGTTGATATCCTGATCATCGACAATGAGTATCCTGAGCGGCGGCCCATCCCAGAGGGGGAGAGCCTTGTCACTGAATTGCCGGCGGGTTCCCTCCACTGCCTGGTTGAGCATAAAGGGGAGTTGCAGAAAAAAGGTGCTCCCCCTCCCCTCTCTGCTTTCCACCCAAATACTCCCTCCCATCAGTTCCGTCAGCCTGGTGCAGATGGCCAAACCGAGGCCGGTTCCTCCGAATTGCCGTGTGGTGGAACCGTCGGCCTGAACAAATGGTTTGAATATCTTTTCCATGGCTTCGGCCCTGATACCGATACCGCTGTCCGTGACCCCGATTTTCAGCAGGACGACATCCTCATGTTGTTCCGTGACCGTTACGGTGATGCTCACCCCCCCCTGGCTAGTGAACTTGATGGCATTACCCAACAGGTTCAGGAGGATCTGTTTCAGACGAAGCTGATCGCCGGTGAGGTGATCCGGAACCAGAGCGGAGATGTCGGTCCGGATGCTGAGCCCCTTGTTCCGGATAGGAGAGATCTGGCTCTTGATGACGTTGTCGATGCTCTCCCGCAGGCTAAAATTTCTTTGCTCCAACTCGATCTTGCCCGATTCGATCTTGGAGAGGTCCAGCACATCGTTGATCAGGGAGAGGAGATTGTCCGACGATGTCCTGATGGCGTTCAGGTACTCCTGCTGCTCCTCAGTGAGGCGGGTGTATTCCAGGAGCTGAGTCATCCCCATGATGCCGTTCATGGGGGTGCGAATCTCGTGGCTCATATTGGAGAGGAACTCGCTCTTGGCCTGATTGGCAGCCTCGGCGGCATCACGGGCCAGCTCAAGTTCTTGTTCGTAATGTGTGCTTTCGGAGATATCGTGGGCCACATGCACGGTAGCCTGGTAGATCCCGTTCTCATCAAAGATGGGGGTGGTGGTTATCTGGAAATGACGGTCCAAAGGATCCAGCACCCTTTTTATCTTATGTTTGCCGCAATCCCTCAAGGTTCTGGTTTGGGGGCAGTACTCGGGGGGGGCATCGGAGCCGTGCATGAAGACGTAACAGGGGGTTGCCAGCGCCTGCTCCCTGGTGATTCCCAGAGCGTTAACCGCGGTCTGATTAATTTTGAGTATCCGGTGATTGTCATCGATGATGAAAATCAGCTCCTGCATGGCGTCAAAGGTTCGACTCCACTCATCCCCGCTCCGGCGCAGCTCCCTTTCCATCTGTTTGCGCCGGCTGATGTCCTGCACGAACGCAATGATACAGTCCCCCCCCCCCAGAGAGCGGTATTGGGCACTGATTTCCACCTCAAACAGGGTGCCGTCTTTACGGCGATGTTCTGTTTCGAAACGAGCCTCACCCTGTTCCCTGATCAATCGCAATTGGTCGATCACCTCCGAAGCTTCGACTGCTTCCAGATCGGCCATGGTCATGGTGAGCAACTCCTGCGCCGTATAGCCGCTCATCCGGCAGTAGGCCCTATTGACCTCAAGGAGACGCCCTTGCGTATCCATCTGCCAGATGCCGTTAATGGCAGTCTGGAGTATTGAACGATGGTTTTCTTCACTTTCTATCAATTTGGCTTGCCGGAGTGCCAGGGTTTCCAGGAGGTGATTGAATGCTCCCATGAGTTGGCCGACTTCATCCTCTCGAGCAATGGGGAGGGTGCTCACCGGGAGATCAGAATCAGAGAGTGCGCTCAGCGTTTTCATGGCATCGATCATGGGAGAGAGTTGACGCCGCAACATCCACCAGGTCACTATGCCGGCCAGAAGAGTAAGAATGATCGCCGCCACCAGCATCTGCTGCAGCAACGCGTGAATGGAAGCAAAGAGCTCTTCGGTGGGGAGTACTGTGGCCACGTACCAGCCGGCCACAGGCACCCTCCTGGCAGAGGCCAGCAGCTCCACCCCCTTGTGATCGGTGAAGATTTTGAACCCTTCATACCCCTCGATGAAACTATCAATGGCGGGATTGATGCCGGGTGCGGGGAGCCTTTCCATGACGCGGTTCTTGTCGGAGGCGGTGACGATAATCCGGTACTGGGGGGCGACCAGGAGCAAGCCGCCGCTTTTGCCGAAACGACTTTCGGTAATCGCGTCCAGAAAATTGGGTTTACTCAGGTCGATAACCCCTGACAGTACTCCGATCACCCTCCCCTCTGCCGTGCGAATGGGGGCAGCCATGGAGAAAACCGGAGTGTGAAGCGCCTTGCCGACAACCGGCTCGCCGAGGGTTGTTTTTCCCTCCTTGATGGCGGTGACGATATACTCGCGATCCATGTAGTTGAGGCCGCTGCGCTGGGCGGAGAGCGGGACAGAGGCCGCCACCGTCCCGTCAACCCGGATCACAAAGAATCCTCCGTTAAACATACTACCCAGGAGCGGCCGTTTTTCAAGATACTCCTGCAAGCTGGCCGGATCTCCCCACAGAGAGCTTATCCCTTCGGCAATCTTTTCTAGGGATCTCAACCGGAAATCGATCTCCCTGTTGACATTGGACGCCACGACGGAAGCCGTTGAGAACTGCTGCTCACCAACCAACTGCTCCAGTTCCCGATGAAGGATATGGCTGGCGTAAAACTCCAACGACCAGATACTGACCAGGAAAATCACCAGGGTAAAGAGAGAAACCTTTACCTTGAGAGATCTCCGCCAGGAACATTTTAAAATCACGTCAATTTTCTCCGTGGGATCGGTCTGCACGGTTATGCTGAGTTTTCGTCTCTCATTATAACATGATGAGCCGCCGGATTACAACAATACGTATCCACTCCATCAGTGGACCGAACAGGAGAGACAGGGATCGTAGGCGCGAACCAGCATGGAGCAGAGGAGCTCCAGGTGCTCATCGCTCATCCCCTCCACCGCGTATCGGCGCGCCAGGGCGGAGAGGTCCAAGTGGATATTGGCGTTGTTCTGGGTGGTGGGGATGACGCAGTCGGCCCGGAGGATGTACCCCTGCGCATCGTATTCGTAACAATGATAAAGTATCCCCCGGGGAACCTCAACGGCCCCTACCCCCACCCCGGCCCGTGGCGTTACCGGCGCCATGATCTCTCCTTGCGGATCTGTTATCAGTTCGTCCAGGAGCCGAAGCGCCTCGTGGGTCACCTGAACGCATTCCACCAGCTGGGCGACATTGTTCATGAACGGGTTGTGACAAGGGGGGGAGAGCGCCAACCGCTCCGCCGCCTGGAGGGCCTCCGGATGGAGCAGCCGGAAGTTGTTGTTGAACCGGGCCAGAGCCCCCACGGCAAAGGAGGGGCGGGAGAGGCGGCACCACTTGCTGCTGTTACTTGGGACGACGTATTCGTTGGTCATCCGGAGATATTCCTCTTCTGCTCCCTCCACGCCGTCGCTGGAGAGGAGCCTGCCACCGATCCAGGGGTACGTTGCTTCCCCCTTCAGCGAGACGTATTCGGTCTCCCGGATGAAGTCGGGAATCCGGAAGGAAGCGAAGAGTTCCACGGCGGCGCTGATATCCTCCAGGGAGCGGTGCAGTTCATCCCCCAGGATCAGGAGCTTCTCCCGGGAGGGGATGACGGCGACGCCGCCGGGCTGCAGCGACACCGGATGGGTGCTCCTGCCGGCAATGAGATCGGAGAGCCGATTCGCCACCCCCCGGAGTCGGCGCGCCAGATGAAAGAGCTCCGGTCGGCTCTCCAGCAGAGGGATGACGCTGGGGAGAGCCAGAAAATCGGGCGCCGCCAGGAAGAAGAGGTGCAGCCAGTGGCTCTGGAGGGTCTCCCCGTGCTTGGCCAAGAGCCGCAGGGAGGCCGCCGTCGGGGGAATCGTTACCCCGAAAGCCTGTTCCGTGGCCCGCAGGCTGGCCAGACAGTGGCCGATGGAGCAGATGCCGCAGATCCGTGCGGTGAGGATACCGGCGGTGCGGTACCCTTTCCCCTTCAGCATCGCCTCGAAGAAACGGGGACTCTCCACCACATCCCACCGCGCCTCCCTCACCTCCCCTTCCACCACCCTGACTCGGATGGAGCCATGCCCCTCGATACGGGTAAGGTGAGAGACGTTCAGATCCAGGTTGAGCTTCATGGCGTCACCTCCAGACCACCGAAAAAAGTGAGACGTTCGTTGATCTCCCGCTCACTGAACCCCTGCTGCCGGGCAATGGCAAAAAACTCCGGGTAGTTGGGATCAGCGGCAGGCCCCCGACACCCCCAGCACCCCAGACCGCCGGCGGGGCAGATCGCCCGGCATCCTCCTCTGGTGAGGGGACCGAGACAGAGTTCCCCCTGCTGGAAGCGACAGAGCGTAAAGCTCTGCTTGCACTCCAGACAGACCGGGTATGCCGGAAAACTGTAGGGTATCCCCCAGATGAGATGCTGGATGATCCGTTCCACCTCCGGTTTTGAGACCGGACAGCCGGGGATCTCCAGATCAACGGTCACCACCTCCCCCACGGAACGGGTGGGGAGGCTCTCCTGGGAGAGGTCGCCATAGACCTCCCGGTTCATGACCGCCGGATCAAGGCTGTTTTTGAGACGGTTCACGCCGCCGTAGCAGGCGCAGCTCCCCAGCGCCACCAAAACCTTGGTTTGTGCCCGGATGGCAAGGAGCCTCTCCACCTCGTCGTTGCGAGTAATGGCCCCCTCCACCAGGGCTATATCATACTCCCCCTGTTCGCTGGAGGAGATCTCCCGGAACCGGACGATCCTGATGGCTGCAAGAAATTCCGCCAGGCTCTCCTCATGGTTGGCCAGCTGAAGCTGACACCCTTCGCAGCCGGTGAAAGAGAAGAGCGCCACGCGTGGCCTGACCGGTTCTATCCCCAGATAGTTCATGGCTCCCCCCTCAGATTGCTTCCTTCAGATTCATCACCGTCCAGAAGTCGAAGACCGGCCCGTCCATGCAGACGTAGGTGGAGCCCACATTGCACCGGCAGCATTTCCCCATGCCGCATTGCATCCGTCGTTCCAGGGAGACGAACATCCGATCCCTGGGGATCCCCCGGGAGTGAAGCGTGCCGCAGACGGAGTTGAACATGACCGGCGGACCGCAGACAATGGCGTAGCTCTCTTCCAGGGGGGTGTTGATCTCCTCCAGAAGCCTGACAACATTCCCCACCGCTCCTTGCCACCCGGCGTCGGGGCGGTCGACGGTGAGGGAGAGGGTGACGCCGTCCACCCGGCGCCACTGTTCATACTGGTAATCGAAAAGGAGTTGCTCCGGTTCCGTGGTCCCGTAGAGTATCCGGACCTCCCCGTAGTCGGAGCGGTTTTCCGTGATATGCATGATGGGCGCCCGCAAGGGGGCCAACCCCAGTCCCCCGGCAACCAGGAGAATATCATGTCCCTTCATCCGTTCCAGGGGAAAAAAGCTGCCGAAGGGGCCGCGTATCCCCACCCGGCTGCCGACCCTGGCCCGGTGGAGCATGGTGGTGACCCTCCCCGCCTCCCGGATGCAGAGTTCCAGGAACCCTTTCTGTGAGGTGGAGCCGCAGATGGAGATGGGGATCTCGCCGAACCCGGGGAGCTCCAGCATCACGAACTGACCGGGGAGAAAGGAAAAGCGTTCCCGCTCCCCCTGCTCCAGGAGCCGGATATGAAAGAGCCTCTCCTTCCGGGTGAGGCGGATCACACTGACAATCTCCGCCTTGTGGCATCGATCCACATCCTTCAGCAGGGACTTCCGGTTATAGTCCAGCGGGGCACGGAACCCCTCTTCCCGGGTGACATCGTAGGGGTGCAAAAGGGGGGTCATGACGGCACCTCCGTTGCCAGGAGGTCGCCAATGATCTCCTGGGGGTTGATCCCTGCCAGGCAGCTCCGGCCGCAGCGACCGCAACCGACACACTTGGGTTCGTCATACTGCTCCACAAAACCCCGATGCTGGTGGTAGTAACGGTATTTCAGACGCGTTTCCCGTGCCGAGCGGAAGTTGTGCCCCCCGGCAACTTCGGCGAAATCCTTGAGAGTGCAGGAGTAGAGCTGCTTCACCTTGGCCCCTCTGGTGAAATCCATGGAGACGTTCTCACTCACCCCGTAGCAGTAGCAGGTGGGGCAGACGGCGGCACAGCTCCCGCAACTGAGACACTTGGCCCCCCACCGGCGCCAGATCTCGGAATCGAACTCCATATCCAGCAGCCTGGGGAGTTGCCTCACATCCAGGGGAGGGGCGAAGCCGGAGGCAATCCTGCGGCGTACGGTCAGATAGTCGGCAGTGTCGTTTTCCGTCACCAGCCGCACCGCCACCTGCTGGAGCAGGGTGAAACCCCGTTCCGAATCGATGGCGACGAAATAGCGATCACCCAGATCGGTAAGGAAGAGATCGAAGCCGCGGTTAACCGAGTCGGTTCCCAGCCAGTGGCAGAATCCCCCCTGACACGGCTCATGATCTATCCCGATGATGAAGCTGTTCTTACGCCGGGAGATATAGTAGGGACTGGGGAAGAATTCCCGGGTCATCACCTTGTCCAGCTTCAGCAGGGCGTTGATATCGCAGGCATGGAGCCCCACGAGAACCCTGGGCTGCAACCGGTAGGTGATCTCCTGGGTCCAGTCGTTCCCAATGAAGCTCCAGGTGGAAAGATTCTCCTCGTAGGGGAGAAAATAGCTCTTGGCCGGGATATCCGTGGTGTCGTACCCCAGTTCCAGCTCTTCAAAGCCGGAGAGGGGGAGGTACTGATGAACCGGTTTCCCCTCCCTGGTGACCGCGATCTTCCGGGGGCCGATGACCTGGGTTGTTTCCAACAGGAGCTGAATCAGCGAGCGAAACGCCATCTTTTCAACTATCCGGAATAACATGGTTCCCTCCCGACTTGCGCGTCCATATCCGCAGCTGGATGAAAACGGTGATGAAATGGATTATAGCACCGGATGGTGCTGTTGGAGATAAATGACTGGTTAATTATGGTCAAATCTATTACTATAATTCCGCGCTTTTCGATCTCTTCTCAGAGGTAATTTTCATGTCGTATCAAAATAAAGCACTCCGGAACATACTTTTTGCGGCTCTGGCTGCGGTAACCTTGATCATCTTCGCCGAGGGGATCCCTGCGCAAGCAGCAACTTCCGCACCGGTGAAGATCTCCACGACTGCCACACTTCCCCCCACCGTTGATGAGTTGCAAAACGCCTCCTATACGGGGATTGACACCTCACCCATAAAACTTACCCATGGCAGTTATGTGGGGGTGCCGTACCTGCCTGGAATAGCCAATCCGCAACGAATCGAACTGCTGGACGGCCTGCTGGCGACGGGTGATCTTAACGGAGACGGGGCAAGCGAGTACGTGGTATTCCTCAGTGAAAACAACGGCGGAACAGGCACTTTTCTCTATATGGCCGTCATGGGGCGGAGCAACGGGAAGATCCTCAACATCGCCACTGTTCGCGTGGGGGATCGAGCGGCTGTCCGCTCCCTGGTCATTGACAAGGGGCAGATAACCCTGGATCTGCTGCAATTCGGTGCTAAAGATCTCGCCTGTTGCCCCAGTGAACTGGCTACACGGGTCTGGACTCTGGAACGGTCCGGCCTGGTGGAGCGTGTTGCCAAGAAGAGAATGGGAATCCTGAAGCCGGCACTGCTGGAAGGGGTTCAGTGGCTCTACCGTGGGGGTACTCAGCCCGGAGAGGGGGCCGGGGCCACGCTGACATTTGACAAGGAACATATCAGCGGTTCAGGCGGCTGCAACCGGTACCGGGGGAAGGCATCCTTCACCAAGGTTCCCGGTGAACTGTCCATCAAGGCCAGTAAGAGTGACAACAAAGAGTGCGGCGTCCAGGCCATGACTGATGAAAATAAGTACCTGGAACTTCTTCGCCGGGTAGTCAGATTCGGCTATTATCAGGGGGACCTGACCCTGACCTGGCAGAAGAAAGACGGAACTCCGGAGGTCATGCGCTTCACTCCCCGAAAGGGAGCGGCTCAGTAACTCCTTCCCCACCCAGACTCTTCTCCACAATCTCATAGACATCCCGGGGGAGCTCCGCAACTCTCCTGATCCGCTCCAGCTCAGCTTTCATGAGTAACTGACGCGTCGGGTCGTAACGTCGCCACCGGGTAAAGGGGGAGATGAGACGGGCCGCGACCTGGGGGTTGACCGGAATCAGGCGCTGAAGTTGCTCTCCCAGGAAGCGATACCCCGCCCCCCCCTGCTCGTGAAACCGGACCGGATTCCCCTGGGAAAAAGCCCCCACCAGGGAGCGAAACCGGTTGGGATTGGTCAGTTCAAAAGCCGGATGCTCCAGAAGCGCCACCACCTCTGCCAGGGTGCCGGGAAGGGATGAGCCCCCCTGGAGGGAGAACCACTTGTCCACCACCTGCCGGTCATGGCGCCATTTCTCATAGAACTCATTCAGGGCCGTCAACCGTTCCGGGCAATCGCAGGAGGCCAGGGGGACCAATCCCCCCATGATGTCGGTCATGTTGTCAGCCTGTCGGAACTGCTCCAGACAGAGGGCGATACTCTCCGGGCTGTTCAGGGTCGTCAGGTAACCGAGACAGAGGTTGGCCAGCCGCCGCGCTCCGGCCCGACCGTCGTCGGAGCGGTACGGTTCACTGCTTAGCTGCTCTTCCCGCAACTGCCGGAACTCCCCTTGCAACTGCTCCGCCAGGCTCCGGCGGACGAACTGGCGTGCCTCATGCAGGGCCTCGGGGTCGATGACCGGCATCAGTTCGGCCAGATACGACTCCGAGGGAAGCGTGAGCGCTTCGGCCTGAAAGGCGGGGTCCCCTCCCCTGGCAGTGAGGAGGGTGCGAAAGGCGGCAACGAACCCGGTATCCAGGGAGAGCACCCTCCCTGCCTGGTGGTCGGCCACCAGCGACAGCAGAACGCGGGAAGCGAGGAGTTGTCCCGCCTCCCAGCGGCAGAAGGGGTCCGCCTCATGGGCGGCCAGGAGGAGCAGTTCCTCGTGACGGTAGGGATAGGTCAGCTTCACCGGGGCTGAAAATCCCCGCAACAGGGCAGGCACCGGTTCGGCAGCCAGCCCCATGAAGCGAAAAGTCTCCTCGCCACGTCTGATCTCCAGCGTCCGGGTGAAGGCTCCGGTGGTCGTCTCTCCGGCCAGGGTAAGGGGAAGTTCCCCACCGTCCCGGCCCAAGAGACCCATGACCAGGGGGAGATGAAACGGCTCCTTTCGCGGCTGACCGGGGGTTGGCGGACAGCTCTGACGGACGGTGAGGTCATAGCTCCCTGCAACCGGGTCGAACCGGCCGGAGAGCTCCAGGGTCGGGGTTCCCGCCTGGCTGTACCAGAGCCGGAACTGGCCCAGATCGACCCCGCCCGCCTCTTCCATGGCAAGGACAAAATCATCCACCGTGACCGCCTGGCCGTCGTGACGAAGGAAGTAGAGATCCATCCCTTGCCGGAACCGCTCCGTACCCAGGAGGGTCCGGATCATCCTCACCACCTCGGCCCCCTTGTTGTAGACCGTCATGGTATAGAAGTTGTTGATCTCCACGTAGGAATCAGGGCGGACCGGGTGGGCCAGGGGGCCGCCATCCTCGGCAAACTGGGCGCTCCGGAGGGCACGGACATCGGCGATCCGTTTCACCCCCCGCGACCCCATATCCCCGGAAAACTCCTGGTCCCGGAAGATGGTCAGACCCTCCTTGAGGGAGAGCTGAAACCAGTCCCGACAGGTGACCCGGTTACCGCTCCAGTTGTGGAAGTACTCGTGACCGATCACCTCCTCAATGGCCTGAAAATCGTCGTCAGTGGCGGTGGCCGGGGTGGCCAGCACGTAGCGGGAGTTAAAAATGTTGAGTCCCTTGTTCTCCATGGCCCCCATGTTGAAATCATCCACCGCCACGATCATGAAAATATCCAGGTCGTACTCCCGGCCGAAACGCTCCTCATCCCAGCGCATGGATCTCTTGAGGGAGCCCATGGCATGTTCGCACTTCTCCCGGTTCCGGGGTTCCACGTAGATTTTCAGCACCACCTCTCGTCCGGAGCAGGTGGTAAACGTATCTTCAATGCTTGCCAACTCCCCCGCCACCAGGGCAAAGAGATAACACGGTTTGGGAAAAGGGTCGTGCCAGGTGGCATAATGGCGCCCTTGGGGGAGGAGTCCGGCAGCCACCGGATTGCCGTTGGCCAGGAGCACCGGAAAGCGCTTCAGGTCGGCACTGATGGTGGTGGTGTAGAGACTCAGCACGTCGGGGCGGTCCAGGAAGCAGGTGATGGCCCGAAACCCTTCCGCCTCGCACTGGGTACAGAACATCCCCCCGGAGCGGTAGAGCCCTTCAAGAAAGGTATTATCCTGGGGGCGGAGTTCGGTGACGATCTCCAGCTGAAAGGCGGCAGGGAGCTGCCGGATGGTGAGGCTCTCACCGTCAAAGTGATACCGTTCCCCAGCCAGCGGCGCCCCGTCCAGGGAGACGCCGGTCAGGAGAAAGCGGTGCCCCACAAGAACCAGGGGGACATCACTGGTGATATCGTGATTGGCCTTCATCCGGAGACGGGAGGTGACGACGGTGGTTTCTTCCCCCAGCTCAAACCTCAGATCAACGCTCTCGATGAGATAGTCGGGGGGGGTATACTCCGTGCGATAGATAGTGCGATGCGCTATTTCGGTCATGGGGAATCCTTTTGGTTGCCATTTGTTTCACTCTGTTTTTTACTACTCGTGAGTACCGGCGAAGTCAATGAAATTGAAACAAAAAAACCTACCCGAAGCGGATCACGATGGCCCCCAGAAAGATAAGCAGGGCAGAGAACAGACGTATCCTCCCGAATGATTCCCGGAGAGAGAGAATCCCGATGAGCACCCCCACCATGACGCTGATCTGCCGTACCGGCACGGCATAGCTCACCGGTGAGAGGTTGAGCCCGTACCGGAAGGTGAGAAACGAGGCCATCATGATGGGACCGCTCATCAGGATAAGCCGCCATTTCCCGCGCAGCTCCTCACCGATCTGCCGGCGATACCGTGGCCGGCAGATATTCACCGTCATGAGGAGCAGCATGATCAGAACCAGGAGATAGGTAAAATAAAAGGGGGAATAGTTACGGACACCGCTTTTTTCGGCAATGGAGCCGATGGAGTAGATGAAGCCGGCCATGAGGGCCGCCCGGACCGACGGGTTTCCCAAATCCTGAAAGGGACGAAACAGCTCGGTCAGGGAGAGGCGTCGTAACTGCATGGCATAGACCCCCAAGAGCACCAGGAGGATACCGCCGATTCCGGTGAGGGAGAGCCGCTCCCCCAGGAGCAGAGTCCCCCAGAGGGGAACCCAGATCATGGAGGTCTGGGAGAGAGGGTAGATGATGGAGAGGTCTCCACCCCGATAAGCCCTGCCGTTGAAAAGATGGTAAAGGACGAAACAGAGGGCTCCCACCATGATCATCACCATGGTCTTGGCTTCAGGCCGGTAAAACGGCTCCGGCGCCAGGGGGAGCGAAAGGGTGAAGAGGGTCCCGGAGGCGACAAACATCCACCAGATGAACGCACTCTTGTGCCGGCTCCGCTTCACCAGCAGATTCCAGAGGGCGTGCATCACCGCCGAGATGACGATGAGGGAAAAGGCGAGGAGCGACATCCGCGGCTAACGGGGGCCGACCGGGTTCGACGAGAGAAGAGAAGATAGTATCAGGGGAAACCATTCCTTTGCGCCCGGTTGAGAACGGTTCGGGATGACTCGGACTGGTCCCGCGTGAGGGTATAGGAGCGCCCCAGGAGGGAAAAGCCGATGAAGCCGCGCAGTTTCAATTCCGTGGGGGATTCCAGCTGCATTTTGCACTGGTACGTCCTGCCGGTCTGGGGATCGTAACAGGAGCCGTTCTTCCACCACTCCCCCTCCAGGGTCAATCCCTCCATCACCTGAAGCCCCAGGATGGGGCGACTGCGCAGGGAAGGGTCCGGGTTCTGCCGGTCGATCTTCTCCGTCCCCACCGGACCATCCTTGCCGTTGACATAGGTGGGGTTCTTTATCCAGATGACTCTGGCACAGGCCTTATTGTCGCCACAGGGGGCTATCTCCAGCTTGGACGCCCCCCCTTCCGTCAGCCAAACACCAAAGATGCTTCCCCCTTCAGCGGCGCCGAGAACCGGCGCCGCTGTCAGGGTCATTGCCGCAAGTATGAACAACAGGAATCGCATGATGTCTCCGTCATTAATGAAGACTGAAGGCTGAAGGCTGAAGGCTGAAGGCTGAAGGCTGAAGAGTATCAGGGAAACTCTGCAAGATCAATAGAGTTGACCCATGCGAGGCGGGTTTAACCTTCAGCCTTCAGTCTGACTTTAATGATACAGAATGGACGTTTCGCCCTCGGTGTAGAGCTGAACGGTGATCTTCTCTTTTTGCACCATCACGTCATTGAGCTTTATGCTCTTGACGGTTCCGGTAAGGGTGATGTTATCAGCCAGTTTTACCTGAGCCAGGGCCTTGTCCGCCATGGTACGGGCCTGGGTCAACCGCTCGGTCATATCCATGTTGAGCTTTTCCTGGATCTTGCTCCTGATGACCCCATGGAGAAACCAGTCGGCAGAACGGAGGAGGAGACTCTGGGTCTGCATGTCGAACTCCACATCTTCCACGGAGAAGACATTGCTCTTCGGGTTGAACAGCGGACGGCAGGTGAGATAGAACGTCCCTTCGATACTCCCCACCACTGCCACCTTGATAACCAGGTGATCCCCATTGCCGTACAGCTCCATCTCTTTCACAATAATACTCTTGCCGTCACTCCCCAATTCCTTGTTCAGGAGGAGCGGTGAGGCAATGGCAAGCAGATCCTTGTAATAGAGGTCGGTATTGAGGGCGACACGAAACATCCGGTCGGCGCCGTTGGCCAGTTTCAGATTGGGGAGGGGGACCGGCGCCCGGGAGGGGGGTTCCGGACCTACGTTGAGTTCGGCTACGGATTTGAGCCCCACGCTCAGTTTCACCAGGTTGTTCTGGGCATAGAGGGGGTAGAGCAGGAGCTCTTCAGGGGTTACCTTCAGCCAGGCGCTGTAATTCTTGTCCACTAGGATCGGCTTCTGGGCGGCACTCCAGACCTTGGCCACCTGGCTCTTCAGCGCAAACTGCTCGTTGAGTTTCTTGCTCAGGAGGTCGGACATAGTCCGCTGGAGGGGATTCGTGATCCCCTCAACAATCGTTCGCGGTTTGATGGAGAGCGGACCGATTTTCAGCTCATCGGTAAGAAGGTCGCTCAACCCCATATAGTAAACCTCGGCGTTGACTTTCCAGTCGGAGGTGACCTTGGCCGTGACCTTGAATTTAAGCTTGGGAGCGATGGTGGGGGTCTCGAACATACCGTAGCTGAGTGACATGGTTATGGGTATGGTCAGGTAGATGAAGTTATCAGTGGCATTCACGACGATGGGACCGTTTCTCAGGACACTGGCATTGAGCCCTTTGGTCTTGGTGGCCCCCTTGTACAGCTCCCGGGGGGTCAGCCGGTCGATGGTCGCGGTGAGATCCTTGGCCGCTGCTTCGATGGTGATGTTCAGGCTGGAAGACTCCTTTTTCAGCTCAGTGCGTACCGCTTCATTCTCAGGGCGCTGGGCCGTAAGATTTTTGGCGCCGGCGCAGGCCATGAGAGAACTGGTGATCAGTAACAATCCGACGAGTGAGCTGGTTTTGCGAAACAGATGCATTCTGCGACTCCTTTGGTTGTTTAGTGCTGAGACTACGAGAAAAGCTGTCCCCGTACCGCTCTGGAGAGCAATACGGGGACAGGTGAACTCTCTACAGGTGACGACCGGGCCAGAATGGAAGGATCAGTCCCTCCTCCCCCCCATGAAGCGAAGGAGCATCAGAAAGAGGTTGATGAAATCCAGATAGAGGGTAAGGGCGCCCAGGATGGCCGGTTTTCGCCCCGTACCCCCTGCCGCGGCCAGCTCCTTGATTTTCCAGGTATCATAGGCGGTCAAACCGGTGAAGACGATGACCCCCACTGCGGAGAGGATCCAGGAGACGCTGTCACTCCGCAGGAAGATATTCACCACCGACGCAATGACCACACCGATCAGCCCCATGAAGAGAAAGCTCCCCCAGGAGGAGAGATCTTTCTTGGTCAGGTAGCCGTAGCCGCTCATGGCGCCGAAGGTGGCGGCGGTGACGGCGAAGGTGGAGGCGATGGAATCGGCGGTGTACATGAGGAATATGACCGACAGGGTGACGCCGTTCAGGATGGAATAGCCGAGGAACAGGAAGGTGGCAGTGGTTTCGCTCAGGCGATTGATGGCGCCGGAGAGGGTGAAGACCAGCGCCAGTTCGCCGATCATCAGACCATAGAACAGGGGTCTGTTGGTCACGATGGCCTTGAAGAGTTCGGGGGATGAGGCCGTTACCAGCGCCACGATGGCGGTGAGACCCAGGCCGAGCCCCATCCAGGCGTACACCTGCCGGATAAGACTGTTCTGAGCGATGACGACCTGATCAGCGGTCCGGGGGTAGTTGATGTCATACTGGTTCATGGTGTCGTTCCTTTCGTTCAGTTTTGACAGATACTATAAGCAGTGCCGCCGGTAATGTAAAGGATAGAATTTCTCTGCAACAGCACCCCCGGCTACTTCTCCCCCTCCGGTTTATTCTTGCAGATGATCGTTGCCAACGCTTCCATCATGCTGTCCGGTGCGATCTCGTTAACGGCTTTAGTTAATGATTTATATGTATTTTTCTTGCAGTCTACTTCCAGCTTCCCGGGATACCCGTCGTCTATTTTCATCCAGACCGTTGTAACCGCTCCGCCGTTTTTCAATTTATCTTTATTGTAATAGTAGAGCGCGCCGTCGGATCTATTTTTGTAAAAGTTGATCCATTCCGCATCGGCCGTCCCCACCGCCATCAGGAGGAAGAGAACCGCCGCAATCACTCTCTTCATGGTGTACCTCCGGGACTGTTTCGCCGGGAAGATCCCGTTTTATTCAACGAAGCGGCAATGAATTCGGTCACGTCCTTCTTCAGCTTTGCCAGGGACTCTTCCTCCAGGTACATCATATGTCCGGAACGATACCTGCGGGAGGTGAGATTGGCCCGGAGATGGGGGGGGAGAGCCAGATGATTTCGGGTATAATCGGCTGCAAAATGGGGGGTGGCCAGATCGAAGAGTCCGGAGGCGACGAAGACGTTCATATACGGGTTCTTGGAGAGAGTGTTCCGGAGGTTGTCGCTGGTGTCGGCGTAGCTGTTTTTGGCCTCGTACTCCCAGCGACCGATCCCGCCGCCAAGGGTAAAATACTCCAGATCGGAACCGTATCCCAATTCACTGCGAACGTAGTCGTTGAAGGTGGCGGTATAGGGGGGACGAATGGTGGCAATGGTGGGATCGAAACCATGGGGGGCCGAGGGGTCGGTATTGTCGGCCAAAAAACGGCTATCCATATACCCCACCACCTGCCGTTGATCCCGAAGGAGTTCCCGAACGAAGGTTCTGCTGTCGATGCGCAGGTTGCGGTTGTCGATGAAGGATTGCTCCAGGCCGGTGAACGAGGCCAACTTCGCGGCAACACCGTTTCGTTCAGCAATGGTGAGCCGGTCTCCCTTGGCAAGGGAGGTGAGGTACTCCGTCCCGGCCCACTCCTCCGCCAGTGCCAGACTCTTCTCCAGATCCCCTTGGAACTGGGGGGGGAGTTTACCATGGTACCAGGCGGTTGCAGTGTAACTGGGGAGAAAGAGAGCGTAAGGGAGATCGTTACCGTTGTCGAAGGAGATCGTCTGAAAGTTCAGCACCGGGGAGATGAGGAGAACCCCGGTGAGGGCGATACCCCGCTCCACCAGCGCCTCGGTCAACCCGGCGCTCCGGAACCCGCCATAGCTCTCTCCCACCAGAAAGAGGGGTGAAGACCAGCGCTGGGTTCGGGTCAGATAGAGCCGGATGAACCTGACAAGGGAGTCCAGATCTCCCTGTTGCGTGGCGAATTTGGGGGTCTGCTCCGCTTTTACCGCCCGACTGTAGCCGGTCCCCACCGGATCGATGAAGAGGAGATCCCCCAGGTCCAGCCAGGAGGAATCATTATTAACCAGCCGGTAGGGAGGAGGAGGGAGCCGGCCATCTTCCAGCATCTTCACCCGCCGGGGACCGGCGGCCCCCAGGTGCAGCCAGACCGAGGCTGCACCCGGACCGCCATTGAGAAAGAGGATGAGGGGACGCTTGCTCTCCGGTTTCGGCGAGTCGGCACTGTAGGCGACGTAAAAGAGCTCCGCCTCGGGCTCCCCTGCATCGTTGAGTACCGGGAGAAAACCGGCGGTTGCCCGGTACTCCTGCTCCCTGCCGTCGATCACGCTCTTGTGACGGGTAACCACCGGGGTGTCATAGTCGGGCTTCTTGAGCGGGGAGGTCACGGCATCGCTCACGGCGGCGTCGGTTGCCACGGGTGGCACGTGATGTGGCGCCCCGGCCAAAAGCGTTGCGGCGAGCAGAAATTCCATAATCATGGCGAGCACCTCGCGGAAAAGAAGAAGGTCAAGGTTAAGGCAGAGGCTATCAATAGCCCGACCTTACCCTTGACCTTAACCTTAACCTTAACCTTAACCTCTTCCTGTTCCTACACGTTCAGCTTGAGCCCCAGATCCCGGAGTTGCTTGGTGTCCACCGAGGAAGGAGCCTCGGACATGGGACATGCTCCCTTCTGGGTCTTGGGGAAGGCGATGACGTCGCGGATGGAATCGCTCCCGGTGAGGAGCATCATCAGACGATCCAGGCCGAAGGCGATGCCGCCGTGGGGAGGGGTGCCGAATTCCAGGGCGTCCAGGAGGAAACCGAACTTGCTCCGGGTCTCTTCCTCGGAAAGACCCAGCATCTTGAACATGAGGGCCTGAACCTTCTCCTGATGGATTCTGATGGAGCCGCCGCCGATCTCGTTGCCGTTGAGCACCAGGTCGTAGGCCTTGGCCCGACAGCGACCGGGATCGCTCTCCACATACTCCAGATCCTCATCCATGGGAGCGGTGAAGGGGTGATGCACCGCGGACCACCGTTTTTCCTCATCATCCCACTCCAGGAGCGGAAAGTCGGTGATCCAGACAAAGCGGTAATTATCCTTGTCAACGAGCCCCAGGGTGTTGGCCAGATGGTTTCGGAGTTTGCCCAGGGAGTCATGAACAACCTTGGGCTTGTCCGCCACGAAGAGAAGCAGGTCCCCCTCCTCTGCGGCAAAGGCGTCTTTCATGGCGGCAATCTCCGCCTCGGTGAAGAACTTGGTGATGGGGGATTGCCACCCCTCGGCAGTCACCTTCACATAGGCCAGCCCCTTGGCCCCATAGATCGCCACGAACTGGGTCAGTTCATCGATCTCCTTGCGGGAGAAGCGGGCGCACCCCTTGGCATTTATCCCCTTGATGACCCCGCCACCGGCAGCCACGTCGGCAAAGACCTTGAACCCGGCATTCTTGACGATGGCGGTAAGATCCGTCAACTCCAGGCCGAAGCGGAGGTCCGGGTTATCCACGCCGAAACGGCGAATGGCCTCACTGTAGGTCATCCGTTCCACGGGAAGCGGCACCTCGACCCCCTTGGCCTCCTGGAAGATGCCGGCGATGAGCCCCTCCATCACCCGGATGATATCGTCCCGGTCGATAAAGGACATCTCGCAGTCGATCTGGGTAAATTCGGGCTGACGGTCGGCACGCAGGTCTTCATCACGGAAGCAGCGGACCACCTGAAAGTACCGGTCAAAGCCGGAGACCATGAGAATCTGCTTGAAAAGCTGCGGACTCTGGGGGAGCGCGTAGAACTGCCCCTTGTGGATCCGGGAGGGGACAAGGAAGTCACGCGCCCCCTCCGGAGTGGACTTGGTGAGGAACGGGGTTTCGATCTCCAGAAATCCGTTGTCGGTGAGATGACGGCGAGTGTACTGGGCCACCTTGGAACGGAGAATCATGTTATATTGCAGCGTCGGCCGCCGGAGATCCAGGTAGCGGTGCTTCAACCGGAGGCTTTCCGCCACATCCACATAATCGTCCAGGGTGAAGGGGAGCGGCTTGGAGCGGTTGAGGATCCGGCACTCGGTAACGACGATCTCAACCGCGCCGGTGGGAAGGCCCGGGTTCACCGTGCCGTCCGGCCGGGGGATGACTTTTCCTTTCACCGCCACCACGAATTCGTTGCGGATCGTTTCAGCCTTGACGTGGGCCTCGGGACAGTTATCCGGATCGAAGACGATCTGGGCGAGCCCTTCACGGTCACGCAAGTCGATAAAAATGAGGCCGCCATGGTCCCTGCGGCGGAGTGCCCACCCCATGAGGAGTACTTCTTTGCCGATATCGGTGGCCCGCAGGCTCCCGCAGTAGTCTGTTCGTTTCCAGTCGCCAAGAAAATCTATCACGTGCTGCTCCTCCCTCTGGGGGTATCTCTGGCAAAACCGCCCCAGTATACTGAAAACGGGAGAGCTCTTCAAGGATTAATGCAGCATGAGAACCTCGCCGGAAAACGGCACGAAGAAAAAAAGCTGGAGCCGAGACTGTTTTTTACTGTTGACATTTTTTAGCAGGAATTGCTAGAGTCGATTTTACAACACTTTTAAAGTATTTCAGGAGGAAGCACCATGCAGTGTCAGACAGTACTACCCGGTAGCGAATGCACGTTCTGGGGGAAGCAGGGATGTTCGTTTGTTGACGGTTCATGCCAAGTGATCGCGGATAACTGTGAGGGATGTGAGCGGATTGCCGTGGGAACCATCGGCAGGGTCTGCACCGCCTATCCGGCGCCTAGCCGCAAATGGCTCAGCGGAATCTGCAATTATGCAACTCACGTCAAGGTCGAGATCAAGAGCGAAGAGCTCAAGACCAACCCTCTCAAGGCATCCAAGAAAGCCTCCGGCGGGAAGAAAAAATAACCGCATTATGCGACGAGAAAACGGGGATAGGGGAGATAAAATTTCTTCCCCTACCCCCGTTTTCTCGTCAATCCTCCCGGAGAGAGCAATGCCCTTCGATTACCTGGCCTGTCCCGCCTGCAATACTCCGGTGAAATCCTACCGCAATCCGATCCCCACCGTGGATATCATCATCCAACAGGGGGGGGGAATAATCCTCATCCGGCGAAAGTTTGCACCCTTGGGGTGGGCACTTCCCGGCGGCTTTGTGGATTACGGCGAGAGCCTGGAGCAGGCAGCCATCAGGGAGGCACGGGAAGAGACCGGCCTGGAGATCTCGGAACTCCTCCTGTTGGGGTGCTATTCCGATCCGGCCCGGGACAGCCGCCTCCATACCATCTCCACGGTCTTCGTGGCAAACGGGCACGGCCTCCCTCGGGCCGGCGATGACGCAGCCTCTCTTCAACTCTTCCCCGTGGACGCCCTCCCCCACCACCTCTGCTTCGATCATCGACTCATACTGGACGACTATCTGAAGTTCAGGCTGAAGATAAACAGGCTGAAGACTGAAGGTGAACAGGCTGAAGTACAATCGTATCCCGCCTAACCCCTCACCCCTCACCCTTTTACCTTTATCTTTTTACCTTCAGCCTTCAGTCTTCAGCCTTCCCCCTTTTACCTTCAGCCTTCAGCCTGTTCCCCCT
Organism: uncultured Geobacter sp.; assembly: GCA_903902855.1. GTDB lineage: Bacteria > Desulfobacterota > Desulfuromonadia > Geobacterales > CAIOGM01 > CAIOGM01. The sequence goes on along the minus strand of CAIUWK010000087.1, from coordinate 15,899 downwards.
TCAGCCTGCCTCAAAAAACTTCAACTCCGGCGGCTCCGGCAACAACCCCAGTTCAAAGCCAAGACGGAAGAAAAGAATCGCCCCCTCGCAGTGCCGAGGAGTCAGGTCATAGGAGATGCTGTTCCAGTACTCCATGAGCTGTTCTTCGCCGTACCATGCGCTCTCCGGACAACTCCTCGCAATGTCGCCATACGTCCCGTAGGCCTCTTCTTTTGCCTTCACCAGAGTTTGATGCAACTGGGCGATCTCCCCCCTTCGGCTTAACACCGTATCCCGGCGCACCAACCAGAAAGCGAAGACAAAGGGGAGCCCCGTATGCCGATACCAGAGTTCCCCCAGATCATAGACGTAGGGGGCTGACTCCCCTTGTGACCTCTTCATCGCCTTGTCGCCGATGAGGAGCAGGGCCGGACAGTGCTGAAACGCCTCGTCGACGTCGGCCCAGGTCCGCTGGTACTCATTGGTGAAACCAAGGAAGCGGGAGAGTATGACCTTGAGAAGAATTACGGAGGTATCGGACTCACCGGTGAGGCCGATGGCGGCGCCATCGAGCTCTTCCAGGGGGAGAAGGGAAAAGAGCAGCACGCTCTTCACCGGACCGATGGAGCTGATGGAGAGGTCGGGAAGAATAACATAGTGCCCCGCCTGGTTGACGTACTCAACCGATGAGGAGGGGCAGAGATCGATCTCCCCGGCGGCCAGCAGCCGATTAAGGGCTGACGGGACACCGGGGACGAGTTGATAGGCTACGGAAGGGGCTGCCTGTTCAAAGGCCGTAAAAATAGGGGTACAGTTGGCAAAGGCTATCCTGCCGATGTTCAGAGGCACAACCGGGCACCTCCTCAATCGGACATCACGGAGTCACGATAATCGTCGGCGGAGAGAAGCGACGTCAGTTCGTCCTGGTCGTCGATCTGCACCACGGCGATCCAGCCGCTGTCGTAGGGATCATCGTTGAGCAGCTCCGGAGTGTCGGCCAACTCTTCGTTGACCTCCAGCACCTCACCACTGAAAGGGGCGTACAACTCCACTACGCTCTTGCGGGCCTCGATGGAACCGCAGGAGTCGTCCTGCTCCAGTTCGTCGCCGGCCTCGGGGAGTTCGATGGAGCGGATAATGCCGAGCTCTTCCTGGGCGTAGTCGGTGATGCCGATCACCGCTTTTCGCCCTTCCACTCTCACCCAGAGGTGCTCTTTGCTGTATTTCAGTTCGTCCGGGAAGTCCATAGTTACTCCACTACCAAATTTTCGATGAACCGGGTATCGATGTTACCCTCGATGAAGTCCTTGTTGCCCATGATCCGCTTGTGAAACGGAATGGTGGTCTTGATCCCCTCGATGATGTACTCGTCCAGTGCCCGAGCCATCCTCTTGATGGCATCTTCCCTGGTCTCGGCATGGACAATCAGCTTAGCGATGAGCGAGTCGTAGTGAGGTAATACGGTGTACTGATCGTAAACGAAGGAATCGATCCTGACCCCCAGCCCACCCGGGGTGTGGTAGCTGGTGATCTTGCCGGGAGAGGGGGTGAATTTGTGCGGATCCTCGGCGTTGATCCGGCACTCGATGGCGTGACCGTTGATCTTGATATCATCCTGGGTGTAGCGCAACGGAATTCCGGCGGCGGAGCGGATCTGCTCCCGGACGATGTCGATGCCGGTGACCATCTCGGTGACCGGATGCTCCACCTGAACCCGGGTATTCATCTCCATGAAGTAGAAGCTGTTGTCCTTGTCCACCAGGAACTCCATGGTCCCCACGCTGTTATACCCCACCGCCTTGGCCGCCTTGACGGCTGCGTCACCCATGGCGGCCCGGAGTTCGGGGGTGCTCACCGTGGAAGGGGCTTCTTCGATGATCTTCTGATGGCGACGCTGGATGGAGCAGTCACGCTCACCCAGATGGATAACGTTGCCATGCTTGTCCGCCATGATCTGGATTTCCACATGGCGGGGATTTTCGCAATATTTCTCGATGTAGACCTCGGGATTCCCGAAGCCTGCCTGAGCCTCGGCCCGGGCCGTGGCAAAGGCGTTGGGGAGGGTTGCAGGAGAGTGGACGATCTTCATCCCCCGACCGCCCCCGCCGGCGGTGGCCTTGATGATCACCGGGAAGCCGATCTCCTTGGAGATCCGCACCGCCTCGGGGACATCATGGACCCCCTCCTTGGTGCCGGGAAGGATCGGCACCCCGACCTTGATCACCGCCTGGCGGGCGCTGATCTTGTCCCCCATGATCCGCATGCTTGCCGCAGTGGGACCGATGAAGGTGATGCCGCAATTTTCACAGATCTCCGCAAAAGCGGCATTCTCCGAGAGAAAACCGTAGCCGGGATGGATCGCTTCGGCATCGGTGAGTTCGGCGGCGCTGATGATGGCGTTGATATTGAGATAGCTCAGGATGCTGGGGGGGGGACCGATACAGACGCTCTCGTCCGCCAGTTTCACATGAAGCGAATGGGCGTCCGCCGTGGAGTAGACCGCAACGGTCTTGATCCCCATCTCCTTGCAGGCCCGGATGATCCGGATCGCTATCTCTCCCCGATTGGCTATTAAGACTTTATGGAACATAGGTTACTCCGGGCGCTGGGCGTTTGGTGCGTGGCTCGCGAGAGACTGTTCAAACTCAGCTATTACTTCGCGTCTCGCGTCCTCGTGTCCCGCGCCGATGTTATAACTGCTCGACGATGAAGAGGGACTCGCCGAATTCCACCGGCTGGGCGTTCTCCTTGCAGATCTTGACGATCTTGCACCGAAACTCGGCCTCGATTTCGTTCATCAACTTCATGGCCTCGACGATGCAGAGAATCTGTCCCTTCTCCACAACCTGGCCGACCTCCGCATAGGGGGGCGCGTCAGGAGCCGGAGAGCGATAAAAGGTGCCGACGATGGGGGATGGGACGGCTGTCCCCTCATCAACTGCGACTACGGGCTCAACGGAAACCTGAACAGCGGCGGCCGCCGGAGCCATCATCTGCTGTACCGGTTGAGGGGCATAGATTTGCTGGGGCGCGGCGGTTCCGCGACGAAGGCGGATCTTCTCTTCACCGTTCTCCAGTTCAAACTCCGTAATGTCGGTTTCCGTGATCATCTTGACGATGAGCTTCAGGTCCTTGATATCCATTTCTTCTCCTTTACGGGGAAAGCTGCTCCCTCATCATGTTCCGAGTATCATCAACTCTTTGGGCACCTTGGTCAGTATCCGGCTCCCGTCTCTGGTGACGCAGAGCGTATCTTCGATCCTTACTCCACCCCACTGGGGGAGATAGATCCCCGGTTCGATGGTAATGACCATCCCTTCTTCCAGGATCTCTTCGCTCCGAAGGGAGACGACAGGTTTTTCATGTATATCCAGACCGACGCCGTGACCGGTGCCATGACCGAAAAACTCTCCGAACCCCTTACCGGTGATATGATCCCGAGCTGCCGCATCAACTTCCCGGCAGGTAACTCCCGGCCTGACCAGCTCAAGAGCCAGATCATGGGCCTCTTTGACGGTGCGGTAGATCTCCTGCTGTCGGAGATCGGCGCTCCCCACGGCAACGGTAACCGTTTCATCGGAACAGTAACCGCCAAGAACGCCTCCGAAGTCGAAGGTTACCAGTTCACCGAAGCCGATGGCCCGATCAGTGGGGTGAGCATGGGGGAGACCTCCCCTGGGACCCGACGCGACGATGAAGTCGAAGGAGGCGGCATCGGCCCCTGCCTCGCGAAGCAGCCATTCCAAGCGTAACGCCAGCCGCCGCTCAGTTACTCCCGGCTTGATCTCGGGTATCAGCGCCAGAAAAGCATGGGACGCCAGGGTGGCGATCTTCTCCAGGGCGGCCAACTCTTCCTGGTCCTTCACCGCTCTCATGGAGTCGAACTCTCCGGGGAGCGCCACCAGAGTCCCTGAGGGAAAGGCCTCCTTGAGGAGCGCATGTTGCGCCACAGTCACTGATGACGCCTCGAACCCTACCCTTACAAAACCCTGCTCTCCCAGAAGAGCCGCGCACTCTTCCAGTTTGCGCCGATATTCAATCAGGCTAAAACCGTGAACCTCTTCCTCCGCCTGGGTCCGGTACCGGGAATCGGTGAGAAACCAGAGGCCGTCACCACTGATGACAACGACGCCGTCACTGCCGGTAAAACCTGAAAAATACCTTATGTTATGCATAGATGTGACCAGAAGTGCATCCAGATCCATCCGTTTCAGGTACTCTCGTGCCGCAGCGATTCTGTTAGGTACCACAACCGGGCTCCTCTGACAATCTTTTTATAACCAGAGTAAAAAGAGCCCGCAACCCAAGCAGATAACTGTCGGCTCCGAAGCCGCTAATCTGGCCGGCGGCAACGGGGGCGATGTAGCTGTGCCGTCTGAACTCTTCCCGTCGATGGATATTGGAGAGGTGGACCTCAACCGTGGGGAGTGAGATGGCAGACAGGGCGTCACGAATGGCCACGCTGGTATGGGTATAGGCCGCCGGATTTATGAGAATACCGTCGGCACTCCCTGCGGCAGACTGGATGGCATCCACCAATACCCCTTCGTGGTTGGACTGGAAAGTGGAGAGGGTGCAGCCCAGTTCCCGGGCCAGATCATGAAGGGAGCTGTTGATGCTTTCCAGGGTGGCGCAGCCGTAGATCCCCGGTTCCCGGACACCGAGAAGGTTGAGGTTCGGGCCATGAAGGACAAGGAGGTTCATGGATAAAATCCTTTGTAAAAGTTAACTGTTACCCCTGCATCGCCTCTAAAATTTTATGCTGATCACGCCGCATGAGATAGCGGGCCTTGCCGTAGGGGGCGTCGGCGGGGAGGACCAGAAAGAACGCCATCCCCACGGAGAGGGTCCTGATGACGACGCGGATCCGTTCCGTGAGCAGCGACAACTCTTCCACCCCGCCGTTTTCCAGGAGAGTGGTCACATGGCGGGTATCGGCGAGGAATGAAGCGAATTCAACGGCGCATCCATCCAAGTCGAACAGATCGTCACTGCGATACTCTTCCAGGGGAAATCCGTCGGCGGTCATGACCAGGGCGCCCAGGGCGCCACAGTCGCAGACCAGATTCCGGAGCAGTTCATTCAGCGACATGTACGCCTCCTCTCAATGCTCGCCAGCCAGAGTTCAAGTGTCGAGACGATCTGCTCGTGGAGAGAGTGCGAGGCAGGCTCTACCAAGGGGAAGAGTGAACTCCCGATCTCCGGGAGGAGCTCCGCGCCACCCGGTACAACCGTCTCAGTTCCGCTGGGGGGAAAGGCTTCCTCAGCCAGAAGCATCTCAATCTCAATGATCCGCTGCTGCAGCTGTTCGTTGTCGGGGTCGGCATCGGACAGATCCCAGAAGATCCGCAACGCCTGGTCGTACAACCCCTGGGCCAGATAGATCTCTGCCAGGGTAACGGTGGAAAGAGGATCACGGGATGAGGCCGGCACCGTTGTCGACTCCAACGGTAACGGCTCCTGGTCGTCGTCAGGGAAAAACAGATCATCCTCGATGATTTCAGCCTCTTCCAGCTCTTCCTCGTCTTCGCTCCAGGAGGTGGTGACCGCTGCCGTTACCGGAGTCGGCGAGTCGGGAACCTCATCCGCTCTATCATCAATAGCTATCATTCACTCTCCCCGCAGATGGTCAGGAGTGAAGAAACATCGGCAACCTGTTCAAAGACAAAGCCGCCGACCCCTCTGTTACAGACAAAGGTGAGTCCCTTGTCCCGCACCTTCTTATCCCGAAGGAGCACTTCCCCATACTCCTCAACCGTAAAGGGGGGGAGCTCCACGGGAAGTCCCAAGTCGCGGATCAGCCGGATGATCCGGGCCGTCTCCCCATGATCGGCATGGCCGTACCGGCGGGAAATGATCGCAGCCGCAACCATCCCCATGGCCACGGCCTCTCCGTGACGGTAGCGGTCATAACCGGCCAGGGTCTCCACCGCATGCCCCAGGGTATGCCCATAATTCAGCACCGCTCGAACTCCGGACTCCTGCTCATCCTGAGAGACGATCTCACCCTTCAGTTCACAGCAGCGGCGAACCAGATACGCCAGAATCTCATGCTCCCGCAGGAGTATCCGCTCCTGATGGACGCTGAGGTAGGAGAAAAAATCGGCATCGAGAACCACTCCGTATTTCACCACCTCCGCCACTCCCGAGACGAAGTCACGCTGTTCCAGGGTGGCAAGTGTCTCCACATCGCTGATAACGAGGCGTGGTTGATAAAAGGCGCCGATGAGATTCTTCCCCAGCTCATGGTTGACGCCGGTCTTGCCGCCGACACTGCTGTCAACCTGAGCCAGGAGAGTGGTGGGAACCTGAACAAAGGGGACGCCACGGAGAAAGGTCGCCGCAGCAAAACCGGTCATGTCGCCAATGACCCCTCCCCCCAACGCCAGGAGGAAGCAACCCCGGTCAAAGCCGTTACGGATGAGCTCCGTATAGACAGTATTCACCGTCTCCAGGCTCTTGAACTCTTCACCGTCGGGGAGTTCGATCTTGAGAACAGCATACCCCGCTGCTGCCAGCGACGTCCGCACCGTCTCGTAATAGAGTCCCCCCACCGTGGGGTTGGTCACCACGGCGACCCGACCCGGCAGAGCCGCCTCCCGGCAGAAACGCCCCGTATCCGCCAGGCAGCCGGCGCCGATAATGATGTCATAGCTTCGGTCAGCCAGAGAGACCGTCAATCGTTCCACAATAACCTCAATGGTTTTAAAAGTTTAACCTTCAGCCTTCAGCCTTCAGCCTCAATACCTGAAGTTACACCTCTGGTTAAAAAAGCCAGGATTTCAGCGGCGACATCTTCTATCTTTTTCCCGGCGGTGTCAATGCGAATATCCGCCTCCTCATAGCACGGTTCCCGCTCCCGGAGCATCAGCTCCACCTTCTCCCGTGCGGCGCCGTCGTTCAATAAGGGACGGTCGTCGCTATGTCGCAACCGGGCGCTGATTACCTCGGGAGGGGCCGTCAGATTGACCACCAGGCCCAAATCCCTGAAGATGACCCGGTTTTCCGCTGCGAGGACGGCGCCGCCGCCGGTGGCGAGGATGAACGGTTCATGATATTGCCTGAGCATGCCGATTTCGGCGGATTCAAGGGCGCGAAAAAAAGGCTCTCCCTCCTGGGCGAACAGCTCGTTGATAGAGCGCCCCCCCCGCCGGACGATCATGGCGTCCAGGTCCAGCAACACCCAGCCGGTGAGCCGGGCCAAGACTCTCCCCACACTGCTCTTGCCGGTCCCCATGAACCCGGTGAGGATGACGTTGCGCACTCAGAACTCCTTCAGCCAGGCACAATAACCGTCATAATTTTTCCTTATTTCCGTCAGGGAATCCCCGCCGAATTTATCCAGAAAGGCGCCGGCGATCTCGATGGCCACCACCGCCTCCGCCACCACCGCAGCCGCCGGTACGGCGCAGGTGTCGGAGCGCTCCACCGCCGCCTCGAAGGGCTCCTTTGTGATCAGATCCACCGACCGGAGCGGCGTATACAGGGTCGGAATCGGTTTCATGGCGGCCCGGACGATGATCTCCTCACCATTGGACATCCCCCCCTCAAGGCCGCCGGCGTTATTGGTCCGGCGGTAGAAACCGCTGAAGGCGTCGGGACCCCGCTCAGGATCATGGAAGATTTCATCGTGGACCTTCGACCCCGGCCGCCGCGCCGCATCGAAGCCGATGCCGCACTCCACCCCCTTGATGGCCTGAATACTCATGAGCGCATGAGCGAGGCGGCCATCCAGCTTCCGATCCCACTGGGCATAGCTTCCCAGACCTGGTGGGACATTGTTCACGTGGATCTCGATGATCCCCCCCAGCGTATCTCCGGCGGACTGGGCCGCGTCGATGGCCCGCTTCATCTCGATCTCGGCCTCGGGGTCCCAGGTGGAGAGTTCGGAAGCAGCGGCCCGCTGCCGAAGTTCGGCAAAGGGGAGCTCTTCCCGCCGGGACTCAATCCAGCCGATGGCGGCAACGACTCCTGCCACCTCTATCCCGAACTCCGCCAGGAATGCCTTGGCCACCCCTCCCACCGCCACCCGCACCGCCGTCTCCCGGGCGCTGGAGCGTTCCAGGACATTCCGGACATCCCGGTGATGGTACTTCATGGCGCCGGAGAGGTCGGCATGACCGGGGCGGGGGCGCGTCACCGCGATGGAATCATCTCGGAATTCGGGACGGACCGACATCTTCTCTTCCCAGTTGGGCCAGTCGCGGTTCTGTACCACCAGCGTCACCGGCGAGCCCAGGCTCTCCCCCCAGCGGACACCGGAGAGTATCCGGACCGTATCCTTCTCGATCTTCATCCGGTCACCCCGACCATACCCTTCCATCCGGCGGGCCAGATCAAGATTGATCGTCTCCTCGGCTAAGTGCACCCCGGAGGGGAGTCCTTCGATGATGGCGGTCAGTTGCGGGCCGTGGGATTCCCCGGCGGTGAGATAGCGAAACATGGTGACTCCTTTATTCAGCGGCTTGATTTAAGGTGATAGGCAGAAACATACTACTCTGCGGAAGAGAATGCCTGTTTCAGGTCAATGACCAGTTCCCCCAGCAGGGGGACGTCTACGGAATCCTCACCGGCGTACATGGCGGCGCGGCCGAACCGCTCCCCTTCCCGCTTGAACACCATCACCGTCCGGTCCTGGGGATGGACGATCCAGTACTCTTTTACCCCTGCCCGTTCATAGAGCGTGAACTTTTCATGCAGGTCTTTGGCAGCGGTGGAGGGGGAGAGAATTTCGATGACCAGGTCCGGAGCCCCCTTGCACCCCTTCTCGTCCAGCTTGTCCCGGTCGCAGACGACAACCAGGTCAGGCTGCACCACGGTTTCGATGTCGTCGTCGGCCTCGTCCCCCTCGGGAAGACGGACGTCGAAGGGGGCCGGATAGATCCGGCATACTTTGTCTTGTAAAAATGACCGGAACTGAAAAATAAATTCCGTAATAAGAGCCTGATGAGATCGCGACGGCGCCGGCGACATATCATAGGGCACTCCGTGAATCAACTCCCATCGTTCGCTGTCGGGCCAGGTCCGGTAGTCGCCATAGGTGAAACGCGTTTCCAGTTGTCGTTGCGCCTGAGGCATGGTGATACCTTCCTTGCCGGGATAGTCCGTCCATGATGATCATCACTATCATCTTTCAGCGTGAAGGGCAAGGTGGATATCTCTTGCAAAGCTCCCCATTTTGCCCATCTCAGGTCCGAAAATTCCGTCAACTCACGTGGCCCGGTGGAGATACTGGGAAGAAAAGGAGAAGCTTTCCCCCAACGGGATTTGTCGCCGGATCGCTTCCCGTGAGGTGAGTATCAATTCCATCATGGCAATCACATCCAGCGCCGACAGCAAAGGGCAACCCGTTGCGGGTTGCCCTTTGGTTAAAAGTAGACAACGATCATCATCCATGAAACTCAACGAATGACAAGATTCTCGACCGTAACGGACCCGCTCTTGATCACGACTGACCCCACAACCGTTGTCATGTCCGGATTCGCAACAAATCCTTGATCGTACCCACCTTGAAGGGTCAGGGCTATCGGCCTGTCGAGCACCAGATTTTCGATCAAAGTGACCCCCTGACTCTGGATGATGCTCTGGGCGGGTGCTGCGGCATAGGCAGCCTGAATCTGCCCGAATGAAGTTGAGGACAATCCCAGGAGGAGAACCGGCAGTACTTCATCAAATTGTACCGTTACTGATTGGGAGCCGGGCATGGTTACGAGACAATTATTGTCCGAGGTCACTACGCACGGCGGAACCGACCAACCACCAAAAGACATATACCGGCCAGTTGTCAACGAGGTTGTCGGGATCAGGGTAATGGTTGAACCGGAACTGAAGCCGGTGACGCAACCAGGTGGTGAACCTGTAGTCAATGAGATGCCTGAGGGTAAACTGTTCACACTGCCGCTTCCTGAACCGATGAAGGATACATTCAGCGAGTTAAAAGTAGCTGTTGCCGTTTGTGGAGATGCAGTCGTATCGGTGACCGATACGGTGAGAGGGAATGTCCCGCATCCTGTGGGCGTGCCCTGAACGAGGCCCGATAGGGGATCAAGGGTGAGCCCCGGCGGGAGTGAACCGCCGGCAATTGACCAACCACCGTAGGGTGAGACCCCTCCCTGAGCCTGGAGTTGCAACGTCAGAGGGGCGCCTAGCAAAACAGCGGGAATATTGGCGGTAGTTATTACCAAGGGATCAACGACAAACAGTGATAATTGCATTGGGGCTGTAGCCGATGGATTGCCACTATCGGTGACCATTACGGTGAAGACGGAACTCTGCCCGGCCGGCTGATTCGTCGTTCCGGCAATCACGCCGGTGTTCGGATCGAGGGTAAGTCCCACGGGGAGAGAGCCTGCCGTTATCCTATAAGTGTAGGGGAGCGTACCACCGGACGCAGTTATTGTGGACGCATACGGTACCGTACGGGCGGTATTAGTGAGCGACACAGTCGTAATCACAAGCGGATCATAAACGGGAAGGATATATCGTCTGATCACCGTCTGCGGTGGCGTGCCGGAGTCGCTTAAGGTCAGTTCAAATATAAAGGTTCCGATGCCGAGAGGTTTCCCGGTGATGGTCGCAGTAGTCGTTGCCTGTGAGTTGGTGAGACTCAGCCCCGGCGGAAGTGAACCTGACGTAACCTGCCACGTATAGGGAGGACTCTTCAGATTTGCCCACAGGAGCAGATAATAGGCTTCATTCAACCTGCCGTCAGGCAAGGTATCTACGACATCAAAAATAAGATCGTTTACTGCAACCTGGACCGGGCTGTCACCGTCGCTGACCTCCACCGTAATGGTCACGGACTGACGTGTCGTCGGGGTACCGGTGATCTCGCCGGTCTGAGGATTGAACGAGAGTCCGGCGGGGAGCGTGCCGCTCCTGATTCGCCAGGTTTTGGCGAGTAACCCGCCGCTGCTGCTCAGAGTCATCGCGTAAGGAACTCCGACAAAACCTTGCAGCGGGGAAATAGTGGATACCACGAGGGTATCCGAGACATGGGAGAAAAACTCTTTCTGATGGGTGGCGCCGACGCTGTCGGTCACCGAGAGAGTAACGATGTAATCTCCCGCAGTGATCGGTGTGCCGGAGAGCACGCCCGTGCCGGTATCCAGGGTAAGCCCCAAAGGGAGGTTACCGCTCATCTGAGACCAGGTTAAAGGAGAAACGCCACCACTCACCATCAGCGCAAGAGGAGTGACAACCTGGTTCACTCTGAAATGAGGAAGTACCGCCGAAGTAGTGATGGTCAACTGGCCGGTAACGGTAAGTGCCAGCGCCTGTGTCGAACTCTGGGCTTCCGGTGAAGAACTGTCAGTCACCGTTATCACAAGGTTGGTAGTACCGGCAGTGGCCGGGATACCGGAAATAGCGCCACTGACAGGATCGAGGGTTAGCCCCTCCGGTAACCGACCGGTGTAACTGAACCGATATGGTGCAATGCCGCCATCGGCACGTACCGACTCGGAGTAAAGTCCGGTTCTGAAGCCGTTGGGGAGGATTGTTGTCGAGATCGTGAGCGGGGCAGCAATAGTCAAACTGTAGGTTCGAGCAGCACTCTGTCCATTACTGTCCGTCTGCGTGAATACCAGAAGTTGGTGCGTGGCGGACATCGGAGTTCCGGACAGGGTCCCTGTTGCCGGGTCAAGGATGATACCCAGGGGGAGCATTCCCGAAAAGAGTGCCCAAGTATAGGAACCATACCCCAGTAACTTCCGGCTATAGGGTCTATTGACAACGCCGTCACTGAGACGAGTGACCGTTTCTGCTACCGGAGCCTGTACCCGCTGGCTGAACGTTGCAACGGCACTCCGTCCGGCGGCATCGGTTACCTGTACCGTGAAAGAAAAGAGTCCCGGTGTGTCGGGCGTGCCGCTGACGGTTCCACTGGATGAGAGAGAAATCCAGTTCGGGAGTGTTCCGCCAATCGAGGTAAAGGTATAGGGCTGGGTTCCCCCCGTCGCAACCAGCGGTGTGACCATGGCAACCCCTATGGTTGCCGTAGGCAGATCAAGCATCGAGTCAAAACCGAGAGGCTGGTTTACGACGAGGGTGAACTCCCGGTTCACATGAACGGAGGGGGTGCTGCTGTCGGCGACGTCGATACTGAACGTCGCTCCCCCCACGGTCGTCGGTGTCCCTTGGATGGTACCACCAACAAGAACTAGCCCGTTGGGCAGCCCACCTGTTGGCGTCTCATTGAAGGTATACGGCTGGGTCCCCCCCTCAACGGCAACAGGCTGACTATAGGCAACACCAACCGAAGCCGGCAGGAGAGTGACCGCGGTAATGTTGAGAGGTATCGGTTGCAACGGTGCATCAACGACGAACAAGGCCAGTTGTTTAGCCACGGACACCGCCGGATTTCCCCCATCGGTAACCGTCACGGTGAAGGTCGTACTGTACCCGGCCGGCAGTGTCGTGATACCGCTGATCTGTCCGGTATCGCCGTTAAGAGCCAGCCCCTGCGGCAGGGTGCCGTCCGTAACGATATAACGATATGGAAGGGTACCGCCCGTCACGCCAAGCGTGTCGGTATAGGCGATTGCCCGGTACACATTTTTTAGGGAAGACGTCGTGATGACCAACGGATCATATACCGGTATAGCGTATGCCCTGACCGCCTGCTGCGGAGGTGTACCGGAGTCGGTCACCTCCAGGTCGAAGAAGTAGGTTCCAGCCAGGGTCGGTTTGCCGGAGAGTGTTGCAGCCGTCTCCAACGAGGCTAAGGTGAGCCCAGCCGGCAGCGGCCCATGCACAACCCGCCACGAGAAGGGGGGAGTCCCAAGTCCTGCCTGGATGAGATTTGTATAGACTTGCCCCACCCGGCCATCCGGCAGATCGGTGGCTATGTACAAAGTATCGCCGATAGTGATAGTGAGAGTTTTCTCAGCAGTTTGAACCGGACTGTCACTGTCGCTGACCTGGACAGTGATGGCATAGCTCTGCTGTGTGGTCGGCGTGCCGGAAATGATCCCGGTTGCGCCGTCCAGCAAAAGACCGTCCGGTAACGTCCCGTTCGTGAGCCGCCATCTGTAGGATAAATAACCATTCTTGGCTACCAGAGTAATGGCATAGGGTACCCCTACCCCGCCGGTGGGCAGAGGGTCGGTGGTGGTCACGGTCAAGGTATCCGCCACAGGGAACAGGAACTGCTTCAGAGCGGCGCCGCCGTTGCTGTCAGTCACCTTTATGTCAAAAATGAAATCACCCGCAGAAGCCGGCGTCCCAGCAAGTTCACCGGTCTGCGCATTGAGCGTGACACCCGTCGGCAGGGCGCCGCCTACCACATTCCAGCTATAGGGTGACGAACCGCCCTTCGCCACCATCACGACTTTATTCATTGCTTTGTCCTTCCTGGCTACCGGAAGAACCGCGGTAGTGGTTATCGTAAGCGCGGTGGATATCTGCAGACTCAGATGACCGGTGACGTACTGAGGAACCGGCAAGGTACTATCGGTAACCGTCACGTCAATATTCATCAGACCGGCAGCCTGTGGAATACCGGAAATGATACCGGTAGCGGAATCAAGGGTAATTCCCGTCGGTAGGATTCCTGAATAGCTGAACAGGTAGGGTGGTTTACCCCCGGCAATGGCTATGTACTCGGAATAACTATTATCCAGATTACCGTCCGGCAGGGTGTTTGTGACTATCTTCATTTTCTCAGAAACCGTGAAACCGTAGGCTTTATATGACTTCCTCACAGGAGTAGCAGCGTCACTGACCTCAACGACAAAAGTGGGCGCCTGTACCTGCTGCGTAGTGTCGGCCGACACCTTGATCCAGTCATGATAGGCTTTACCGGCGCTTCCTGAGGAGCGCTCCCCAAGCGTCAGGTTTCTCCCCGTCAGGAGCCACGGGTTAAGTTTCTTGGTTGGTGACCAGACCAGAGTGTTATCCACAAAATACTGAACCGCACGGTCCGTGCCGATTACGACCTTGAGGGTATGCCACCCATTGGCATAGATGTCTGCCAGGAGAGAATAAGCAACGGGCGCTTCAAATGTACCGTCCTCTGCATCAAATCTCGCACCCAAATACGAATGTCCTCTCTTGTCAACGGGGATGCCTGAGCAGGCATCACCCGCAGCGTCCAAACTGAACGTAAGCCCGACGGAAGTATTACTAGAATATGGCTTTGGAGTCATACCAATGCCCGCACCGGCCCAACAGCCCGCCAGGTTGGTAAAGTCGAGGTAGACATTCGATTCAATGGTGCAGCCGTTACTGCAGTCGACTGTGTTCTTCGATATGGCTCCGCTGTCGGAATTCTGATCACCGTTGTTATCGAAGACACCACTCCTGCCGAAAGCCGAGGGCACGACTTGAGAGAGCGAACTGCCGAAAAGCGTCCAGTTGTTCAGACCACCGGAGAAATCATCGAAGAATAACGTTGAGCTGGTCTTGGTTAAAATCGGGGCTGCGGTGGCGGATGAGGGGGAGCCCGCAATTTCGCCGGTGCCGCTGTCAAGAGTCAAGCCATTGGGCAACTTTCCGGAGAAAAGCCTCCACAAGTAAGTCCCCTTCCCTCCCGAAGCTGCGAGAACCTGGTTGTACTGAACGCCGATAATGCCATCAGCCAGTTGCCCGGTCGTCTGTACCAGTGGAGCTTCTATTACGATCGTAAAAGCTGCACTGGTGCTCCGCCCGGCATTATCAATAACCTCAACAACGAAAGGATATGACCCTGCGGCGATCGGAATGCCCGACAGAGCTCCGCCGGTGCTGAGGGTAAGCCCCGGCGGCAGTACCCCGGCGCTCAAGGTAAAGGCGTACGGTTTGGCGCCGCCGGTCACGGACAAGCCTTGCATTAATTCTAAACCAACCGTAGCCGATATCAAGTCGGACGAGGTGAAGAGCAACGCACCGGTGACGGTTATCGTGTACTCCCGTTCGACTTTCGCTCCGCTCTTGTCGCTGAGGCGGACCCGGAAGGTTACTGAACCTGGGGATTGCGGTGACCCCGTCATGATCCCGGTAGCCGGGTCCATGACCAGACCCGCCGGCAGCGCTCCGGATACGACCGTGAAGGTGTACGGGTAGACCCCACCAACATAGTTTATCGATTGGTTGTACAATACACCGACACTGGCCGGCGCCGGAGTCGTCGTCATGATATTCAGAATATCCTGCGAATTAATGACCGTAAGCGTCAGTTGTTTGACCGCAGTCGCCGGCGGTGTGCCGGCATCGGTGACCGTCACGGTGAAGGTACTGCCCGTCCCGTTTGGCGTTCCGGTAATCGCCCCGGTCGCCGAATCGAGGAATAGTCCTGTCGGCAGAATGCCTGCCGACAGGTTATAGCTATAGGGAGTCTTGCCGCCGGTTACGGTCAGTTTGTCGCTGTAGGCAATGCCGCCAAAACCGTTTTTGAGTTCCGTGGTCGTAATGACCGGGAATGTGTACACAGTGATCGTATAATGACCAGTCACGGTTTGAGCAGGAATCCCGGCATCTTTGACCACCAAATCAAAGGGATACGTGCCCGCCGTGGTCGGGTTTCCACTGAAGATGAAACCGGTCGCTGTCGCGATTGTGGTCATGCTGAGGCCAGGCGGGAGGGTCCCGTTAGACACCTGTCCGGTGTAGGGCGGCGTCCCCAGAACTTCCTGTACCGAGGCCGCGTACTCTTGTCCGACACGCCCAGTCGCCAGAGTTGGGGGAGAAAGATAAAGCTTGTCGGTAATGACTATTGTTAAACTCTTTTCTGATTTCTGAGCCGGAGTGTCGCTGTCGCTGATCTCAATGGTAAAGTTTGCATTTTGAGCCTTCGTCGGAAGACCGGTTATGGCGCCGGTTGCGCCATCAAGAATCAGTCCGCTGGGAAGGAATCCCTGCGTGAGCCGCCAGGAATAGGGGGGCAGACCGCCGCCACCGGTGAGGATAAACGCGTAGGGAATTCCAACCGCGCCAAAATCTAT
>CAIUWK010000086.1 GCA_903902855.1 uncultured Geobacter sp. | reverse complement strand
CCTCGCCCGCCCTTTCGGACGGGCGCTACGATTCGTCTCTACCTCTTCCTGCAGGCTCATCTTGTTTCAATCCTCGCCCGCCCTTTCGGACGGGCGCTACGGAGCATCATTGCCTATTGCTACCTGCCAAGATGGTTTCAATCCTCGCCCGTCCTTTCGGACGGGCGCTACGGGGTGGAGCTGGTTGACGCAACGACACAGCAAGTTTCAATCCTCGCCCGCCCTTTCGGACGGGCGCTACTTCGCGGCGAGAGGTACCGGTTGCTGTGTCTCCGTTTCAATCCTCGCCCGCCCTTTCGGACGGGCGCTACCCAATGTTGTTGTCAAGAGTAAGCGGCAGCAGATGTTTCAATCCTCGCCCGCCCTTTCGGACGGGCGCTACGGGTTATTGGTGGGGGCTTCGCGGGCTCGTAAATGCGTTTCAATCCTCGCCCGCCCTTTCGGACGGGCGCTACTCACCCTTTTAAAAAGCGCGAGTTTACAACTTGTTACCACGTCAAATCCGCGAACATGACGAGGCGCTGCCTGAGCAGGGCATTTTGCACTCACTTGACTCCCTTAACCTGTTGACATTATTCAACCGCGAATCCCCCCGGTTTCTCGTAACCACACCACGTTCGCGCTATACGATCAACGGCTCTTCGTCAAAGAAAATAGTACGGATCAGCCCGTGAGCTTCCGCATTTTTCTCCCGCGGCTCGGTCAGCCTGTAAATGCGAAGATTGTCTTCCTCCAGCTTGATCTCTTTGAGCAGCTTACGCCGTAACTCCTCGAATTTCATCTCGCTTACCTGACATTCGAAGACCGACTTCTGAACCCGCTGCCCAAAGTTTTTACAAACCTGAGCAACACGTCGCAGACGTTTACGCCCCTGCCGTTCCTCTGTGTTGACGTCATAACAAACCACAACCCACATGATGACTCTCCCATCCACATGACACAAAAAACACAAACCACCTCAGGAATAAAGTACCGGCGTATACTCCTCCAGATCGCCCCGCAGATGCCTGGCCAAAAGACGAGCCTGAACATGAGGAATCAGACCAACCGGTATCTTTTCATTGAGAATAGGATGCAGAAACTCTTCCTGCTTTCGTTTCTGATACGCCATCACCACGGCTTTACGACCAGCTTCATTGAGATAGACCGCTCCGCCGGGCCGGGGTTCGAACTCTTTGCCGGTAATCTGCTTCCGGTTGATGAGGGTTAGCGCCAAGCGATCGGCCAGGACCGCACGAAATTCTTCCATGAGATCCAGCGCCAGTGAGGGACGACCCGGTCGAAGCACATGGAGAAATCCCATCTGACTGTCCAACCCCACTCCTTCCACAGCACTGACACAATCACCCAACACAAGAGTGTAGAGAAAAGAGAGCAGGGCGTTTATCGGGTCCAGCGGCGGCCGTCGATTTCTGCCGTTCATACGAAATGATTCCCGATCATCCTCTTTCACCATTCGATCAAAGACATCAAAATAGGCCGCTGCCGACTCCCCTTCCCTCCCTCTTATCACGGCGATATCGGTTTCATCTTTCAGGTGAAACAGGGCGTTGGCATGAATCTCGGCTGCCTGACGCAATTCAACCTCTTCACTGGGCGAATCCGCCTCCCGCGCCGCCCGCATGAGAACATGGCGGGCATTCCTGACCTTACCCGCCACCATGTTCCGAGCGATGAGTGCGGATTTTTCCCGATCCCGCACGGCCTCGTACTGAGCCTGACGGAGCAGGACATTGCCGCTGGTCTTACCGATCACCCGGCATTTGAATCGACCATTACGGTCCAGGATCACCACCGCCCGGCCATCATCGGCACAACGGGCCATGATAAACGGGCTCATCATGACATTACCGAAAGTGACGATGGCGCCCAGATGATGCAGCGGCACCTGCATCTGTACCTTACCTTCCACTTCCACCTTCACCGTTTCGTGATCCAGGCAGATATAGGCCCCCTGGGTCATGACGTAAAGGGTGTTCAAAAATTGCTTCATGGTAGCACCTCAAACAACCGCATGACCGCTTTCCTGCTCCGCTCCTTCTCCGTCACTACGGCAGGGAGACATGACTCTTTCAGTGAACAGCCTTCACAGCGTTTATCATTGACCGGTGACGGCATACTACGCCTCTCCACCATTTCCCGTACGGCAATCGCCACTCGTTCTACTTCAGTTTTCATCGCTGTGGTAAAAACAACTTCCCGCCGTTCACGGGAGCCATGCCAATAAAGCGCACCTTTCAGCACGGGAAAACCGAACATCTCCTCAAGGCAGAGCGCCTGGGCGCAGAGTTGTAAGGTTTCCGGACTCCCTTTCCGGCGGCTTCCCGACTTATACTCCACGGGATAGGGAACACCTTCATGAAACTCCACCAGATCAGCCTTGCCCACCAGATTCAATCGACGACACCAGATAGGGAGCGCACGTTCATAACTGATCCCGGCCAGTTCATGGGATGAAATCTCGTCAACCCGTTCATGAACGTCACGCCCCCGCATGGTATAGAGATTCTCATCCCAGACCTGTTCCACATGGATCAGGGCGCACTGGCGGGGGCAGTAACTGTAGTGCTCCAAGGCGGAAAGGATGACAGGTTCATCGGGATCAACCGTCACTTCGCTCTCTTGTCCACTTTGCTTCAACATCTTTCACCGCCTTCAGTAAATCAATCTCCACACGGGATGGTTCGGCAAGATTAGCCTGCCGATATTGTTCATACTCCTCATGCGCCTGCGGGCCAGCAGTTCATCGAAATAGTTCCCCCCGCCGGCCCGTTTCAGCCGCTCGTCATCCAGAGTGAACCCCTTGACAAGGTATTCCCGCAACCGCCCGGTGGCCCAGATACGGAACTGGGTGCCGCGGATACTGTTGACCCGATATCCCACCGAGATAATGGCATCCAGGTTGTAGCATTCCAATTCCCGCTGAACCGTACGTTCGCCTTCTTTTTGAACTGTTGCAAAATTTGCAACAGTTCCCGTCTGGAGCAACTCTCCGGACTCAAATATATTTTTCAGATGGCGACTAACACCGGATTTATCAACTTGAAACAGCTCCGCCATCTGGTTCGACGAAAGCCAGACCGTTTCGTTCTGCATCCGGACTTCAATTCTGGTTTTCCCATCTTCGGTTCGGTAGAGGAGAAAATCACCAAGGGGAGTAGTCAAATTGTTCGTTCGTTTCATTGGTTCATCTCCTACAGACAATTTCAGATCCGACGGACCAGAACCGCAATAGTAAGAGCCACGCCCGCCATTCGGACAGGCGTGACATGTGCCGATGTTCAGAGCATGTCAATAAGCGTCACTCCCTGCGGCATATCCGCCTGTATCGGCATAGTTATAGTGTAATGGACAAAATCACGGACCGGAGAGACCGTAGACTCGGCCTTGACCATATCAAACAGTTTGTGAGAAGGCGCATTACCCATAACTGAATCATGTTTGAAAACAATCAGTTTACGAACAGCCATTTGGCCACGAGCAGCAGAATGGTCATGCTCAAACATGTTCATCACCGCCTGCCAGAACAGTTCAAGATCTTCTTCAGTAAAATTAGTTTGAGCGGCTAACGGTGCAGAAATGAAACCGTGGCAACGGTAAAGGGCATAAGGAATGGTAAACTTGCGCCCCATGGTGCGGTTATCACCCTGTTGTTTTTCCGCCTCGGCATCGGTCGCAACCGCCATGCGGGTAATACTATGTTCCAGCGGCACCACCGCATCTATGCTGCGGGAAAAGGTAAGTTGTACCGGACCGCGAACCTGACCACAGTTCGGAGCAGATTTCAACGATAGAACACCACCAAAAGTTCTTATATCGTAGTAGTCCTTACACATTTTATCCCTGCCCAATTCCACTTCATCGGCGGTGGGCCGTCGAGACTTGGCAGTCTTAAGGACATCATTAATACAGTCCTTGATTAATTTTGATGGTTTTGAATCTTTAAGCCAATCCTTCACCTCTTTTTTATCGGTATCTGCTGCGACGCTAAGCACGTAAGAATTATTATCTTCATCAGAATCGATGCTCAAACCATTCGGCAGATCATTTTCATCAAGCCATTCATAAATGTCTTTTGAAACTATCGACTTTGATTCCTCGCCAAGCTGGATACCCAGTTCCTTGAAAGCCTTTACATGTGCATGTCCAAGCACGGCCTTCTCTCTCACGTAAATATTGAATGGAGTCTGAAACCTTTTTGCCAACTGAACATAATTTCGCACTTTACGCTTGAGACAAACATCAGTGACGAGTCCGTTTCCGGTTTCAGGATCAACACGAGGAAGATTGCCTGCGTCGGGATCACCGTTGGGGTTCCCGTCTTTTACATCGAAAAAAAGCACAAAGTCATAACGGTTCTGGATGGGGTTATTCATTTTGTTTTCTCCTTGTACTACAGGTAGTTAATACTATTGCGGAGTGAAAAAATTCTGTCTCTGGTGATAATAGCCCACGGCAAATGTTCCCTGGTCGTGCAAGCTGAGGTGAGACGGTAAAGCCTCTCCAGCGTTTATTTTATCCATGATTTCACCGATCAGTTTTTCCAGGTTCACCGCCTGCCCCCTGTTCTTCAGCTTTGCGATATGATGAACTTTGAGCTTCAACAGGTGGGGGAACACTGCCACAGGAGTACTGGACGCCGCGCCGTAAAATCGGTCGCGAATAGTGGCGTTGATACCGGGATTGGCACTCTCCTGCGCCCGTTCAAGTGTTGCAAAGAGTCTTCCAAGCAGATAGCCTGGATTAGGGTTACTCGTATCCAGTGACATGCTGACCTCCGTATGGTAGCTGGTGTTATTCAATCGTGCATCACGCGAAATACATGCCTTTATAAGCGCGGCGCGTGGGTAGGTTACGTCCCGTTCCGCGCGGCAGCGTCGAAGCGTTGCGTACAACAAAGAATTGGGGTAAGAGGTTCCTGCCAGGATCGCTTTCATAAAATCACCGCTCAAGCTGGATGGAATATTTTCGGTTTTACCCAGCATGGCCGTCGAAACCAGCAGTCGGAAAAGAGATAGATTCTCAGGTTGTTTAGGCCCATGAACAATTGAACAGTCTTCAAAATGCTGCTTTATATTCCGCGCTACCGCGCCCACTGTACCTGGATACCAGAATCTAACTGCTATTCTGGCCGCATTGGGAGCAAGGCCGAGAACAAAAAAACGAGTGTAATCCTCATCAAGCATCAGTGCCCCGGAATCCGGAGCACTGAACAGATCGCGCACGGCAGCATTCAGACGATCAGGATTTTCTTTGGACTGTTCGCCAAAAAAATCCGCAAAGATATCCTCGAAATGTGCCTTATGCTCGGCCCAAAAGACTGTACTGCAATCTCCCACCTGAAGGCGCTGGCGAGACCCACTCGCTAACATTTTGTTAAGAGCCGTGGTATATGCGAATTCCGCCCGCTTCCCAACAGGGGCGTTTCTCCCCTGCTTCTTGCCGTAAGATCGAAAAGCATCCAGATTGAACGATACAATATTAGCTCCGGAGCTTTGCGCCCCCCACACACCCTTGATCGCGGTATGAAGGCGTACAGGAAAATCTTTTCCCCCCGTAACCAAACATGTTGCGTGGGTGGATTCCACCGGTTCCTCACAGCATGTCTCACCGGATAGAGTTTGCAAAACAGCCTCTCTCTGGCAGATTAAACAGGTATCGCCTTCCAGCCTAAAGGTTATGATCGGTCCGCTCTCCATAATTTCATTCCATGCTGAATAGGCCGAAAGTGTCTTAAAATCAGCTACTTCAAGAAATGATATGACAGCCTGCACACCGTCGTCTTTATCCGGCTCAGGAAATTTTTCCTTGATAACCCCAATAAAGGCTTTAAGTTGCTCTTTCGCCTTTTCTTCCAATTGATACTGGTTTTTTTTCGGATCCGGCTTTGGAATCCCAAGCACATAATTGGGGGTATCCCACAGAAAGTTGGCGGCGATTCCGCTCGTTTTTTTTATCCCCTTGGGTACAGTGAACATTCTTCCTTGTTTTTTCTTTCCTTCTCCATCTCTGGTGTCCTTGATGTCGACACATTCACCCTGTCGGTTTAAAACGATAAGAAAGGGTATTTCTTTCTGTTCGAACCCTTCCAGGGCGATGCCGGAGTCTCCTTCTTTCGCCATACGCTGATAATAGCTGTTAAGTGCCTGTAGAATCATGACCGCACCTCTTCACTGTCAATGGATGGCACAATCATTCGGCCATGGTCGAGACGAGCACGGAAAAAAAGTGGACAGCACGAATCAGTGCAGAAATGTAAGTTCCTCTTATCCGCCCTGTTATCATGTTTGATGTCGTACAACATCCATCCAAGATCACTGCTATATTCTATCGGTTCAGGAAGCGGTTGATCATGAAATACCGGCTCAAAACGCGCCGCAAATTCACGGCAACCGAGATAGGGCTGATTGAAACTCTGCCCTCTCTCGGCCCGGCGCAGAAACATCTCTTGAAATTTGATCAGGGTATCATCCGACCCGGCCTTGTCGGTCATTTCGAAGCGAGCATGAATGGTATAGGCTACATCCCGCAGTAAAAGCGCGGCCCGTTGTTGACGCTGATCTTCCACATACAGATGTGAAGTACGAGATGACATCACACTTCCCACCTCGTTGCGCCGTACCGACTCCCAGCGAATTGGCTTTAGAACATGTATCTCTTCGATATGCCAGCGGATTGCCGGTTTCCAAAGAATCGATTCCAGAACACCCCGTGCCGCGGAAGGAGTCATGACATCGTATGACACACGCTCAACCTTCATTTCGGGTCTGGTAAAACAGGCATTTTCACCCTGAACCTTTAACCTCAAAAGGCGACTTTTTTTTACCGGTTCATTCATGCGGCCTCCTTTCATAAGAATCCGCGCCCGCCGGAACGGCGGGCGCTTGTTGCGTTCCTACCTTTTCACCAAACTGTTTCAATCCTCTTCTGCAACGCAGAAGCTTTTTTACCTTTTACATAAACTGAAATATATAGTCAACTCAAATTCAGCACATCAATTCGTCAGGCTCATACACAATCGATTTTTCGGGACAAAATCCGAGATTGTCGTCATACAGAGCCCCGTGCGATTGCACAAAAATACCTGAATGAATTTCTCGAATTGCTCCTGAAGATAGCAATTGGCCATGCAAACGACGCGGCAGGTTGACCACATACCGTTGTAACTGTCTTAAAAGACGTCGATCAGGCTGTTTTTTCTCCAGATGAGCCAGCAAATCACCATTCTGATAATGGACGATGACCTGAGCTTGGGTTGCTTCATCTATGAATTTAAATTTTTTCGCCGCCTCGCGGAAATTAAATTGGAGATGCATGTCATTTCTCAACAGATCCAGAATTTTTTCCTTGTCAAGTCGTTCACCCCGTGTCCAGTAAAACTCTCGAAAAAATTCCTCAAACAGATCAGGGGTTAAATCAAAGTTACCCTTTGAAGTAAGCAGATAACGGCAAATATCCGCGGCCTGAAGCAGATGTCCCACAGGGATTTTACTCGGAGGCATAAAGACAAATACATCTCCTTTTATCTGCAACCCTTCACGATTACAGCGGCCCGCTGCTTGAGCGACCGAATCCAGGCCAGCTAAAGCGCGATATACCACTGGAAAATCGACATCTACACCGGCTTCGATCAGTTGAGTGCTGATGACCCGTGCAGACTTCTTGTCCTTAAGAAGTTTCCTGATTTCCAGGATTTTCCGGGAACGATGAGCTCCACACATTAAAGCTGAAAGATGGATTGTTCCCTTTGGCATTAGTTCCCACAGGGTACGAGCGTCGTCACGACGATTGACAATGCAAAGCGCCGAGTCATGCTCCTTCAATCGTGAGGCAATATTTTCCCACGTCTGAGGCGTCTGCAAATCATCCAATATGGAAAGTTCCGTCCTCTTCAACACACTGAAAAGTGAAGCCGGATCAACCATGATTTCGATAATGCCAGACAGTCCCTTAAAGTCGAAATCAGGAGTTTTGTGTGGTCCCAGCGCCGGTTGAGTGGCAGTACAGAAGACTGTGGTTACGCCGAAATTTTTTCTAAGCTCTTCAAGCACTTCAAGTATCGGCGTCAGAAAGTCGGGAGGTAATAGTTGCGCCTCATCAAGGATGACGACACTCCCGACTATATTGTGCAACTTGCGACATCGACTGGTTCTGCTCGCAAAAAGAGATTCAAAGAACTGTACCGTAGTGGTCACGATGATCGGTGCATCCCAGTTTTCACAGGCCAAACGCGATCTGCTGTTTTCCCGTCGCTCGTCATCAACATCAAGATTACTGTGATGTTCGATAACGACCTGATCATCGGATTCCCATATCTTCCGGAACTGGTCAGCAGTCTGCTCGATAATGCTGGTATAAGGAATAACGTAGATAATACGGCGTTGACCATGCGTTACGGCATGGTGCAACGCAAATCCCATTGATGAAAGAGTTTTCCCTCCGCCAGTGGGAACGGTCATGGAGTAGAATCCTGGAGGTTCTGCGGCTTTCAAAATGCATTGTTGTAAAATATCGGAGCGGATACGGTTGACAGGTGTATCGTCAGATTCGGCTTGTTTCCGGCACATATAATCATCAAACCCCGGCAACAACGAGACCAGCTCCGGATATCCACCACGAATTTCCGTCTTTTCCTCAGAAAAAAACTTCTCGGTATCTAAAAAATCGGCATCAACCAGGCACGAGAAGAGCATTCGCATCAGGAATGAATATGATAGTTGCGTCCCTGACTTACCCTTTTCTGTCGGTCTCACTTGACTCAGAAGTTTCTCGGGGACACCTCTTGTCAATACTGCATCCAGAAAATCTGTCTGTTGCAGACGGTGCGCCAAGGAGGCCTTTCCGTCTTCACGCCAATCAGGCAGTCCTGCATGATGCCCGGCAATCGGATATGCCAGTATCAAGCCTAACTCATCAAAAGTATTACGTGCATATAATGCCCCGACTATGGAGTGATCTCCACCGTTGCGACCAACATGAACATCCGGGTCATTGACCGAGTGAATGTACTGCTGGAATTGTTCGGAATATTTACCTAGATCATGCCACAATCCCGCCAGTCGCCCCCACTGACCGCATCCGAACTCAGCGGCAAACTCCGCCGCCAGTTTCGCCGTACCCCGCAGATGCTCTTCCAAACCGTGCACCCGCCCGTCTTCCGCCACATGCGCAATCGCCTCTTTTCTCACCCTACCCACCCATCCTCCCCACCTTTTCTACCACCCACATGAAGCGGCTGAACCGATGGCGCGGCTCGAAAGAGCCGTCATCACGAAATGAAAATTCCTGTTTTTAGTCGTTTTGGCGGACCTGTTCCGTTATAATTCAGCAACTTAAACCAAAACTTCTGCATGCAGAAGTTTTGAAAAAAGGGCTGTTTTCAGCCCCATGAGAGGGGCGGAGTCAATTCAACATTACGGAGTAACTCAGGTTGACTGGCTGACAGGTTAACAGGTTAACAGGTTGACAGGCTGAAGACTGAAGGTTCAACCCGTCCAGTATGGGTCGCCTTTATTGCTCTTGCGGAGGTTTTCCTGATAGTCTTCAGCCTATCAACCTGACGTTACCATATCCTTTAATTTGATGAACGTTAGACCATATGCCTATCCACTAATCATGCCAAGGGTTACGGTTGCGTCTAACTAATTTTTCATTGAAGTATTTTTGATACGGAACCTTCGAGGACAGTCGTCGGATGTCAGACGTGTGCGGAGACAACGATTTGAAATCATGAAGTAATTACGAGAGGAGGCGTGAGAGGAAGACGACAGCGGAAAAAGAGAGACTTTATCAAAACGCCGGGAAAAAACCCTTTCAAAACGACACCGGCGCCCCTGCCGATATTTTATAGCCAAAACAGCCGAACAGGTGACGACAGAGGATCTCCTGAAACGAGATTCAGGTTAATAAAATTAACATCAGGGAATATACCGCAACAAATCAGCTAGTTACCGCTACGCCTCTTTTGTTGATAAAATTAACACGAAAAACAATCCTCATATATTCCGGCAAGTTGCAACCGGCTCCAGATGTTAATAATATTAACACGTCTATCGCCCCAGCAGCCTCATGACCACTTCCATCATGCGGCAGAGATTCACCGGCTTGGTAAGACAGTCGTCCACCCCCGCGGCGAGGCACCGCGCCACGTCCTCATCATAAGCATGGGCGGTTACCATCAAAATCGGGATTCGACCACCGCGCAGGAATTCCCGCTCCCGGATGATATTGGTAGCTTCGATCCCGTCCATAATCGGCATATGGAGATCCATGATAATCAGGTTGAACCCTCCCTTTTCCCACATCTCCAGAGCCTGGGTACCGTTCTCCGCGCTTTGACTCTCCAGCTGCTCCCGCTGTAGCGCCAAACGAATAACGGCCCTGTTGATGGGATCGTCCTCGACGATGAGAACTCGGGGGATATTTCCGCCAGGGTCGATACCGTCGAGAGTTTCGGCCGCAGGAACGATGCCCCACCCCCCCGAACCGTCCGTTGCCTCCGGAACCTCAAACGGAATGGTGAAGGTAAAGGTGCTCCCCACCCCTTCCTTGCTGTCACAAGAGATGGAGCCACCCATGAGCAGCACCAAATCCTGACTGATAGCCAACCCCAGACCGGTGCCGCCAAAGGCGCGGGTAATAGAATCATCCACCTGACTGAAGGGGCGAAACAGCAGGTGTACTTTGTCGGCGGGGATGCCGATGCCGCTGTCGGTCACGGTGAACGTCGCCCCCCCGGAAACGGGGCTCACCCGTAGCGACACTTCACCCTGGTTGGTGAACTTGACGGCATTGCCCATGAGGTTGGTGAGTATCTGCCGTAATCGAACCGCATCACCCACAATAATTTCCGGAAGACCATGCTCCACCTTAACGGTGAGTTGGATCCCCTTCCGGATGGCCTCGGGCAGGAGGACTGCCTTGACCTCGGAAATACACTCCCTCAGGGAGAACGGCGCCCGGGTCATGATGACCATCTCAGCCTCGATCTTCGACAGATCGAGAATATCATTGAGGATTCCCACCAGGGTAAAACCGGCGGTGAGCGCCAGCCCCAGTTGCTCCCGCTGCTCCGAATCCAGTTCACCGAGACGGGCAAGCTGGATCATGCCGAGAACCCCGTTGAGAGGAGTCCGGAGTTCGTGGCTCATGTTGGCCAGAAAACGACTCTTTGCCCGGTTGGCCGCCTCAGCCTGTTCCTTGGCATGCAGCAGTGCTTTCTCGGCCCGCTTCCGTTGAGTGATATCGGTAAGGGTAATGACGCAACCGATGACCAGCTCTCGTGAAATTTTCAGCGGCATGGCGTTGAGAAGCAGATGAAAGATCTGACCGTCGCTCCGGTTGAATTCCACCTCGACGCCGTCGACAGTTCCCCCCCGCAGTGGAGTCTCAACGGAAACCGGATCATCCGTTTCCTCTTGTCGCAAGGGTAGCATGTCGTCAAAATGTCGCAATAACGGGTTGCCGCCACACAGCTCATGGGTAAGCCGGCTGGCCCGGATAATCATCCCCTGGCCGTCACAGACGATAATCGCTTCTCCCGCCTGCTCGATAATGGAGCGAGCCAGTTTCTCCGCGGCCATGATTTCTTCATTACGTTTCTGCTGAGTGAGGTCGGTAATCACCATGCTGATTTCCCGGTAGTCGGATATATTCAAACTGCGGCAGGAAATCAGCACCGGCAGAAAGTCCCCCTTCATGGTTACCAGGGTAATTTCATCCTGTGCATCCACCGGTGCACGCGGCTCCAAACGGGCTGCCACCAGGGGCTTATCCGCGGGGGCCACGAAGGAATCAAACCGGGTCCCGGTAATTCGTTCCAGGGGGAGTTGCAGCAGCTCCGCCAGATGGTTGTTGGCATAGAGGATAGTACCGTCTTCGCTCAAGATGACGGCACCTTCGTTCATGGTCTCCACCAGGATGCGATACGGCTGTTCCGCCCCCTTCAGGGTGAAGACACGCATGCCGTCCGCCCCGGAGACCACGAAGGCGTCCACGTCACCGTTGCCGATGGCGCGCAGGGTCTCTTCACTTTCTTCCAAGCGGGTCCGGAGCGACTCTATCTGAGCCATGAGCTCTTCCCGGGAGATGTTTTCGATGGTCATCGGAGTCACTTTTTCCTTAAGTCCAGACCGACAAGAATCCGCTCCGTCTGGGACAGGTCGCCGATGAATTTGCGCAGCGGCGGCGGCAGTTCCTTGACCAGGGTGGGGGCGGCGATGATCTGCCCCTCCTTGGCGAATATGGGTTGCTGGTAGATGTCGATTATCTCCAGTTGATAACGCCCCTCCAGGTGCTCCACGCAGATTTTGCGGATATTCTCTATGGCCCGGATGGAGTTGGGGGTCATGCCGCTCACGTAGAGACGCAGGAGATAGTTACCCGTTCCCGACTCTTCCAGCGCCAGTTCGAACTCCCCAATCATATCCCGAAACAGTAACGGCGCATCATTTCTATCGGTTTCGCTCATTTTATTTCCCCCACCCCCTCTCCGAATCCGCCTACTGCTCTTATGTTCAATCCCACCAGTACGCGGTCGGTGTCGGAGAGGTCGCCGATGATCTTCTTAACCGGTTCGGGAAGCCGTCGCACCAGGGTGGGGATGGCCAGGATCTGGTCCCCCTTGGCCAGTTGGGGGTTCACCATCAGGTCGATCACCTCTATCCGGTATTTCCCCTCCAGATGCTCTTCGCAGATCCGCCTCAGATTGGCGAAGGCGGTAAGGGATTTCGGTGTTATCCCCGCCACATAGAGCCGCAGTTGCCAACAACCCTCCATAGTGGCCGACTCCGACTGGTCATCCTCCTCTCTCGTCTCCATTTTTTCCGTCATCTCCCCCCCCCTTTCCCGTTCGTTGAAGTATTCCCTTCAGGGGGAGGCATGGCGTCTGCGTCCCGAGCCCGTCCCATGTCCAAGTTGTCTTGGGCAACGACCTCGCTCTGCAGCTTTCCCCTGGAGATGGCGCGCTCCAGTTCATCCTCCTCGGACTGGAAACCGATGCGAAGGGCCGCAATCCGCGCCTCCACCAGCGCCTTCTTTCGCTCCAGATCACGCTGCTTGCACTCGATCTCCTGACTCCGCTCCAGAGCTTCCGCCTTTTCGCGCGCTTCCTGGGCCATCCGTCCGGCGCCGGCCAGCACGCCGCCCGAGCCGACATACACATCCCGGAGTTTGGCACCGTTGTCGGTGAGGCAGAACTCCCTTACCTGGTTCGAGTGCTGCATACCGCGGGATTTGAGTATGTACAGGCTCCGGTTCCTCTCCCCGGCCCCCTCCAGCGACTGCAGGAGTATCCAGCTGTCCATGAGCGACGACATCCCCTCCTCGGTACGCTCCCCTGCTGCGCCGCCGACGGTGAGGGCGGTGCAGAAAGCGGTGATCTCTTCCATCTTCAGGTAATCAATGAGCCGGGAGAGCATGGATCTGACCTCCATCTCGCTGGCCGCGGAGAGGAGGTTGGAAATCGGATCGATGACGACGATGGCCGGCCGGAACTCTTCAATGGCCCGGTGCATGACCACCAGATGCATCTCCAGACCATATAGTGTCGGGCGGGAGTTACGGAATTCCAGCACCCCCTGGTCCACCCACTGCCCCAGGTCGAGGCCGATGGAGCGCATGTTCCGGATGATCTGATTGCGGGATTCCTCGAAGGCGAAATAGAGGCAGCGCTCGCCGCGCCGGCAGGCGGCGTCCACGAAGTGCGCGGCAATGCTTGATTTGCCGGTCCCGGCGCTGCCGGTGACGAGGATGCTGCTCCCCCGGTAGTACCCTTTTCCTTCCAGCATGGTGTCCAGGCGCGGGATGCCGGTGGAGACCCGATCCACGGAGGCCGGATGATCCAGGCCGATGGAGGAGATCGGCATGACGGAAAAACCCTGTTCGTCCAACAGAAACGGATACTCGTTGGTGCCGTGGGCGCTCCCGCGGTATTTGACGATCCTTAAGCGCCGCGTGGCTATCTGATTGGCCACCTGGTGGCTCAAAAATATCACGCAGTCGGCCACATACTCCTCCAGACCGAAGCGGGTCAGGGTCCGCTCTCCCTGTTCGCCGGTGATGACGGCGGTTACCCCCTTCCCTTTCAGGAAGCGGAACAGGCGCCTCAACTCCGACCGGAGGGTCACTTCGTTGGAAAATCCGGAGAAGAGGGTCTCGATGGTGTCGATGGCCACCCTTTTTGCGCCGATGCTGTCGATGGCGTGCCCCATCCGGATGAAGAGACCTTCCAGGTCGTACTCGCCGGTCTCCTCAATCTCGCTCCGCTCGATATGCACATAGTCCAGCAGCAGCTTTTCCCGAGCCACCAGTTCGTTCAGGTCGAAACCGAGGGAGGCGAAGTTTTTCGTCAGTTCCTCGGACTTCTCTTCGAACGACATGAAGACGCCCGGCTCGTCATATTCCGTTGTCCCCCGCACCAGAAACTCCATGGCCAGCAGCGTTTTGCCGCAGCCGGTGCCGCCGCAGACCAGGGTCGGGCGCCCCAGTGGAAGACCCCCACTGGTGATCTCATCCAACCCCTTGATTCCTGAGGGGCATTTTTGCAGAATTTCCAGCGCCGGGATCTCGCTTGTCGTCGTTTCGGCCATGGGAGCTCTCCTTGGGCTTTCGAGTTACACTGGCATCCTAACAAAAACAGAACAAACATACTAACACTATATTTAACTTGCACTAACTATTATTCAACCTCTACGTCCCGCATCACCGAGAAAAGAAAGGGGGATCGGAAATAGTTCCGGTCCCCTTTTCTATTTTCTTGACTGATCCGCGTTGATCCGCTCAGATCGGATTCGAGACCTTGACACCATTCCTGAGAGTTTATTCAAGCAAAGGGATTCTCCACTGTTTCAGTCGGTATAATGGCTATCTTTTCAGGAAGTTCATTTTTCTCAAGTTCGGCAAGGGTGGCATCCAGCAGTGATTTGAGTTCTTTTGCTTTTTTCATTCCTTCCCGGTCAAGAGTGATATCCAGAGTTCCAAATAGTGATATTCTGTCGATGCGATTCTCAATGGTCAATTCACCGATTTGGAACGTATCCGCTTCATTGGCGTATGGTTTAAAGCGCGCTTTTGACATCTAAGGACCCTCTCTGCTTTCGTGATTTACCGGGCTTGCTTACAGTTGTTTCCTGCATATTCATGACAACGGATTTTACGTTTTCAGTTACGGAGGGGAACAGATTCATCCCCACCATAATTTCAAGGTCGGCAATGGAAATAATAGATGGCCGTGCTCCAAGAACATTATCCACCAGATACGCACCCGATTCTTTCCGAATGGGATCATAGACCGCTTTGAAGGTATGGGTCGGCACCATAACGGCACCACCCATTTTTTGAATGTTGCGGCCTATAAAAATCGGACCGGACACGACATAAATGTCACCACGCTCGATAGCCATTTTTCTAACGTTTTTTTCAATTTTTTCCCACACCCCTCGATTGATCTCAGGTACTTGTGGAATCATATTCGCCAAAGAGAAACACTCCTGTTGCGATTTCAAGTCCGGCATATCGGCGGACGGAGCTACGTGCCCTCGGTCAAAACCGGAACGGGCATAATGATTCAGTTCCGAACGCCCTGATGCCGGAATATGTGGGTCGGGAAAAAACTTGCTGGATCTCTTCAGACCTTTTGCCTGGAACAACCGGGCACCGGTCAAATGCTCTGCTGAATAAAGAGGTGTGCGGGTCAATCCTGAATGTTTGAAGGCATACCCTGAATAACAAACGTCACGGGTTTGGGGTGCGAGTTTCTGATTGGTAATGCTTGGAGCCTGACCGCCGGCAAAGTGTTCAGGGCAGAAGGTTTGTTCAGCGAAGGCAATCGGAGTAGTGAGGAGCAGTGAAAAGAGCAAAATCCGTATGAGTAGTGTCACGTTCTGTCATTCTCCTTAAGCCGGAACCCGGCGTTGGAAAGGGGAGCGGAAATAGTTCCGGTCCCCTTTCACATTTCAGCCTGATCCACGGTCAACCGTTCAGATCGGATTCAATCCCCGTTTCCTTCCTTTTGACGTTGTCTGCTCCGCCTATTTCTGCGACAACCGGTGGACACACTCCACCATGTGGATCGCATTTTCCGGCGGAACCGTGGGGAGGATACCGTGGCCAAGATTAAAGATATGTCCCGGCCGATCACCGTTCTCATCCAGAACCCGCTGAACCTCCCGCTCGATGATCTTATGTGACGCAAAGAGAACGGTGGGGTCCAGGTTCCCCTGAACTGCCATATCCGTACCCAGGATGTCGCGGGCTTTTCCCAACTCCACATGCCAGTCCAGCCCCATGACGTCCCCGCCTGCCCGCTTGACGATATCCAGCATGCTTCCGGCACCTTTCACGAAATGGATGACCGGGGTCTCCTGCCGGTTCAAGCCGTTGATCAGCTTGGTGGTGTAGGGGAGCACATACCTGACGTAATCCGCCGGCGACAGGACGCCACCCCAGGTGTCGAAGATCTGAATCGCCTGAGCTCCGGCCTTGATCTGGGCATTGAGGTATTCCATGTCCATCATGGTCACCTTCTCCATGAGAGCGTGGAAGACCTCCGGTGCGGTGTACATCATCCGCTTCATGGTTGCCCAATCCTTGGACCCCTTCCCTTCCACCATGTAGCAGGCCAGGGTGAAGGGGGCGCCGCCGAAACCGATGAGCGGCACCTTGCCATCCAGTTCTCGCCGGAGGATCTTGATGGTTTCCAGGACATAGGGGACGTCCTGCTCCATCTGGGGAATCCGGAGCGCCTCCACATCGGCCATGGTCCGGATGGGATGCTCGAAGAGCGGACCGGGGACGAAATCCAGTTTCATCCCCATGGGCTCCACCGGCGTGAGAATGTCCGAGAAGAGAATGGCGGCGTCCACCTTGAGGATCTCCACCGGTTGAATGCTGACCTCAGCGGCCAGTTCCGGACTCTTGCAGAGCTCCAGAAACGTACATTTACTCCGGACCCGCATGTACTCCGGGAGATAGCGGCCTGCCTGACGCATGAGCCAGACGGGAGTACGGTCAACGGGTTTGCCCCAACAGGCATCAAGAAAACGATTATTCATGGAATTTACCCCTCTCATAAATGGCGAATCGGAAGATTTCTCCTCCATTAATAGAATGCCCCTTGCACTTTTTCAAGATATTTTTTAAGCTGCTACGATTGAGATGTTGGATAGTCACAACCGCAGGCAAAACGACAGCAGTAGGACTCGTGGGACGACTATGAACCGGACAACTCTTTCTCTCCTCTGTGCGGCCCTCCTCCTGGCCATAGCCTCCCCGCCCCCCGCGGCTGCTGCCGAACCCCACGCGGCCATGGTAACGCTTCTGAAAGACGTCGAGTTTTCCGGAGCACTGCTCAACGGCATCAGAAACGCCCGAAAAACCATCATCTGCTCCTATTACCTCTTCGTGGTGCAGGGAAAAAGCGAGTCGGAGAAGATCCTGGAGGAACTGGTCCGGGCACGTCGGCGCGGGGTTGAGGTCCGGGTGATCCTGGAGAAGAGCCGGCAGAAGGACCGGCTGAACGAAGAGAACCTTCACACCGCCGCCCTGCTGTCCCGTGGGGGGATCAAGGTCTTCTTCGACACTCCCGATGTGGTGACCCATCTGAAGGTGACCGTCATCGACAACCGCTACGTTTTCCTGGGGAGTCACAACCTCACCCAGGGGGCGCTCAAATTTAACAACGAGCTTTCCGTCCTCATGGACTCCCCGGAAATAGCCGCTGAGACCCTTACCTACCTCAATCAGCTTTAGATTGAACGGAGAAATTCCAGCAGACAGTCATTGAAGGCGCCGGGGTTCTCCAGGTTGGCCATATGGCCGGCACGGGGAATGAAGCAGAGCCGGCAACCGGGAATCCCCGAGGCAATCTCCCTGGCCTTCTCCGGCGGTGCCGCCCGGTCCTCCTCTGCGCCGATGGCCAGGGCCGGGATCTGGAAGGAGTTGAGGAGATCGGTGTAATCTTTCCGCTCCCGCATGGCCAGGAGCCCACCGGCCAACCCCCGCGAGTCGGTCCCGGTCATCCAGCCGTAGACCTCCCCCACCAGCTTCGGCCGCTCAATCAGACTCTCCCCGGCAAAGAGCAGTTGCTCGAAGGAGTCCACAATGACGTCCGGGCCGAACTTCATGACCTCCTGGGCAAGCTGCAGCCGCTGCGCCTTCCCCGCCGCGTCGTCGGCATGGGCCCGGGTGGTGATGAAGCAGGCGCCGGAGAGGCGCCGGGGATAACGTTCCAGGAGATTGAAGAGCACGTACCCCCCCATGGACATCCCCCCCACCACCGCCTTCTCTATCCCCAGATGGTCCAGCAGTGCAACCAGATCATCGGCAAAGAGGTCGATGGAGTAGGGACCATCCGGGGCGTCGCTCTCGCCGAACCCCCGCAGGTCCGGGGCGATGAGCCGAAAGCCGGCAGCCGGGAGGGCGTTGAATTGCGGATGCCACATCTTCCGGCAGAGGGGAAAGCCATGGATGAGCAGCACCGCTTCCCCGCTCCCCTCATCGTCATAGGCCATGGAAATACCGTTTATGATTGCCTTCATAATCAGATTCCTTTCAGCATGATGAACCCCATATGCCTCCCGGTGACGCCGTTGTCGCGCCGGTGGGAGAAGAAGAGTTCGGGGGTGCAGGAGACACAGTGGGTCGAGAGCTCGATGTTCTCCTCAAAGAGGCCGGCATCACGGAGTTGCGCCACATTGGCCGAAGAGATATCCAGCCGCCAACGCCCCTCTCCGGAAGGCTCCGCAAAGCGCTCATACCCACCCCCCTGGCTCCGGAACGCCTCCAGCACGGGAAGATCCACCTCGTAACAGCAGGGGCCGATGGCCGGCCCCACAGCGGCAAGAATCCGGCTGGGATCGGAGCCGAAGAGAGCGACCATGGCCGCCACCCCCTTGCCGCAGATGTTACCGGCACTCCCCTTCCACCCGGCGTGGAGCACCGCCACGACCTTCTTCTCCGGGTCCAGGAGGAGCACCGGGACACAGTCGGCGACAGTCACCGCGATCATAACCTCCGGCTGGTTGGTGATGATTCCGTCACACTCCAGACGCTGGAAATGAAGGTAGTCGGGGTTGGGGGTGTCGATGATCAGCAGATCGACCCCATGAACCTGATTGACGGCCACGAACCGCTCCGGACTCCCGCCAAAGGCATGGGCCAGGAGGTGCCGGTTCCCTTCCACATTGTGAGAAGCATCCAGGGTGGTTGTCCCCAGGTTCAGCGAATTGTAGGGGGGGCGGGAGACCCCTTCGTGCCGGGTCGTGAAGCCATGGGAAGATATCCCGGCAGCGGTGAAGAGCTCCGGCTCAAGGTAGTGAATCTTGTCGGTTTTGCTCAGTTTCATGGGTTCTCCAGGTAGTCGAGTATGCTCTGCATGTCGTGGGGTAACGGGGTGGTGAATTCCAGGTAGCGACCGTCCGTGGGATGAATGAAGCCCAGGGTCATGGCGTGCAGTGCCTGACGATTCAGTTCGGTAATCAGCTTCTTCAGCCGGGGATCACTCACTGATGCCAGACGACTACCGCCGCCGTAGACCTCGTCCCCCACCAGGGGATGCCCCTTCTCCGAGAGATGGACCCGTATCTGATGCGTCCGTCCGGTCTCCAGACGGAGCTCCACCAACGTCAGCCTCGGCCGTTCAAATCTTTCCAGAACCTTCCACCGGGTAACCGCATGCTTACCGTGACGGGCCGTGGATGACATCCGCTTCCGGTCAACCGGATGGCGGCCGATTTCCGATTCCATCCGTCCGCTCTCCTCAAGGGGAAGGCCGAAGATCAGCGCCCGGTAGAGTCGTTTGACGCTATGCAGCCGGAACTGTTCCGCCAGCGACTGGTGGGCCCGGTCATTCTTGGCCGCCACCAGGATGCCGGAGGTATCCTTGTCCAGCCGGTGAACGATTCCCGGCCGGAGTTCCCCGCCGATGCCGGAGAGATCGTCACAATGTCCCAGGAGGGCATTCACCAGCGTGCCGGTACTGTTCCCCGCCCCCTGGTGGACCACCATTCCGGCCGACTTGTTGATCACCACCAGATCAGCATCCTCATAAAGGATTTCCAGGGGGATCGCCTCCGCCACAGGTTCGGCGGGGACGGGGGGGGGAACGGTGACGACTATCTCTTCACCCCCTCTCAGCTTGAGGGAGGCACGTTCGCTCCGGCCGTTCACCGTCACCCGTTCCTCTTCAATGAGCCGCTGCACCGTGGAGCGGCTCAATTCGGGCATCTCGCGGCAGATCGCCAGGTCAAGGCGGGAAAGGGAATCTTCGGCGGGAGCAATAAAAGTTCGGGTTTCCATAGAGTGTCCACACATGAAACGAGGCGCGGTTTCCCTGCCGCGCCTCGTCGGTTCGATAAAGTGTCCGTAGCCGTATGTCCGATCCTGCGGAGCCGACTGTCAGGCATCCTAACAGAAACGGCGGACAAAGGTAATCCCTGAATGTACGGTCGCCACAAAGATAACGTCTCTCTGCCAGCAGATCCCCCTTGTCACCGCATGTCAAAGGCGAAGTAGAGACTCATGTTCCCCCGACGGACGAGAAAGGCCACGGCGCCGCGCTGCTGCGCCTGCTGCATGGCCGCGTTATACTCCGCCAGGTTCATGACCCGTCGCTGGTTGATGGCCTGGACGATATCTCCCGGCTTTATCCCCCCTTCGCCGGCGCTGCTCCCCTGCTCCACGTCGGTCACCAGAACACCCCCTCCCTTTCCCCGCTGGTTCTGGGGGAGCTCTTCCACGGTAAGCCCCAGCCAGTTGTCCACCGGCACCGACTCGGGACGGTTGGCGGCGGCGGTGGCATTGTCGGCGTTACCGATGGTCAGGACAATGGTCAGCGGCTTGCCGTTGCGGATCAATTCCACGCTCACGCTCTTCCCTGCGGCGATCCCCGCCACAACCAGCTGCAACTGTTTGGAGTCCTTGATCTCTTTCCCGTCAAAGCGGGTGATGACGTCCCCCTGCTTCATCCCCCCCTTGGCCGCCGGTGAGCCGGCCATCACATCGCTGATGAGCGCTCCGGTGGCCTTCTGCAAGCCGAACGATTCGGCCAGCGCCGTGGTGACCGGCTGGATGGAGACCCCCAGCCACCCTCGTGAGACCTTCCCTTTCTGCATGAGCTGGCTGACGACATTCTTGGCCATGTTCACCGGGATGGCAAAACCGATCCCCTGGCCGGCGGCGACAATGGCGGTATTGATGCCGATAACTTCGCCATGGATGTTCAGGAGCGGGCCTCCCGAGTTGCCGGGGTTGATGGAGGCATCGGTCTGGATAAAGTCTTCATAGGTCTCGATCCCCATGCCGGAGCGGCCGGTGGCGGAGATGACCCCCACCGTCACGGTCCGGTCCAGGCCGAAGGGGTTGCCGATGGCGATGGCCCACTGCCCCACCTGGAGCTTATCCGAGTCCCCCAGCACCGCCGTCGTCTGCAGCGGCTCCTTGGAGTCGATCTTGATGACCGCCAGATCGGTCTTCTGGTCGCTCCCCACGATCCTGGCATTATAGACCTTGTCATTGGAAAGCTTTACCTGGATGGATTCGGCATCCCGGACCACATGGTCATTGGTGACGATGTAGCCGTCCTTGTTGATAATAAAACCGGAGCCCAAGCTCTTATCCCGCTTGAACCGGGGGCCGCGGGGGATATTGTTACCGAAGAACTCGTCGAAGAAGGGGGAGAACTCCAGCATGGGGCGAGTTGGCTTCTTCTTGCTCACCGTGGAGATGTTGACCACCGAGGGGGTCACCTCCTTGACCAGGTTAACGAACCCCTGCTGGGTGGCCAGCATGTCCTTGGGGACATCCTTCACCGGCGCCTCAACTGTCCCCTTTCTCCCTGATTCGTTGAACAGTGTCCCTGAATCCTTTTTCTTGCACCCGGGGAGGGAGGCGAGAGAGACGAGAATCAGGAAAAGCGCAATGGCGGAATGTCGTGTCATGATAAACCTCACCGGTCCGGTTACTGTGATAAAACAACCAAAGGGTAGCCAATACGAGCAATGAAGTCAATCTGCTCATTCCCCTCCGGAGAGTCAAGAGCACTCCCCTTCTTTTCCCGGTCGCCAATTTCATCCTTGCAGAGAGGTGAAAATCGTCATAGAATTCGGCTCAAATTTTGCACCTACAGGGAGGTTGCCATGAAAAAAAAGATCGGTATCGTGCTGTCCGGATGTGGTGTCTATGACGGCAGTGAGATTCACGAGGCGGTATTTACCCTGCTGGCCATTGATCGCTACGGAGCCGAGGCAATCTGCATGGCCCCCAATGCCGAATTTCCCGTGGTGAATCATCTCACCGGTGAGGATGCCGGGGTGACCCGCAACGCCCTGGTGGAGGGGGCACGCATCGCCCGGGGGAAGATCCGGGACCTGGCCGGGGTAACGGCTGCGGATATCGACGCCCTCATCTTTCCCGGCGGCTTCGGCGCGGCCAAAAACCTCTGCAACTTTGCGGTGAAAGGGGCCGACGCAGAGATCCACCCGGAGGTGGCCCGTCTGCTGCAAGAGGTGGTTGCCGCGAAGAAACCCATCGGCGCCATCTGTATCGCCCCGGCGCTGGTGGCGGCGGCGTTGGGAAGAGAGTATGCTCCGCAGCTTACCATCGGGACGGACCAGGGGACGGCGGCCGCCATCAACCAAACCGGGAGCAGCCACGTGAACTGCCCGGTGACCGACATCGTGGTGGATGAAAAGAACCGGATCGTCTCCACCCCGGCCTACATGCTGGCAGGCCGGATCTCCGAAGCATCTGAAGGAATCGACAAGTTGGTGAAAAAGGTCATTTCGATGGTCTGAAAATGATCTTCTTGTCACGGCGGCACAATTGGACTAGAATCCGTTGTGCTTTGATCTGAATATTAAATCAATGGAGGATCTCCCCGATGAAAAAAAATCTGCTTCTTTCCTGCATCACCCTGCTGCTGGTTCTCACTGCAGGCGCCGCCCTTGCCGAAGACCTTACCGGCAAACTGGGGGTTACCGGCCGGATCGGCTTCCTGGTCCCCTTCGACAGCGAGGCAATCGCCGGAGTTTCCATTAAAAATGTCAGCACCGATACGGGATTCATCGGAGGAGGCGGTTTCCTCTACGGCATCAACAAGAATATTGCCGCCGAGTTCGACATCACCAGCAGCGGCTTCAGCGGTGACACCGACAGTGGCAAAAACTTTGCCGACTTCAACGTCATTAACCTCTCTCTGGGAGCCCAGTATCGCTTCAAGGAGATCAGCGGCTTCAATCCCTACGCCGGGGCCGGCCTGGACATCCTGGTCAACGGTGCAACCAACGGACTCGATGTTGATACGACGGTCGGGGTCCATCTCAGCGGCGGCGTCGACTACTTCATCATGAAACACCTCGCCATCACCGGCGAGATGAAACTCGTTATTGCCCCCTCCACCGACATCATGTTCAATGGCGGAAAGGTCGGCAACTTTGATCCCTCCAGCTTCAACATGACCTTTGGTCTCCGCTACTTCATCAACTGAGGTTCTATCCTGACGTCATCCGCCAACGGGCACCCCCTTTCCGGGGTGCCCGTTTTCTGTTGTATGAGAGAACTATCCATGAATGAACAACAGTTTCGCCACCTCCTGCTCCAGGAAGGGCTCTCCCCCCGGACCATCGGCTCCTTCCGCCTCCTGGTCTACGAAATCTACGAACAGGAACAGCGCGGGGATCTCCCCTGGCGCCTGACCCGCGACCCGTACCGGATCATGGTCTCGGAGATCATGCTGCAGCAGACCCAGGTGGCCCGGGTGCGCACAAAATACGAGGAGTTCCTCTCAAAGTTCCCCGATACGGCATCCCTGGCCGCCGCCTCTCTTCAGGAGGTGCTGACCGCCTGGCAGGGGCTTGGCTACAACCGGCGGGGGAAAGCGCTGAAACAGGCGGCGGAGGAGATCGTCCAACAGTTCGGCGGCACTCTCCCCCAAACCCCCGAAGAGTTGCGGACTCTTCCCGGCATCGGCCCCTATACGGCCGGAGCCATTGCCGCCTTTGCCTTCGACCGCCCCGAGATCTTCATCGAGACCAACATCCGCACCCTCTTTCTCCACCTCTTTTTTGCCGACCGCCAAGGAGTTCACGACAAGGAGATCCTGCCGCTGATCCGGCTGACCCTTGACCATGACCGGCCCCGGGAGTGGTATTACGCCCTCATGGATTACGGCGCACTCCTCAAAAAGGAGAGAACCAATCCCGGTCGACGCAGCGCCCACCATCTGCGGCAGTCCCCCTTCAAGGGTTCCAACCGTGAGGTCCGAAGCCGCATTCTCAAGACGATTCTGGCCAAGGGAACGGCCACGGAGCAGGAGATCGTGGACGAACTTGCCGGAGATCTGCGAATAACGAAGAATCTGAAGGAGTTGGAGCGAGAGGGGTTTATTGTTAGAAAGGGAGGACGGTACGTGATTCAAGAGGGATAGGCGCCGTGTGAAACGTGAGGCGTAAAAGGGAAGGGATCCCGGGAACCCAGTCCCCGGTCCCCAGTCCCCAGTCCCGGTATTATTTGTTGATCTTGCTCTCGATCGCTTTCAACAGATCACCCACATT
Organism: uncultured Geobacter sp.; assembly: GCA_903902855.1. Lineage (GTDB taxonomy): Bacteria > Desulfobacterota > Desulfuromonadia > Geobacterales > CAIOGM01 > CAIOGM01. The sequence goes on along the minus strand of CAIUWK010000086.1, from coordinate 28,016 downwards.
CTTGAAGGTGAGCAGCTCCTTCTGGGTAAAACGGATGCCGAAGTGCCCCTCCACCGCCACGATGAGGTTGACGTGGGAGAGTGAATCCCAGCCGTCGATGTCGTTGGCCGTTTTCTCGGGGGCGATCTTGATATCTTCATCGTCAAATACCTGGCAGAAAATGTCGTTCAGTTGTTCCATGGTGCTCATGATATGAATCTCCTGTAGCGTATAATTGCGAATGACAGCTCACTGCAAGGCGTTGTAACAGAACCCCGCGTAAATTTCCATAAAAATGATCCCCCCTCAATGGCTGGCCAATGAGCGGTTTACTCGGAACTCTTTTTTCCCTGCAGCACGATCCCCTCAGCCAGGGCAAACTCCAGAAAAGAGAGAGCCTCCTCTTGGTCCAGCACCATCTCTCCCAGAATCGTTCCCACCGTCGTCCCTCCGTCCAGCCGTTCCAGAAGCCGGTAAAAAGGCTCGGCCAACGATTCGGTCATCACCTGACCGTCACGGGGATAGATGACGGCCCAAGAACCGCTCTTCTTGAAGCAGCGGACGAACTGGGAGAGCTCCACCTCGCCACTCTCCAGGATGTCCACGATCTCGTAGGAGAAACGGGCCAGCCGGGTGGAGGAGGCCGGGATGAAACGGCCGGAGGCCAGGTCGAGCCGCGCCAGCTCCTGTTCCGTGGGAAGCTCCGGAGGAACGGCCAGGAGCGCGGCGGCATAGTGATGATGGTAATCCACCAGGTCCAGAGCCAGGGGGAGGAGCCGCTTCTTCCCCTGCTCCCTGAAGAGAAGCTCCAGGAACCGACGCTGGAGGAGCCATACCTCGTCATCTCCCAGCTCCGCCTCCACCGAAGATGACGACTGGCCGCCAAGCCACTCCATAAACCGCTCCAGCAGTGCCGTGGGAGAGAGGGAGAGCCCCCGGCAGACCCCGTTGAACCAGGCAACCCCCTTCCCCCGGCTGTAGAAGATGTCGCACCCTTGCGCCAGTCGGGCCGCCTGGGCCATCTCGCCGGCGGGGAAGGTGGGGGAGTCCAGAAGAGTATAGGGGGGTTCCACCAGATGGTTCAGCCCCAGAGTCCGGGCGCTGCGCGCCAGGGGGGCTCCCGGGAGGATCGCCAGGGGGAAGATATCCAGGTGGTTGGGGTAGAGGGAGAGGGCAAACTCCAGGCTTTTCCCGAAACCGTCATAGCTGTCGCCGGGAAGTCCGTAGATGAGATCGAAGCCGAAGATGACCCCGGTCTCGTTGAGAAAGCCGACCCTCCGGCTGAAATCGGCCCGATCCAACCGTCGCCCCACCCCGGAGAGCACCTTGGGATGGGCGCTCTGGAGGCCGATCTGGAGGGAACAGGTGATCTCCGAAAAGAGCCGGGCCTGCTCATTATCGATGAATTCGTTCCGGAGCTCGAAATGAAAATGGATCTGTGGCGCATGTTTGCGAATCAGCCGGAGTATCCGTTTTGCCCGATCCGGTTCCCGGTTGAAGGTGGAGTCCAGCACAAAAACCTGAGTAATATCGCTTGTGGCCAGGAGCCGGAGCTCCGCCTCCACCCGCTCTTGAGAGAAGCGACGGGTCCCCTGGGTGCCGGCCGGGTCGCAGCAGTAGCTGCAAGCAAAGTCGCACCCCCGGGTAAGCTGCCAGAGCATCCCCGTGGCACTGGTGAGATCCAGCATGCCGGTGAGGAGCGGTGAGGGGAGAAGGTCCAGGAGCGCCGTGGGGTCACGTTTCACCAGAACGACGTCGCTCCCCTCCAGGGTCGCTACGCCGGGAATCCCCACCAGAGGGCGACCTTCCAGGAGCGCAGCCATCGCCTCCACGAAGGTGATCTCCCCCTCCCCCACCACGGCAAAATCGAAGAGTCCATCCCGGAGAAAGGGGTGCGGGTCCACCGTGGGCTCGGGACCGCCGGCAAAGAGGAGCAGGTCGGGGCGCCGCTGTTTCAAGGCGCGGGCCAACTCCAGGGCAGGGGTGCGGTTCCAGAGATAGATCGAGATCCCCACGGCGTCGGCACCGTCGGCAAGGAGCGCATCACGGGATTCTTCAAGGGAGGAATCAGGGTAGAGATCCCGGAGGGTGACGAGACAAGAGGAGGAGAGGAACTCGTGGGGGGTGAGGGCCGCGGCCAGGAAGGCCCCGGCCAGCGGGACCGCCTGGGGTGAGCGGGAGTGGTGCTGCGCAACGAGCAGAATTTTCACACACGACTCCGGCCGGTTATTTGCTGCGTGACGTGGTGTCGTCGACGCCTGTTTGTCGGGCTATTCGATGACCTGGGGAACCCGGTAGAAACTGCCGCTCCGGTCGGGGGCGTTGGCCAGCGCCGCCTCCACGCCGATACCCGGTCGCGCCACGTCATCCCGAAAGGAGTTCTCCATGGGGACCGCGTGGGAGGTGGGGACGATCCCCTGGGTATCCAGCTCGTTCAACTTCTCCACATAGGCAAGGATGGCGTCCATCTGGCCGGCAAAAGTTTCCGCATCCTGGGCGTTCAACTCCAGCCGCGCCAGCCGCGCCACATGCTCCACATCTTTAACGGTAATCTGCATGACGGCTCCCCTTCAATGAGAAAATACGGCACGACATGTACCACGGGGGAGAAAAAAAGACAAGAGGGGGACGAGGTGGGGTGGTCCCCCCCTACTCGAACTGAGACGAAAATTCCGCCATCATCTTGCGCAGCTCGGCCACCTCCGTTCTCAGGAGCGCGACCTCCTCTTCCAGTTTAGCCATCCGCTCGTCACCGGCCATGACCCGCAGCCGCGCCGCCTCCGGGGGAGGCGCCCCCTCTTCGGCCGCCGGCTCAGGCTCCCCGGAGAAGAGGTGGGCGTACCGCGCCTCCTTCCTTCCCGGCTGGCGGGAAAGCCGGGTTATCAATGGCGGTTCCCGCGTCATCAGCTCCGTCAGCACCTCCTCCATGGCGGCAAGGTCGGGGAAGGAACGCATCCGCTCCGCCCGGGTCCGGAGTTCCCCCCCTGTCTGGGGTCCGCGCACCAGCAGCTCGCACAAGGGGGCCAACTCCTCCGGAGCGAGGTCCAGCCGCTCGGCCAGGATATGTCGATATCTGGGGACTCGCCCGCCATCGGAGGAGAGGACCACCAGTTGCTTGAATTTCAAGGAATTGAGCCCGCGAACCACATCGTCGTCTTCCAGGGCCATGACCGGATCACGGTTGGATTTCTGGTTGCAGGCGTTGGTGAGAGCGTTGAGGGTTAACGGGTACTGTTCCGGCGTCGTCAGCTCCTTTTCCATGAGACAGCCAAGGATCCGGACCTCTATCTCGTTAAGCATGCTGTTCACGGCGTTCTCCCTGTTCCGTTTCTTTCGTCGTGATGGCGTGAATGATGGAGAGGAGACAATCCCTACCGTCGATCTGATACGGCATGGAGTTAACCTCCACCTCCCGCTCTTCTCCCGATGCCAGCCGATGGCGGACACGGTAGCGGCGCCTCTCGTAGTTGAGGACGTCGTGGTAGATCTCCCTGACCACGGACTCCGGGGAGGTATTGATGTCGAAGATCGGCATGTTCAGAAAATCGGCGGGTCTCCACCCGTAGAAGGCGCAGGCCGCAGGATTTGCATCAAGAATCCTCATACTCTCCGCATCGATGAGGAGCATGACCGCCCCGTTGTCCTGGAAGAGGGCGCGGTACCGGCGTTCCGACGCCTGGATTTTTCTCCGGCTCAGAAGGAGAACGGCACAAAGGAGACAGAGAAGAACAATGATGCAGAGGGTGACAACGGGATGATCGTGAAACGCCTCATGAATCGAGGGTTTCGGGATTTCAACGGCGCCCGCCTTCAGGGGGGAAAAGAGCGCAACCATGCAGGCTGCGACGCAGGTCGCCGCCGGAAAGGGGACGTTCGTTAGGCGATTCCGCCATTTGACGTATCTGCATCCGGTCATTTGCCGTACCATCCCAAGCTATTGCAATACAACCGAAACATCCGAGGCAACCTGAAAAATCTGAGCATATTCAATTTCCTCGCGGCTTCCCCTACTTATGCATCATACCCTGGGAAGACAAACCGACTCTGTCATTCATCATGTGTGCCAAGTATCGGTATACTTTTCAGATTTTTCCATATTCACGCTCTCCAGGAGTCAAGGCGCACCGTTCGGAGCACTGTCTGAGCCCCGTCATCAGCTATCCTCCCTTGACACCATTGAAATTATCCGTTGAGGGATTGCCGGTTTTCAAGTAGAGTTCATGCGCAGCCCAATCATGGCGCTCCACCCGGCCATGAGAGAGTTGCGATAGGGATCAAAACGGCTGTTACAGAGCAAACGGAGGGAACAGATGAAGAAGGTAGCGGTAATTCTGGCGACTGCGGTGGCGTTGGGTATGGGAATTCCGACGCAACCGGCAACGGCGGCGCCCCACATGGACAAGGGGGTCGTAAGCGCCGAGTATATCATCGTCTCCGCCACCGTTGAGGCCATCGATTATGAGCGGCGGACCATCACGATCAAGGGACCGGACGGCAAGAGTGTTACCCTCAGCGCCGGTAAAGAGGTCAATAAGTTTTCGGAGGTCAAGAAAGGGGACCTGGTGACCACCGAGTACCTGGATGCGGTTGCCGTGATCGTCCGCAAACCGGACGGAGCATCCCATCCGGGGTACCTCAAGGAGGTATCGGTGGCGCCGCAGGGAAAGGAATCTGACGGGTTCCCCGTGGATACGGTGGCGACGCTGGGAACAGTGGAAGCCATTGACTATCCCCTTCGGACCGTAACCGTTAAAACGTCCAGCGGGGAGATCAAGAGCTACCGGGTGGATGTCCGCGTAAAAAAGCTGAGAGATATCCTCAAGGGGGACAAGGTCTCCATCCGGGCCACCGAACCGCTGGCTGTCAGGATAAAACCGGTGGAGAAGTAATACGGGTTCTAGGTTCTAGGTTCACAACATAGAACGTAGAACCTGGAACTTTTTTACAGTGTGCTCTCCTGCCCCGTGGTGGAGAGGACACTTGACCAGAGCCCACTCTCAGGGTCGATCTTCTTGCGACCGGATATGGCCAAAGGGATCGGCACGTGGGTGAACGTCCCGTGGGAGAAGCCGGCCACCATGTTGGTCCTCCCCGTCATCCCCGCGTGGACGGCGTTATGCCCCAGCAGAAGACAGAAGGCGGAATCGTGGGCATTGGCCGGGAGGGTCCGAATGGTGTAGCTGGGATCGATGTACTTGAGATTGAGTTCGACCTCCTTCTCTCGAAAATACGTACTGATGGCACTCTTGAGGAAGAGCCCGATGTCGGCAAACCTGACGTTCCCGGAGGCGTCCCGCTCTCCGGTGGCCTGAAGCAGATCCTGCCCCGCTCCCTCGGCGACTATCACCACCGCATGTCCCCTCTTCTCAACCCGCTCCAGCAGGGCCGCCAGGAACCCCTTAAGGGTAAACGGGACCTCAGGAATAAGGCAAAAATTGACATTGCTGTCGCAGAGGACCGTGGTGGCGGAGATAAAGCCTGACTCCCTTCCCATGAGTTTCAGGAGTCCCACGCCGTTACGGGCACCGGTGGCCTCCACGTTGGTGGCATAGGTAGCCCGCTTCGCCTCGGCCACGGCAGTCTCAAAGCCGAAAGATTTTTCAATATAGAGGATGTCGTTATCGATGGTCTTGGGGATGCCGATGACCCCGATTTTGAGCCCCCGCCGGGTCACCTCCTCACTGATGCCCCGAGCCCCCTTGAGTGTGCCGTCACCGCCGATGGTGAAGAGGAGACCGATGTTCATCTGCTCCAGGGTATCCACCATTTCACCCACATCCTGATTCCCCCGGGACGACCCGAGAATGGTCCCCCCCTTCTCGTTGATCCCCTCCACGGCGTCGGGGGTCAACTCCACCGGCGCGTGACCATAGCGATAGGAGAGCCCCTCGTACCCGTACTTGAGCCCGAAAACCTTCTTCACGCCGTAGTGGTGAAAAAGGCTCAGCACTATGGCCCGGATGACGTCGTTGAGCCCGGGGCAGATACCGCCACAGGTAACAATGGCGCACTTGAGTTTGGACGGGTCAAAATAGATCTTTTCCCGCGCCCCGGCGACTTCCATGCTGGGAGGCTCTTTCCCTTGAGCGATGCTTGCTTGCACCGAGGCAAGAGTCGTACGAAACAGCACCCGCTGCTCATCATGAATGAAGCCACGCCGTTTGATGGGTGACGGAATTCGGCATTCTCCCAGGCGGGAGATGGTAAAATCGGGATACTGTTCCTCAATCATGGGGTCCCCTCCAGAGTTGTCGGACTGAATGTAACGGCGCTCAATCGCTTCGACCCGGCGCCGACTGCTCCTTGCCATGAAACTTCATTCTCTGCCGCCGGACGTAGACTGCGATGAGGATGGCGCAGAAGATGACCACACCTAGAAGCGCCTGGTGGGAATATTTCAGGATCAGTTCCTGGTTTTGACCGATGATATAGCCGATCCAGGTGAGGATGGAGACCCAGATCCCGGCCCCCAGAATGGTGTAGAGGGTGAATTTCAGATGATTCATCCCGGCCAGACCGGCCGGGAGAGAGATGAGATGCCGGACTACCGGCAGAAGCCGCCCGATAAAGGTGGAGATCTCGCCGTGCCGGTGAAAGAACGTCTCCACCTTGGCGAATTTTTCCTCGGTTATCCAGACGTATCTGCCGTATTTCAGAATGAGGGGGCGCCCCAGGTAGTGGGCCGCAAAATAGTTGGCATAGGCCCCCACGAGACTCCCCATACTCCCCCAGAATATGGCGGCCCAGATGTTCATGACTCCCTGCTGAGCCAGATACCCCGCCGGCGGCATCACCACCTCACTGGGAATGGGGATCACCGAGCTCTCCATGGCCATGAGCAAAAAAATCCCGGGATAACCCATGGCGCCGATGGTCTCCACCAGCCGGGTAATCAATTCGTGCATGAAAATCCTCCCTATAGAGCTCTTCAAAGTCCGGTACTCTATCGGAAATTCCGACAAAATACCAGAAAAAGCGCCGCAGCGGAGTCACCGGTTACCGGTGACGGGTTCATATTGACACCCTCGAGAAAAACCTCTATTATTCGCCAACAGTGTAAACAACCGGCGGCGATCATCGCCACCGCTCTTTTGTGAGGTCTTTGATGTTCGGAATCGGAATGCCGGAACTTATGATTATCTTTGCCATAGCCCTCATCGTCATCGGTCCGGCCAAGCTCCCGGAACTGGCCCGCTCTCTGGGAAAGACACTGAACGAATTCAAACGGGCCACCGACGATTTCAAATGGAAGATTGAGGAAGATAGCCGAGCGCATGAAGAGAAGGAACGGATAGCCAAAGAGGCAGCCGCACGTGAAGAACAGCTGAAGGCGGAAGCGGCAAGGTTGGCGGCAATTGTTACCACTGACCCCGCTGCAACCGAAACTGTCCACCCCTCGTTGACTCCCCCTGAACCCGTGGCAACCGGTGCAGCGGCCCCCCCCGTGGAACTGTCCCTGGATGACAAACTCCGTCTGGCGGGGATCACACCGCTGCAGGTTGAGCAACCGGCTTCCCCTGCGATGTCGCCACCAGTGGAAATGTGTGCAACCCCGGCACAACAGGTAGAAAAATCAGCCGTGTAGCGTAACAGTGAAGAACGACCAAGAATAAACAGAGAGAGCGTTCGGGCGCCATGTCACCCTCGGCCCGGACGGACCAACCGCTCCGCATGCACCCCTCCAGCAGCTCCCCGATTCATGCCCCATTGTAAGGAAACCCGACATTTCTGTCGGATTAATTTACACATCTTGCGGCTCTCCCCTCCGCCGGGATGAAATTCATTGACTCTACGCGCCGCGTCTTTCATGGCGCAGGGAGAAATGTCGCGTCCCGAAAAATAATGACGTATCAAGCACAGCAACAAATCTGATAGGTTACCGGCAATTCCAGTCCGGCAACAAGCATGCATCGCAGGGCAGAAGTAATTACCACCAGATGGGTACACTTTAGGCACGCTTATTGCTAACCTGATAAAGCATATCCGTTGATTCCGCATCACTTATTTTGGAGGACCTATCGTGAAAACCACACACAGCCCCGAAAAGATCTTCATCCGAACCTTCGGCGGCCTTACAGTCTATCGCCATCATTCACCGGTGGTTATTTCATGGGAGAGCCAAAAGGCACGGCTCCTCTTCTGTTATCTCCTGATAACCTCTGATCAGTGGGTGCATCGGGAGAAACTCCTGGAACTCCTCTGGCCTGGTTGCGATCATGAGAGCGGCTCCAAAAATTTCAAGACGACTCTGAGCAGGCTGCGCAAGTCATTTCAGGGGGCACGGAGTCTGAACCCGGTGCTCACCCAGGGAGACGCCTACCGGCTGAATTTCGAGGCAATCACCTGTGACAACGGCATCTTTCGGGAAAACGCCGTTATCGGCATCAAGCACATGGCCCACGGCGACGTCAAGGGAGCGCGGGAACATCTTGAAAGAGCCCAGGAGCTCTACTCCGCCGAGTTTCTTCCGGAAGAACCCTCCGATATGTTCATCGGAGAGTCCCGCCGTGAACTGGCAGTACTCTTTTCCACGGTTCTGAACTACCTGGAAAGGATCTATACCTCGGAGGAGCGCACCGATCTCCTCGCCGCTCTCACGAGCCTGTCGCATTTCCCCTCCTTTCAGCGCAGCTGATCAAGAGCGGCAGCAACTACAGGTTGACAGGTTGACAGGCTGAAGGTTGACAGGCTGAAGGCTATCAGGAAAACCTCGGCAAGATCAACAAAGGCGACCCATACGAGCCGGGTTTAACCTTCACTCTTCAGCCTCAACACCTGGTGAGTTAAAAACAGCTCTGCTCCATCAGTCCGGCCTACTCCAGGGCGGCGATCCGGTTGATGTAGGCCGGCACATCGAATTTCCTGAGACACCCTTTATAGTTCATATACCGGACCATCCCGAAGATCGGCCGCTCCCCCCAGGGACGGTCATGCACCCCCCCCACGCTCCAGGCAATCCCGGCATAGCCGTTGGGGTCCCTCCCATCCAGTTCATAACGGTCATTGAGATAGATGGCCGTGGCCAGAGCCTCTTCCGGCGACCCGCTCCACTCCATAATCTTCTTGGCCCAGTACATCCGGAGGTAACCGTGCATCTTCCCGAAGAGCACCATCTCCTTCTGGGCCGCGTTCCAGAGGGGGTCATGGCTCTCTCCCCGCTCCAGAACTTCCCGTGCATAGCCATACTCCCGAGGGTCACCCCGGTGTTTATCCAGGGTTTTCCTCACCCAATCGGGGAATCCTTCCACCTGATCATACCGCTCCTGATACCAGCAGAAGTTGTCCGAAAGCTCCCGGCGCACGATCAGCTCTTCCAGAAAAGCCTCCTGCTCCCCACCGGCGGCGGCAGCCAGGGCCGCACGCTGGGGGGCAAGCTGGCCGAAATGGAGGTAGGGGGAGAGTCCTGACTGACCGTTGCGGTTGGGGTCGTTGCGGTTGGTTGCATACCCTTCAAGGCGTTCCCGGATAAAGAGAGCGAGCGTCTCGTGGGCCGCGGCTTCCCCCGGCACGATCCCGGGGAGCTCCGGCACGGAGCGATCCGGAGAAAGCCGGGAGAGGAGATCGCTCCATGGTACCGGCTGAACGGGATAGGGCCAGGGAAAGGGGTGCGCCACCAGATGGTCGAACTCATGGAGAAATTCGGGGAGCAGTCGGGAGAGCTTGCGGCGAATGGTGGCAGCGCTGTACTCCGGCTTGGGGGAGGCATGCCGGCAGGGGACGATGTTGTGGGCGTCCACTTCATGAAACGGAATGGTCAGCCGGAGCGCCACCCCCTCCCGCCAACTCCGCTTGACCCTCAGCGGGTCGAAGTCGGTAACCAGGAGCGAGATCCCCTTCTCTTCCACGAAGCGGGGGAGCGTTTCCGTCGGCTCCCCTTCCAGGAGAAAAAAAGGAATACCCCATTGGGCCAGGCGTCGCTCCACCTCCTCCACCCCCTTCAGCATGAAGGCGTAGGAGCGGAGCGTCGCTCCCGGAAAGGAGGGGGCAAGGGAGAAGAGGACCGCCAGCGGCACCTGTCGGACCAGGGCCTCTTCCTGGGCATGGAGGAGCGCCCAGTTGTCCGCCACCCGCTGCTCCCGGCTCATCCAGTAGAGCACCGGCCCCGAACGGTTTTCACCGGCGGTGAGTACCGTAATACGTTCCCTCTTCACCATGGCCGCCCCCTCGCTGCTCGTAATTTCTCATGTTATTCCGTTTCTCTCACCCCTGACAAAGGGGACAGAAGACGGTGGAACGGTTCCCCAGCCGGAGCTCCTCCAGCATCCCCCCGCAGCCGAAGCAGGGCTCTCCCCCCCGACCATAGACCCGAAAATCCAGGGGGTGATACCGGAGCGGCTCCTCGGCCACCCCAAAGTTCATGATCGTACTCCCCTGATGAATGGATTCGGCCAGCACCAGCCGAATCGTGGCAGCCAGGGAGTCGCACTCCTCCCGAGAGAGGGACTTGGCAGGACGGGCAGGTCTGATCCCCGCACGGAAGAGGGCCTCGTTGGCGTAGATGTTCCCCACCCCCGCCACGACGGAAGAATTCATGATGAGCTGCTTCACCGCCACGCAGCGGGTACGGCTCAGGGTAAAAAGGTAGTCGCCGTCAAACCCCTCTTCCAGCGGCTCCGGGCCGATCCCCGCCAGGAGCGGGTGGGAGAGGGGATTCCCCTCGGTCCAGAGGACAGTGCCGAATTTGCGGGGGTCATTGAACCGGAGGGTCCGTCCGCCGCTGAAGAGCAGGTCCAGATGATCATGCTTTCCCGCGGCAATCCGCGTGGGGAGCACCCTCAGATGCCCGGTCATCCCCAGGTGGATGATGAGCCTGCCGTCGTCACAGGTGAGGAGCAGGTATTTCCCACGCCGCCCCACCTCCCGCAACATTCGTCCCGGCAGGAGGAGTGGGAGATCGGGGGGGATGGGGAGCCGCAGCTTGGGACTCCTGATGATGACCCCCTCGATCCGCCCCCCGGTCAGCTCGGCGGCCAGGGCCCGTCGGGTTACTTCCACTTCAGGGAGTTCCGGCATATGATCTCCAACCGCCGCATTACAGGCGGAACAAACTTGATTGGACCGGTGGCGAGGCCGGCTACGACCTGATCCCGTAATCCTCGGCAAAGGAATAGGCGATGATGGCAACGGCAAGGCCGAGGATGGGGAAGAGGAATGCGGCATGAAAGGCTGCGGCAGAGGGATGAACTCCGCCATCGCTGAACTGTCCGATGATCACCCCCATGATCTGCTGGGTCAGCGCCGCCCCCATGAGCACGTAAAAATTCAGAGAGGTGAGGGCAGTGCCGGTGATCCGAAGGGAGAACATGGAGCGGATGATGGGGTAGATCATCACCCCGCTGGAGACCGCCACCCCCACGGCGAAAAATCCGGCGGCAAGGAGCGGCTGGGAGAGACATTCCAGCCACCCCAGAAAACCGGTCATGAGCAGGAGGAGGAGTATCTGCCCCGCCAGGAGAGTTTTCTTGTACGAGCGGAAGAGCCGACGGGCCAAGGTGTCCACCACCATGCTCCCCACGATGAACCCCACGGCAGTGAACATGAGCACCCGCCCGGTGGCGACCCGTGACAGCTGCAGCAGCTCCTGCAGGTAGGGTCCGCCCCACAACCCCTGCAGAGCCAGATAATTGCCGTACCAGAAAAAAGCGATCCCCCCCAGCAGCTGGAAATCCCTGTTCCCGAAAATCTCCAGCCAGGCCGCCAGCAGCTCGGGACGGGGGTGAACGGCATCTCCCGCAGAACCGTCATCCGCCTCGGGACGATCCTGCACCTTCAGGAAGACCAGGAGAGTGGCAACTGCCTGGAGCAGACCGATGGCCAAAAATGATCCCCGCCACCCCACGGCCGCCACCGCCAGAGCCAGTGGAGCGGTGCCGCAGATGTTTCCCAGATTTCCCACCGCAACCATGACCCCTGACATCCGGCCGAACTCCTGCCGGGTATACCAGTGACCGAAGAGGGTGAAGGTCGCCATCAACACCGAGGCGGTCCCCACCCCGATCATGATTCGTGCCGTCATGGCGCCGGCCAGGCTCTGGGCCTGGGAGAAGAGTATCCCCCCCGCCGTTGTCAGGAGTCCGGAGCAGCCGATGACGAGCCTGCTCCCCAACCGGTCGATCATGGGGCCCAGCGGAATCTGCGCCAGGGCATAGACGAAAAAGAGGACCCCGGAGAGAGAGCCCAGTTGTTGCGGGGTAAGGTTCAGCTCCCGGGAGATATCCTGCGCCACCACCGCCAGAGAGACCCGGTAGAAATAGACGAGGATGTACGTCAGGGCCAGGACCATGAAGATCATCCGCCGCTGACGATTCAGGGGGGAAACTGTCCGGCGGCTCTCCACAGTGCCTCCCTCTCATCTCTTACAATTTAATCATGCATTCTAGTACTATTTCACCTTTTAGTTGTCAACATATTCCCTGTTCATGATAAGATTTCCTTTGCCCTGTCCACGGAAAAGATCCGTCTGCCGAAAGAGACTTGACACGGCAGGGGTGAAACCGGATGATACCGGGTCACTGGAATACAGATGCAGGAGAAAGGATGGTGTACATGGAAAAGATTATTTCCGGCAATGAGGCAATAGCTCTGAGTTTCTCCGATTCCGGCGGTGTTTTTGCCTCCGGCTATCCCGGCACCCCCAGCACCGAGACGATGGAAGAGTTGGCCCGGCTGGGGCGGGTCTACTGCGAATGGGCCCCCAACGAAAAGGTCGCCCTGGAAGCGGTCATCGGCGCCTCCATCGCCGGGGGACGTGCCCTCTCCACCATGAAACATGTGGGGGTCAACGTGGCGGCCGACGCGCTGTTAACCCTCAGCTACACCGGCGTCAACGCCGGCCTGATTCTCATGGTGGCCGACGATCCGGGGATGCCCTCCTCCCAAAACGAGCAGGACAGCCGCAATTATGCCAAATTCGCCAAGATCCCGCTCCTGGACCCGGCCGACTCCCAGGAGGCCTACGACTTCGTGCGGGAAGGGTTAGAGCTCTCCGAGCGGTTCGATACGCCGGTCATCCTCCGGACCACCACCCGGATCTCCCATGCCAAAGGGGTGGTGACCCCCGGAGAGCGGCTGGAGCCGAAGATCGGCCCCTGGGTGAAGGATGTCCCCAAGTACGTCATGCTCCCCAACTTCGCCAGGATCAAGCACGTGAAGGTGGAAGAACGGCTCCTGGCGCTCCAGGAGTTTGCCGAAAACACCCCGTTGAACCGGGTGGAGTTGCGGGACAGAGAGCTGGGGATCATCACCTCCGGCGTCTCCTACCAGCATGTCATGGAGGCCTTCCCCAACGCCTCCGTCCTCAAACTGGGACTGGCCCACCCCCTCCCCCCGGGAAAGATCCGCGACTTCGCCGGCGCCGTCAAGCGTCTCATGATCGTCGAAGAAATGGACGGCATCTTCGAGGAACAGATCCGGGCCATGGGGGTTCGGGTGGACATCGGCAAGGATATGATACCTCTCTGCGGCGAGGTGAGCGCCGACATCATCCGGGTCGCAGGGGGTGAAAAGCTCCCTCCGGTGGCCGCTGCCGTGGAAAACCTTCCCCAACGCCCCCCCACCTTCTGTCCCGGCTGCGCCCACCGGGGGCTCTTCACGATCCTCAGCAGGCTCAAGGCCTTCGTTTCCGGCGATATCGGCTGTTACACCCTGGGGGCACTTCCCCCCATGAACGCCATGCACAGCACCATCTGCATGGGGGCCGGCATCAGCGCGGCCCACGGCATGGCCAAGGTCAACGAGATTGCCGGACGCCCGGAAAAACCGGTGGCGGTCATCGGCGACTCGACCTTCTTCCATTCGGGGATGACCGGGCTGTTGAACATGGCCTACAATCACGCCAACGCCCTGGTGGTGATCATGGACAACCGGACCACCGGCATGACCGGCGGCCAGGAAAATCCGGGCTCCGGCATGCTCCTCCAGGGGGGTAAAACCCGCCAAGTGGATATGGTCACCCTGGTGAAGGCCTTGGGTATCGACCAGGTGGTGGAGTTCAACTCCTACCATCTGGCCGAGGCCGAGGCCGCCATCCGGAAAGGGATGGAAACCCCCGGCCCCTACGTGCTCATCGACAAGAACCCCTGCATCCTCCGCTACCGGGTGCAGCGCCCGATCCGCGTGGTGGATCAGGAAGCATGTACCGGCTGCCGCGCCTGCCTCAAGGTTGCCTGCGTGGCCCTGGGACTCACCGCCACCGGCGAGAAGCCCAAAGTCAGTATCGATCCCAACATCTGCAACGGCTGCAGCGTCTGCGCCCAGCTTTGCAAATTCAACGCCATCTCCGAGTCATGAGAAGTGGAGGATAACATGAACGTTTTCAATATCGTCATCGCAGGGGTGGGGGGGCAGGGGGTCCTCATGGCGTCCAAGGTTCTGGCCGAGAGCGCCCTGGCCGGCGGCATGGATGCCAAGCAGAACGAGGTCCACGGCATGGCCCAGCGGGGGGGGAGCGTCATCTCCTTCGTCAGGATGGGGGAGAAGGTCTACTCCCCCGTGGTCACCCCCGGAACCGCCGATCTGCTGATCTCCTTCGAGCCGCTGGAGGCTCTCCGGTATCTGCACTACCTCAAGCCCACAGGGGTGTTGGTCTACAACAGTGTGGCCATCAACCCCAGCACCGTGGCTTCGGGGATGGCCGTCTACCCCACGGATCTGCCGGAGCAGATCGCCCAGGGTTCCCCCGGCGCCCTGGGGTTCGATGCCCTGGCCATCGCCAAGGAAGCCGGCAACCCCAAGGCGGTGAACATGGTCATGGTGGGGGCCGTGATGAAAAATCTCCCCATTGATCCGGCCATCGTCCGGGGAGTGGTGGAGGAGATCTCCCGGAACAAGGGGGGCGAGGTTAACTTGAGGGCGCTCCAGGGGGGGAGTGCGGCAGCCATGCACGAGAGGGAGTTTGCAGGAAGTTCATCCGTTTCAACATCCTGAGCCGAACAAGCCGGAACCGAACAGGACGCGGATCAAGATAGTTGTCTCATGCCTCGGGATTTCCCCCTCCCGACCTCTCCCCCGCTGGGGGAAGGTCGGGAGGGGGGAGAGTGAGAAATAGAGGCAGAATATGACAGAGTAATTACACTGCTGCTAACGGGGGACCATGGCCTCGGCCATGATCTCGGCGATATCCATGACCCGAACCTGCTCCGCCCCCTGATCCTTCAGCCCGTCTTCCAGCATGGTCATGCAGTAAGGACAGCTCACGCAGAGGGTATCCGGCTCCTGCTCCAGCGCCTCTTTGACCCGGTCCAGATTGATCCGGCTCCCCAGCTGCTCTTCCATCCACATCCGCCCCCCACCCGCGCCGCAACAGAAGCCGTTCTCCCGGCTCCGCCCGAATTCGCCGGGAGCGCTCCCGGTGGCGGCGGTGATGACGGCCCGGGGTGCATCATAGGTATCGTTGTGCCGCCCCAGGTAACAGGAGTCATGGAAGAGGAGCTTCCCCTGACCGTTCTGAACGGCAGGCTTGAGTCTCCCCTGGGCCACCAGCTGCTCCAGGAGCTGGCTGTGATGGAGCACCTCCAGTTCCAACCCGTACTGACGGTAATCGTTTTTCAGGGTACTGAAACAGTGGGGACAGAGGGTCACGATCTTTTTGACCCCCTGCTCCTTGAACCGGGCCACATTCGCTCTGGCCATCCGGTCAAAGACGTATTCGTTGCCAAGGCGCCGGACGCTGTCGCCGCAGCAGAGTTCGTCCCGGCCGAGAATCCCCCAGGAGACGCCGGCCGCATCCAGCAGAGTGGCCAGGGCCACGGTGACATGCTTGGCCCGGGAGTCGAAGGCGCCGGCACACCCCACGTAGAAGAGATACTCGGTTACCCCCGCCTGGAACGGTTTCACCTCCAGGGTACCGGTCCACTTGGTCCGCTCGCCGGGGGCGATTCCCCAGGGGTTGGAGCGCTGCTCCATATTCTCGAAGAGGCTGAGGAGCTCTTCGGGAAAAGCGGCCAGCATCTCCACCCGATGCCGGCGGAGTTTGATGATCTTGGGCATCTGCTCGATGAGGACCGGGCACTGTACCAGGCAGGCGCCGCAGGTGGTGCAGGACCAGATGGCATCCTCCGTGGTGGTTCCTTCACCCTCCTCACCCACCAACGGCACCAGAGGCGGCCGGCCGGCCTTGAGGAGATTACCGTTGGCCAGGAGATTGCTCTTGATGCTGTGCACAATCTGGCGAGGATTCAGCGGCTTCCCCGTGGCGTTGGCCGGGCAGGCATCCTGACAGCGGCCGCACTCGGTGCAGGTAAAGCCGTCCAGCAGATCCTTCCAGCTGAAGTCGTCCACCCTCCCCACCCCATAGCTCTTCCCCGGTTTTCCCGGGATAAACTCCTCCCGAGGGGGGAGCGACACCGGATTCAGATCCTGGAAAAAACAGTTGGGAATGGCGGTGAGGATATGCATATGCTTGGAAAGCGGCAGATAGCAGATGAAGGCCAGCAGCACCAGGGCATGAACCCACCAGGCGATGATTCCGATCCCCTCCAGGGCGGCGGGACTGTTCCCGCTGAGGAGAGCCGCAAAGAGAGCCGACACCGGCATGGCTCCCCCCCCGTCCCCCAGGGCGATCCGGACCCCGTTGAGGCAGAAGAAGGCGACCATCAGCGTGGCGATGAAGGAGAGGATCATGAACCCCTCGACGCTGCGCCCCTTCACATAGGCGCTGTCCAGATATGACGGCTTGAAGAAGAGACGGCGCGCCACGGCGACCACCACGGCCGCCAGGGCCAGCAGGGACGCCAGATCAAAGAGGAGGGTCAACCCGTGATACACCCCCGCCGGGAGGATTCGCTCCAGGGTGAAGGTAGGGAAGAGTCCCTCCACCAGAAACGAGCCGTTGGCCAGGAGGAGGATCAGGAAGGCCCAGAAGATCACGGCATGATTGACACCGAAGGGACGGGCAAGCACCCGTTTCTGACCGAAGGCGAAGAGGAGCATCCTCTTGAAACGCTCCCCCGGCCGGTCGAAACGATCCGCCCCCCCTCCCAGGGTGACCAGAGCGAGACGTTGCCAACAGTTCCAGAGAAAGAAGAGGAACGCCGCTGCCAGCAGGGAACCGAAGAGAACGGGATTTACACTCATGGCGGTCAACTCCTCCCTTTCTGCTCTTTCAGTTCGCGCAGCCGTCTGGTCAAGAGCGGGATGACCTGAAACAGGTCACCCACGATGCCGTAGGTGGCCACCTCGAAGATGGGGGCGTTACGGTCCCGGTTGATGGCGATGACCACGTCGGAATCCTGCATCCCCACCAGATGCTGGATGGCGCCGCTGATGCCGCAGGCGATGTAGATCTTGGGCCTGACCGTCTTGCCGGTCTGCCCCACCTGCCGGTCATGGGGCATCCAGCCGGCATCCACGGCCCGCCGGGAGGCCCCGACGATCCCCCCCACCTCGGCGGCAAGCTCCTTGAGCATGGCAAAATTATCCGGCCCCATCATGCCGTGGCCGCCGGAGATGATGAAGTCGGCGCCGGCGATGTCCACCTTGTCCCTGGTCCGGTCGCGGATGATCTCCAGGACCTTCACCAGCACATCCTCTTCTTTGAGGGGGCACGCCTCGCGAATGATGGGACCTCTTTTTCCCGGCTGCTTCTCGGGGAGGGTCATGACGTTGGGGCGTACCGTGGCCATCTGCGGCCGGAACTTGTCGCAGATGATGGTGGCCATGATGTTCCCCCCAAAGGCGGGTCGGGTCTGCATGAGGTTCCGTTGGTCGTCGATCCCCAGACCGGTGCAGTCGGCGGTGAGACCGGTCCTGACCACCGTGGCCACGGCGCCGGCCAGATCGCGCCCCAGCCCGGTAGCTCCCATGAGGATGATCTCGGGGTGGTACTTCCGGATAAGGGTGTTAACCCCCTTCAGGTACGCCTCGGTGCGATAGAAACGAAAGACCGGGGCGTCCATGAGGTAGGCCTGGTCCGCCCCGTACTCAAAGGCCTCCTGACAGAGGTACTCCACGTTATCCCCCAGCACCACCGCGGAGAGCGGCACCCCCAGAGTGTCCGCCAGCTCCCGCCCCTTCCCCAGGAGTTCCCAGGAGACCCGGGCCGCCTCCCCCTCAGTCTGTTCGATGAAGACCCAGACCCCGCGATAGCCGGCCAGGAGTCGGGCCAGAGCCTTGGCCTCCTCATCTGGCTCCTCTTCGGCGGGAGTTCCCCCCTGCTGCCGGGCGATCTCCGCCAGAAGAGCCTCCTCTTCCGGGGTAAAGGCGATCTCCAGAGCCTCGGTGGGACAGACCTTCACGCATTTGAGACAGCCGATGCACTTTTCACCAAGGATGAGCGGCTCGCCGCTGTCGTTCATCTCGATGCAGTTCACCGGACAGCTGCTCTGACAGCGTGCGCCGCAGGCGATGCATTTCCCCGGGATGAGTCGGGCCGTACCCCGGGGTTTCTTGAGTTTCTTCGGTTCGGTCATGACAATCCCTCTATAAGCTTACAATTCCAGCAGATCCTTACCCAGCTGACGCTATCATAATAAGCTTACAATTCCAGCAGATCCTTACCCAGAAGTTTTTCCACCAGCAAGTTCACGGTGCCGGCAGGATCACCGATGCCGTCACCGATGATCTCCCCCTTGTCCCGCTCCGGGGAGAAGATCTTCTTGACCCAGGTGGGGGAGCCCTTGAGGCCGACACTCTGCAGATCCAGCTGCAGCACCTCGTTGTTCCAGAGCTCCACGGGGGCCACTTCAGCCGCCAGACGGATGGGGACCGTGGGATACCGGGGACGGTTCATCTCCCGGACCACGGTGAGGAGCGAAGGGAGGGGGGATTCGACGATCTCGTGGCGCCCCTCAAGCTTCCGGCTCACCCGGATCTTCCCGGCGACCAAGTCCAGATCCACGATCTTGTCCACCAGGGTGAGCTGAGTGTAACCCAGACGGGTGGCGATCCCCGGCCCCACTTGGGCGGTGTCGCCGTCTATGGTCTGCTTGCCGCAGATCACCAGAGGGACCTCTTCCTCCTGGGCAAGCTTGTGAATGGCCGCTGCCAGGACATTGCTGGTGGCCAGGGTATCCGCCCCCCCGAAGCAGCGATCGGAAAGGAGGATCACCCGGTCCACCCCCACGGAGAGCGCCTTGCGCAGGGTCATCTCCGCATTGGGGGGGCCCATGGAGAGGACCGCCACCCGGCAGCCGTAGCGATCCTTCAACCGGAGCGCCTCCTCCAGCGCATGGGTGTCATAGGGGTTCATGATGAAAGGAATACCCTCACGAATGAGGGTATTGGTCACCGGATCGATCTGAACCTGAGTAGTATCAGGGACCTGTTTGATACAGGCGACGACGAGCATGAAGATCTCCTTTACGTCAGTTCGGCCTGTAGATCTTCAGCAACGCCTGGGCCATTTCGGCGGGACTGGCTGCCACGCTGATACCGCACTCTTTCAGGATGGCCACCTTCTCCGCCGCGGTCCCCTTCCCGCCGGAGATGATCGCGCCGGCATGCCCCATCCGCTTCCCCGGAGGAGCGGTGATGCCGGCGATATACGCCGCCACCGGCTTGGTCATATGGTCCCGGACAAAATAGGCCCCCTCCTCCTCCGAGTTGCCGCCGATCTCGCCGATCATGATCACCGCGTCCGTATCCGGATCCTCCTCGAACATCCGGAGCACGTCCAGATGGTTGGTGCCGTTCACCGGGTCCCCGCCGATCCCCACGCAGGTGGACTGCCCCAGACCGTAGCCGGTGAGCTGCCAGACCGCCTCGTAGGTGAGGGTGCCGCTGCGGGAGACAACCCCCACCTTCCCCGGCCGGTGGATGTACCCCGGCATGATGCCGATCTTGCATTGGCCGGGGGTGATGACCCCGGGGCAGTTGGGCCCCACCAGACGGCTCTCTTTCCCCTGCATGAACTGCTTCACCTTCACCATGTCCAGCACCGGAATCCCCTCGGTGATGCAGATGACCAGCCCGATGCCGGCGTCCACCGCCTCCATGATGGCGTCGGCGGCAAAGGGTGGCGGGACGTAGATCACCGATGCGGTGGCGCCGGTGGCTGCCACCGCTCCCCTCACCGTGTCATAGACGGGAAAACCGTCGATGATGCTCCCCCCCTTCCCCGGGGTCACCCCTCCCACCATCCGGGTACCGTACTCCCGGGCACCGTTGGCATGAAAGAGGCCGGTGGCGCCGAGCCCCTGGGTGATCACCTTCGTGTCCTTATCAATAAGAATGCTCATGGGTATCCCTCTCTCAGGCGGCTGCCACGGCCTGGACGATTTTTTCTGCTGCGTCGGCCATGCCGTCGGCGGCGATGATATTCAGACCACTGGTGGCAAGGATCTCCTTCCCCTTTTCCACATTGGTCCCTTCCAGGCGAACCACCAACGGCACCTTGAGGGAGACCTGCCGGGCCGCATCGATGACCCCCTCGGCGATGACGTCACACTTCATGATGCCGCCGAAGATATTCACCAGGATACCCTTGACGTTCTTGTCGGAGAGGATGATCTTGAACGCCTCGGAGACCCGTTCGATGGTGGCCCCCCCCCCCACATCCAGGAAGTTGGCAGGCTCGCCGCCGGAAAATTTGATGATATCCATGGTGGCCATGGCCAGTCCGGCGCCATTCACCAGGCAGCCGATGTTCCCCGCCAGAGAGACGTAGGAGAGGTCGTGCTGGGACGCCTCGACTTCATTGGGATCTTCCTCATCGAAATCGCGCATATCGCCGATCTGGAGATGGCGGAACATGGCGTTGTCGTCAAAACCGAACTTGGCATCCAGCGCCCGCAGATCCCCCTCCTTGGTGACCACCAGGGGGTTGATCTCCAGCAGGGAGCAGTCACAGGCCATGAACGTGTTGTAGAGTCCCTGCAGCACGGTGGTTGCCTTGGCCGTCAGTTTACCGGTCAACCCCAGGCTGAAGGCAAGATTACGACATTGAAAGGGGGAGAGTCCCGCCACCGGGTCGATGGTTTCCCGAAAGATCTTCTCCGGGGTCGCGGCGGCGACCTCCTCGATGTCCATTCCCCCTTCGGTGGAGGCCATGACCGTGACCTTGGAGGTGGCCCGATCCACCAGCAGGCTGACGTACAGTTCCCGTTCAATGTTACAGCCGTTTTCCACCAGGACCCGGGTAACCACCTTCCCTTCGGGGCCGGTCTGATGGGTCCGCAGGGTCATCCCCAGCATCTCCCGGGCAATATCGCGCACCTCGTCGGCGCTGCGGGCCAGCTTGACCCCTCCCCCCTTCCCCCGACCGCCGGCATGGATCTGGGCCTTGACCACCCAGGGGCCGTCACCCAGACGCTTGGCCCATTCCCGGGCGCTGGCCCCGTTGTAACAGACGTGACCGTCCGGAACCGGCACACCGAATTTCCTGAGAATCGCTTTTGCCTGGTACTCATGAATATTCATCAGCTTCCTCCGTTGTATTCATCCGCCAACATCCTGACCCTGATTTTATGCATTGCAGTACCACAATGCTTTTTTATTGCCAAGAAAAAACGACGGTGGTTGTCTCACCCCTCGGGATCTCCCCCTCCCCAACCCTCCCCGCTGGGGGAGGGAGTACTCCTTCCCCCAGCGGGGGAAGGCCGAAATGAGGGAGAGTGAGGAATAGAGGCAGAATGTGACAACGTCGCGTTAACCTGACAAACCTGTACTGTTTCAGCCTGCCAGCCGTTCCACCAGGATCTCGGCGATGTCCCGGGGGATGAGTTGCCCTTCCAGATCCGCCCCCTTGATCCCGTCCTCGAACATGGTGAGACAAAAAGGGCAGTTGGACACCAGTATCCCGGAACCGGTGGCAGCCGCCATCCTGGCCCGGCTCCCGCTAATCCGGCTCCCCAGTTTCTCTTCGGCAATGATCCGTCCGCCGCCGGCGCCGCAGCAGAAGCTCTCCGCCCGGCTCTTCTCCATCTCGCGAATGGTCCCGCCGCCGGCCGCCACCAGTGCCCGGGGCTCCTGATACAGGTCGTTGTGCCGTCCCAGATAGCAGGAGTCGTGGTAGGTGCAATCAAAGCTGTCCGCCTTGAGTTTGAGTTTCCCCTCCTGCTGCAACCGGTTGAGAAAGACGGTATAATGCTCCACCTCCAGGTCAAAGCCCAGATCCCGGTAATCCTTGGCCAGAGTATTGAAGCAGTGGGGACAGGCGGTGACGACCTTCTTCACGCCGTACCCCTTGATGGTCTCGATATTTTCCGTGGCCAACGACTGGTACAGGTATTCGTTCCCCAGCTTCCGTATGGGCTCGCCGCAGCACTTCTCTTCCTTCCCCAGTATCCCCACCCGAACCCCCGCCGCCTGACAGAGCCGGACGAAACTGGTGGCAACCTTGATGTTCCGCTTGTCAAAGGAGGCATAGCACCCCACGAAGTAGAGGATATCCACGTCGGCATCGTCGGCCAGACGGACCACCGGGAGTCCTTCTGCCCAGTCACCCCGTGAGGCAAAGGCCATTCCCAGAGGGTTGCCGTTCACCTCGGCGTTCTCCATGGCCGTCATCACCTCATCGCCGGGGAATTCACCCTCCATGAGCACCAGGTTACGGCGCATCTCCACGATTTTTCCCACATGCTCGATGGAAGCCGGGCAGATCTCCTGGCAGGCCCGGCAGGTGGTGCAGGACCAGATGGCATCCTTCCCTACGGTCTCGATAAGATTGGCCTCGGGAGTGCCGCACGCCACCTCTCCCAACTGGTTGATCACCTTCATGGGGGAGAGCGGTTTCTCCGTGTTGTGGGCCGGACAGCGATCCTGACACCGCTTGCACTTGGTGCAGGCGTCGGTATCGAAGATATCTTTCCAGGTAAGATCCTTGATGGTGGCCGCGCCGAAGCTTTCCGCATCCCCTTCCATATCCATGGTGACCAGCGCCCCCTTGGGGCCCAGGTCGGCAAAAAAGTAGTTGGCGCTGGTGGTGAAGATATGCCGGAATTTGGTAAAGGGGATGGCGCAGATGAAACCGATGACCAGGAAGAAATGAAGCCACCAGAGCCCCTGGTGCAGGTGACGCAAGGTGCTTTCCCCCATGCCGGCCAGCAGCTTGGCCATGACCAGCCCCACCGGCGACCAGACGGCCAGCGCCATGTTGTCGGGGAGCTCGGTCACCGCCATCCGGGCCCCTTCGATGACATAACCGGTGATGAGGATGGCAAAGAGGATCCCGTGCATGACGGCATCGTCCCGGCTGCTCTCCAGCCCCTCGGGGCGGACCAGGTAGCGGCGGACATAGAGCCCCAGCAACATGACAATGGCCACCAGACCTGCCAGGTCCAGGGTCACGGAAAAGATCCGGTAGAGATTACCGTAGAGAAACCGGAAACCGAAGAGGAACTCGGTGAAATCCGCCTGGGCCGCCACCAGGATAGTCCCCAGGAAGAGGAGTGCAAAGCCCCAGAAGAAGAGAGCGTGGGCAATGCCCGGCCCCTTCACCAGGAGCACCCGGCTCTGGAGCAGGACGTTCTTGATAAGTCCGAGGATACGCTCGTCACGCCGGTCTGTCCGGTTCAGCGGTTTCCCCTGACGGTAGATACTCAGCCGCTGCAACCCGCTTCGTATCAGCAACCCCAGAGCGACAAAGGTAAACAGGTACATGGGGATCAGGATCGACGCCCCATGGCCGATGTTCCAGTAAAGTTCACGGGTAGCTTCCATGGCTCACTCTCCACTGTACGGTAGTAGGTTCAGAGTCCCGTTATCTTCAGACCCGCAGGTAGCGACTCAGGTTGATAGCAATACCTGAGTAGTTACACCCGCTCGAAGATTGCCGCCACCGCCTCGCCGCCGCCGATGCAGAGAGTGGCGAGACCGTAACGGGCCTCCCTCTTCTGCAGTTCACGCACCAGGGTGGCCACCAGACGTCCGCCGCTGGCCCCCAGGGGATGGCCGATGGCGCAGGCGCCGCCGTTGACGTTCACCTTTTCCGGGTTCAGCCCCAGCTGCTTGATCGCCAGCAGGGTGACGGCGGCAAAGGCCTCGTTGATCTCGAACAGGTCGATCTCCCCCACCTGGAGTCCGGCCTTGGCCAGAGCCTTTTCAATGGCTCCCACCGGAGCCTCGGCGAACAGGTCGGGATGAAGAGCATTGGTGGCATAGGCGACCAGACGGGCCTTGGGCTTGAGACCGTATTTCGTTACCGCCTCCCCGCTGGCCAGCAGGGTGAGAGCGGCGCCGTCATTGATGGTGGAGGCGTTACCGGCGGTGATGGTCCCCTCTTTGTTGAAGGCGGGGCGCAGTCCGGTAAGTTTCTCCGGATCCACCTTGAACGGCTCTTCATCGTCACTGACGATCACCTCCCCCTTACGCCCCCGGATCACCACCGGGACGATCTCATCATGAAAAATCCCCCCCTTCACCGCGGCCTGGGCCTTACGGTAGGAGCTCAGGGCAAAGTCGTCCTGCTCCTGACGGGTGAGGCCGTGCTTTTCGGTGGTCGCCTCGGCGATGACCCCCATATGCTTGCCGCTGTAGGGGTCCTGGAGGCCGTCATGAACCAGCAGATCCAGCAGCTCTCCGTTCCCCATGCGATACCCGTACCGCCCTTTGCTCAACGCATAGGGGGCCAGAGACATATTCTCCATACCCCCCGCAATGACCACCCGGCTCTCCCCCAACAGGATAGAACCGGCCCCCAGCATGAGGGCTTTCAAGCCGCTGCCGCAGACCTTGTTGATGGTCAGGGCCGGAATGGAATCGGGGAGCCCGGCCCCACGCATGGCCTGACGGGCCGGAGCCTGGCCGCTCCCTCCGGAGAGGACCTGACCGATGATCACCTCATCCACCCCCTCCGCCGGCAGGCCGCTCTTCTCCAGGAGCCCCTTGATGACGGTTGCCGCCAGACGTGACGCCGCCACATCGGCAAACACTCCCCCAAAGGAGCCCAACGGGGTACGCAACGATTCGACCACAAAGACTTCTTTCATAGCACTCTCCTTGGTTGTAAAGATTGATCCGTCCTGCTGCAGGGGGCTAACAATACATCGGCACAAAGAAGTTAGGAATCGACAACAGCGCAATCAAGAAGCTCCGGATGGCTGTACACGAAAAATTTCCCCCCTCGGAGATACCCCACCATCATGATCCCTTGCTCTTCGGCCAACCGCACCGCCATGTCCGTAGGGGAGGTCCGGGAGGCAAGGACCGCAATCCCCAGGTTGGCGGCCTTGGCCACCATCTCGCTGGAGATCCGCCCCGACGTCACCAGACTCTTCCCCGCCAGATCCACCTCCCTGAGAAGAGCCTCCCCGGCCAGCCGGTCCACCGTGTTATGCCGCCCCAGATCCTCGGCGTAGAAGAGAATCTTCCCCCCCTCCCCCACCGCCGCCGAATGAATCCCCCCGTGGCTCCGGTACTGCTCCGCCCGCCGGGCCAGCTCCTCCATGAGGGAAAAAAGATCCGCCGGCAAAACCTTCCGGTTTTCCGGGAAAAAACTCCTGTCGGGCATGTCGCTCCCCGGGAGGGTAAAGGTGATCCCCGTGCCGCAGCCGCTGGTGAGGACCGGTTTCAGCTTCTCCGGAATCTCCCCCTTCACCCGGACGTTGGCGGTGCTCATGTCCGAGCAGACGCTGAGCATCTGAAAGTCGGTGACACTCCGGACAAAGCCGTTCACCCGGAGGAAGCCGGCCACCAGGAACCGGAGGTCATGGGGGGAGGCGATGAGGGTGGCCAGCTCCCGGCCGTTGACGATGAGTTTCAGCGGGAACTCGCTGACCACCGCGACTTCTTCCCTGGAAAGTTTACCGTCATGATAGGCGTGGATGATCTTCATCATGGTCGCAGGGTAGGCTCCGGCTGGGGCTTGGTTTGGGACTCCTGTTGCGGAAAGGAGCGGAGTACAACCATCTGCCGGTCACTCCGGCTCTCCCCCCTTGCTCAGTATCCTCTGGCGATAGTCGACGATCTCATTTCTCAGGGAAGCCAGCTTGGCCATCTTCTCGTCCACCCGGTAGATATTCCCATCAAGAATCTCTATGAGACGCGGGATCATTTTTTCAGTCTGCTTGACCTCCCCATAGGCGGCATAGAGATCCTGCATATCCTTTATGGTCAGCCCCAGATCTTTCAGCTTGATGATAAATTTGATCCGCCGCATAAAGTAGGGGGTATATCCACGGGTAGCTCCGTCGGCACGCTGCACCGACTGGATGATCCCCACCTCTTCCCAGTAGCGCAGGGTCCTCGTGGTCAACCCCAACGACTTGGACAACTCGCCGATGGAAATCACCTCTTCGCTGGTCTTCTCATCGTCCATAAGCTTCCCTTTACGTAAATTCAGTACCGCCACATTATGCCTCCCCTCTACGTTTGTCAATCGCTTCGGCAACGGATTTCTCCTCTCTTACTCCTGGAAACAATATTTGTAAAAATATGTTCTAAAAATAGTTGACATGGACGTAAGCGCCATATAAACTCCCGTTGACTTTTAATCGCCGTCATTGTTTTCCGTCGACAGCAGGAGCCGTTCCTCATCTTTACGACGTAAATACGGCATGTTGTCACAGATTCGCTTTCCAGTGACACCCTGCGGCAGTGAAGGGAGAAAGATCCGGCATGACGATAACCCTCTTCAAAAAACCCGGCAACTTCTATACCCCATGGGCACGACAGTAACAATTCCAGGCAAATACAGACACCGTTTTACTTATCAGCAGGCTGATCAACCGCACAAGGAGGAGGCACCATGGCGACGAAGAGCTACAACTGGGCACAGATAGCCCGCAATCCGAAATATCTGGAATTGAAACAGAAGAAGCGGCGATTTCTCTTCAGCCTCTGGTTCGGCTCATCGGTGTACTACTTCCTCCTCCCCATTCTCTCCGGCTACTACCCCGACCTGTTCAAGATCAAGGTCATCGGCGTCATCAACTTCGGCTACCTCTTCATCCTCTCCCAGTATGTCATGACCTTCTGCGTGGCGATCATCTCCACGAAAATGGCCAACACCGAATTCGACCGTCTCACCGACGAACTTGTCCATGAAGTAGGTTAGGAGGAAGACCATGTTTAGCAAGATCATCTCCGCACTGTTGCTTGTCCTGGCCTTGGCCACCCTGACCCCGGCCGCCGAACCGGACAAGAGTTCACCCCAATCGGCTCCCACCGTGGGAGGAACGTCCCCGGCCCAGGTGGCCCCGGCAATAGCCCCGGTCAAGGGGGTCACGGCTGCTCTCCCCCCCCCCTTGCAGACCAAGGTGAAACCCAACCGGGTCATCACCATCAGCATGTTTCTGGCCATCATCGGCGTCACCCTCTGCGTGGTGGTCTGGGCCGCCAAGCAGACCACCACGGCAGCCGATTTCTACGCGGCCGGCGGCGGGATAACCGGGCTCCAGAACGGCTGGGCCATCGCCGGGGATTACATGTCCGCCGCCTCGTTTCTGGGGATGTCCGGCCTGATCTCCCTCTATGGTATCGACGGCTTCATGTATGCCGTGGGACCGGCATTCTCCTTCATCGTCATCCTCCTGGTCATCGCCGAACCCTGCCGCAACGCCGGCAAGTACACCCTGGGGGACATCCTCTCCTTCCGGACCTCCCCCAAAACGGTGCGGGCCGTGGCGGCCCTCTCCACGGTCACCGTCTCCCTCTTCTACCTCATCGCCCAGATGGTAGGGGCCGGTAAGCTGATGCAGGTGCTCCTGGACATCCCCTACCGGGTATCGGTCATCGGCGTGGGGGTCCTCATGGTTGGGTACGTGGCCTTCGGCGGCATGAAGGCCACCACCTGGGTGCAGATCATCAAGGCGGGACTCCTCATGAGCGGCACCATTGTTCTTGCCCTCCTGGTCATGCTCAAGGCCAACATGAACCCGGTCGCCTTCTTCACGGATATCGTCAATAACCCCCAAATCCAGGATCATGTGAGGATGAACGTCCTCAAGGATGTGGTGGCCAAACCGGGCTTTGACTACGGCCAGCGGTTCCTGGAGCCGGGGCTCTTCCTGAAAAGCCCCCTGGACCAGATTTCCCTGGGAATCGCCTGGGCCCTGGGGGCCGCCGGACTCCCCCACATCCAGGATCCTGTGAGGATGAACGTCCTCAAGGATGTGGTGGCCAAACCGGGCTTTGACTACGGCCAGCGGTTCCTGGAGCCGGGG
>CAIUWK010000085.1 GCA_903902855.1 uncultured Geobacter sp. | reverse complement strand
CTGGAATGGCCCATCGACATCCTCGTGGTGATTCTCTGGGTGGTCTTCACAGTGAATATCTTCATGACCATCATGAAGCGCAAAGAAGAGCAGATGTACATTTCCCTCTGGTACATCATCGCTACCCTGGTTGGAGTAGCCATTCTCTACCTCGTCAACAACGCCAGTATCCCGGTGTCGTTGTTTAAATCCTATTCAGCCTATGCCGGAGCTAATGACGCCAATGTTCAGTGGTGGTACGGCCATAACGCGGTGGCCATGGTCTTGACCACGCCGCCGCTGGCTATCTTCTACTACTTTCTTCCCAAGTCCACCGGAGTGCCGATCTACAGCCACCGGATGGGGATCATCGCCTTCTGGAGCCTCATTTTCATGTACCTCTGGACGGGGGCTCACCACCTCCTCTGGACGCCGATCCCTGACTGGGTCCAGACGCTGGCGATGGGCTTTTCTGTCATGCTCATTGCCCCTTCCTGGGCTTCGGTCTTTAATGGCTACCTCTCCATGAACGGCCAATGGCATCAGATGAAGGAGAATTACCTCGTCAAGTTTTTCATCTTCGGTATCACCTTCTACGGCCTTCAGACCCTCCAGGGACCGGCTCAGGCGGTCCGGACTTTTTCGGCGTTCATTCACTATACCGACTGGGTGCCGGGTCACGTCCACATGGGGGCACTGGGTTGGGTATCCCTGATCATCTTTGCGGGCATCTACTACCTGATCCCACGCCTCTATAACACCGAACTCTACAGCGTAAAACTCGCCAATGTCCACTTCTGGCTGGCGGTAATCGGCCAGCTTATCTATTCCATCAGCATGTGGGTTGCCGGAGTTCAGCAGGCGGCCATGCTCCATGCCATGAACCCCGACGGGAGCCTTCACTACAGCTTCATGGAGACTCTCACCGAGCTATACCCCTACTGGCACATGCGTGCCGGTGGCGGGGTCATCTACCTGATCAGTATTCTCGTGTTCATCTTCAATATGATCAAGACGATCCAGAACGGCAAACCTGCCTCTGGCGTCACGGCCGCCACGGCCGGAACCGTCTGAGAAAGGAGCCGACATGCTAGATATTCTCGAAAGAAAGCCGGTCATCCTGTTGCTATGTGCTGCCGTGGTGATCATGATAGGTACGGCGGTTACCATGATCGCCCCGTTTAAATGGATCAACGACCCGTCTCTTAAGATTGCCGGAGTCAAGCCCTACACCCCCCTTCAACTTGAAGGGCGGGACATCTACATCCGCGAAGGATGCAACAACTGTCACACGCAGACGGTCCGGCCCCTGGTGGCCGACGTGGCCCGTTATGCCCCCGGTTCTACGGACGGGTATTCCAAGGTCGGGGAGTTTGTCTATGACCAGCCGCATCTCTGGGGTTCCCGCCGGACCGGTCCTGATTTGGCCCGCATCGGCGGCAAATACCCGGATGCCTGGCACTACAAGCATATGGAAGACCCCCAGACCATGGTCCCCAAGTCGAACATGCCGAAATATGCCTTTCTGAAGCAGCCGCTGGATACATCGCTCACCGAAAAGAAGATGAAGGCCCTTGGTTTCCCCTACACCCCGGCAGAGCTTGACGCGGTCAAGGGGAAGACGGAGCTGGACGCCATGGTCGCCTATCTTCAGAAACTCGGTAACGACATCCCGTGGCGCAAAGTCGCGGCGGCAGCACCCGTAGTGGGAGATCTGAAGAACCCCTACTCCGGGAACCCGGCGGCTGTGGCCGAAGGGAAGACGCTGTATGAACAGAATTGCGCCCAGTGTCACGGCGCCAATCTGAAAGGGGATATTGGCGTGGCCCTGGCCGAACTGGCGAAGCCCGAGGGGGAGATCTTCAGCTCCATCTACCAGGGGCTGGATCGTCTGGGAATGCCGGCCTTTGGTGATACCCTCGGCAAGGAGAAGATCTGGAAGGTAATTACCTACATCTTGTCCCGCAAAGGGCAGAAGTAACATGGTGGCGGCTTCGGTCTATTACCTCGGCACGACCATCCTGCTCTTCCTGATCTTTGTCCTGATTGTCTTCAGGACCTGCCGCAGGAAGAGTAAAGACCGGATGGAAGAGCCCAAATACCGTATGCTCGATGATGACGACCTGAATGGGAGGAAGTGATGGCTGAAAACGATTACGACGGGATCAAATATCGTGAGGAGAAGAGTTCTCCCCTCATCTTCAGACTCCTGCTGGGGGGGCTCCTCCTCTGGGGAGTCTGCTTCATGGGCTATTACCTCTTCAGCGGCTGGAGTTCCGGCAAGGAGTTTGCGGAGAAACAGAAACTCGAATCCGCCAAGTCGGCCGAGTTTGAACAGAAGGAAAAAACAACGGCTCCCGGCATTGCGACCGGACCGAAGAGTGGTGACGTGGCTGCCTATATCGCCTCCGGAAAGAAGACTTTTGCCGAGCGGTGTGTGGCCTGTCATGGGGCCGACGCCAAAGGGGGGATCGGTCCCGACTTGACCAGGCCGGTGTATAAATTCGGCAAGACCGAAGCGGCCATGCTGGAGAGTATCACCAACGGTCGACCTGCCGGGATGCCTGGATTTGGCAAGGAACTCGGCCATGAGCAGTTGGAAGGTGTGATCAAGTATCTCCTCTCCCTCAAATAAGGGTGATGCGTCAGCCCCGGATCACCCCGAAACGTGAGACCGTTCAGTGGCTCTCCACCTTGCTCCTGCTGCTCATTCCGTTCGTGCAGGTGGGGGGAGAGTCGTTGCTCCGGTTGGACGCCCCGTCACGGACTCTTTATTTTTTCGGTGAGGCCATCAGGATCGAGGAGTTTTACCTCTTACTCCTCATCACCCTCATCTTCGTTTTCATCTTCATCTTTATCACTATGATCTTCGGTCGAGTCTGGTGCGGCTGGTTCTGCCCCCAGACGACTGTCACCGATCTTGCCGAGTCTTTTGATCGCCAGATAGTGCGCTTTTTCGGCAACAACAAGGTCGTCTCCGTGGCGGGGCAAAATCTCTGCGCCGCGCTTCTCTCCCTGCTGGTCGCGTCCAACCTCATCTGGTACTTCATCCCCCCCGCCGAGTACCTCAATCGGATCATGTCCGGAAACCTGGGGCTCGTCGCCGGCATCAGCCTCGTCTCGGTGGGGACAGTTGTCTGGGCCGATCTCATGTTCCTCCGCCGGTATTTCTGCAAGGCCATCTGCCCCTATGGCCGCATCCAGCTCATGGCCATGGATGCCTCTACCCTGACCCTGGAGTTTGACCCGGCAGAGGCTGGCCGCTGCATCACCTGCCATGCCTGCGAGCGGGTCTGCCCCACCGGAATCGACATCAAAAAGGGGTTCCAGGTGGAGTGCATCAACTGCGGTCGCTGCGTTGATGCCTGTCGGTCCGTCCTGAACCGATTGGCGCAACCGGGGATCATCCATTACACCTTCGGGCGTCGGTCCGATGGCGGCGGAAAGCCGGTAACTACCCGCTCGCTACTTCTGGCATCGATCATCATGGTCCTTACGGTAATCCTTGCCTTTGGCGTTGCTCATCGTTCCGAGGCAACCATCAAGGTGAGCCGGGGAGGTGACGGCACCGTCAGACGAATGCCCGACGGCGCGGTGGTCAATTTCTATACCACCTATCTGGAGAACCGCTCCCGCAGTGCGGCGGTTTATGATATAACCGTGGCAGGGGTGGCTGGACACCGGGTGGAGCTGCTTGGCCCGACGCGGAGAATCAGCGTTGCGGCCAACGAGAACCGACGAGTGGATTTCATGGTCAAGGTTTCGCCGGCTCCGGTTACTGCTGAAATGCTAAAATTCCGGCTCATGAGGGCGGGGCAGCCGGTTGCTGAGGCGAAGATGACGCTGCTGGTGAAATGAATGGTGAAGAAACAGGGCGACCCACCGGGTGGTTATCTCATTTTGTCTCGTTCCCAAGCTCCGGCCTGGGACGCGAATATATCAACGCAAAACAGGGCGACCCACCGGGTCGCCCCTACATGATGGCAGGGGTTACAATGTCCGTCCCCACAACGTCTAACGGCAAAATCTGGCTCTACGGCCTTCTGCTTCTTATCTTGGTGTTCCTCGGCGGGATGGTCTTCTCTTTCGTCAAGGCTGCACGAGAGGGGAGCCCGGTGATTGACCGGGACTACTACCGCCATGGTCTCTACTATGCTCCCGGAGATGTCGGTGAGGCGGCGGCCCGAATTGGCTGGCGATCCGAGCCCTCATTCCGCAACGGCCGACTGGAACTCCGGATCACCGACCGCAACGGCGCCCCGGTTACCGGTGGGACGCTTACCGTGACCATCGAAGGGAACGGCGCGCCAACCGGAACTCTGACCTGCGGGATCGAAGCGCCGGGAGTGTATTGTGTGCCCCTGGTTCCGGCGTCCGGGGCGGTCCTCAAGGCGAGATGGATTTTTCGGCGGGGCAGCGACATTATGAGTGGCAGGATGACGGTGCTGCCGTGAGCGAAACGCTCCGGAAGTGCCTGCACTGTGAGGTGGAGGTGCGTCCCGGCGCGGCCGTCATTGACGTTTCCGGTGATACGGAGCGGGTCTTCTGCTGCAAAGGGTGCAAAGGGGCGTACGAACTCATCACAGGAGCCGGCCTTGACGACTATTACCAGCGCCGGGAGTGGCGGGAGAAGGGGGTAGGGGGCGGGGCGTACCGTGACGAGTATGGTGACGACTATCTCGCCCGCTTCGTCTTTCCGGCTGGCGATGGCTCTGGTATCGACATCCTCATTGATGGTATTCGCTGCGCCTCCTGCGTCTGGCTCAATGAAAAGATCGTTGCCGGGCTTCCGGGAGTCCGGGAGGCGCGAGTCAATTATGCCACTGGTCGCGCCCGGATCGTTTTTGATCCGTCCCAAGTTACCCCTTCTTCCCTATTTCACCGGATCTCCTCCGCGGGCTATTCCCCCCGTCCGTACTCGCTTTCCGTCGCCGAATCCGCCTTTGCCGCCGAGCGGAAGGACCTTCTGATCCGGTTCGGCACTGCACTCTTTCTCACCATGCAGCTCATGGCCTCCTCGTTTGCTCTCTATGCCGGCTATGTGCAGGGGATGGGAGTGACTATGAAGGCGGTCATGCAGTGGTTTTCCCTCATGGTGACCACCCCGGTCATCTTCTACTCCGGCCGGCCTTTCCTCCGAGGCGCCTGGCGGAGCATCGTCAACCGTGCACCCAATATGGACCTCCTGATAGCCATCGGCGCTCTCTCCTCGTACCTTTACAGCGGGTATGCTCTGTTCAGCGGGGATGAAGTCTATTTCGAGACCGCCGCCATGATTGTCACCCTCATCCTGACCGGCCGACTTCTGGAACTGTCAGCTCGTCACCGCGCTTCCGCAGGGGTGGAACGACTCCTCGCCTGTGCCCCGGCCCAGGCGCTCCGCCTCAAGGGGGATGATGTGGAGACCGTCGAGACGGCGGAACTTGCCCCTGGCGATCTGGTGCTGGTCCGTGAAGGAGAACGGTTTCCGGTAGACGGGGTGGTGCTGGCGGGAGAGACTGAGGTGGACGAATCCCCGGCAACCGGCGAAGCGCTGCCGGTTCCCAAGGGGGCCGGCAGTCCGGTTATTGCCGGAAGTATCAACCTTCTCGGCAGCGTCCGGATCCGGGTGGAGCGCCCTGCCGCGGACAGCTTCATCGCCCGGATCGCGTTTCTGGTGGAGGAGGCTCAGCAACGCCGCGCCCCCATCCAGAATCTGGCGGAGCGGGTTGCGGCTTTTTTTGTTCCAACGGTGCTCCTGCTGGCTCTCGGAACCTTCGGCTTTCTCCTCTTGACAGGTGTTCCTTTCGGGGTGTCGCTCATGAAAGCGCTGGCCGTAGTGGTCATCGCCTGCCCCTGCGCCTTGGGGCTGGCCACCCCTACCGCCATTGTAGCGGGGACCGGTGCTGCGGCCGGGGCAGGTATTATCTTCCGGGGGGGCGATATTCTGGAGCGACTGAGCCGGGTCCGGCGGGTGGTCTTCGACAAGACCGGGACTCTCACCGAGGGGCGGCCGGAGGTGGTCGAAGTCCGACCCGCAGCAGGAGTGTCGGAAGAACTGCTGGTGGCCGCCTGCGTCGCGGTGGAGTCCGGCTCTGGGCATCCGCTGGCCAAGGGAATTGTCGAGTACGCGGAAAAGATTGGAGGAGGATTTCCTCCCCTCGCCCCTTGTGGGAGAGGGGCCGGGGGTGAGGGGAGTCCGCGGGGAGAACACCACCTCGTCACGACGACCCCCGGAGGTGGTGTCGCCGGCACTCTTGATGGCGTGGAGATTATCGCAGGTACGGCAAAGTTCCTCATAGGGCGCGGTATCTCTGTTCCGGAAGAACCAGCTCTTCAGACGGGGAGCGTCATTCACGTGGCCCGCAACGGCGTGTATCTCGGGCTGTTCGTGTTGAAAGACCGGCTTCGCCAAGCCGCACCGTTGTTAGTGGCGTATTTCACGAACCAGGGAATTGCGGTGACGCTGCTCTCCGGCGACCGGCCCGAACATGTCCGGGAGATTGCCG
>CAIUWK010000084.1 GCA_903902855.1 uncultured Geobacter sp. | reverse complement strand
GGGGACGGAGCTGGCGCCGGTTCAGCGGGATTATCTGGAGAAAATAACCACCTCCGCCCACTCTCTGCTGGGGATCATCAACGATATCCTCGACCTTTCCAAGGTTGAGGCCGGGAAGCTGAGTCTGGAACCGGTGGATTTTCCCCTTGCGCTCAGTTTGGCAAAGGTGGCCGACATCATCTCCGGTCAGGTTCAAGGTAAAGGGTTGGCGTACCAGGTCACCCTGGCGCCGGAGCTCCCCCTCTATCTCCATGGTGATCCGCTCCGGCTGGAACAGGTGCTGCTCAACCTGTTGGGGAACGCCGTCAAGTTTACGCAGGAGGGGAGGATCGGACTGACCATCGCCTTAATCGAAACCACGGCGGAAAGGCTCATGCTGGAGTTCCGGGTCAGTGACACCGGCATCGGTCTGTTACCTGAACAGTGCGAAACGATCTTTGCCCCCTTCTCCCAGGCGGAAAGTTCCACAACCCGCCGCTTCGGAGGGACCGGACTGGGTCTCAGTATCTGCCAACGGCTGGTGACGCTCATGGGAGGAGTTATTACGGTGGAGAGCAAACCGGGAAAGGGGAGTGTCTTCAGTTTTACCATCGGGTTTCAGCCGGCTTCGGCCACAGAGGTGCCGGCGCCGGCTCCGGAAAAGTGTGATTTGAATGCAATTAAGGGGGCACGGGTCCTGCTGGTGGAGGACCATCCCATCAACCAGCAGATTGCCCGGGTGCAGTTGACCCATGCGGGGCTGCTGGTCACGGTGGCGTCCAACGGCCTGGAGGCCGTGAAGCTGACACTGCCCGGCATCAAGCCCTTCGACCTGGTCTTGATGGATATCCAGATGCCGGAGATGGACGGCTACGAAGCAACCCGTCTCATCCGGCAACAGTGGAGTCCGGAAGAGTTGCCCATCATCGCCATGACCGCCTACGCCCTTGCCAAGGAGCGTCGCAACTGTCTGAATCTGGGGATGAACGACCATCTGGCAAAGCCCATCGATACGGCGGAACTTCACGCCGCACTCTGTCGCTGGCTCAAGCCCCGGCCGGAGTTGTCCCCGGCTCTGGAGGCGAACACCGAACCTGTCGTTGCTGAAGATCGGTTTCGTAACCTTCCCGGGATCGACATCGACGATGGCCTGGAACGGCTGGGAGGGGATCAGGCGCTCTACTGGTCCCTGCTCCGCTCCTTTGCCGAAGAGAACCGCCAAGTTGTGCCGCAACTCCATTCCCTGATGAACGAGGGGGATCTGGGGGGGGCTCGCCTGGTGGTGCACACCCTCAGGGGGGTGGCGGGTAATCTGGGGATTACGGAGCTGGCCGCCACGGCGGCGGAGCTGGAAAGAGCGCTGGTCCGGGAGGAGCCGGCGGCAGCCCGTGGCCTGATGGCCGATCTGGCAAAAGGGTTGGCCCTGGTCCTGGCCGGTGTGACGCATCTGGAGGAACAATTATGACCATACCATTAGCCGACGATACCGGCATTGGCAGTACTCCGCACAGGGCGCTACCTGCCGGGTCGATCGCACTGCGGAACCGACTCCCCTGGATGGTCCTGGTGAT
>CAIUWK010000083.1 GCA_903902855.1 uncultured Geobacter sp. | reverse complement strand
GAGCATATCCCCATTCTCGCCATGACCGCCTATGCCTCAGTCTGCGACAGGGAGTCCTGCCTCAATGCGGGAATGGACAACTACATATCCAAGCCGGTGGACCTTCATGAGGTCAACAGTCTGATCCGGAAGCTACTGGAGAGGTGAGGTGGGTGGGAGATGCCGGCGAGGAAACAGCTGCCGCGCATCTGTTGACTATGGTCTGATCTCGATGGTGGCTTCTTTTTTCATCTCCGCAAGCCACTGTTTGAAACGTTCATCGGATTTCTTCTTGTAAAGACGATCTTCGATATCCTGCTTGACCTCCTCGAAGCTCTTGGCCCGCCCCGGTATCCGCTCTTCCAGCTTGATGATATGGAAACCGGAAGAGGTCTTGATGATCCCGCTCACCTCACCCGGCTTCAACCGCTCCAGCAACTGCACGAACTCCCCCTGCATGTCCCCCTTCTTGAAGACCCCCAGGCTTCCACCGTCCTTTGCCGTTGCGTCTTCGGTGTATTTGCCTGCCACCGCGGCGAAATCCACAGGACCCTGGCTCTCCTTCTTGATCGCCTCCACCTTGGCGGCAAGCGCATTGAGCGCTATCTGAGTGGCATCTTTCGGGATCTTGATAAAGATATGCCGGGCGCGAAACGACTCCTCCTCGGCGAAGAGTGACTTGTTGACCTCGTAGTAATCCCGTATTTCCTGATCCCCCACCTGGATCTTGGACTTGACCTCCTGGCTCACCAGCCGCAACCGTTCCAGCTGATCGCGCATCTGGCTCTTATACTGCTCGAAGGTGAGCCCCTGACCGGACAGTGCCAGCAGGAGAGATTCCTGGGTCAGGTTATTCTGCCGCTTAACATCTTCGATGGACTGACGGAGTTCATCGTCACTCACCTTGATATTGAGTTCTTTGATCTTCTGCTCCGCGAGCTTCTTGTCGATGAGTCCATTGACCACCGTACTCCGGAGTTCACGCCGCTCCGCGTCGGTGAGGGGGGACTTCTTCTCCGCTTCCCTGACCAGAGGCTTCAGCGCCTGCTCCACCTCCCAGGAGGTGATGATGTCGTCGTTGACCACGGCAGAGATACTCGTCACGGGGACGGGAAGCGTGGCGGCAACCGTGGAAAACGGGAGGAGGGTCATCATGAGGGCGCATGCGCCGAGGGAGATCTTCATGTAGGGGATACTTTCCTGCTGCAAACGTTGGAAGGAGTCGGGGGAGCATCCGCTCCCCCGGTCATGGGACTATTTCTTCGGCGCTGCCGGCTTTGCCGCTTCTGCCGGTTTCACTTGAGATTCATCTTTCTTGAAAGAGGGATCCTTGATCTCGATCTTGGCGTTTTTCTTCAGATCGGCCTTGACCTTCTGGAAGACCTCCTGCTGCTTGCTGGGAAGAATCGCCGCCTTGATCTGCTCCTTAACCTCCTCAAAGGGGGCGTAGCCGGCAGGACGTCTCCCCACTGCCTTGATGATATGGAAACCGAAGTTGCTCTTGACGGTGCCGGAGATCTCGCCATCCTTCAGGGCAAAGGCTGCCTTGTCAAACTCGGGGACCATCTTCCCCTTGTCGAACCATCCCAAGTCCCCCCCCTTCTCGGCGGTGCTGTCCGTGGAGTACTTCTTGGCCAGGTCGCCGAAGTTCTCCCCCTTCTTCAGCTTGGCCTGGACTTCCTGTGCGACCTTCTCGTCCTTCACCAGGATATGACTCGCCCGGATCTGCTCATCCGTCTTGAATTTTTCCTTGTACTGCTCGTAGACCTTCTTCAGCTCCTCATCGGTGAGCTTGATCTCCGCGTCCAGCTTCTTCTTCAGGTCCAACTCCACCAGCAGCTTTTTCTTCACCTCGTCCAGCCGCTCCGTAAACTCGGGACTCTTCTCGATCCCCTGCTTCTGGGCATCCTGAAAGACGATCTCACGGATAACCATGGAGTCCAGCAGCTCCTTGCGCCCGTCCGGCGACTGGGCCATGGGCTGGAGTTGCGGCGGAAGGTTCTTGATTTCGGTCTCAAACTGCTTCTGAGTGATGGAAGTGCCGTTAACCGTTGCCAGCACCGGGGTGCTGTCTTTCTTTGCCTCACTCTTGGAGCCATTTTTACCGCAGCCGGTCATTGCCAGTAAAGATACGGCGATAACGGCAGTGCTGATACGCAGATAGTTCACGGGAGTTCTCCTTTTTCTGTAGGTTCTCATGTAAAGCAGTACCTCTAGCATATCAAGCCAGCGTTTTCAAGACATTTCTGGCCGCTGCCAGGACCCCTTCAAAGGAGGTATCGGCCAGTTCCACGGTGAGGCGGAAGTCGGGGGAGAACTGATATCTCTTGGGTTCCCGGCGCATGAGTCCGATGATGGCGTCGGGTGATACGGGGGTCCGTTCATGGAAACTGAAGACGAGCCGCCGACCATCAAACTCCGTCTCTTTCACCAGGAGCGCCGTCAGGTGAATCCTCAGCTTCATCACCTCGATGAGGTACCCGGCCGCCACCGGCAGCGTGCCGAACCGGTCCACCAGCTCACCCTGCAGCTCCTGAATCTCTTCTTCGGAGGTCGACTGGGAGAGTCGCTTGTAGATGACCAGTCGCTGGTTGGCGTTC
The DNA here is from genome assembly GCA_903902855.1 of uncultured Geobacter sp. Classification (GTDB taxonomy): domain Bacteria; phylum Desulfobacterota; class Desulfuromonadia; order Geobacterales; family CAIOGM01; genus CAIOGM01. The sequence goes on along the minus strand of CAIUWK010000083.1, from coordinate 57,186 downwards.
CCCACATACTCCTCGGGAATGAAGGCGGGTATCCGGAGCTTGATCTCCGGCTCCACCTTGGCCGCAAGGGGTTCCCCCTTCATCCGGGCCACGGCCTCTTCCAGAAGTTCGGTGTAGAGCTCGAACCCCACGGCCACGATGTTCCCCGACTGGCGCCCCCCCAGCAGGTCGCCGGCCCCGCGGAGCTCCAGGTCATAGGTGGCGATGCGGAACCCGGCGCCCAGTTCGGTGAGTTCCTGCATGATCTTGAGCCGCTCCCGGGCGTCGCTGGTAATGGACCCTTCACCCTTGATGAGGAGATAGGCGTAGGCCCGCTGCCGGGAACGTCCCACCCTCCCCCGAATCTGATAGAGTTGCGAAAGACCGAAGGTGTCGGCGTTATTGACGATGAGCGTATTGGCCGTGGGGATATCCAGCCCCGACTCGATGATGGTGGTGCAGAGGAGAAGGTTGAACCGGCCATGCATGAAATCGCACATGACCTGCTCCAGTTCCTTCTCCTCCATCTGGCCGTGGCCGATGCCGATGGTGGCCTCGGGGACCACTTGGCGGAGGTACTCGGCCATGGCGCCGATGGATTGCACCCGGTTGTGGACGAAAAAGATCTGCCCTCCCCGCCGGATCTCCCTCAGGACCGCCTCCCGGATCAGTTCGTCCGAGGAGCGGGCCACGATGGTCTTGATTGCCAGCCGGTCCACCGGCGGGGTGTCGATGACGGAGAGGTCGCGAATCCCCATGAGGGACATGTAGAGGGTCCTAGGGATGGGGGTGGCGGTGAGGGTCATGATATCCACGGTGGCCCGGAACTTTTTCAGCTTCTCCTTGTGCACCACACCGAACCGCTGCTCCTCGTCCACGATGAGGAGCCCCAGGTCCCGGAACTGCACGTCGTTCTGCAGGAGACGATGGGTACCGATGAGGAGATCCACCTCCCCCTTTTTGACCCGGGCCAGGATCTCCTTCTGTTCCGCAGGGGTGCGGAAGCGGGAAACCATCTCCACAATGACCGGGTACTCCTTGAACCGCTCTCGGAAACTCTCCAGATGCTGCTGGGCCAGCACCGTGGTGGGGACCAGCAGAGCCACCTGCTTGCCGTCCATCACCGCCTTGAAGGCCCCCCGCATGGCCACTTCGGTCTTGCCGTACCCTACGTCGCCGCAGATGAGCCGGTCCATGGGCCTGCTATGCTGCATGTCGGAGAGAACATCCTGGATGGCGGAAAGCTGGTCCGGGGTCTCCTCGAAGGCAAAGGCCGCCTCGAACTCCCGGTAGAACTCGTCGGGGGGGGAGAAGGCGTACCCCTCCTGCACCTGGCGCCGAGCGTAGATGGTGAGCAGCTCTCCGGCCATCTCCTCCACCGCCTGACGCGCCTTCCCCTTGACCTTCTCCCAGGCGCTCCCACCCAGCTTGTCGATCTTGGGATCGGCCCCACCTTCGGCTCCCACATACCGCTGAATAAGGTTGATCCGGTCCACGGGGAGATAGAGTTTGTCCGCCCCGGCATACTCCAGGAGGAGGAAGTCGCCGGCCATCCCCCCACCCAGGTCCACATGCTGGAGCCCCCGGTAATAACCGATACCGTGGTCAACATGGACGATAAAATCCCCGGGCTTCATCTCCGCCAGGGAGGAGAGGATCTGTTTCTTCCGCGCCTCGGTAATCCCCCGGCGCCGGACCCGCCGGCCGAAGAGCTCCTCTTCGGCGATGATCGTCAACCGCTCCTCCACCAGGCGGAACCCCCGGGAGATTTCACCCAGCAGCACCGCGGGACGATCCCCCAGTACGGCCGCTTCACCGGGGAAGTCCCGTCCGGAGATCACCGGGGAGAGGGGATAGTGAGAAAAGAGCTCCACCAGCCGCTCGGCCTGGGTCTGATGATGACAGACAAAGAGGGTGCGCCACCCCCGGTCACGCCAGGCCCCCAACTGGTTCACCAGCGGTGTCAGGGCATGTTCCGTGTCCCGGGAGACGTCCACCTTCAGATCCCGATTCTCCTCGGTGCGAAACCGGATGGAGGTCACCCCCTCCTCCGCCAGCTCCAACTCCGGAACCAGGAGAAGACGCCCCTCCCGGTTCAGGTCGGCGGGACGGCAGGAGGGGAGGAAGAGCTCGTGACGACGGCAGACTATGGAGCCGCGAGCCCGAGCTCGCTCCTCTCCCATTGCCAGCTCCTCCTCCAGCCGTTCCGCGGCCCCCTCCAGCCCGGCCGGGTCCAGGAGCAGGGTCACCCCCTCGGGACCGGCATAGTCGAACAACGTCTCCAGGCCGGGGTGAAAGAGCGGCTGGAGATATTCGATCCCCAGGGGATAGGCGGTGGTGGCCAGCTGCTCCAGATACTCCCGGCGCCGGGAAGGGGGAATGTCCAGCTCGTCGCACCGGGGTTTGAGGCGCGGGGTAAAGGCGGCGATGACCTCTTCCGAGAGGATCACCTCCCGGGAGGGGAGGAGGATCAGCTCGGTGAGCTCCGAGAGGGAGCGCTGGGATTCGGGATCAAAGGGACGGATGCTCTCCACCTCATCGCCGAAAAACTCGATGCGCACCGGCGACGGGAGTCCGGCGGGATAGATATCCAGGATCCCCCCCCGCACGGCAAAGGTCCCCCGATCCTCCACCAGCGGCACGTTCTGGTACCCCAGCCGGATCAGGCCGGCCAGGAGCTCTTCCCGCGCCACCTCCTCTCCCGTCTCCAGATAGACGGCGCTCTCCCCCAGGAGCTGTCGGGGAAGAACCCGCTGGACCGCCCCGGCCAGGGTGGTGACCACGACTCGACATTTCCCCTCCAGAAGCCGGAAGAGGGTATGCAGCCGCTGACCGGTGAGCTCGGCCACCGGGGACGCCTCCTCGAAGGGGGCGGTGTCCCAAGGGGGAAAGAGGAAGAGTTCCTGGCCATTGCCGGCATAGAAGAGGAGCTCCCGGTAAAAGGCCTCGGCGCTCTCACCGTCGGGGGTGATGACCAGGAACCGTCGCTTCACCAGGGGAAGAAGCCGGGCCAGCAGCCATGCAGGGGCCGATCCCTTGAGCCCGGAGACCACACAACGCCCCCCCTGGGGGGCAAGGGCGCCGGCAATGCTCCGGAACTGATCCGGAAGAGCGGAGGGTGATGATACGGTCATGATTTTTGCCTTTCCTTACAGAAAGCAGGAATGGGGAGGATACGGCGTAACGATGACGTGAATTGATTGTTCATGATGAGATAGAAAGCTACTGTGTTTTTCCCGTGAATGCAAGCAGGAGTATCGAACGGAACTCTTGAACGATGGCAGAAGAGAGGGAGTACGACGCCATCGGACTGCGGTTCATGACCAAAACCAGGGAGAACGCGCGGCAAAGGCGAGGTATTCGGGAAAGTTCCGGGTGAGCTTGGCCTCTTCCCAGCGGGCACGCCTGAGTTGCAGGAAGACGAAGAGGGCGAGCAGGAGAGAGTTCACCAGGGAAAAGCGGAGCACGGCAACCCCTGTGGCCGCCAGAATTTCACCCAGATAGACCGGATGGCGGACGAAACGGTACGGCCCCCCGGTGACCAGGGAGCGGGCCTCCACGGTGATGCTGAAGGCGTGGCGCAGGGTCCAGATTCCCCAGACGGTGAGAGAGGTGGCGGCGGTCATCCACCAGAAGATTCCCACGAGGAGGGGACGACTGGCTGTCACCCAGGGTACCGGCGGAGAGCGGAGGAGGGCAAAGGGGAGGAGACTGGCCGCCAGGGGAATGATGATCTCCCGCACTCCGCAAGAGCGCTCCCGGGGTATCGTCCGGAGAATGAAGGCCGCCATGAGCGCGGCAAAGAGCAGGGTCTCGACCAGCCAGAGGGGCTTGAGGGAGAAGAGAGGGTACTCTTGAACCCGCATGACCAGGAAGAGAGCAAGGACGACGCTCATCCCGGCCGGGATGACGCGGTGGAGCAGCGTTTCGGGGAAATAGTTCGCCAGCCAGCCGAAGGGGTCGAACCGATGGTCTGTATTCATCATGCAAGGGAGTATAGCAGGAACCGGGGCGGATGATGATGCCGATTTTCGTGTCGCCCGCTCCCACGCGAGGAGAATTTCTTCCCATGCCGGTGAACGGTTTTGTGTTAGGATACCGGTCCCAGGAGGAAAACCATGAAACTGATCATCAAACCGTCGGACCTGTACTACAAATATCATAAAGACACGGCCAACCGCCATGCCCCCAAATTTTACGGCAAACCTGATCCGGCCCCCTTTGACCGGGATGACATCTACGAGGTTGTCCCCATGCTGGAGGCGGTGATGTCGGAAATGGAGCGCGACGACCAGCGGAGCCTGCACCAGGTGGAAGAGATCCTCGTCAGGAATCTCCCCGGTTTCATCACCAGCCGGGAGGAGGTCTTCGACTTCCTGGTGGGGACGGCTCGGGATCTGCTGTAAAGCTTGCGGCTTCACCGGGGATTGAACGACTTCACCACCAAAAGGCGATAACGATGACCGAACATGAACTATATTGGAAGGCGGAGAACCAGGAGGAGCGGCTGGCGGAACTCACCGGTAGCGACGAGGCTGCCCGGGACCTCCCCTTAAGGCGTGATGTCCGGTCCTTGGGATACCTGCTGGGAGAGGTGATCCTCGAGCAGGCGGGGCGACAGGTCTTCGACGCCGAAGAGGAGTTGCGGCGACTGGCCATCAAGCATCGCCAGCTGAATGACCGGCAGGGAGAGGCGTGCCTGGATTTTCCCGGTGAAGAGGAGCTGCAGGAGCGGGGGGTGGGAATCGTCGGTCAGATGTCGGTGGGTGAATCCTTCCAGATCGTCAAGGCCTTCGCCACCTATTTCGAGCTGACCAACCTGGCCGAGACCAACCACCGCCGCCGCCGGCAGCGAGCCACCCGCCTGAACCGGGGGATTCCCGACAAGCCCGGCTCCTTCCGCGGCACCCTCCTGAGGATGCGTGAAGCGGGGATCGACGCCGACGAGGCCCTGGCCTTCTTGGATAAAATCAAGGCCCGACCGGTCTTTACGGCCCATCCCACGGAGGTGACACGGCGGGTAGCGCTCTTCAAGCGACGGCGCATCGCCCGAAGCCTGGAGCTACTGGACCGGCTCCCGCTCACCCATGACGAGGCAGGCCGTCGGCAGCAGGAGATCCTGGCCGAGGTCTCCTCCCTCTGGCAGACCGATGAGGTACGGCGGCGCAAACCGACGGTGGACGACGAGATACGGATGGGGCTGGACCACTACCCCGACTGCCTCATCGCGCCGCTCCCCCTCCTCTATGAGGAGATCGCCGAGGCGTTCCGGGAGATCTACGGCCGGGTGATCGCCCCCCGAGAACTCCCCGCACTCATCTCCTTCGGCTCCTGGATCGGTGGCGACCGGGACGGCAACCCCTTTGTCACCGCGGCTTCCACCGGCTCCGCCGTAACCCTGGCCCGGAGCACGATCCTGAGGATCTACCGGGAGCGGGTGGCGGAACTGCGGGAACTTCTCACCAGCTCCGCCTGCCAACGGGGGGTCGATCCCGTCATTCCGGCGCTGCTGGCCCGGTACGACGAGCTGATGCCGGAAGTGACGCCGGTGACCGAGACCCATCCCGATTGCGAGCTCTACCGGCGGCTCCTGGATTTCGTCCTTCACCGGCTCCGGGTCGCCGCCGATCATCCGGACCACCCCCACGCCTATCCTGACCAGGATGAATTCACCCAAGACCTCCTCATGATCCGCTCCAGCCTGGAAGGGCATGACGGCGAACGGATGGCCCGTCAGCTCCTGGACCCGCTCCTGCGCCAGGTGGCGACCTTCGGCTTCCACCTCCACGCCCTGGATATCCGTCAGCACGCAGCGGTTCACTTCCGGGCCATGGAAGAGCTGGCGGCCGGCCTGGCGGGAGAAAAGAGCGAGAAAGTGGAGCTCTCCCCCCTCCCGTCAGCCGCTACCATTGAGCTCCTCACCACCCTGCGTGAAGTGGCGCGACTGAAGGGACGCCACCCCGACTCCATCCGAAGCTACGTCATCAGCGGTGCCACCGGGGCGGATGATGTCCGGAATCTTCTCTGGCTGGCCGGACTCTGCGGGGTGAACTGCGCCGCCTCTCCGGACGGACGGGACCCCGGTCTTATGCCGGTGCCGCTCTTTGAGTCCATTGAGGATCTGCGGAATGCGCCGGAAACCTGCCGCACCCTCTGGAGCTCACCGGCCTACCGCCCCTATCTGGACTCCTGGGGACGCCGCCAGGAGGTGATGCTGGGGTATTCCGACTCCAACAAGGACGGTGGCATGCTCACCAGCTCCTGGGAAATCTTCAAGGCCCACCGGGCACTGCACCAAGTTGCCGAGGAATGTGGCGTGACCCTCACCCTCTTTCACGGGAGAGGGGGAACCGTGGGAAGAGGAGGTGGCCCCACTCACCGGGCCATCATCGCCCAGCCCCATGGCGCCTTCAGCGGCTCCTTCAAGATCACCGAGCAGGGGGAGGTGATCAACTGGAAGTATTCGGACCCGACCCTGGCGCTGCGCAACCTGGAGCTGATGGTGGCAGCCTCCCTGGAGGCCCTGGCCCAGACAGGTCTCGTGGAGAGCCGACCGGAAGCGGCGTGGGAAGAGGCGCTGGAGGAGATTTCCGCCCTGGCCTTCGACTTTTACCGGGAACGGATCGCCGACAACCCGGATATCATCCCCTACTTCGAGCAGGCCACTCCGGTCCTGGAATTCGATCTGGCCAAAATCGGTTCGCGTCCGGCCCGGCGGGGAGCGACCAGGGGGCTGGGGGACCTGCGGGCCATCCCCTGGGGATTCGGCTGGATGCAGAGCCGCCATGTCATCCCCGGCTGGTTCGGTGTGGGGTACGCCCTGGAGCGGTTCGCCTCCCGCGGGGAAGTCCAGAGAGAGCTGCTGGTGGTCATGATGCAACGCTTTCCCTTCTTCTACGATATGATTCGCAACGTGGAGCTGGCCCTCACCAAGGTGGACCTCCCCATCGCACGGCTCTATGCCGGACTGGTGACCGATCAGGGGCTCCGTGACCGGGTCTTCTGTCTGGTGGCGGAAGAGTACCAGCGGACCCGCCGGATGGTCCTGGGGATCACCCAACAGGAGCGGCTCCTGGAGAGCAACCCGGCCCTGGCCCGCTCCATCAGCCTGAGAAATCCCTACGTGGACCCTCTGAGCCTGATCCAGGTGGAGCTCCTCCGGCGCAAACGGAGCGGCGAGGAGAGCGGGGAGCTGGATTACACCCTGGCCGCCACCATCAACGGCATCGCCGCCGGATTGCGGAATACGGGGTAGCCGATGCTCAAACGAAAAAACCCCGACAGTGATCGGGGTTTTTTCGTTTCAAGACAACGCCGGGGAACCGGTCATGCCGAATCTGATGCCACGTCCCTTCGCCGGAGCAGAAACATGCCGGAACTCCCAAGGACGAGAAGACCAAGGAGTAGTGCCGCCGGATACTTCACGCCATAAAGGAGCGGGGCGAGAAGGAGCCGTGTCCCGGTACGGAGCGTATCGTGTCGCCGGATGAAATCGGCCAGGGGGGGGCTCAGCCGGTAGTAGAGCCTGACAAAACTCCGCCCCGGCCCGGAGGCCAAGAGCACCCGGTCACGAAACTCCCGGAGTGTGGCGACCTCCGGAGCAAGATAACTCCCGTAAGCCGCCGTGGCGATGAAGCAACCGCCGCCACCGCCGCTACTGTCACTACCGGAGGCGGATGTGGATCCGGCGGTGGCGGTGGAGGTGTTGACGGTGAGGAGAGCCGCCTCGGAGGTGCTACTGCTGCCGAACTGCGGGATAATGATAGTCCCGTTGGCGTCGGTCCGGAATTCCGTGACAACGCCGTTCGTATCGGTTCGGAAGGCCATCACCATCAGACTGCTATTCGCGGTCGTCGTGATCGTCAGGTTGTACGGGGAGTTTGCCGCAGGGTGATAGCGGTAATAGGCATAGGAGAGCGGGGGAGGGACGACCGTGGGGGCGACCACAATGCTGCCCGTCGGTGAAAAGGTAGCAATGGGGGTATACGCGGGGATCAAGCCGATCTCGCCCGTGTGGGTCGACCAGTCCCGGGTGTAGATCCGCTTGGCGTAGCCAAAGAAGTCGGAAGAGAGAGTGGATGAGTAATTCTGCGTGAGGACGGCGTCAAGAATCGGGGTCATGGGAATATCCCCACCGCCGGCAGGGGCCGGGTACTGCACCAACTTCTCCCAGAAACTTCTCACAACAGGGGCGCCATGCTGCTCCGCCAGATACCGGTTGAAGAGCCACCGGCCGTAGCCTCCCCCCGTGGTCGTGCTCACCGCCGTATCCAGGCTGAGTGTCGGATTGGAGAGAGCGGCGGAGAGATAGTTATAGAGCTGATTCCCCCCGTCATAAACCTCATCTTCCATCCAGGTGGAGGTTGCCTCTCCATACCAGAGGTCAAAATAATAATTGTAGCCGAACTGGATAGAGTGGTGAAACTCGTGAGCTGCGGTGATCTGAAGCGCCTCCCGGGGGGTAAGGGGAGCGTAGACCCTCGAGGTGAACGTACGATCAACCACGGTGTAGGCAGTATGGCTGACCGAACCAGCGACAACCGGAGCCATATCTTGGGTATAGCCGTACTCTCTGGCCGAGGCCCTATCTTGTAAGTAGACCTCATAGGGTCCGTTGGTTACTGTCGTGGGTGGGGAACGATACCCCATGTTCTGCACCTCAGCCGCATACACTTCATCAAAGACCTGAGCCGTGGTCTGTGCCCAGGAAGTCGTCGAGGCGTCGGCTCCGATGGTGGTATAGTGGACCCTGAACCTGCCGGTGGGAGAATACACCGTATATTCGAAACCGGAGAGAACCGGCAGAGCCAGATACTTGGCTAGGACCTCTTGAGTGGAAGCGGTGAGAAGTGTCCAGTCCTGCTTGAGTCCCCGCCGGAGCGGCATCCCGCACCGCTCCATCGGGGTAGTCACTTGCTGGAACACAGCTCCGGTGATCTGCGATCCATTCTCTCCGAACCGCTCCAGGTAATAATCATCCAACGCCCCGGCGAGGAGGGTGACAGGAAGAAGGGTGAGGAGAAGAAAAGCGGCGGCAAGGTATCCGGTCAAGCGTGCTGTTGTCATTCAGTCCACCATCCTTTTACCGTTCCGAAGTGCGACCAGTTCAGTTTTGCCTTCCCTTACGTCAAATCTGACCGGGCTTCCCGCGGCGCGGACCTCATAGTTCCCCGCCGGGAGCGGGAGCGAGAAGAAACCGTTCCGGTCGGCGGTGGCGAGCCGGATCTGCCGGTCTGTACCAACGATCTCCACTCGACACCCTCCCGTTGGGATGGAGCCGCTCTCCGGAGTGAGCTTTCCCCCCGCAACCTGGAGATAGCAGATACCTGCTATAACCCCCATCCGGTTCGGCAAGAGCACCGTCGGAAGCAACTCACCGCCGCGCAGCACCGGTAGATACCCTTCCCTGACCAGGATCACCGGAGTTCCCTCTCCGGCGCCCGGCACGAACCCGCGGCCGTCAAACCGCCACGGATGCGTTGAAGAGCCGAGATTCCTGAACATCCCCCCCTGGCAGGGGAGAGTGGCGCCCAGGGTGAAGAGCAGCAGGCAGAAGAACATTTTTCGTATCATGGGGAGCTCCCACGCGGGTCAATCGTGACGCCGTCGCCGTCCGACTATAGCAGGGCGCCATCCCTTTGTCAGGCCATTTGTTCTCCGGAGAAGCCGGATTCACCCATGAGGAAAAATGAGGTTGTATGAGAAATCCGGTTACGTTACCCTCTGGTCGCTATTCATGTCATCCAAGGAGCTTCCCCCCGTGAAACAGTATCTACTCCCCTTTATTATTACCGGAGCTCTCCTGACCGGTTGCACCCCCAAGACGCTTCCCCCCCTGGTTATTACCCCCGGCGCCGAGGTGAAAAGCGTGCAGTCTGAGGTTTCCCTCTCCTTCAGCTCATCCCAGGGGAGCGGCGGCGGTCGCGGTTATCTGGTCTATCAAAAACCGGACCGGTCCCATCTCGTTGTCCTCTCCCCCTTCGGCACCACCGTGATGGAAGCCTTCACCAACGGCGACCGCCTGACCATCGTTATCCCCTCCAAAGAGATCGCCTATTCCGGCACCTTTGATGAGATCCCGGCCAGGGCAGGGCTTCAGGGGTGGAAGGCGTTGCGCTGGATCGTGGAAAGTGAACCGGCCAGGAGCGGCAGGTCAGCGGAAGAGGTGCCCCGGGTGAACCGGGAAGGAAAACGGGAAACGGTCTGGTACAACGAAGTGGGGCTAATCGTCCGTAAGGTGACCGAAGAGGGGGACGAAGTGGTCTATCGTGATTACCGGAGCGTGGACGGGGTGCCGTTTCCCTCCCTCATCGAGTTCCAGGACCGGCGCGGGACGATGCTGAAGATCGGCTTCGACGAGCCGGAAATCAACAAGCCGCTGGCGGAGAGCGCCCTGCAACCGCGACTGGACGGCATCACGCTGCTCTCCATCAAGCGGATGGGGATGGAGGAGTAATTCAGGGTATGAGCACGATCTTCCCCAGGGTGCTCTTCTCGATGACAGCGTGGTGGGCGATAATCGCATCGGCCAGGGGAAGTTTCCTGCTGACCACCGGTCGGATGGTGCCGTTGGCCAGACCGGCAAAGAGCGCGGCATGCATGCCGGCCAGCTCCTTCTCACCGGCATTGAAGATCGTCACCCCCAGGATGCTCGCCTCTCGCTTCATCACCTCCCGGGGATCAAGCTCCACCCTCCCCCTACTCCCCACCACGACCACCCGCCCATTGGTGGTCAGAAACTGCAGATCATGTCCCAGATTCACGTTGGCGAACATCTCCAGAATGACGTCGACCCCGTGACCGTTGGTCAGCTCCCGCAGGTCATCCAGGTAGCCGGGAACCTTGTGGTTCAGCACGTGATCCGCCCCCTGCTCCGTCACCAGCCGCATCCCCTGATCCGAACCCGCCGTACCGATCACCCTGAGACCGGCGGCCCGGGCAAGCTGAACCGCCGCTATCCCCACTCCGCCGCTGGCGCCGTGAACCAGAACCGTCTCTCCCGGCAGGGCATGGGCCTTTGAGAAGAGCGCCCGATAGGCGGCGCAGTAGGGGACCCCCAGAGCCGCCCCCTGTTCGAAGGATATGGAGTGCGGCAGGGGATGAACCTGGGATTCCCCACAGAGGACCTCTTCGGCATAGGTGCCGGAGAGGGACCACATGACGTAAACCCGGTCTCCCACCCGCCACCGTTTCACCCCCTCGCCCACGATGACGATGACTCCGGCCCCGTCGATTCCGGGGGTATAGGGGAGCTTCAGGTCCGGTCGGGAGAGGCCGGAGCGGATATAGGTATCCACCGGATTGACCCCCACCGCAGAGAGCCTGACCACCACCTGTCCCGCGCCGGCAACCGGTTTGGGAACCTCTTCCAGGCGCATCACCTCGGGTGCGCCGAATTCATGAACACGTATCGCTTTCATGGCAGTAACCCCCAAGAATATGTTGTTGATCATAAATTGATCCTTTTTTGTGTTGAGATATCACACAAAAAAAGTATTATTATCTGTGCGATTCTTTCAGGGAGGTTTGTCATGCAACGTGCTACCGTTACGCTACCTCAAGATCTGCTTGCCGAACTGGTGATGCTGGTCGGCGCAAAGAGCAAAACCGAGGCGGTCATCACTGCCGTAAAGGATGAAATCCGCCTGCGCAAACTGGCCCGTATCAAGTCGATGGCCGGTAAAATGGAGTTCACCGCCACTGCCGACGAGCTGCGTCATGGAGATCATCGCCTTGGTTAGGGTGCTGGTCGACAGCTCGGTCTGGATTGAGTTCTTTCGCAGGAATGAACCGTATCACGACATCGTCAGCCGGTTGATGGATGACGAGCAGATTGTCTGTTGTGGCGTTATCCTGGCAGAACTGATACAGGGCGCCAAGTCCGACAAAGAACTTGCCGTACTGGAAAATTTCTTGCAGGTATTTACCTTTATCCCCGAGACGCCGGAACTGTGGGTTGCCGCCGGAAAGATTTCCCATAAGCTGCGCCGAAAAGGGGTGACCATTGGTCTTGCCGACTGCTTCATCGCCGTGGCAGCTGCTTCCGTCAAGGTGCGGGTGGCAACTCTGGATGGCCATTTTGACGAACTCTGCAAGCCTGCAGGTATCTCTCTTTTCCCCATGACGTAGTTCTCCATTGTCACGTTGAAACGAAGGGGATGGAACGTTTTAGTAGTGGGGCGGCGGCTCTTCCTCTTCCTCCGTCCGGTTCATGGAGGGGATAACCTGCTGCAGCTGCTCCTGAACCTGCCGCAGCTCCCGCTCCAGCTTCTCCAGCACCGCTTCCTGCCGACAGACGATATCGTTCAGCTCCTGAATGGTCCGCTCCTGATGCATGAAGCGAATCTCCAGATTCATAACCCGTTGATCCATCTAATCCTCCCGCCGTTTTCCCGGCTTGTCGATGCCGAACTTTTCCAGCCGATACTGAAACGTCTTGTAGGACATCCCCAGAAGCTGGGCCGCCCGACCGATGACGCCGTTTGCCCGCTCCATGGCCTTGGCAATGAGCTCCCGTTCCAGCTCTTCGAACTGGATCCCCTCCGGCGGCAGGTCAAAGGGGAGCCCCCCCCGTCCCCCCGGACCTTCCCGCAGCTCCAGGGGAAGATCCTCCGGCAGGATGTAATCGCTCTCGGCCATGAGCACCCCCCGCTCGATGACCGACTCCAGTTCCCGCACGTTGCCGGGCCAGGGGTAGTTCATGACCAGCTTCAGCGCCGGCTTGGAGATCCCCTTCAGCGGAACCACGGCGTACTTGTTGAACTTGTTCACGAAAAAGTCGGCCAGGGTCACGATGTCGTTTCCCCGGTCCCGCAGCGGCGGAAGGGTGATCCGGATGACGTTGAGCCGATAGAAGAGATCCTCCCGGAAATTCCCCTTCTTGATCTCCTGTTCCAGCCCCTTGTTGGTGGCGGAGATGATCCGGACATCAATGGGAACGTTCACCTTCCCCCCCACTCGCCGGATCTCCTTCTCCTGGATGGCCCGGAGGAGCTTGACCTGCATGGCCATGCTGATCTCGCCGATCTCGTCCAGAAAGACCGTCCCCCCTGATGCCGCCTCGAAGATCCCGATCTCACGGCTGCTGGCGCCGGTGAATGAACCCTTTTCATGGCCGAACAGCTCGCTCTCGATGAGAGTCTCGGGAATGGCGGCGCAGTTGATGGCGAAGAAGAGCTTGTCCTGACGGGCGCTCTGATCATGAATGGCCCGGGCCACCAGCTCCTTCCCCGTGCCGGACTCGCCGTAGATGAGGGCCGTGGAGTTGGAAGGGGCGATCTTCCTGATGATCCGAAAGACCTCCCGCATGGTGGGGTGATCGCCGATGATGTTGGGGATGAAGTGGGTTTCCGCCAGTTTCCGGTTGAGCGCCTCGTTCTCCCGGAGAAGCTTCAGGTGGTCGAAGGCCCGCTGGAGGGTCAAGAGCAGGTCCTGGCGTTCCAGCGGCTTTTCCAGATAGTCGAAGGCCCCCTTCTTCATCGCCTCCACGGCGGAGTCGATGGTGCCGTGGGCGGTCATCATCACCACGCACTGCCGGGGATTGGCGTCAACCACCGATTCCAGGAGCTCCATTCCCGACATCCCCTGCATCTTCAGGTCGGTGAGGATGACGTCAAAGGCATCCCCCTCCAGCTCAAGCAGCGCCTCGCGCCCCCCCGGCACGGCAGCGATCCGGTATCCCGCCCCCTTCAGGATGGTGGAAAGGATATCCCGCTGCCCCCGTTCATCGTCAACAATCAGTATGGAATCGTTCATGCCTCTCCTCTCTGCAGATTTCTGGGGAGGACGATGGTAAAGAGCGTCCCCTTCCCCGGCTCGCTGGTCACCTGAATGGCCCCCCGGTGTTCCTTAACGATCCGCTCGGTGATGGCCAGTCCCAGCCCGATCCCCGCCTCCTTGGTGGTGAAGTAGGGCTGGAAGATTTTTTCCATATCTTCCGGAGCGATCCCCCCCCCTTCGTCGGCCACCGTCAAACGAAAACTCTCCGTCTCGTGATCGTAGACGGCCCCCAGGGTCACCCTCCCCCCCTCAGCCATGGACTGAGCCGCATTGGTGATGAAATTCACCAGGCAGTTACGCATCAATTCCTGATCGATCTCCACGGGGGGAAGGTCGTCGGGAATCTCCATGACGATGGTCACTCGCTGCTCGGTGAGTTTTTCCTGCACCAGCGGCAGAAGCCTGGTGATAAAGGCCCGGTAATCCACCATGGCCGGCCGAAGCTTCAGGGGGCGGCCATAATTCATGAAATTGAGCACCATGTAATTGGCCCGCCGTACCTCTTCCTTGATCTTCCCGGTCAGCTCCAGCAGCTCTTCCCGCCGCTCACCGCAGATGGGAAGCAGCTCGCTCCGGAGGTGATCCACCGCCAGACTGATGTAGTTCAGCGGGTTCCTGATCTCATGGGCGATCCCCGAGGCCAGCTGTCCCACCTTGGAAAGGTGCTCGGCCTCGTAGAGCCGTTTTTCCAGATGCTCCCGCTCCCGGAGCTGTTCCACCATCTCGTTGAAACTCTCGGCCAGTTCGCCGATCTCGTCCCGGGTTTCCACCGGCATGGTCACCGTCAGATCGCCGCCGGAGACCCGCTTGACCCCCTCCACCAGTCGCCGGATGGGCATGGTGTATCGTTGGGCCAGAAAGAAGGTGAGCATGATGCCGAACATGAAAAGGAGCGAGGTGGCAAGGAGGCGGCGGAGGAAGTTGTCATGCTGAATCTCCCGGATGTTGTCCAGCAGCAGGTTTACCTGCACATACCCAAGCTGCTCGTCTCCCACGATGACCGGTACCACCAGTTCGTAGGGCTTCAGGGAGCCGGCCCCGCTCTGCCTCCCCCCCCGCACCGCCTTGAGGCCGGTCCCTATCTTCTTCAGGTCCCGCTTTTTCCCCACCAGCGCCGGGTCGGAGGAGTTGATGATCTCACCATCGTTGTCGATGATATTAATCTCGTTGATCCCCTTCTTGCGTGCCTGCTGGAGATACTCCTTGAGCCGGGAATTCTCCACATCCGACTCGGAGGTCAGATCCTCCACGCTGAGCTGGATCGCCTTGGAGACCTCATTGGAGCTCTCCTGGATCTCACGGACCAAGTCGTTCTGACTGAACTGGTTCAGGACAAAGAGAACCAGAATGGCCAGAACCAGCAACGACAGCATCATCATGATCAGTTTGGAGTTGAGTTTCATTGCTGTCCGCACGCCTTGATCCCCTGGGCCAGGGTCGGATAGCGCAGGATAATACCGAGCTTTTCTCGCATCTTGCGATTATCCATCCGCCGCGACTCGGCAACATAGGAGAGCATGAGCGGCGACATCACCTCTCTTGCCTCCTCCCAGGAAACCTGCCGGGGGCGGGGAAGCCCCAGAAAATCGGCGGCGGCGTTGAAGTAGTCGGTCATGGTGGTGGGGTGACCGTCACTGACATTGTAGATATCCCCCCCCTCCCCTTGCCGGGCCGCGGCACGGCAGACCTCCACCAGGTCATCGGCGTGAATCCGGTTGGTCAGGTTGGCGATCCCTTCATCCAATACCGGTTGCCCGCCGGTGAGTTGGCTCACCGGCAAGCGGCCTGGACCGTAGATGCCGGTGACCCGGAGGATGACCACCGGAATGTTTCTCTCTTTTCCCCACTCCCGAAAGAGCGCCTCGCCATGAAGACGGCGCTTTCCCCGGGCGGTCTGGGGAATCGCCGGAGTATCCTCGGTGACGGTGAGCTCACCGCAATCACCGTAAACCCCACTGGTGCTCATGTAGATTACCCGCGACGGTTGGTTCCCCGGAGCCATGGCCTCGCAGAAGTTTTGGACCCGCGGCTCCAGGTGTCCCCCTCCGGGAGGAGGGGCAAAATAGAAGAGGATCGCCCCGGCAAGGGGGAGTCCGGTGAGAGTCGCGGGGTCATCCAGATCGGCGATTACCGTCCGGAGCCCCAGCGTCTCCAGCTCACTCCCCTTTTCCGGGGAGCGGAGCAACGCCGTGACCTTTGCCCCCTCTGCCAGATACTCCAGCGCCACCCGTCTGCCGATGTCGCCACACCCTGCGATGAAAACATGAGTCATAAAAACTCCTACTTGAAATGCAGCTGGAACCGGACGCCGAAGCGGTCCTCGGTACGACCTGGTGTCGCCCCCCCCATGAGCGGGGTGGTGATCTTGTCATAGTAAAAGAATGACCGGAAATCTTTCCCCAAAGCGGTCCCCACTTCACCGGTCCAGGTCAGATTATTGCCGGTCGGGTTAAAGATATCCATCCCCCCCCGCTCCGTGGTAGCGACGCCGGCGCCGGAGGGGACAGTACTGGAATTCTGAAAAGAGTAGAGAGGGTATTTCACCGCAGCCGAAAGGTACACCCCCTCAAGAATGCTGATCCTCCCCCCTGCCTGGGCCGTGATACTGTGGGCGGATTCCTTGGCAAAGAGGCTAAGATCACGATGCCGCATGTCGTACCCCACACCCAGGAGCGGTTCCAGCATGACCTCCTCCGTGGCGTGATAGCTCAGCCCCCCGCTGGAAAGATACTGCGGCCGACTCAGCACCTCGTCGGCACTGCTCTTTTCCAGGAGGGTCGCCTTGAAGATTTCATCGCACCGCGCCCCCGGCGCCGCTACCAACGCCAGGAGCGCACAGCATCCCCCGATGATCCGCACCTTTTTCAGCATGAGGTTACCCCTGAGAAGTGGGGTTAGTGGCCGAACTCCTTGGGTCCGGGGCGCTGTGCGCCCTGTCCCTGCTGGAGGAATTCCAGTTCCTTGATCTTTTCTCCCAGCCAGGCGTGAAGATTCCGGGCGTTGTCATAGTTGAGGACGATCCCGGTGTGCACCGCGCGGACGAAGGTGCTCCGCATGTCGGCGGGCTCTTCGGCGATCTCGCCACCGATGGCGCCGTTGGGGGTGATCTCGTTGGCCACCATCGTGGGGAGGATCGGCTTCTCGAAGAAGAAATTGGAGATGATCTCCCCTCGGGGTGAGACTCCCCCCAGAGCGCCGTTGACGTAACGGGGCTCATACCCCGGCTGATACTCATAGGTGAAACGGATTTCCGATTTTTTCAGCGACATGTTTTCTCCTTTGCTGATGGTGTCAGCGGCCGTTGCTCAGGTACTCCCCCAGGAGTCCCCGGCTGTGCTCGTCGTCATGGCAATAGGAGCAGAGATTTTCCCAGTTGCTCCCATTGGCCGGGTTATTGTTGTGATTGCCATCCTTGTGGTGGACCGTCAGCAGATGGAGGTTGGTCAGATCGAACTCCCGGGCGCAGCGGGCGCAGATCCAGCCGTTGATCTTCAGCGACCGCTCCCGGTAGTTGATCCCTTTATCCTGCCCGGCCCTCATCTGCCGGACCAGCTCTTCGGCCTCTGCAACGGTTTTCGTGGGGGCAGCCGGCCGCCGCGGTCTGAAACTGGTTCCCATAAAATCTCCTCCGTACTTCGTCGTTACCCTGCCAGGAGCGCCAGAAACTTCTCCACGTCCCTCACATCGTCCAAATCGGAAAACTCGCGATAACCGTCGATACCCTCCGTGCCCAGTCCCCGATAGAACTGCGGGAAG
The DNA here is from genome assembly GCA_903902855.1 of uncultured Geobacter sp. Lineage (GTDB taxonomy): Bacteria > Desulfobacterota > Desulfuromonadia > Geobacterales > CAIOGM01 > CAIOGM01. Next base: position 39,672 of record CAIUWK010000083.1, on the reverse strand, counting down.
TCGGCCTTCAGCCCCGTCAGCACCGAACCGGTGGCGTGATCGTCGGAAGAAAAGGGGGCCGCCTGGCGACGGAGACGGCGCACCAGAGTGTACCCAAGCTGGAACAGGTGCTTCAGGTAGTCATTGGCCACGATTTCCACGGCGCGCGTCTCATCATCACCCACCAGATATTCCAGGGCGATGGTCAGATAGCCATGCACCCGCAACAGTACGGCCTCGGCCCGCTCGTCATCATCGGCATCCGGGTCCTCCACCACCAGGGCGCAGGTGATGATGTACTGCAGTTCCCGAAGCAGATCAGGAGAATCGGCCCGCCGCAGAGTTCGCCCCAGCAGGGAATCGTCGTGGCGGAAGAGCGAGGGGAGCACCGGGTCCCGTTCCGCCGTGAACGATTTCTTCGCCCCCTCCAGCAGGAATGATTCCGGCTCCACCACCGAGTAGATCGTCAGCGCGTCCAGCCGTTCCGGAAAACCGAAGTCCGCCAGCCTCCCCGAGCGATACCAACGGCAGTGCTCCTCAACGTCGCTGTTAACCTCGTTTTTCACCCCCTGCATGAGCCCCAGATAGAGATCCTTGTCGCTGCGAAAGACCAGATCCAGGAATCTCCCCACCAGTTCGCTGGTCCTCTCATGGCGGTAGGTGATCATGAAGATGTTGTCGAAGGATTGATCCCACTCGGTCTGACGCTCGTCGTCGCTGGTGAGGTCGCCGAGCCCCCCCCCCACGGTGATCTCGTCCATGAGGATAAGAATAAGCAGGGCGAAATCCAGGTGAGGGAGAAGGTTCACCAGATCGTCTTCTTCTTCCGCCGCCATGAGCAGTTCCAGCCACTGGAGCCCCTTCTCGGGAAGATACTCGTCGTGACGCCAGAGTTCCCGGTCCAGACAGAAGGTAAGCTGTTCCGGCGTGGCCAGCGGCAGAAGCGGGTAGGAGTCGTCAAGCCCGATCTCCCGCAGAAGGAGGTGGTACTCCTGGGGCTCCAGTTCCGCCACCAGTCCGGAGGGATTCGGATCTTCAAGGATCAGTGCCAGACGTTTCTGGGGGGGAAGGTCTCGGAGAAGGGCAAGTGTATCGTGTAGCGACCGGTCCGGCAGACTCTTCTCCTGCCTCCCACCCTGCAACGTCATTTCACCCCGTTGTCCTGCATGTTCCGTCATGGTTGTCTCTTTTCGTGGTTACGTCTCATCTTGCCTCTCGTAACTCCTCCTGTCCTCCCCTTAACCCAAGGGGAGGGACGTTCTGAGGAGATGCGGCCGTGAGAGCTCCCCCTCTTTATAGATAAGAGGGGGCTGGGGGGAGTTATGAAAAATCGGACAGAGCGTGGACCTGAAGAGTCATCTTTCTATACCATATCCCCCCACCGTTTACAAACCGCATCTGCCGCATACACAATCGTTGCCAATGGGCTCTTCATTGATATACTGTTTGCCGATCTTTGTACAGAGCGCAGGGGAGAGGGGCAAGTCATGGGAAAGAGATGGTCGCTCGGATGGTTGCTCCTTTTCGGAATTATTACTGTTCTACCCTCCCTCAACGAAGCTGGAGAACTCCCTCCCTCTGCCGTGGCAAGGGTCGCGACCCCCGTCTTCAGCGATCCGTCATTCCCCAAACTCTTCGGGGGAAAGTCCGGCAAAACCCTGCAGAGCGACCGTTGCGGTCAGCTCCGCTCCCTGGAATTCATCGCTCCGCCCGGCTCTCTCTTCACCGTCATCGGCGCGGTTCCGGGGAGTGCTCCTCCTGTCTGGAGGGTCACAACCGCCGAATACCCCTATCCCGCCAGGAAGGGATACTTTGTGGACCCCCGCTTCCTCATCCCGGCCACGGCGCAATCGCCCCAACGGCTCCGCTCCCTCCCCGCAGAAGAGGAGATTCTCTCCCGGCTCAGATCATCGGTGGGGGCCCCCTACGTCTGGGGAGGAAACGTACGAAACGGCATCCCGGAGCTGTTGAAGCTCTATCCGCCGGCAACTCCTCTCCCTGTTGCCGCCGGTGCTGCATGGAGTCTGGCAGGGCTGGACTGCTCCGGCCTGCTCTATGAGGCCACCGACGGCTTCACCCCACGCAACACATCGTCTCTGATCGGCTACGGGATTCCCGTCCCCCTGGCCGGCAAGGATCCCCGCGCCATAGTCGCGTTGCTCAAACCTCTGGACCTCATCGTCTGGAACGGCCACGTCATGATCGTCCTGGACAACGGGGAGGTGATCCAGAGCCGGTTGCAATGCGGTGCACCGGGCAACGGCGGCGTTATCCTCCAACCGCTGCTTGGGTCGCTCACTCAACTGATGAAGGTGAGGCGCGGAGTCGACCTCTACCCTCCACCGCCGGAGAAAGATAAAAAACTGTTCGTCGTCCGCCGGTGGTATCCCTGAAATCCATTACATTGATCTCTCCAGGTTTTCTTTGTGCCTTTGTGCCTTCGTGTGAGTTAATCCCGAGGGTGTTGATTTCCCCTTTACGGCGCAACCGGTATTCGGGTATCGTGCCGTTATAACGACAGACCATGAAGAAGGAGAAGTGAGCCATGCAATTTACCGTAAAGGCGGGTAATCCGCTGACATATGACACACCGGCACTGATAATCGGCTGCGGAACTGACCCGGCGGGAAATCCGCTCCTGGACGCCGTCTCCACGGCCTTGGGAGGGGTTGCGGCCCGGATGTACGAAAGCAGGGAGTTCACCGGCAAACCGGGAACGGTGAAGGTGATTCATACCCTGGGCGCACTCCCGGCCCAACGGCTGCTGCTGGTGGGGCTGGGTGATCTCAAGGAGATTACTCCGGAGAAGGTTCGCCGGGCAGCCGGGGTCGCGGCTCAGGCGCTGGTGGCCGCAAAGGTCGGTTCCGCCACGTCTCTCCTCCACCAGGCGGCTCCGGTGGCGGGACTCCTGGAGGCGTCGCTGGAGGGGTTCTCCCTGGGGAGCTACCGCTATGATTGCTACAAGACCAAGGATCGCCAGGAGGTGCTGCTGAAGGAGGTAACGGCGCTCTTTTTCGAGAATGATGACAGAGACCTGAGTGCTCCCCTGGCAGCCGCCACCGCCGCCATCTGCGACGCGGTCCGGATGACCCGGGATCTGGTCACGGCGCCGGGAAACCTGGCGACTCCCCCCTATCTGGCGGAGCAGGCCAGGGAGATCGCCGGCCGGTTCGGCATGGAGTACACGATCCTGGAGCAGGAGGAACTGGCGCGACTGGGGATGGGAGCACTCCTGGCCGTGGGGCAGGGGTCACAGCATCCGCCGCGGCTGGTGCTGCTGGAGTACAAGGGGGGTGCCGACGGTGCTCAACCAGTGGCCCTGGTGGGGAAGGGGATCACCTTCGACACCGGAGGGATCTCCCTGAAGCCCGGACCCAACATGGAGCTGATGAAACATGACATGGCCGGCGCCGCCGCGGTTCTCGGCGCCCTGCAGGCGGCTGCGGCGCTGAAACTCCCTCTCAACCTGGTGGGACTCATCCCCCTGGCGGAGAACATGCCCGACGGTAAGGCCTACAAGCCGGGGGATGTGGTGACCACCCTCTCCGGACTCACCGTGGAGATCAACAATACCGACGCCGAAGGACGGCTTGTTCTCTGTGACGCCCTGCAGTATGTCCAGCAGTTCAATCCGGCGGCCGTCATCGACCTGGCGACTCTCACCGGCGCCTGCGTGGTGGCCCTGGGGCACGACGCCACCGGCGCCATGGGGAACGATCCCCAGCTCCTGGCGGCCCTGCGCCAAGCGGGTGAGAGCACCGGCGAGCGGCTCTGGGAGCTTCCCCTCTGGGAGGAGTACGGCGACCTGATGAAGAGCGACATCGCCGACCTGAAGAACGCCGGAGGCCCCCATGCCGGGACCATCTCCGCCGGCTGGTTCCTCCAGCAGTTCGTGGGAACACAGAAGTGGGTCCATCTGGACATCGCCGGCACCGCCTGGGAGGATAAAGGGAGGCACTATCTTCCCAAGGGGGGAACCGGTGTTGGAGTTCGGCTCCTGGTTTCCTATCTCCGGAATCTGATCTGAAAGTTTGGTTACCAACAACGAGAGGAGCAATCATGAAACGGTACGTAATCGACGGAGAATTCGGCATTGACGCACTGAAACTGGTGGAGAGCGACATCCCGCAGCCGGGACCGGGGGAGCTGCTGGTAAAGATCAAAGCCGCCTCGCTGAACTATCGGGATTTCCTCATGGTCACCGGCAACTACACCCGTAACCTCCCCTTTCCGCTGGTTCCCCTCTCCGACGGAGCAGGCCAGGTGGTTGCCGTTGGGGGTGGGGTCACCCGCTGGAAGGAGGGAGACCGGGTCATGGGGTGCTTTTTCCAGGAGTGGCCGGCAGGAAGGATTACTCCCCAGGTCCCCAAGTCGGCCCTGGGGGGGGCGATCAACGGGGTTCTGGCCGAGTACGCCCTCTTCCGAGAGGAGGGAGTCGTCTCGCTGCCGGATCATCTCTCCTTCGAAGAGGGAGCCACCCTCCCCTGCGCCGGGGTCACCGCCTGGAACTGTCTCCAGAAGGGGGGACTCACCTGCGGCGACACGGTACTCACCATGGGTACCGGCGGGGTTTCCCTCTTCGGCCTCCAGTTTGCCAAGGCCGCCGGGGCCCGAGTCATTGCCACCACGGGGAGCGTTGCCAAGGAGGAGCGTCTCCGGGAGCTGGGAGCCTCGGAGGTCATCAACTACAAGAGCTCCCCGGACTGGGAGAAACAAGTTCTGAAACTCACCGGTGGGGTTGGGGTGGATATCGTCATCGAGGTGGGGGGAGCCGGGACCCTTCTTCAATCCATCAAGTCCTGTCGCATGGGGGGGAATATCAGTCTCATCGGTGTCCTCACCGGCCAGCGAGGGGAGATGAATCCCTTCCCCGCGGTGATGAAAGGGGTCTCCATCCACGGCATCTACGTGGGGTCACGGGAGATGTTCGAGGATATGAACCGGACGCTCTCCCTTCACCGGATTCATCCGGTCATCGACCGGATCTTCCCCTTTGACCAGGCCCGGGAGGCGCTGCAGTACCTGGAAAGCGGCGCCCATGTGGGGAAGGTTGTCATCAACATACCGTAACTAAAGCGGTCTAGCAATTATTAGACAAGCCTCGCCTGAAATAAGGTATCAACTGGATGATACGCGGCAGCGTCGGAATCTCACCTGCAGGAGCCGAAAGAATAACGCACACAATTTCATATAGTTAGCTGTTTTGATAAACTTGGCATGGATAGTGCTATAAGTACGAATGAAGTTACCCACAACAAAAAAAAGGAGTTTCACCATGAAAAAAGTTCTTTCCGCTATCGTTGCCGCCATTGTTGCTCTCTCTTTCGCCGGTGTTGTGTGCGCCGCTGAGCCCGTTGCTGCTCCTGCTGCCGCTGCTGCTCCCGCCGCTGAAGTGAAAAAAGAAGTAAAAGCTCCTGCAAAGAAAAAAGCCAAAAAAGCAAAGAAAGCTAAAAAAGACGTAGCTGCTCCTGCTGCTGACGCTGCTGCTCCGGCTGCCAAGTAATTCCGCTTTCCCGCAGAACGCAAAAAAGCCGTACCCGAAAGGGTGCGGCTTTTTTTGTACCATGGCACGGAGGAGAGATTGTCACATCTGACGGAGAGAATTGTCGGGCCGGAAACGGTGCGGATGCTGGAGTTGGGGCATCCATGGATCATTGCCGACGGGTACACAAAAAAATGGCAGACAGGAAAGACCGGGGAACTGGTGGGGCTGGTGGACCCCAACCATCGATTCCTGGCCACGGCCCTGCTGGAGCCGGACGAGCGAATCGTCGCTCGGGTACTGGGACGGGAACCCCTGAGCTTGGACCGCGCCTGGCTTCGAATACGGCTGGAAGCTGCGGCGTATCTCCGGCGGGAGTATGCCGACCTGGGGGACACGAACGCCTTTCGCCTGGTGAACGGCGAGGGAGACGGTCTCCCCGGAGTAACCGTGGACCGGTATGGCGACTACCTCATGGTGCAGCTCTACTCCGGCGGCTGGCGGCCCCACCTCCCCCTCCTGACCCGAACGTTGCAGGAGCTTTTTGCGCCACAAGGGATCTACGAGAAAACCCGTCCACGCAGTACCCGTGATCTTGAGGCAACCGGCGACACGAAAAAATACGGCCGGCTCCTGGCCGGCACCGCCGCTCCTGAACGTCTCACAGTCCGGGAGAATGGCCTTAATTTTCTGGTGGAACTGGAGCGGGGGCTCAACACCGGGCTGTTTCTGGATCAGCGGGCCAACCGTCGTGACCTGATCCCCCGGGTCAACGGCAAACGGCTCCTCAATCTCTTTGCCTATACCGGCGCCTTCTCCGTGGCCGCGGCAGCAAGCGGAGCAAAGCTGGTGACCACGGTGGACGTCTCACCCACCTACCTGGAGTGGGCCAAAGCCAACTTCGGCGCAAACCGGCTCAATCCCAAACAGCATGAGTTCATCATGGGAGACTGTCGGGGGATTCTGGCCGACCTCCGGTCCAGGGGAAAAGAGTACGACATCATCCTCATGGACCCCCCCTCCTTCTCCACCACCGGCAAAGGGAAGTTCACCACCCGGGGGGGGACATCGGAGCTCCTGGCTGCGGCGCTCCCCCTGCTGCAACCGGGGGGACTCTTCATCGCCTCATCCAACCATCAGAAGGTGGAGCTGGCCGACTATCTGAAGGAGCTGCGACGGGGCGCCCTCCAGGCAGGGTGCGACCTGCGGGTCATCACCCTGGCCGGACAACCTGCGGATTTCCCCTACCCGGTTACCTTTCCCGAAGGGCGGTATCTGAAATACGCGCTCTGCGTGAAGGCGTAAAAAAGAGGTTCCACCATGACCATTGCAGACGAAGTTGCACCCGGCCGCTATCGCCACTACAAGGGGAACTGTTATCAGGTCATGGGGACAGCCCGTCACAGCGAAAGCGATGAGTTGCTGGTGGTCTATCGCTGCCTCTACGGCGATCACTCCCTCTGGGTCCGCCACCTGGCCATGTTCCGGGAAAGTGTAGAGGTGGACGGCAAGCCGGTTCTTCGCTTTCAAAGGGAAGGGAATTGAGGAAGTGCCGGAATATGCTTGCCTGATCAGTACCTGCTAGAGTATCATTTTCGGACCGTATCGAGCACTAAAAGGAGTAACGTATATGAATGCCATTCCCGCCCAGGAAATCAAGCGGCGTGGTATTGCCGCCGTGGATGAACTCATTGCCAAAGGTGACCTTCACGTTATCAGGAACAATCAGCCACAATACGTGGTGCTTTCCGAAGCCCGTTACCAGGAGCTGATTGTGGCGGAACAGGAGGCCTATTATGCCCGCATCCGGGCATCACTGGAAGACGTTCGGCAGGGGCGGGTGAAACGGGGCACGGCTGACGATCTGATCAAAGAGCTGGGTTTGGATGAATAACATGTTCATCCTTGTCTGGAGCGCCGGCTTTACTCGCTCGGCCGATAAGTTCGTCAAATGCCATCCTGAGCTGCGGAAGAAGTTCGCTGCCATACTGCGAGATCTTGAACACGATCCATTCCAGCCTCACCTGAAATATCAACGACTTGGTGGAAACCTGAACGGTATCAAAGCCGTCAGTATCACCTACAGCGACCGGATTACCCTTACCATAGTGGTTTATGAGCAGGAGATCATCTTGCTTGATCTGGGCAGCCATGATGAACTGTATCGGTAAGACCACCCATTACTCATTATTATCGAGGTACTCGTGGCACTCCTGACAATTCGTAACGTAACCCTGGCCTTTGGTGGGCCGCCGCTCCTTGACGGGACCACACTGCAGATAGAACCGGGAGACCGGCTCTGTCTCATGGGGAGAAACGGCTCGGGGAAGTCAACGCTCCTCAAGCTCATGGGGGGTGAGTTCCCTCCCGACTCCGGTGAGATTATCCGCCAGCAGGGGTTGCGGGTTGCCCTGGTCTCCCAGGAGGTTCCCCAGGGACTCTCCGGGACGGTCTTCGACGTGGTGGCCTCCGGCATGGGAAATGCGGCAGAACTCCTGGCCGAATACCACCAGGTGGGACACCTCCTGGCCGCGGGGGGGGAAGGGGATCTGCTGAAACGGCTGGAGAACCTGCAGAAGGAGTTGGACGATACGGATGGCTGGTCCCTGCAGCAGGAGGTGGATCGGGTCCTGGATCGGCTCTCCCTTGAGCCTGATACGGAGTTCGCCATCCTCTCCGGCGGCACCAAGCGCCGCGCCCTCCTGGCCCGGGCGCTGGTCTCCAAACCGGACATCCTCCTGCTGGACGAGCCGACCAACCACCTGGATATCGACACCATCATCTGGCTGGAGGAGTTTCTCCTGAAAAACGTCAGGACTCTCATCTTCGTCACCCATGACCGGGCCTTTGCCCGGCGGCTGGCCAACCGGGTGGCGGAACTGGACCGGGGACGGCTCTACGCCTTTTCCTGCGGCTATGACACCTTCGTGGAACGGCGGGAGGCGCTGCTGGAGGCGGAAATCACCCGTCAGGCTCTCTTCGACAAGAAACTGGCACAGGAAGAGGCATGGATTCGTCAGGGGATCAAGGCGCGCCGGACCCGTAACGAGGGGCGGGTCACCGCTCTGAAAAAGCTGCGGGACGAACGGCGGCAGCGGCGGGAACGGCTGGGTTCGGTGAAGATGGAGCTACAGGTGGCCGAGCGTTCCGGCGCCCTGGTGGTGGAGGCGGAGGACGCCGTCTTCGGCTACGACGGCAGGAACATCATCAACGGCCTCACCACCATCATCACTCGGGGGGACCGGATCGGGATCATCGGCCCCAACGGCTCCGGCAAGACCACCCTGCTTCGGCTCCTTCTGGGAGAACTCCTCCCCGACGAGGGAGAGGTGAAACTGGGAAGCCGGCGCGAGGTGCTCTACTTCGACCAGATGCGGACCCAGTTGGCCCCGGACAAGAGCGTGCAGGAGAATGTGGGGGAGGGAAACGACACCCTCATCATCAACGGCAAGCCCCGGCATATCATCGGCTACCTGCAGGACTTTCTCTTCTCACCGGAGCGGGCACGAAGCCCGGTGCGGATCCTCTCCGGTGGGGAGCGTAACCGGCTCCTCCTGGCCAAGCTCTTCACCAAACCTTCCAACCTCCTGGTCATGGACGAACCGACCAATGACCTGGACGCCGAGACCCTGGACCTGCTGGAAGAGCTTCTCATGGAGTATCCGGGGACCCTCCTCCTGGTGAGTCATGACCGGGATTTTCTCAACAACGTGGTGACCAGCACCCTGGCGGTATCCGCCGATGGTCAGGTTCGGGAGTCGGTGGGAGGGTATGATGACTGGCTGAGGCAGGCCGCCGCGGGGACAACCGAGGCCCCCACCACCAGCAACCCCGCCCCCCTCGCCAGGCCCAAACCACCGGTGGAACGGCCAAAAAAACTTGCCTTCAAGGAAGAGAAGGAGCTGGCAAGCCTGCCGGAGCGGATCGCCCTGCTGGAGAAGGAGCAGGAAAAACTGCACACGACCCTTGCCGATCCGGAGTTCTACCGGAGCGGGGGAGCGAAGGCGGCTGGAATGACGCTGCGGCTGGAGGAGCTGGAACAGGAGCTGGCGCTCTGTTACCACCGGTGGGAAGAACTGGAGGCGCTGAAAGGGTAGGGTACGGCATGGGGCACGGCACGCCGTGCCCCTGCGATCGTACTTACTTGGGCACCGACTCCCAATCTTCCAGGAACTTCTTGATCCCGGCGTCGGTGAGGGGATGCTTGGTGAGCTGCATGATCACCGAGTAGGGGATGGTGGCGATATCCGCACCGATGAGGGCCGAGTTCAGCACATGAATGGGGTTTCTCACGCTGGCCACGATGATCTCGGCGGTGTAGCCGTAATTGTCGAAGATAGTCCGGATCTCTTCGATGATCTGCATCCCGTCCTGGGAGATATCATCCAGACGCCCCACGAAGGGGGAGACGTAGGCGGCGCCGGCCTTGGCTGCCAGAAGCGCCTGCAGCGTTGAGAAGATGAGGGTCACGTTGACCCTGATCCCCTTGTCACTGAAGATGCGGGTCGCCTTGAGCCCCTCCGGTGTCATGGGGCACTTGATGACGATATTCGGATGAATGGCGGCCAACTCCAACCCCTCACGGACCATCCCTTCGGCGTCCAAAGAGATCACCTCGGCGGAAATCGGTCCGTCCACGATCTCAACAATCTCGGAGATGACCTCTCTGAAGTTGCGTCCGGACTTGGCGATGAGCGAAGGGTTGGTGGTTACCCCGTCAACCAGCCCCAGCGCGTGGGCCGCGCGAATCTCGTTCACATCGGCGGTATCGATAAAAAACTTCATACTTCCTCCCTGTTATGTTGTATGTTCCACCTGCTCCCGATATTTTTCCAGGCAGGCCATGGAACAGAAATGAATCCGCTCCCCCTCGTGCCTGCCGATCACGGCGTCACCCTCCGAAAGATAGACTCCGCAGACCGGATCACGGAACGTCTCTTCCTCGGCTTCTTCCTTTTTCTTTGCGAGCTTCCCCGCTGAACTCTTTTTTATGAGGATATAGATGAAATATCCTACGAGAGCAAAGAGAAGTATCCTGCCCATGGTCTCTCCTTCAGATTCTGGTGACCCGCTCCGCCGGGGGCAACGCCCGGAGGAGTGAGATTACGGTGCTCCCCAGCACAGGATGAATGAACTCCGGGGCGATCTCGGCCAGCGGTTCCAGCACGAAGCGGCGCTGGTGGAGTCGCGGGTGGGGTAAGGTCAGCGACTCCCCTTCCAGGATCAGATCACCGTAGAAGAGGAGATCCAGATCCATGCTGCGCGGCCCCCACCGGAGCTCTCTCTTCCTTCGAAAGATCCCGGTTTCGATCCGCTGCAGTTCCGTGAGGAGTTCTTGGGGGGAAAGCCCGGTTTCCATTCGAAGGACGGCGTTGAGGAAGCTCTCCTGAACTACTCCTCCCACCGGTTCGGTGTCGTAGAATCCGGAGAGGAGGGTGATCCGGCTCCGGGGAAGTTTTCCCAGCTCCCCGATGGCCTGAAGCAGATTCAGTTCCCGGTCCCCCTGATTGGAACCGAGGGCAATGAAGGCGTCGCTACTCACTTGTACATTAGAACACAAAACCGAGCTGTTCATATACTCATTTATTCTCAACTTCTTTACCCCTTCCCTCTCTTCCTTGTCAAGCCTTCAAGTTCTCACCCAAACCGGATTTGTATGAATAATGACCGTACCGTTCGTGCAGTATAGGTGACACTAGCTTCGACCTGCCGGCTTTTCGGGCAGGTCGTAAGCCTTGTTGGACATTCGCCTTGCCAATTACACCATTATGGTGTATATAGTTCCATGGCCGAAAAGCGAAAACCCACATACGATCTTGATGCGTTTAAAGCAACTTTTGCCACCGTCGAAAGGCTTGCCGTCACAGGGTCAGCAATTCGTAGTGCAGCCTCGCTTGGATATGGGCGCGCCGAGATTGTGGGCACAATTTAGACAATGCTAGCGAAGCCATTTTTATAAATCCATGACAGCCTATGCCGATTCCAGGTTGTGGCAGGACGTGTATCATGTCCCATCACCGGCGGGCATGCTGTACGTTAAGTTCACCGCCGACACCATAACCGAGTTTTTGCTGTTGTCGTTCAAGGAGAAAGACAATGACTAATCCCGTCTGTCCGGATACAGGAGTACCTATGTATCGTGGGGTGCGCCCTATGATTCTTACCTATAAAGGCAAGAGCCTTACTTTCGATATGCCCGGTTGGTACTGCGACCAATCAGAGGAAAGCATCCATACCGGTGAGGATATGAAAATTTCTGATCGGAAGTTGAATCTCCTTAAGGCTAGGTGTGAAGGAGTGCTGGAGCCGGAAAAAATTCGCCTTATTCGCAAGAAACTTCATCTCTCCCAGGAACAAGCAGGTTTATTGATCGGCGGCGGCCCTCGGGCTTTCCAGAAATACGAAAGCGGTGACTTGTTGCCCAGCCGGGCGGTTAGCACTGCTCTGATATTACTCGATCATGACCCGGCAGCATTGTCGGTGCTTGAGACATACAAAAAAGCGGCATAAGTCTTATGATTCATCTGAATGGGTCACTCAATTTTGTTCAACTCGTCATTAACCGGTTCACGCGCGCCCGAACCGGTGATCCACCCAAAGGGAACATTTCTCCTGTCTATAATTCTTCACAAACCACAACCACCTCAAATGCCCCCTCAATAATCCCCTTGAACGTCTCGCTGGTCACCGCCCAATCAACAACATCCACACGAATGGGGAGGTTGGAGTCGGCAAAAGCGTCTTTCAGCGCGGCAAGGGTCCGTGCGTCGATCGGCACATCACCCATGACGCCAGATCGAGATCGGAAAACGGCTTCGTACTCCCCCGAACTCGGGAACCGAAGGCACGAACTGTTCGGGCGGGGAGGTGAAGTTCGAGAATGCGGCGCACCTCGATCAGATATTCCGGTGCAAGATCAAGCATGACGGGACGTAAGACGGGCAAGCAGATACGGAAGTTCGTTCAGTGCGACAGCTCCGATTGGCTCTTGGCCACCAGGTAATAGACGATGCCGAGAATCAGGAGAGTTCCCGCCAGGAAAACCTGGGTTTTCAGATCGTCGTGACGCAGAGTCGAGATGAGTATTTCACGGATCAAGGCGACGATGATGACGCCGATGAAGACAAGGATATTGAACTTACCCCCCTTCAGCGTCTTGATTTCGTTGTCCATCAGTTCGATCATCATCCAGATTATCAGCAGTGTCCCCAGCGCCCCCAGTATCCCCTTTTCCGCATCCCCCAGGAAAACATGACCGATATCCCAGATGAAAAGCCCCACTACCCCCAGGGAGACGCCGGCCAAGGCCATCACCAGTATCAGGTTAAGCCCGTAGGTAAAACGCTCCGCCGCATGGATCAGCTTGGACTCCAGTTTATGTGACAGGAAAACCTTCTGCAGCTCTTCCTCCTGGTACGAGGCGCTGATAATATCCAGGTTGATATCAACGATCAGCTCCACCGCGTTACGATACGCACGCCGCTCGTCCGCCGCCGGAATGTTTTCCTGTAACAGTTCCACGAGAAAGCGGCGGACCACATTCATGGCAGCATTCACAAAGTGTGCATTCAACCCGGTGCGCACATGGGAGCGCCCGATCCTTTGCAGGGTATGATGGTAGCTATTGTCATAGAGTCCGGAAAAGAGCCCCATGAACCACTCCTGATGGATCTCCTTCTGCCGCCGCAACAGGTGATCGTCCCTCAATAGATTGGCCGTCTCCGGAATCCCCAGGAGAAAATCGTAGAAGATGCCGGTCAACCTCTCCTTGTGGGCCTCTGCCAGAGGACGAAGCGAGCGTAGCAACTCCGCATCCACCTCCGTGAAATTGTAATGTCCCTTGATATCCTGCATGGTCAGCATAGCCGGCGCTCCCCTTCACGGATTGAAACGAAAATGTGTATCATTCCTCTATCTTTCGATTAAAGACAACCACCGCCAGCGCGAACATGACCACCGCCGTCCCCCCGAGAATCAGCAGTGAAAGCATGCTCGACGCGCCGGAGAGGAGCGCCGTCCGTGCCCCTTCAAAGAGAGCGGTGGAGGGGAGGAGCCTGATAACAGGGAGGATGGAGGGAGGATAGGAGGAAAGGGGAAAGAAGATCCCCGACATGAAGATGAGGGGCATGATCACCACCGACTGAATCCGTCCGATGTTTTCCGGCTTGTCCATGACCGTGCCGCAGATGGTGCCGAGACAGGAGAAAATCATGGAGCCCAGGGCGATGAAGAGGAGATAGATCGACAGATTCTGCAGGGGAAAGCGGAACGGGGTGATGAGGAAGATGACCACGGCCACCGCGACCCCCTTGATCCCCCCCTGGGTAAAGCCGGAGATCAGCTTCCCCACGACGATGTCATAGACAGTGATGGGGGTGACCCGGTACTCTTCGATGGTCTTCTGCACCCGCCGGTGGAACCACATGCTCCAGGCGCTCTCCTCGAAGGCGGCCAGTACCGCAGTCATGGAGATGAGACCGGGGGCGATGAAGACGGCATAGGGAACCCCGTCCACGGCTGTGATATACCCCTTGAGGCCGAAACCGAAGGCGAAAAAAAGGGTCAGCGGCGAGGCCACCACGGCCAGCAGTTCGGAAAAGAGGCTCCGCCGCAGCACGATGAGGTCCCGCCAGACGATGGAGAGTGCCCCCCGGAGCATCATTCCCGCACCGCCTTACCGGTGAGATCCAGAAAAACCTCCTCCAGTGACGGCTCCACGAGACAGATCCGCCGGATGTCGCCGCTCTCCATGCTGTCCATGAGCGGCTTCAACGACTCTTCGTCCCGAAGAACTATCCTGAAGGCGTTCTGTTCCCGTTCCAGGGAGGTCACGGCGCTCAGGGAACTGAACAGCTCCTCATACCGCTGGGCGTCCCGCCGCACCTCCAGTTCGTAGATGTGGGCATGGGCGTACCGCGCCTTCAACTCCGCGGCGCTGCCGTCCACCAGGGATTTGCCGTGGTCCATGATGACGATCCGGTCGCAGAGAGAGTCGGCCTCGTCCATGTAGTGGGTGGTAAGAAAGATGGTCATCCGGGAGCGAAGGGTCCGCACGTGATCCCAGAGCGCCCGTCGGGACTGGGGGTCAAGGCCGGTGGTGGGCTCGTCCAGAAAGAGGAGCCGGGGCTGGTGGACCAAGGCGCGGGCCACCACGAGACGCCGCTGCATCCCGCCGGAAAAGGTGTCCGGAAAATCGTTCCGGCGGCCGGAGAGGCCGGTGAGCTCCAGAAGTTCATCGATACGGGGACGGTAATCCCGGGGGGGGATGCCGTGCATCTTGGCGTGAAGTACGAGGTTTTCCCGGGCCGTGAGGTAACGGTCCAGGTTGTTTTCCTGGGGGACGACCCCGATGAGCTCCCGGACCTTCTTTCCGGCGGAGACGATGCTGTGCCCCTGAATGAAGGCGTCCCCCTCCGTAGGCCTCATGAGGGTGGTCAGCATCTTGATGAGGGTGGTCTTGCCGGCACCGTTGGGCCCCAGCAGCCCAAAGACCGTCCCCTGCTCCACTTCCAGGGAAAAGCGGTCCACCGCCGTCAGGGTCCCATACCGTTTTGAGAGCCCTTGCAGGGAGAGGGCCGCGGGCATTGCTACTCCTCCTCTTCCGGCATGACGGGAAGCGGGAAGAGGGTGATGAAACTGCTCCCCTTGGCCAACTCGCTCTCCACCCAGATGAAGCCGTGATGGGCGTCCATCATCTTCCGGCAGAAGGCGAGACCGAGCCCGCTCCCTCCGATACGGGTCCGGCGGCGATGCTGAGCCTGGACGAAACGATCGAAGATGATGGCCCGTGACCCTTCGGGTATTCCCATACCGCTGTCTCGAACCGTCATCATGAGATAATGGCCGTCAGAGGGGATGTTATCCGGATGGTAGAGCGCCGGAGGAATCCGCCCCCGAACTCGATCAAGATCCACCTCCTCCGCTGAAACCTCGATCCGCCCCCCCTCCTTGGTGAACTTCAGGGCATTGGCCAGCAGATTCCCCAGCAGACGGAGGAATTTGGTCCGATCCACCATCACGGTGGGGAGTTCCGGGGTAAAGGAGGTGGTGAGGGTAAGCTCCGCCTTACGCGCCATGGAGCGGAACCGGGCCACCCCCTTGGTGATCAGCGCCTGGGGTTCCTCACCGCGGAAGGAGAGAACCATTTTACCCGCCTCCAGCTTGTGGACATCCAGGAGGTTGTCAATCATCTCCACCATCTCGTCACAGCTCTCGATGGCCGCTTCCAGATACTCCTTCTGTTCGCCGTTCACCGGCCCCAGCCGCCCTTCCCGCACCAGGTCGATGGAGCCGACCACCGCCGTGATGGGAGATTTGAGGTCATGGGAGAGCATGCTGACAAAATCCTCTTTATCCTGCTCCAACGCCTTCAGGACCGAGATATCCCGGGCAATGGCGACGCTCCCCGCAACTTCTCCATTGGGGCCGTACAACAGGGTGCCGCTGGATAGCATGGGGATATCCCCCTGCACCGAGTGCAGAACAAACGCCACATCAAGGCATGGTTCGCCACTCTTGAGCACCGCCTGGCTGGGAAGCTGCTCCACCGGAATATCGGTCCGGATCAGCTCGCTCAGGAGCCGCCCCTGGGCCTCTTCCCGGGAAATACCCAACAGCTCCACCCCCCGCCGGTTCAGAGTTATCACCCTCCCCTCACGGTCCACCGCCACCAGGAGATCAGCCATCCCCTGGAGGATCGCCTCGGTTTTCTGCCGCTCTTCTTCAACCCGCTGCAGAAGCACCCGATTTTCCTGCCGGCTCTTGGAGAGGCTGAGTACCTGATGGATACTCTTGAGGAGCTCGTCGGAGTTGAACGGCTTGGCAATGTAATCGCAGGCCCCCCGCTTCATCGCCTCCACGGCGATGGGTTCACTGCCGTGAGCGGTCATCATGATGATGGGGAGCGTAGGATACAGTTCACAGGTCCGGCGGAGAACCTCCATACCATCCATACGGGGCATCCTGATGTCCAGCAGCATCAGGGAAAAGGAGTCCCTGGACAGGATATCCAGCGCCTCGATGCCGTCACGGGCCCGCATGGTGACATATCCGGCATCTTCCAGATGCAGCCTGAGGATCAGCGCGATATCCGATTCGTCATCAACGATAAGAATTCTATCCGACATGCTCTCGCTCCTCTCCCAACGGCAGGGTAACCTTCACAATCGTCCCGCCGTCTTGTCCCACCAGATACTTGATCCTGCCGTGATGCTCCTTGATGATCTCCAGACAGAGAGCCAGCCCCAGTCCGGTCCCCGCCACCTCTTCACTGTCCCAACTGGACATCCTGCCCGGCCGGTTGACGCCGGTCCCCTGGTCGATTATGGAGATCTGGAGATAATTACCCAATCCCTCGGAGGTGATAGTGACGCTGCCGTTGGCGGGTGATACCCCCACGGCATTGGCCAGCAGGTTGGAGAAGAGCTTGACCAACCGGTTCCCATCGCCGAACAGGGAGGGGAGTGACGGATCCAGGTTCACCTCAATACGGATACCGCGACTCCGAATAGCCTCACTCACCTCGGCCAGGGCCAACTCCATGAGCTCGGCCACCCGTATGGGCGCCATGACGAAGAGAAGTTTTCCGGCGCCGATCCGGGCGATCTCCAGGATCTCTCCGGTAAGTTCGATGAGCCGTTCGGTGTTACGCAGACATATGTTCAAAAGCGATTGTTCCCGAACGTCGGTGAGCCGGTTGCTCCCCCGAAGCAACTCCAGCCCCCCCTTCACCGAAGTCAGCGGCGTCTTGAATTCGTGAGAAACCGCCGTATAGAACTCTCCTTTCATTTTTTCCATACCAGTCTCGGCGGTGACATCCCGTACGGCCAGGACCATGCCGGAATAGCTCCCGCTACTGTCGATGAGGGGAGAAACCCTGAAGATCAGCTCCTTGCCGCACGCCTGGACCCGCTCCTCCACCACGTAAATCCGGGAAGCCTTCACCTGGACGCTCTGGAGGTAATTGAGCAGCAGGAAAAAGCTCTCGCTCTCGCAGAGCATCTCCAGGGGCTTGCCGATGATTCGGGAGGGAATGGTTTCAAACTGCTTCTGGGCGGACGGATTGAGAAGCACGACCTGATTCTCCCGATCCACCACGATGAGCCCTTCCGCCATGCTCGTCAGAATAGCCTCCAGCCGCGATTTTTCCCGCAGCAGGTCGGAAGTCCGGTCAGCCACCCGCTCTTCCAGCTCCCGGTTGAGTCCCCGGAGTTCCTCATTCTGCCCCCTGATGGTAACGTCCCGCTGCCGGAGGGCGTCCGTCATGGCATTGAACGACTCCTCCAGTTCACCCAACTCCCCACCGGAGCGGATCTCCACCTGCCGGCTCAGATCCCCTTCCCTGATCCTGACGGTACTCCGGGCCAGGGCACGCAGCGGTTGGGTCAACTGCCGGGCGGCGATCCAGGAGACGACAAGGGAAAGTATCACCCCGATAATGGCCGCAGATCCCATGCTCCGGAGGTGATTACTCCTGATATTGCCGTAGGATTCCAGGGAGAGGGCCACCGCGAGGGAGCCGACGGTCCGCCCGGTACTGTTGGTCAGCGGCTGGAACGCCGTGAGAAACATCTCTTTCCCCAGGCTCGCCCTCCCCCGGTAGGAGAGCCCCTCCTCCAGTTTCTTCACGATTTTCGGCGAGATGACCACGGGAGCCCGTTCTCCCTGACTGCCGGCGATCCTGTCTCTCCCCTGGGTGATACTGATCTCCACGTCGGAGCCGAAAATCTTCCGGACAAGAAGCGGCAGCCGGGAATTACGGTTGACGACTTCTCCGGCCACCAGAGCACCGATGATCCGTCCGTCGTCACCGCTCACCGGCGTGACCACGGTGAGGAGGAGTATCTGTTTCACCGGGCTGTTGACGCCGGAGGAGCCACCCAGCCGTTGCCGCTCTTCGTCACAAAGGAGCGCCGACGAGACCGTCTCTGTGGCGCTCACCGGTTGCCGTTCCCCAAGCGCCCGGCTCACGATGGCAGTAAGTCCGGAGAGCTCCCCCGAACCTCCGCTCCCGGCGCCGGCAAGAATTCGGCCGCTCCTGTCCACGAAGAGCAGCAGGTCCGCGTTCTCCTGACTCTTGCGATATCGGTTCGCTAAATCGGTCAATCCTTTGGCATCGCGGCCCTGGATGAACTCTTTTACCTGGGGGGATGTGGCGGATTCTTGCAGGGAGGAGCGGAACTGTTCGGCAACGGAAAAATACTCATGCCAGGCATAGCGGAGATCGGAATCCAGCTCGCTCTCGATGATCTCTTCCAGGGAACTCTCCAGGTTCCTGGCCGTGCGTAACCAGAGGAGTGAAAATAATATCAGCAGGATAGAGAGAAAAGAGACGAAGAGTCTGAAGCGAATTCCTGTCCGAAATTTCATTCCGATCTCACACCCCCTCAGCCTTGGGATTTCTCGTCATCAGTTCAATGACCGCCTGTCTTGCCGATTTTCCCTCATGTATGATCCGGTAGACCTGTTCGATGATGGGCATCTCCACCCCATGGCGTTGCGCCAGCATCCAGGCTGACTGGGCGGTCTTGACCCCCTCCGCCACCATGGTCATGGAGGTCAGGATGGCGCTCAGGCTCTCACCCTGCCCGATCCTGAGTCCCACGCTCCGGTTCCGTGAGAGATCACCGGTACAGGTAAGAACCAGATCCCCCATCCCGGCCAGACCGGCAAAGGTGGCGGGATCGGCCCCCAGAGCCCGTCCCAGGCGGCTCATTTCCGCCAGCCCCCGGGTAATGAGGGCCGCCCGGGTGTTGTGACCGAAGCCGAGACCATCGGAGATACCCGCGGCAAGGGCGATGACGTTCTTGATAGCCCCCCCCAATTCCACCCCCACCAGATCGCCATTGGTATAGACCCGGAAACAGTCCGTGGTAAAGGCCCTCTGTACCTGCCGGGCCACGGCGTCATCCGTGGCGGCCACCGTCACCGCCGTGGGGATCTGCCGGGCCACCTCACGGGCAAAGCTCGGTCCGGAGAGGACCGCAATCTCCCGGTGCCGGGCAGGGGGGAGGAGTTCCCGGAAGAGTTGTGACATGGTAAGGAGGGTCTCCAGTTCGATCCCCTTGGACGCGCTGACCAGCGGAATACCGGTGGGGAGGTGGGGGAGGAGCTGCTGAAGCACCGAACGCATGACCTGGGTGGGGGAGACGAAGAGGAGCAGCCCGGCATCCGCCGCCGCCTGGGGGAGAGAATTGGAGTACTTCAGGCGCGGTGAGAGGGGGATATCGGGAAGAAAGCGGGAATTGACCCCGGTGGCGCGCAGTTCGTCCACCAGATCCGGCTCAAAGCCCCAGAGGGTGACCTCATGCCCCTTGCGGGCCAGGAGATCGGCAAGGGTCGTTCCCCAGCTCCCGGCTCCGATGACTCCGATTCGCTCACTCATGACAGCTCCCTTTACTCATCAAAATCATCAAGGTTCGGATCGGTACGGAGATCGTACCCCTCGGCCAGGGCTTCCCGTGCCGCTTCCAGACTCTCCAGTGCCAACCGGCGGAGAAACGGATGGGCATGGGGGGGAAGTCGGGAACCGGAGATACTCAGCGCCACCGCCAGGGTTCGCTCCACCTGCTCCTTCTCTTCACCGCTCTCCTGCATCAGATCGGCGGTGAGGAAGAGCCGCCGGGTAATCCGGTCCAGGTCCGGGGCAATGAGCTCCCGGCAGAACCGTTCGATGAGCCCCTTGGCCAACACCGCATGCTCCCGCTCATGCCTGTCCGCCGCTGCCATCACCGGCCCCCATTCATCGGCAAGGTCGTAGACCGCGGGTGTGGCCAGGAACCAGTCACAGAAAAACGGGTCATCCAGCAGTTGAGCACTCTCGGTGAGACGTCGGGGGGTGGCGGTGATCCGCTCCAGATCGTACCGATCAAAATTCGGAATCCGGAGCAGCGGGAGGAGCAGCCGATCGCCGAACATGGCGCTCCGGACGAAATATTCCGGCGGGAGATCCAGCTCCTGCTCCCGGCTCAGGTAGAGGGCGTCCGCGATGAGCTGGAGCGCATAGGCGGGGGCCACCGGGAGGAGTCGCTCCTCTTCGCCGATCTCCTGGAGCAGCGCCTCATATTCGGTTACCCCCAGTCCACCGTAGCTGATGGCATCCAGGATTCCCTCCCCTTCGTGCAGTTGGAGGAAGAGAAGATCGAAGAGCGGCTCGTCCCGACGTTCCCGGCAGATCCAGAGGGAGCGGTTTCCCGTACCGTCAAAGGGGGTCACGAAAGCGGCGTGAAAGGAGTCGTGGTAGGGATCAAGGGAGTCGGCGGTCACGTCGAAGCCGAGAAAACCGAGTCTCTTGAGGCTCCGTTGTGCCAGAGGGCCCAGCTCCGGATCTTCTTTACCGATAAACCGGCGGAGCAGGGGGACGGAACGCTGGTCGCGGGTCCGACCCAGGGTGGTCAGGGTCTCCCGGACCAGAGTCGGATTATCAAAGCCGAGCAGCATGCCGTAGAGCGTGAAAATCCGGGGATCATCCACCTCGGGGAGCTCCCGTATGATGGAACACTGGACCTCCACGGGGTAGCCGCAGAAATCATCCATGAAGAGGATGTACCCCTGTTCCCCCTTGTTCAGGACCCGCGGCAAGGTCAGCTTCAGCGGCCCCCCCACCTCATGGAGTATCCGGCTGAAGGGGGGGGCTGTCACGTCTATGCCGTAATTCTCCAGGGCCGCCAGCAAGGCCGACTTGGCATCGGTCTCCAGATCGTTACGGGTCAGGGTGATCCTGACAAGCTGGTCAAGCCAGATTTCATCCTCAAAGAAGTCCAGGAGATAGGCGTACCGGGAGATGAGGTCACCGTTTTTTTCACGCCAAAGTTTACGAACCAGAGGAGGAAGCGCCCGTCGCCCCTCCTTCTGGAGCTTCATGCCGATATCCTCCATCTCACCCACGGTGATGGAGTCACGGTTGAGCTTTTCCAGCAGATTCAGGATGCTCTGCCGCTCTTGGAGGGTACGGTCTATCTTGAGATTGGGCATGATTATCTACTCTTCTTCAGAAATATCGGCATCGGCGATCAATTCATCGATCTCCTCGTCCGCCTCCTCGGCATCTTCCGTCTCATCCTTCTCTGCCAGCTTGGCCACCGCTACCAGCCGCTCACCCTCTTCGGTGACCATGAGCCGCACCCCCTGGGTGTTGCGGCCGATAACCAGGAACTGGGCCACGGAGATCCGGATTATTTTCCCCTGGTCGCTGATGAGCATCAGGTCGTTCTCGTCGGTGACCTGCTTGATATCCACCACGCAGCCGTTCCGGTCGGTGGTCTTGATGGTGATGACCCCCTTGCCGCCACGGGACTGAAGCCGGTACTCGGTGAGTTCGGTCCGCTTGCCGAAACCGTTTTCGGTGACGGTGAAGAGGGTGGAGCCGGTCATCTCGTTGACGATCTCCATGCCGATGACCACGTCATCCCCCTCCAGGCTCATCCCCCGGACTCCGCGGGTGACCCTCCCCATGGGGCGGGCCTCTTCTTCACGGAAACGGATGGACTTGCCGTTCTTGGAGGCCAGAAGCACATCCTGTTTTCCGTCGGTGAGGGAGACCGCGATGAGCTTGTCCCCTTCGTCCAGGTTCACCGCCATAATCCCGCCGACCCGGACGTTGGAGTACTCCTTGAGGTTGGTCTTTTTCACCACTCCCAGCCTGGTGGCCATCATGATGTACTTGTCCTCGGAGAACTCCCGCACCGGGAGAATGGCGGAGATCTTCTCGTGGGGGGAGAGGTTGAGGAGATTGACGATGGCCTTCCCACGGGTAGCCCGTCCCCCCTCGGGGAGTTCGTACACCTTGAGCCAGTAGACCTTCCCGGCGTCGGTGAAGAAGAGCATGTAATCCTTGGTGGAAGCGATGAACAGGTGGACCACGAAGTCCTCGTCCCTGGTCTTGATCCCGGTCTTCCCTTTCCCCCCGCGGCGCTGGGCCCGGTAGAGGGAGACGGCGCTCCGCTTGATGTAACCGGTGTGGGTAATATTCACCACCATGTCTTCCTCGACGATGGTGTCTTCCAGGGTGATCTCGGCGGTCTGGGCGATGATCTCGGTGCGGCGTGCATCGCCGAATTTATCCCTGATCTCCCCCAGTTCCGTCACGATGATATCGAGGACCTCCAGCTCGGAGCCGAGGATCTCCTTGAGGCGGGCGATGATCCGGAGCACCTCGTTATATTCGTCCATGATCTTGTCCCGCTCCAGGCCGGTGAGCCGATGGAGCCGCATGTCAAGGATCGCCTGAGCCTGGATGTCGGAAAGGTGGACCGCGTCTTCATAGCCGTCCGGCCGCGGCAGCTCCAGCCGGGTGAGGAATTCGGGATCGGCAAATTTCCCCTCCATGAGCCCCAGCTTGGCCTCCGCCGGGTTCCGGGAGGAGCGGATCAGCTCGATGACCGCATCCAGCCAGTCCAGGGCGATCTTGAGCCCTTCCAGCACATGGGCGCGGGCTTCGGCCTTTTTCAGCTCGAAGATGGTCCGTCGGGTGATGATCTCCCGACGATGATCGATGAAGTGCCGGATGATCTCCCGCAGCGTCAGCACCTTGGGACGGTTGTTCACGATGGCCAGCATGATGATGCCGAAGGAGCACTGCATCTGGGTATGCTTGTAGAGCTGGTTCAGCATGAC
The DNA here is from genome assembly GCA_903902855.1 of uncultured Geobacter sp. GTDB lineage: Bacteria > Desulfobacterota > Desulfuromonadia > Geobacterales > CAIOGM01 > CAIOGM01. The sequence goes on along the minus strand of CAIUWK010000083.1, from coordinate 16,598 downwards.
CTGGGGATTTTCGTCCCGTTTCAGCTCGATGACGATGCGCATCCCGTCCCGGTCGGATTCGTCCCGCAGGTCGGAGATCCCTTCGATCTTCTTCTCCCGCACCAACTCGGCGATCTTCTCGATGAGCCTGGCCTTGTTCACCTGGTAGGGGATCTCGGTGACGATGATGGACTCGCGCTCGGATTTTTTTTGCTTCTCCACCCGTGCCCGGGCCCGCATCTGGATGATGCCTCGACCGGTGCGGTAGGCGGAAATGATCCCTTCCCGGCCATAGATGAAACCGGCGGTGGGAAAATCGGGACCGGGGATCAGTTCCAGCAGCTCCTCGAAGGTAATGGTCGGATTCCGGATACAGGCGATGATCCCGTCGATGACCTCTGTCAGGTTATGGGGGGGGATATTGGTGGCCATCCCCACGGCGATACCCGAGGAGCCGTTTACCAGAAGATTTGGAATCTTGGCGGGGAGGACCAGCGGCTCCTGGAGGGAGTCGTCATAGTTGGGCCCCATGTCCACGGTTTCCTTCTCCAAGTCAACCAGCATCTCATGGGCGACCTGAGACATCCTGATTTCCGTATACCGCATGGCCGCCGGCGAATCTCCGTCCACGGAACCGAAGTTTCCCTGGCCGTCCACCATGGGATAACGGAGGGAGAAATCCTGGGCCATCCTGACGATGGTATCGTACACCGCCGAGTCGCCATGGGGATGGTACTTACCGATAACGTCGCCGACAACACGGGCCGACTTCTTGTACGGTTTGTTCCAGTCATTCCCCATGTCGTACATGGCGTACAGGCAGCGCCGGTGCACCGGTTTGAAGCCGTCACGGACATCGGGGAGTGCCCGGCCGATGATGACCGACATGGCGTAGTCCATATAGGACCGTTTCATCTCATCTTCGATGTTTACCGATATCTTGTTCGTCTGGTTCAGCATTCAAACCCCTGTCTGGATGGTGTTGAGTTAAGCGGATGCCGGTTACGGACTGAAGGAGTCCATGCAAAACAAGCGTGTGAATATACCATACTCACGCCGGCAATAAAAACAATTTTCACTCTCGCAGGGGTTGCGCCTCGTCACCGTTATCTCTACCCCTCCCAACTTTCCCCGCTGGGGGAAGGAGCTGGAGAAATGGAGGGTCATCCCCGAACAGATGCTTTTTATAATTTCAACTTTCAATCATGAATTTGCAGGCAGGGGGCGGGCAGGGTGGACGTGGGCGGCAGATGGGACGGCGGCAGACGGTGGTGACTTGTTGACTAATCGATATTCGACGTCAACTCATCACCACCGTTCCCTATTTCTATCGTCCCTTATTTTTACAACTTCCCATAACGACTCGGCGGTCAGGTTGATCCACTCGTTCGGCAGCAATTTTGAAAGATTCTTAGCCTTCGCGCACCGCCTCTCCTGCGGCGCGCGCCCTGGCGAACTCGGGTAGGGGATTTGTGCGGTTGGCATATTTTCTGAGGTTTGGCGCTATGTAATTTGTGTCCTGCATGCGCGGTTTCACGTCCTCGTGTACGTACTCCCACGTGTGAACCCCGCGAGCGGCGTTCGCCTCTCGCGCCTCATCAATCTGCCGTTCAAACTCGCCGAGCAACTTGTATCCCTCCGTCATTGAGTCTTGCAGACGGCCGAGGGGCAACGGACGGGCGATCTGTTTGACGTAGTCATCGTTGAATTCTAGTTTGCACATGCTCTTCACACGATCCACCATCCAAAGGAACGCGATGTCCGATAAACCTGCGTCTGCGTAACCTCCACCGATGTTCGAATGAACGCCGGCAAACCACGCTTGCTCAAGCCAGTTCCTGTTCTGATCCGCGTCTTCCTTGGATTGCTCCCAGAGCGTCGGCACGAAAGGCTTGCGGCGTTCATCAATTGCAAGGGCGTGCAATGCGATTTTTACGTGACTGCTCAGCGCCACGTCGTGGAATGCGTACTTGTGTGCCGAGAACTTCTCGATTATTCCGATGGGAATACCGAGAGCGCCCACCGTGTCCCAGACGCCAATGCACTTTATATCTACATCGTAGGAGAAACTTTCGCGGAACTTCATCGCAGCGTCCGAGTTGGGGTGCTTCGCCGGATCACGGTCGCGATACAGGGTAAACGCTTCTTTTGCCATGCTCGCGTACTCCTGTCGGAGGACACCGGAATTGCGGATCAGCCCCGCCAGGCTACGCGCTGTGTACGCGCCGCGGCTGAACCCGAAGAAATAAAGTTCATCCCCCAAATAGAAGTTGTTTACCACGAACTCATAGCACTCCAGGATGTTACGATCTAATCCTTCACCAAACGCGCCGCCTAGCAGTTTGTCAAGCACGTCGCCAGTGCCTACGCCAGAGTGGTAAGACACGATCTGCGACATCCCATCCGATGCAACTGATCGGACAGCACGCTGCATCTTGACAACGTTGGTTGGTGAAGACTGACCGTGGTCTTCCTGGTCGGGCCTATTCCAAGTTCCATCAGCACAAACGATGAGGCGTCGCATAAACAATCTCCTTTTCTTTAGTTGTTATGCTCAGTGAGACCATACCGCTGAACGGGCATGAATTGACACTGTTCACCGGTCCTATTCATTAGTGAGATATTTTGTTGTTTCCGATAGTTGCTCCCGAACTCTTTTTCCCAATCGCTTTAATTTCGAGGAGGATCTTGATAGTTTAATTTGGTAAAAACGTTTCAATAAGCTGGCACTATATACCGTCACTATGGCAATGTCAAAAATTACTGGAACGATTGCCTGGGTGACGAGTCGGTCCTGGTTATGGTGTTCACCTTTTGTGGTGACTCCTCGTGCTGAGCTTGCTTTTAACCACACGAATACTGCGAGCCTTAGGTGCGACTTCCTTTACTGCGATCCCTGCGGCTGTGTCCAGTTTGCCCGTAATGTTATTTTTCAACCAATGCGCATCCCACCATTCGATGGGATTGACCGACTGCCCGGAAACCAGCACTTCGTAGTGAAGATGATCTCCACCGGCCATCCCTGTAACGCCGGTGTTCCCGATTATCTGCCCCTTCTCTACCATATCACCCGCCTTGACGCTCAACTGGCTCAGGTGTCCGTAGATGGTTTGCAACCCCAACCCGTGATCCAGCAGAATACAGGTCCCATAGATGCCGAAACTGCCGGCAAAGAGTACCTTACCCCGGTTGGCGGCCGGCACGGTTGCATGGGCCAGGGACGCCAGATCGAAACCCAGGTGAGTCTGCCGGTCAACCTCTTGCCCTTGGTACAGGTAGGTTCGAGCCTGGGCAAATCCGCCCAGAGGGGCACTGTTCGGCATCCGGAGAAAAGTCCCTGACCACAGCGGCGCCGCAGAGCTCTTCTGCCCATACTCGTTGAGCTGTTTACGGTCCTGCTGCCGTTCGTCCCGGTTTGCCTTAAGAAATATTTCCAGGGGGCTCTTCGCTTCCGGGAACTTGTCCTTGAACTCGGCGGCGATCTTAGCGAGGAAGGTATCATTCAGATTGATCTTGTCAGTGGAAAAGCTCTTGGCTATCAGGTGATAGCTGATGACCACGAGCCGCTCATTCCCGGCCTTGTCCACCGCAAGCAGAGTGGGTACGAATTTGCCGGGGTCGAGATCAAAGGGAAGGGGGAAGAGGCAGGCGTAATTATTTCCCTTCTGCCGATATCCCGGGAAAAACCTCTCATTGAATACCACCCCGCTCTTTTCGACCTCCTTGGAGACGGTATAGACGACCAGTCCCACCCCACCCTGGACAATATTGTGGGCAATGCTCACGATCGCCACTTCCGGCGGTTTATTCTCCAGTGTGAAGGAGCCGGTAAGGTTGGTACTCTTATCGGCACCGAAACGGGGGGGGGCAGTGGATGCGGTGACCTGCAGGGTGAACACCCCTTCCTGCAAGCCGCTCTTTGCCAGGTCGAAACTCTCCGAGGCTTGATGGCTGCCGAAAGGATACTCCTTCACCAGAACAGAGACCTTTTTGTCAGCCTGTACCGCGGTTACCGTGAGTTTCTTCAGAACCCCTCTCTGTGCGTCCAGTTTCAGACTAAACCCTCGCCTGACGCCGATCAAACCGGTATCAGGGGTCAATGACACGTGAGGTGCAGGTATCGCCAAAAAATAATAGAGAACGATTCCCAGTAGAGTGACGAGCGCAATAGCCGAAAACAGCTTGAATTTTTTCACAGTATTCCCTTGGGGTGTTGTTGTCATTTCTCACGGTTTTTTGCACGTAATCGTAAAAATCAGTGCGCCTGTCAGGGAACAGTACCCTGACAGGCGACAAATGCCGATTATGTAAGTTTGGCTAGATGTCCAGGTTCGAAACGTTGAGCGCATTCTTCTCGATGAACTCCCGCCGGGGCTCCACCTGATCTCCCATGAGAACCGTGAAGATCTCCTCGGATTCCACCACATCCTCAATCTTTACCTGGAGCAGCAGCCGATTTTCCGGATGCATGGTAGTCTCCCAGAGCTGATCCGGATTCATCTCCCCCAGACCTTTGTACCGCTGGATGGAGAGTCCTTTTTTTGCCGTATCGAGGAAGAAGGTGAGAATCTTCTCGGGATCTTCGGTGATAAAAAGTTCCTTCCCTTCGTTGGAGACAGTGGCCTTCTCTGTCCCCAGGGCCTGCCGCATCTTCCGGAAATTCTCGAAGAGGAGGGCGTATTCGTGGGAGACGAGGACTTCCAGGGAGTGGCGGTCCAGCCGGATATGCAGATTGCCGATCTTTACGGTTACTCGCTCTTCCGAGATGCTGTATTCGAAGTCGGCTGTCTTGGCCTGCATCTTCTTGAAATACGGCTCCAGGTCGGCCAGCTCTTCAATCCCCCCTTTTGCCCCCACATTCAGGAGCATCCGGAGGAGTTCTTCATTGATCCCCTTGCGCACCACCTTATCAAAAACCGTCTTGAAGTCGATCACCTGCCGCAGGAGCGGTATGATCTGTCTCCCCCGCAGGGTCCGCTCCCCATCATCAAGGGTCAGGACCATGGCATCGGTCCCCTCTTCCAGGAGATAGTTCTGCATGGCCGGTTCGTTCTTCAGGTACTGCTCTTTGCGCCCTCGTTTGATCTTGTAGAGGGGGGGCTGGGCGATGTAGAGGTACCCCCGCTCCACCAACTCCGTCATCTGCCGGAAGAAGAAGGTGAGGAGGAGCGTCAGGATATGGGAGCCGTCCACGTCGGCATCGGTCATAATGATGATTCGCTGATAGCGGAGTTTGGCAATGTCGAAATCGTCCTTGCCGATACTGGTTCCCAAGGCCGCGATGAGAGTCCTGATTTCCTGGGAGGAGATCATCTTGTCGAAGCGGGCCTTCTCCACGTTAAGTATTTTCCCCTTCAACGGCAGAATGGCCTGGTACTTCCGGTCCCGTCCCTGCTTGGCCGAGCCGCCGGCGGAGTCACCTTCCACCAGGAAGAGTTCGCAGAGCGCCGGATCCTTTTCCTGACAGTCGGCCAACTTGCCGGGGAGAGTCCCCACATCCAAGGCTCCCTTGCGTCGGGTGAGGTCACGAGCCTTACGCGCCGCTTCCCTGGCCCGAGCAGCATCGATGGATTTTTCCAGGATCTTCTTGGCAATCTGGGGATTTTCCTCCAGGAAGGTGGCCAGCTTCTCATTCATGAGAGTTTCGACGTACCCCTTCACCTCCGAGTTTCCCAGTTTGGTCTTGGTCTGCCCCTCGAACTGGGGCTGGGGAATCTTTACCGAGATCACCGCAGTGAGTCCTTCCCGGAGATCTTCCCCGGAAATGGCCACCTTGACGTTCTTCAGGAGGTTGTTGGCGTTGGCGTAGCTGTTCATGGTCCTGGTCAGGGCCGCCTTGAAGCCGATGAGGTGAGTACCCCCCTCGTGGGTGTTGATGTTGTTGGCAAAGGAGAAGACCTTTTCGTCATAGGAGTCGTTGTACTGCATGGCGATTTCGATCTCTACCCCCCCTCTTTCTCCCTTGAAAAAGATCGGCTTGGGGTGGAGCGGGGTCTTGTTCCGGTTCAGATACTCCACAAAGGAGGAGATTCCCCCTTCATAGAAAAAATCATGTTCCTTCTCGGTCCGCTCGTCTCGAATCTTGATCCGGACTCCGGCGGTGAGAAAGGCCATTTCCCGGAGTCGCTGGGAGAGGGTGTCAAAGGAGAATTCCACCGTTTCGAAGATTTCCGCATCGGGAAAAAAGGTGATCTTGGTTCCCCGCTTCTTGGTCTCGCCGCACGCTTCCAGCGGTTTTTCCGCCACTCCCCGATGATAGGTCTGACGCCAGACCTTATGTTCACGGCGGATCTCCAGCTCAAGTACTGCGGAGAGGGCGTTGACCACGGATACCCCTACGCCGTGCAGACCGCCGGAGACCTTGTAGGAGCTGTTGTCGAACTTGCCGCCGGCATGAAGCACCGTGAGGACGACCTCCGCCGCCGATTTCCCTTCGGTGGGATGCATGTCCGTGGGAATTCCCCGGCCATTGTCCACCACCGTCACCGAGCCGTCGCTGTTGATACTCACTGATACGGCATCGCAATGACCGGCCAATGCCTCATCGATGGAATTGTCCACGATCTCATAGACAAGGTGATGGAGTCCCTGGGCGGAGGTGGAGCCGATGTACATGGCAGGGCGCTTTCGCACCGCCGAGAGCCCTTCCAGCACCTTAATTTTGTCCGCACCGTAATCGCTATTGATCTGTTCGTCGGTCATGGGTACCTCAATGAATGATTTTCCCCTCTTCAACGGGGAATATCTGATAGTTTTCCCGGTTTCCCCAATTCAGGTTCTCCAGGGTTGTTGTCGTGATGAAGACCTGCATCTGTTTCTCTTCCAGAAAATGGAGCAGGTTCCTATTCCGGTGGCCATCCAGTTCCGAGGTCATGTCGTCCAGGAGTAGGACTGGGGGATTTCCATGGAGCCGGTGGAGATACTCTATCTCCGCCATCTTGAGGGCCAGGACAAAGGAACGTTGCTCTCCCTGGGATGCAAATTGTTTGATGCTTCGCCCGTCCAGAAGCAGCTCCAGATCGTCACGATGAGCTCCCGCCTGGGTGGTGCCTCGACGGAACTCTTCATCGGCCATTCTGATGAGTGAGAGGCGTAACTGCTCTTCATAGCCGGCTCCATCCGTCAGTATGCCGCCTGGTTGAGAGCGATAGAGCAGATCCACTCTGGAGCCATTGCCGGCAATACCTTCATGAAATTCCTGGAGTAATTCCCGGATACCCTGAATCCAGGAGAGTCGCTTCATCACCACCCTGGATCCGGTTTCAACCAGCTTTTCGCTCCAGATCTCCAGCCCTTCACGCTTGCCGCTCTTTAGCAGGGCGTTGCGGTTCTTGAGAATCCGCGTGTAGTCATGATGAATGGAGAGGTAGTCCGGTTCTGCTCCGAAAACGGCCCGATCCAGGTAGCGACGTCGTAGTTCAGGCGTCCCTTTAACCATGGCCAGCTCTTCCGGTGAGAAGACAACCACATTAAGACAACCGAAAAAATCCGAGAGCCGTTCCAGGGATTTACGGTCAACTCTTGCCTTTTTCCCCTCTTTTTCTATGAGCAGAGTAACTTCTCTGGTTACTCGATCTTTCTCTATGATCCCCTTCAGCAGGGAAAACGGTTCTTCCCAGCGGATGAGATCCCGATTCTTAGCATGCCGGAAGGATTTCATGGTTCCCAGCACGTAGATCGCTTCCAGTATGTTGGTTTTACCCTGGCCGTTGTTGCCGTGAAAGACGTTAAATCTTTCACCGGGTGAAAAATCGGTTTTTTGCAGATTTCTGAAGGAGCTGAACACGAGCTTCTTGACGATCATGATCGTCTCACGGAATCTGAGTTGACATGACTCGCGAGAGTTGTCCTTTTACCTTTCACCTTGGACCTTTAACCTGCTTCTTGCTTATACCCTCATGGGCATGATGACGGCAAGGAACTCCGGATCGACATCGCTCCGGATAATGGCCGGAGAGAGTTCGTCTCTCAGCACGAGTTCTACCTGGTTGCCGTCAAGGACCGTAAGGACATCGATGAGATAGCGGGCATTGAATCGAAGCGCCAGCTCTTCTCCTTCAAAGAGAACTTCCATCTCTTCTCGGGAGTCTCCCAGTTCCGGGTTGCTGGAGGAGATCTCCATCCTCGCTTCTGTTACATTGAGTCGTATACCCTTGAATTTGTCACTGGAGAGAATCTGCATGCGACGAAGGGTATGGAGGAAATCGTCCCGATTGATCTTGATGGAGCGGTTGTTCTGCTGGGGTATGACCCGGTTGTAGTCCGGAAATTCTCCATCCACCAATCGCATGACCACCACTGTGTCTCCCTTCTTGATGACGGCGCTGTTTTCCATGAAACCGATCATCATCTCGCCGTTTTCTTCTTCGCTCATTTTTTTAAGCTCGTAGATCCCTTTTCTCGGAAAGATGACCCCTTTTTCCAGTTCCGGACTCACGTCTCCTTCGATGGTTCGAGATACCAGGGCCAGGCGATGTCCGTCCGTGGCCACCATCTTGATGAGGTTCCGATCTCCTTCCGTCCTTGCCTGAACAAAGACGCCGTTAAGATTGTATTTGGTCTCATCGGTGCAGATGGCATAGGAGGTTTTTTCTATCATCTCTCCGATGAGGGAGCTGCGCAGGGTGATGAGATTGTCTTCTCTGATGCGTGGTAGGGGAAATTCGTCCGGCGAGAGTCCGACCAGGTTAAATTGTGCCTTGCCGCAACGGATGTCTACCCAGTCGTTTTCCCGTGTCGAAAAGTGTACCTCTTCGTCGGGAAGCTCCTTGAGGATCTCGCACAGTTTTTTTGCAGCCACCGTAATTTTACCCGGTTGTATGGTGGTGGCTTGATAGAAACTCTTCATGGCCACGTCGAGATCGGTGGCAATGACTTCGATCCCCCCTTCACGGGCTTCGATGAGTGCATTGGAGAGTATCGGCATGGTCGTTCGCTTTTCCACGATACCCTGGATTTTTTGTAAGGCGCGGTAAAATGTTTCCTTGGGTATTCTGAATTCCATACGTCCTCCTTTATGAACATGCTGCTCTATCTTTTATGTTTTTAAGATTTTCAGTAGTAGTTAGTAGGGGGCTGTGGATTCGGTGAAAACTGTGACAAGTCACTGTTTTGATTCGTTAAACAGCTGTGGATATCTCAGTGACGGTTTTGCTCGCTTATCCGGTTTATACACAGTTTAAGTTTTTTGAAAAAAAAGAAAGCAAGTTATCCACACTGCATGTTCAGGTTATGAGTGTTTTTTTCAACTGCTTTCCACGATACCCACTGTTTTTGTAAGGCGGGGTAAAATGTTTACCTGGGTATTTCGAATTCCATCTGTTTTCTTTTATTATGAACATGCTGCTCTATCTTTTATGTTTTTAAGATTTTCAGTAGTAGTTAGTAGGGAGCTGTGGATTCGGTGAAAACCGTGACAAATAACTGTTTTTATTGCTTAAACAGCTGTGGATATCTCAGTGACGGTTTTGCTCGCTTATCAGGTTTATGCACAGTTCATGTTGTTCAGAAAAAAAAGGAGCAAGTTATCCACACTGCATGCTCAGGTTATGAGTGCCTTTCTCAGGCCGTCTACCGTCTCCTTGAGGCTCGTGTCGGTGGTGATAAGTTTGTCTATCTTTTTTGCAGAGTGGATAATAGTGGAGTGGTCTTTGCCTCCGAATTTTTCGCCTATCTCGGGATAGGACGCCTTGGTCAGTTCCCGGCAGAGAAATATGGCGATCTGGCGGGGGTAGACGATATTTTTAAGGCGCTTGTCCGATTTTATCTCCGAGAGTTTCAGGTGAAAATGGTCGCAGACCTGTTTCTGGATCAACTCTATGGTGACATCCTTCGATTTGTCTACGATGATCTCTTTGAGAGCTTCTTTGGCCATGGTCAAAGAGATCTCTATCTTAGTAAGGCTGGAGAGAGCTCCCAGTCTCAGAAGCATTCCTTCCAATTCCCGAACGTTGGTGGCTGCGTAGGAGCCGAGAAAGAACGCAACATCATCGGGAAGAGGAATGTTGTTTTGCTCGGCCTTCTTTTTCAGGATCGCGATACGAGTTTCCACGTCAGGGGGCTGGATATCGGCCAACAATCCCCATTCGAATCTTGTGCGGAGACGTTCCTCCAGATCGGGAATATCTTTGGGTATCTTGTCCGAGGTTACCACGATCTGTTTATGGGCGTCATGGAGGGTATTGAAGGTATGGAAAAATTCTTCCTGGGTAGCCTCTTTTCCTGCCATGAACTGAATGTCGTCGATGAGCAGGACATCCGCCTTTCGGAATTTGCTCCGAAATTCATCCATTTTCTTGTAACGGATGCAGTTGATCATCTCATTCATGAATTTTTCTGAGGAGTAGTACGAGATTTTCGCCGTCTTGTTATGGGCGAGAACATGGTTCCCGATGGCCACGAGAAGATGGGTCTTTCCCAGGCCGACTCCACCATAGATGAACAGAGGATTATAGTTGGTTCCCGGTTTATCCCCCACAGCCTGGGCCGCGGCATGGGCAAACCGGTTACCGGCGCCGCAGACAAAGGAGTCAAAGGTATAGAACGGGTTGAGGATAGTTGGAGGATCGGCGCGTTCCACCCGATCGACCCGCTCCGGTACAGTCGGCTCACGGGGAATCTCCTGGGGAGCGGCCGGTGCTATGGTCGTCATCACCTTCAGTTCCACCTGCAGGGGGGAAGAGGAGACGGAAGAGATCGCCTCCTGGATCAGTCCCAGATAGTTTTCACGGATCCAGTCACGGAAATAGCTGTCAGGTACCTGCAGGAGCAGGATATCATTCCGCAGACTGTGTACCCGTATGGGTTTGATCCAGTTGGTGAAGTTCTGAGGGGTAAGGACTTTTTCGATATTGGAGCGGGCGCTGAGCCAGACGGTATCCATGACCAGAACCTTTTGAGGCGGGCTTTTGCACAGGCTTATCAACAGTTGTTGATAAGCCTAAATATGCAATTGAATTAGATAGTTAAGGGATAAAAAATGACCTTGTACGCAAGCGGGGACTGGTGAGCGAGGCTGTACACTACCAGAGGAAATGGTGATTTGCAAGGCTATTTATTACCCACTGTCATAAATTTGATCTTGACATTTTTTAGAAAAAATGGTTAGTAATACCGCTTTACCAATACAGAGCGGAACACATTCCTCAGGAGAGACTACATACCCATGAAAAGAACCTTTCAGCCCAGTAATATCAGCAGAAAAAGGACCCACGGTTTTCTTGTTCGGATGGCTACGGCAAACGGGCGTCTTGTCATCAAGCGTCGCCGCGCCAAAGGGCGCAAGCGTCTGTCGGTACAGATTGCCTCCAAGTAACTGATGACGGCCCGTTTCGGCTTTCCTTCCACGCTGCGACTCAGGAAACGGGCCGAGTTTCTTCTCTTGTCCCATGAAGGGAGTAAAGTGCATCAGTCGCACTTTCTCCTTATTTATCGCCATCGATCGGATGGTTGTTTCCGCTTCGGCATCACGGTGAGCCGCAAGGTGGGAGATTCCGTGACGCGCAACAGGGTCAAGCGTCTTGTTCGTGAAGTCTGCCGACACGCCGCTTCCGTACCCCCTGCCGACTACAGTATCATCGCCCGTAAAGGGGCGGGGCTGCTTGGCGTCGATGCCGTACGCGTGGAACTGGAAAAGGCCTTCAGGCAGGTGGTGTCCAAGCCCAGATGATGCGCTCCCTCCCCATCGCACTGATACGCTGCTATCAGCGGTTCATCTCACCGTTCACCGGCAGTTCCTGTCGTTTTTACCCCACCTGCTCATCCTATTCAATTCAGTCACTGGAAAAATACGGGCTACTCAAAGGTCTCGGCCTGACCATAGTGCGTCTTGTCAAGTGCCACCCCTTTCATCCCGGCGGGTATGATCCCGTCAGGTAGAGCATGAGGTAACAGTATGGAAAAAAGGGCCTTGCTGGCGGTGGTACTTTCCATCGCCGTCTTTTATGTTTTCTCCACGTATATCAACCCCCCTGCGCCGAAACCGTCGGTCAAGGTGGTACAGCAGCGTTCTTCGTCGGCTCTCTCGTCCCCCCAACAGGCGGTGGCGGTGTCGGGGGTATCCTCTTCTACTCCCACTCCCACGACTCTTGCCGTAAAAGAGATCAGGGTTGAGACCGACCTTTATCGGGCGACCTTCTCCACCAAAGGGGGAAGTCTCAAGCGGATGGTTCTGAAGAACTATCGTGAGAATGTGGGGGCCGGCGGCAAGGAGATCACCCTTGTGGGTGAGGAGTCACCGGATAACTACAGCCTCATCACCGATGCCAAAGGGATCGCCCTTGATCCCTCCGCCATCTATAACGTCAACGCCGAGGAGATAACACTCTCCCGGGGAGATAAGAAGGAGCTGCTCTTCTCCTGGATTTCACCCCAGGGGATCATGGTCCGGAAGAGTTATACCTTTCAGGGTGATTCCTACGGCATCATGCTGACTCAGCGATTGCAGAACGGAAGCGCTGCCCGGCAGGAAGGGACCATCAGCCTTCTCCTGAACAACCCTTCCATCCCCCGTAACAATGATACCCGGTTCGAGCAGATGGGTGGGGTCACCTTTACCGACAGCTCCCTGAAGATCGACTTGATCAAGGACCTGGCCAAGGGTCCCAAGCAGTATGACAAGTCGATTCTCTGGACCGGCTTTGATGACAAGTACTTTCTCAGTGCCGTCCTTGCGGTGAACAATGATATCAGCCAGGTCGCCATCGCCAAGAACCCGGCCGGGAGGGAGATCACCACCGTTTCCCTTGCCCCCGTATCGGTGAATCCAGGCCAAGAGGTCAGTCGGGAGGTAAAACTCTATTTCGGTCCCAAGGATCTGGAGATTCTCAAGGCCCAGGGGAACGATCTGGAGCGGGCCATTGATCTGGGGTGGTTCTCGGCCCTGGCCAAGCCGCTGCTCCATGTCCTCAAATTTCTCTATGGTTATGTCCATAACTACGGCATCGCCATCATCATCGTCACCGTGGTTCTCAAGGTTCTTTTCTTCCCGCTCACCTACAAGAGTTACAAGTCCATGAAGGACATGCAGAAGCTTCAGCCCAAGATGGCCGCGCTGAAGGAAAAGTTCAAGAATGATCGGGACGCCATGAACAAGGCGGTGATGGAACTGTACAAGACCCACAAGGTCAACCCCATGGGGGGCTGTTTCCCCATGGTCGTGCAGATTCCGGTCTTCTTTGCCCTTTACAAGTCGCTCATGTTCTCCATCGAGCTGCGCCATGCGCCGTTTTTCTTCTGGATCATGGATCTCTCCGGCAAGGACCCCTACTACGTGACCCCACTCATCATGGGGGTCACCATGTTCATTCAGCAGAAGATGACTCCCAATGCGGGGATGGACCCGACCCAGGCGAAGATGATGCTCATGCTTCCGGTGGTCTTTACCTTCATGTTCCTCAGCTTCCCTTCCGGCCTGGTTCTCTACTGGCTGGTGAACAACATCCTTACCATCGGTCAGCAGTACTATATCAACAAGCAACTGGCCTAAGATTTGTCATAACTCCCCCTGTCCCCCTTTTATCTTAAGAGGGGGAACGTTATCCGTAGTATTCATCAGTACGTCCCTCCCCTTACATAAAGTGAGGACAGGAGGGGTTACAGACAACAGGACAACCGTGGACAGGCTCATATTAAGAGTTGTAAGGTATAAAAAGGGAGTCGTGCCTTGTATAAAGAAGATACCATAGCCGCCATCAGCACCCCCCCCGGCGAGGGGGGGATCGGCATCGTCAGGGTCAGCGGACCCGATGCCCCGGCCCTGGCGGCACAACTCATACGACTTTCCGGAAGCGGTGGCCTGCAAAGCCACCGCTTTTCCTATGGTGAACTGATTGATCCCGCCACCGGTGATACCCTGGATGAGGTCATGGTCGTGCTCATGCGGGCGCCCCGTTCCTATACCCGGGAGGATCTGCTGGAGATCCAGTGTCATGGTGGTTCGCTCCTGGTGCAACGGCTCCTTGACGTGGTGCTCCGCTCAGGGGCACGACTGGCCGAGCCGGGAGAGTTCACCAAGCGGGCCTTTCTCAACGGACGGATCGATCTGGTTCAGGCCGAGGCGGTCATCGACATTATCCGGGGGAAGAGCGAGGCGGCCCTCTCTCTGGCCCAGCATCAGCGGGAAGGGCGGCTCTCCCTGCAACTGGGGGATATCCGGAGCGCTCTCGTCACTGCCCGGGCACTGGTTGAGGCGCACATCGACTTCCCGGAAGAGGATATCGATGTGGCCTCCCTGGAGCGAATCCGGAGTTCGGTTGCTACAGCCCGTGAGGAGGTGACGCGGCTCATCGACGGCTTCTCGGCAGGGCGGGTGCTGCGGGAAGGGGTCTCGGTTCTCATCGCCGGCAAGCCCAACGTGGGGAAGTCCAGCCTCCTCAACACCCTCCTCAAGGAGAAACGGGCCATCGTCACCGCCATTCCCGGCACGACGCGGGATCTCATCGAGGAGATCGTCAATATCAAGGGGCTGCCGGTGCGGCTCATGGATACGGCGGGGATTCGGGAGAGCAGTGATCCGGTGGAAGGGGAGGGGATTCGACTGGCCCGGGAGCGGTTGGCAACCGCCGATCTGATTCTCTTTGTCCTGGATGGCTCCCGTCCTCCTGACGTAGACGATGAACTGATTCTCGCTGATCTGGCCGGACGACCCTTTGTTATCGTCAGGAACAAGTCCGACCTTCCCCAACTGCCGACTCTTCCCTCTTCACCGGACTCTCTGGCTGACCTGGGGATTTCCACCCGAACCGGTGACGGGATCGATGATCTCCTGGATACCATCCACCGGATCTTTCTCAAGGGTGCCGCCATTGACAGTCGGGAGTATGTGGCGCTCTCCCGGACCCGGCATCACGATGCGCTTCAGGAGTGCCGTAGTCGGCTGGAGCTGTTTCTCCGGAACGTCTCTTCCGGGGCGGATCTGGAGCTTCTGGCCATCGACCTGCGGGATGCTCTGTCAGCTTTGGGAACGGTGACTGGGGAGACCACCCCAGACGAGATCCTGGATGTTATCTTCAGCAGCTTTTGTATTGGGAAGTGAAAATTATTTTTAATCTTAATATGCCTTGGACTGTGTAATTGAATCTCTGGAGACACGCAAATGCTCAACAAAGTAGAAATTAAGAATTTTGGGCCGCTCCAACATATCAAATGGCAGAAAATGGGAAAGATCAATCTCGTTATAGGGGCCAACGGCACCGGGAAAACATTTTTGTTGAAATCCCTCTACAGTTCCATGAAGAGTGTGGAAGAATATAAACGTGGTGATGATCAGCGGAGTGCGGCAGAAATTTTGGCGGAAAAGCTGTATTGGACGTTTCAACCTGAAAAAATTGGTGATTTGGTAAGCAAAGGAGCTGATTCGCCGCTCTCTTGCAAGATTACGGTAAATGACTGCAGTTTCAGTTATGGGTTCGGCAAGGATACTGTAAAAAGTATCTCGTCACTTGAAAGCCATGTTCCGCCACGCGTTAGCAATTCAATTTTTTTGCCGGCAAAAGAAATTCTGTCGCTTCACCACATCATCTTGAAATCCCGTGAACAGGACAAGTTATTTGGTTTTGACGACACGTATCTTGATCTTGCTCGGGCTCTTCGACAGTCGCCTAAGGGTGGTAAAAATTATTCCGAATTTGCCAAGTCACGCCAGAGTTTGGAAGAGATTCTTGAAGGTAAAGTTGAATTTGACGAATATTCCGGTCGGTGGCTCTTCAAAAAAGGAAACCAGAAGTTTCCCATCGGGGTAACGGCGGAGGGGGTTAAGAAAATTGCGATTCTTGACACGTTACTCGGCAATCGCTATTTAGATCCTGATTCCATCATATTTATCGACGAACCTGAATCTGCTCTACACCCAGCAGCTATTTCAAAATTCATGGATATCATTGCAATGCTTGCCGATCGAGGTATTCAGTTCTTTATGGCGAGCCACTCGTACTTTGTCGTGAAAAAGTTATTTCTTATTGCTCAGGAAAATAATCTTTCCATTCCTGTTATTTCGGCCTGTGATAACGGGTGGGAAACTATGGATTTACGAGACGGTATGCCGGATAACCCGATCATCAATGAATCAATACGCCTTTACAAAGAAGAAGTTGAGTTGGCGCTCAGATGAATATGCCTATCATTGAATCTGGTATGATTTTCGGTCCATTTATTGACGGGCATTGCTTTTACATCGAGAAGAGTGTCACGTACAAAAAAATTGAAAAAAATGTACAGATGGCGGAATTCATATTGTTACGCTATAAAACGGGCAAACCGCCAACAGTGTGGGTGATCGAGGCAAAATCCAGCTCACCACACCCGGATACCTTCCCGGGTTTTGATGAGTTCATATGCGAAATTAAAGAAAAATTGAACAACGCGTTGGTATTGGGCGTGGCCGCATGCTTGAATCGTCACAGCACTGCTCATAACGAACTTTCAGAGCAATTTAAAACTCTTGATCTATCAATTGTTGATTTTAAGCTTATTTTAGTAATCAAGGGTCACAAGGCAGAGTGGCTTCCTCCCTTGCAAGATGCACTCACGAAAGTATTGCATCCAACAGTCAAAACATGGGCTTTGTCTGCACTGTCAGTAATGGTCATGAATGATGACATCGCCCGTTCGTACGGCCTCAT
>CAIUWK010000082.1 GCA_903902855.1 uncultured Geobacter sp. | reverse complement strand
CGAACCGCGCCTGGACACCCTGTTCCTGGCCATGCCCATATCCTGGAAAGGGACGTTGCAGCAGTATGCCGGACGACTCCACCGACTTTTCGAAGAAAAGAGCGAGGTGCAGATCTACGATTACGTGGATGTTCGCGTGAAGAAACTGGAACGGATGTACAGTCGGCGACTTAACGGCTACGCAGCCATCGGCTACAAGGCCAAGGGTGAAAGCATTGCCTCGGACCCCATAGACTTTATCTTTGACAAGAGCAACTTTCTCCCCGTGTATGCCAATGACATGGCGAATGCTGCTCGTGAAATTCTCATCGTAAGCCCCTTTGTCACCGGAAAGCGCACTAGTCAGATGCTCCCCTGCATGAAGAACGCAGTTGAAAAAAAGGTGAAGGTTCATCTGGTGACTAGGCCCCTTGAGGATTTCAAGGGAAAGGACGTAACCGCACTCCAGGCTTCCTTCGATCTGTTGGAAGACGCCGGTGTGACGCTGACTTTCCGATCAAACATCCATCAGAAATTTGCGATAATGGATCAACGAATTGTCTGGTACGGAAGTATCAATCTGTTGAGTTTCGGCGGCGCTGAAGAAAGCATCATGCGATTGGAAAGCCCCACCATAGCCAACGAACTTGTAAAAAGTATCATAAATTAATTGCATATTCTGCGTATTTTCCGATGTATTCGGAAACTGAAAAGTTGTCCGGCCT
Source organism: uncultured Geobacter sp. (assembly GCA_903902855.1). Taxonomy (GTDB): domain Bacteria; phylum Desulfobacterota; class Desulfuromonadia; order Geobacterales; family CAIOGM01; genus CAIOGM01. The sequence continues at coordinate 17,092 of CAIUWK010000082.1, read as the reverse complement.
CTCGCTCCCCTCCCCCGAAAATTCTTTACAATCCGGCGGCATTCGGCTATTGTTCCACGATTAATCTCCAGCAGTACAAGGCGGACATGGCGGTATCGCACATTCAGAGTATTCGCAATTTTTCCATCATTGCACACATCGATCACGGCAAGTCCACCCTGGCGGACCGGCTCATGGAGTACACAGGAGCCGTCTCCGACCGGGAAAGCAAAGAGCAGTTTCTGGACAAGATGGACCTGGAACGGGAACGGGGGATCACCATCAAGGCCCAGACGGTCCGGCTGAACTATCTGGCCGACGACGGTCAGAACTATATCCTCAATCTCATCGACACCCCCGGCCATGTGGACTTTACCTACGAGGTCTCCCGCTCCCTCTCCGCCTGCGAGGGGGGACTGCTGGTGGTGGACGCCTCCCAGGGGGTGGAAGCCCAGACCCTGGCCAACGTCTATCTGGCCCTGGACATCAACCTGGAAGTTTTCCCCGTCCTCAACAAGATCGACCTTCCCGCGGCAGAACCGGAACGGGTGCGCCACGAGATCGAAGAGATCATCGGCATCGACGCCCACGACGCGGTCCTCGCCTCGGCCAAGTCCGGAATCGGCATCAAGGAGATCCTGGAACAGATTGTCCGGAAAATCCCCCATCCGGTTGGTGACCCGGCCAAACCTCTCAAGGCGCTCCTCTTCGACTCCTGGTACGACCAGTATCAGGGGGTCATCATCCTGGTGCGGATCATCGACGGAGTGCTGAAAAAGGGGGACAAGGTCCTCCTCATGTCCAACAAGAAGAGCTATGAGGCGCTGAAGGTGGGGGTCTTTGCCCCGGTCATGGTGGAGCGGCCCGAACTCTCCGCCGGTGAGGTGGGCTTCGTCATCGCCGGGATCAAGGATGTGGCTGACGCCAAGATCGGCGACACCGTGACCCTCTTCCACAAGCCGTGCCAGGAGCCGTTGGAGGGGTTCAAAGAGGTCAAGCCCATGGTTTTCTCCGGGCTCTACCCCATCGACACTGCCCAGTACGAACAGCTCCGGGACGCCCTGGCCAAGCTGAAACTCAACGACTACTCCTTCTCCTACGAGCCGGAGACCTCCCTGGCCCTGGGGTTCGGCTTCCGCTGCGGCTTCCTGGGACTCCTGCACATGGAGATCATTCAGGAGCGGCTGGAGCGGGAATTCAATCTGGACCTCATCACCACCGCCCCCACCGTCGTCTACCGGGTCCACAAGACCAGCGGCGAGCTCTTCACCATCGAGAGCGCCACTCAGCTCCCGTCGCCGGGGGTCATCGACTATGTGGAGGAGCCGTTCATCCTCGCCTCCATCCACGTTCCCAATGAATTTGTGGGGGGAGTTCTGGCCCTCTGTGAGGAAAAACGGGGTTCCCAGCGGGAGATCAAGTACCTTACCCCCGCACGGGTCATGGTCGTCTATGAGCTTCCCCTCAACGAGGTGGTCCTGGATTTCTACGATCGGCTGAAATCTCTCACCAAGGGGTATGCTTCCCTGGATTACGAGCATCTGGACTACCGGCGCAGCGACCTTATCCGGCTGGATATCCTCATCAACGGCGAGAGCGTGGACGCCCTCTCCCTCATCATCCACCGGGACAAGGCCTACTACCGTGGTCGGGAACTGGCGGCCAAGATGAAGGAGCTGATCCCTCGCCAAATGTTCGAGGTGGCCATCCAGGCGGCCATCGGCGCCAAGGTCATCGCCCGGGAGACGGTAAAGGCGCTCCGGAAGGACGTTCTGGCCAAGTGCTACGGCGGCGACATCTCCCGAAAGCGCAAACTCCTGGAAAAGCAGAAGGAAGGGAAGAAGCGGATGAAGAACGTGGGGAACGTGGAGCTGCCGCAAGAGGCGTTCCTGGCGATCCTCAAAGTGGAAGACTAAAAAGTACAGGTAAAGGATTTATCCCATGGCAGAAGAGAATGAAACCGCTGCGGCACCCCAAGCCGTAGCCGACCAGCCCAAAAAGAAGCATATCGCCCGGGAGTATGCCGAGTCGATCATCGTTGCCGTCATCCTGGCGCTCATCATCCGGACCCTGGTGGTCCAGGCGTTCAAGATCCCCTCCGGTTCCATGGAGGATACCCTGGCCATCGGCGACCACATCCTCGTGAACAAGTTCATCTACGGGATGAAGGTCCCCCTGGTGGAGAAGAAATTTTTCAAGCTGCGCGACCCCAGACGGGGAGATGTCATCGTCTTCGAATACCCGGAAGACGCCAGTAAGGACTTCATCAAGCGGGTGATCGGGACCCCCGGGGATACCGTGGAGGTTAAGGAGAAGAAGGTCTATGTCAATGGCCTCCTCTACGATAACCCCCACGAAGTTCATAAAGAAAAGGACCTCTTTCCCAAGGAGCAGAACCCCCGGGATAACATGGGCCCGGTGAAGGTTCCTGCCGGCTCCTATTTCATGATGGGGGATAACCGTGACCGATCCTACGACAGCCGCTTCTGGGGGTTCGTCAAGAGCGACAAGGTCAAGGGGCTTGCCTTCATAAAATACTGGTCATGGGATAATGAGCACTTCTGGGTCAGATGGCGGAGTATCGGCAAGTTGATTGACTGATCCCTGACCGATGAGTTTACGTTATTATATTATTCCCGCGAGTATAATTCTCTTTATCCTGTTTTTTACCGTTTTTGGTAAACAGGGAGTCCTGCGTATCCACCACCTGGCCCAGGAAAAAGAGGATATCCGGAAAAAAGCCGCCCAGATCCAGGCGGAAAATGAGCAGCTTAAACGGGAAATCGAGGCGCTGAAATCCGACCGGCGGTATCTGGAAAGTATCGCCCGGAAAGAGTTCGGACTGGTGCGTCCCAATGAAATCATCTACCAGTTTTCCGGCAAAACCGCTACGGTTCAGAAAAGCGCCGTCACACCTCGCCGCAGCTCCTCTCACCACTGAAGAGAAGCAGAGTGCCTACGGAGTATCATCCCATGATCTTTTCAGAAACAGAACGTAACGCAGTCTATAAAGCGATCCATGGCCGACGTGACGTCCGGAGCGAGTTTCTGCCGGAACCGATCCCGGAGAAGGTTCTCTCCCGAATTCTGGATGCGGCGCATCATGCCCCCAGCGTCGGCTTCATGCAGCCGTGGGATTTTATCGTGGTCAGAGATCCGGAAGTGAAACAGAGGATCAAGGAGGGGTTCATTACTGCCCACCAGGAGGCTGCCGCCCTGTTCGAGGGGGAGAAGCGGGAGATCTACCGGACGCTGAAACTGGAAGGAATAACCGAAGCCCCCCTGGGGATCTGCATCACCTGTGACCCTTCGCGCCATGGCCCGGTGGTCATCGGTCGCACCGCCAACCCGGAGATGGACCTCTACAGCTCCGTCTGTGCGGTACAGAACCTCTGGCTGGCGGCTCGCGCCGAAAATCTGGGGGTCGGCTGGGTCAGCATCATCCATCATGAGGCTCTCCGCTCGGCCTTGGGAATCCCCCGGCAGATCGTCCCCATCGCCTACCTCTGCGTGGGGTACGTCTCCCAGTTCCATGAGAAGCCCGAACTGGAGAAAATCGGCTGGCTCCCCCGCGTAGCCATTGACTCAGTGATTCACCAGGACCGATGGAGAGCCGCCGAATAGGAGCTTACAACGGAGACAAGGAGATCCGACGCCACCCCCCCTCCCCGCTTCCAGACCCTGAAGCATCGTTGACCATGAAGAGAAGAGTCACCCCTTTACTCCACCGGAAAAACCTGTTCTCGTTCCCGGGAAGCAATGCCTTGTCGACAGGGGGGGCTGCTTCTGGTATGATTCCTCTCATTCACAATCCCGATACTAATCCGTAGTAAGGAGATTACCGGTATGAGCAGTTCAAGCGGCAGACAGTATTGCGCCATCTGTGCCTGGCGGGAGCACTGCGCCAAGAAATTTTGTGTGTCCGACGGTGGCGCCCGCTGCCCCGATTATTGCCGGGATCTGACGCTGAAGGAACCTGAAGCAGACAAAGACCAAGGGGGAAAGCCATGAAGGAGCAGCTCCGTCGGCTCATGGAAGAGGCCCTGAACGCCTGCTTCGCCGACAACTCCCTGACCTCGGGGGAGATCCCTTTTTTTGTAGTGGAGGTCCCGGGGCAGGAGGGACATGGCGATTTTGCCACCAACGCGGCCATGACCCTGGCGCGGCCGGAGAAAAAATCTCCCAAGGCCATAGCCCTGGCACTGGTGGCCCACCTTCCCCAGGGGGACGGTATCCTGGAGCGGGTGGAGATTGCCGGCCCCGGTTTTATCAACTTTTTTCTGAAGGATGCCGCCTGGCAGCAGACCCTGGCGGTCATAGAAGCGGAAGGTACCGCCTTCGGGCATTCCACCGCCGGATCCGGGAAGAGAGTGCAGGTGGAGTTTGTCAGCGCCAATCCCACCGGGCCGCTTCATATCGGACACGGTCGGGGGGCAGCCATCGGCGACACTATCTGCCGACTCCTTGCCGCCACCGGATGGGAGGTGACCCGGGAGTTCTACTACAACGACGCCGGCGCTCAGATCGCCAACCTGGCGCTTTCCGTACAGGCCCGTTGCCTGGGAATAGAGACGGACGATCCCCGCTGGCCGACCAACGGCTACCAGGGGGAGTATATCGGAGATGTGGCCCGGGCCTATCTGGCGCGGGAGACGGTGGAAGCCGACGACCGACAGGTGACGGCGGTTGGCGACGCGGACGATCTGGATGCCATCAGGCAGTTCGCCGTGGCCTCCCTGCGTCGGGAGCAGGACCAGGACCTCACCGCCTTTGACGTTCGCTTCGACGTCTACTCCCTGGAGTCCGACCTGTACAACAGCGGCAGGGTGGAGCAGACGGTAACGCGCCTCATCGGCAACGACCATACCTATGAACAGGATGGCGCCCTCTGGCTCCGCACCACCGACTTCGGCGATGACAAGGACCGGGTGATGCGCAAGGCCGACGGGAGTTACACCTACTTTGTCCCCGATGTGGCCTACCATCTGAGCAAGTGGGAGCGGGGCTTCGTCCGGGTCATCAACGAACAGGGGGCCGACCATCACAGCACGGTGACCAGGGTCCGTGCCGGTCTGCAGGCGCTGGATGCGGGAATACCCCAGGGATGGCCCGAGTATGTGCTTCACCAGATGGTAACGGTCCTGCGTGGCGGTGAAGAGGTCAAGATCTCCAAGCGGGCCGGAAGTTACGTCACCCTGCGGGATCTTATCGACGAGGTGGGGCGTGACGCAACCCGTTTCTTCTTCGTCATGCGCAAACCGGATTCGCAACTGGTCTTCGACATCGATCTGGCCAAACAGCAGACCCTGGATAACCCGGTCTACTACGTCCAGTACGCCCATGCCCGGATCAGGAGCATCTTCGCCAATGCCGCCGAAAAAGGGTTCACTGCGCCCCCCTTCCGGGAGGCTGCGGTGGAGCGACTCGAATCGCCGGAGGAACTGGCGCTCATCAGGCAGTTGGCCGGTTTCCCGGAACTGGTGGCCGGAGCAGCGTCATCCTTCGAACCCCATCGGGTCACCGGCTACCTGCAGGAATTGGCCGGGCTCTTTCACGGCTTCTACAACAAGAACCGGGTCATTACCGATGACCTCCCCCTCACCGGTGCACGACTGTTCCTCCTGTCGTGCGTCACCACTACCCTGAGGAACGGGCTGGCAATGCTTGGCATTTCCGCACCCGAATCCATGTAGTAAAGAGGTGGGCCATGAGGGACTATAGCGAACGACGAACGGTGACCAACAGCACCAACCGCCCCAAGAAGCAGGGGATGGCGCTCTATTTTATCCTCATCGCCCTGGGAGGGATACTTGCGGGATTCGGCATCGGCCTGGGGAGCGGTTGGTTCATGTTCAAGCCGACCCGCCAGGAGCTGAATGCCCAGCGGGTCAATGCCGAGAAACTCGCCGCAGCGACGACCCCCGCCACCGCTCCCCAGCCGAGCCGGCCGGCGCCGGTTACCGGTCCTCTTGATCCGAACCTCTCCTTCTATAAGACCCTTCCCTCGGGAAAGGCGATCCTGGGAACCGGCTTGAATCCTGCCAAGCCTGAAGAGCCTGCGACCACTCAGGCAGCTCCACCCCCTCGTCCGGCGACCGTCCCCGCCATCCCGCCACGTCCGACACCACCGGCGGCCAAGAGCCCTGCGGCGCCGGCACCGGCTTCTCCGGAGCGTCGCGACACTCCCCCTCCGGAGAAACCGTCGACGAAGAGTTCTCCCTTGTCCGCGATTCCTCCCCCCGTAACTTCCCCCTCCTCGGGAGTCGATCAGGCGCGTAAGGCCCAATCAAAGGGAAGGTACGTGGTCCAGGTGGCCTCCTATCAGTCAAAGAGCGATGCTGAAGCGATCAAGGAGCGGCTCATCGATTCCGGATTACCGGCGTATATCGTCGAGTGGGTTCTCAAGGATAAGGGAATCATGTACCGGGTAAGAGTCGGAAAACACCTGGAACTGTCCGCCGCCGAGGAACTGGCTGTCAAGGCAGGTAAAAACGCCATTCCTGTTCTGGAATAGGATAGCTCGGAAAGGAATCCCCTTCACATGAATATTCTTGTCACCGGCGGTGCCGGATTCATCGGGTCTCACCTCTGCCAGCGGCTCCTGACGCTTGGTCATGACCTCGGCGTCGTGGACAACTTTAACGACTTCTACGACCCGGCCATCAAGCGACGAAATATTCGAGAGGTCCGGGAGACAAGCCGGCGCCTGGGGAGGAACCTGCTCATTTATGAAGGGGACATCAGGGACATCCCCTTTCTGGAAGAAGTTTTTCGGGTGAGCGCGCCGGAAGTGGTGATCCATTTGGCTGCCATGGCCGGTGTTCGCCCCTCCATCGAAAATCCTCGCCTCTACGCCCAGGTCAATCTCGACGGCACCCTCAATGTCCTGGAAGCCTCACGGGGAGCGGGGGTGCGCCGGTTTCTCTTCGCCTCAAGCTCCTCGGTGTACGGCAACAACCCCAAGGTCCCCTTTGCCGAATCCGACCCGGTGGACACCCCCATCTCTCCCTATGCTGCCACCAAGAAGGGGGGGGAACTCCTCTGTCACACATGGCATCACCTCTACGGCATCTCCATTGCCTGCCTCCGCTTTTTCACGGTTTACGGACCTCGCCAGCGCCCCGATCTGGCCATTCACAAGTTCGCCCGGATACTCAGCTCCGGGAAGCCCCTCCCCATCTATGGCGACGGGACCACCAGCCGGGACTACACCTACATCGACGATATTCTGGATGGTGTGGTCAGGGTCGTGGAATGGACCGCCTCTCCCGCCCCCCGGTTCGACATCTTCAACCTGGGAGAGTCCCGCCCGGTGGAGTTACGACGGCTGGTGGCGGTGATGGAGCAGGCCCTGGGACTCTCGGCGCAACGGGAAGAGTTACCGCTGCAGGCCGGGGACGTGGAGCGCACCTATGCCGACCTGACCAAATCCGCCGCCATTCTCGGCTATTGCCCGACAACGGAGATCGAAGAGGGGATCGGCCGTTTTGTCGCATGGTTTCGTGAGCAGGGAGCTACATCATGACCACCCCGTTGTCGGAGCAGATGTTCAGACTGATCGGATTGGCGGCTTTCCTGGAGCAGCAGGAGAGTCTGGACGACTGCCTGGACGAACTCTCCGCCGACGCGGCGGGACTCCTGGGGGTCAAAAACTGTTCCATCATGCTCTTCCGGCGGGATGAAACCAGCGGCGAGTTAACCCTCCGGATCTCTTCTTCTTACGGCGATCTGACCTCTGAAGCCCGTAACGAAGAGGTGAAGGTTAACGACGGGATCGTGGGGAAGGTGGCGGCATCGGGACGGCCGCTGCTGGTTGAAGACATCCTCCATTCCGAATTTTTACCCCTGGCGCGGCGCCCCGCCACCCCCGGCAGGAGCTTCATCTGCGTCCCCATCCTCATCAGCGGCAGGGTCATCGGGGTGATCAACATCAGTAACCCCCAGGACGAGCGAACTTTTGACCACTCCGACCTCTGCCTGGCCAACATTTTTGCCCTGCTGGTGGGAAAATCTCTCCAGGTCTCCCAGCTGCAGAGCCTCCTCCGCTCCCGCTATGCTCAGCTTGCCCTGTTAAAGGAGAGCCACGAACTGACCACGGGGCATCTGCTTACCGGTAAGGGGGACACCGAACAGATGGTCAAGATATTTGCCAAGACCTTTTACCGTGAGATGACCCGGGCAGGTTTTGGCCGCGATCATATCATCAAGGCAGCCACTGAAATAATCTCCCTGCTCAGCGACAGCCTGCACCGCTTTAACGAGCATCACCAGCGGAACAAGACAGGTCAGGGGCAAGAGTGAATCTCCCATGAACTCCTCCCGGCAGCATCGGATAAAAATCCACCCGGCTCTCCCGCAGCTTCTCCTCCTGCTCCTGGTCACCCTCTTTCTCCCCGCTCTCTCCTTGGCCGCCGGTATCACCGTGGCAACCGTAAACGGGGATATCACCCCGGTAACGGCGGACTACCTGAAAAAGAGCCTCCATGCCGCGGCCCAGCGGGGAGACCGTCTCTTCCTCATCGAGCTGGATACGCCGGGAGGGCTGGAATCTTCCATGAGGGAGATCATCAGGGAGCTGCTGGCCTCGTCGGTGCCGGTGGCGCTCTTCGTGGCCCCCGGCGGCGCCCGGGCCGGTTCCGCCGGAGCGATCATCACCATGGCCGCCGACATCGCCGCCATGGCGCCGGGCACCAACATCGGCGCGGCCCATCCGGTCACCTTCGGGGAGATTCCGGACAAAATCATGGCCCAGAAGATCCTCAACGATTCCGCCGCCTACGCCGAGAGTATCGCCACGCAGCGGAGGCGCAATCCCGTGGTGGCGGTGAAGATGGTGCGGGAAAGTATCTCCCTCCCTGCGGACAAGGCCCTAACCCTGCGGGTCATCGATCTCATCGCCCTGGACCGGGCCGATCTCCTGCGTCAACTGGAAGGGAAAACGGTTCGGCGCAACGGAAAAGAGCTTCCGCTGCATCTGGCAGGGGCGGAGGTGACCGTTCGTCCCATGAGCTCGGTCCAGAATATTCTGGAGATCGTCAGCGATCCGGACATCGTCTATATCCTCATGATTATCGGAGTCCTGGGGCTCCTGGTGGAACTGGCCAATCCGGGGGTTATCCTCCCCGGCGTGGCGGGGGCAATCTCCCTGATCCTGGCCCTCTTCGGCTTCGAGACCCTCCCGGTGAACTTTGCCGGGATACTCCTGATCCTTCTGGCCATCGTCTTACTCATCGCCGAGATCAAGATCGTCTCCCACGGGATGCTCACCGTCGCCGGAGCCGTCTCCCTCCTCTTCGGCTCGCTTATGCTCTATGACGATTCGGACCCGGCCCTGCGGCTCTCCTGGGGGGGCATCGCCGTGGCCATGGGTACCCTGGTGGGATTCTCACTCTTTGCGGTGAGTCGGGGGGTGAAGGCGCAGCGGCTCACCCCCACCACCGGCCGGGAAGGTCTCGTGGGAGAGAGTGGTCGCGCCCTGACGGAACTGGCGCCGGCGGGTAAGATCTTCGTGCATGGGGAGTACTGGGATGCCTGCTGCGACGGGACAGTGAAAAGCGGAGAGCAGGTGGTGGTGACCGGGGTGGAGGGGATGATCCTCACGGTACGACGATTTCCGTAGGGGCACGGCGCGCCGTGCCCCTACAATTCGGATATTCTAAGGGATATCCGCTGGGAGGCTGACAATGGAACTGTTCAACATGATACCGGTACTATTCTTTGGCGTGGTCATCATCATGATCGTGGGGAGCGCCGTGCGGATTCTTCCCGAATACGAGCGGGGGGTTCTTTTCCGTCTGGGTCGATTGGCGGGAGTGCGGGGACCGGGGCTCATCTTCATCATTCCGGGGATCGATCGGCTGGTTCGGGTATCCCTGCGCACCGTGGCTTTCGATGTCCCCCCTCAGGATGTCATCACCCTGGACAACATCACGGTAAAAGTCTCGGCGGTCATCTACTTCCGGGTCCTCGCCCCGGAAAAGGCCATCTGCGAGGTGGAAAATTACCTCTACGCCACGAGCCAGCTCTCCCAGACCACCCTCCGGAGCGTTCTGGGGCAAGTGGAGCTGGATGAGCTGCTGGCCAAGCGGGACAAGATCAATCTGCAACTCCAGGAGATTCTGGATCGCCATGCCGGACCGTGGGGAATCAAGATCGCCAACGTGGAGGTGAAGAACATCGACCTCCCCCAAGAGATGCTTCGAGCCATTGCCAGGCAGGCCGAGGCGGAGCGGGAGCGGCGGGCCAAGGTCATCCACGCCGACGGCGAGTTCCAGGCATCGGCAAAGTTGGCCCAGGCCGCGGCGATTCTGGCCACCGAACCCACGGCCCTGCAACTCCGCTACCTTCAGACCCTCACCGAAGTGGCCACGGAGAAAAACTCCACCATCATCTTCCCGGTCCCCATCGACCTGATCAAGATGTTTCTGGACAAGAAAGAGGGCTGAGTAACGGATATTTTGCGGTCAATCTAATCGGCTGCCAGAAGAACCGGGTCTCGTCTCCCCCTACCCCCGTATGATTCGGAAACTCCTTTCCGTATCAATGGTAGGACCCGGCATGGTTCGCATGATTCGCCCCTGGAGAAGATCCTGGCGAGTGCCTCTACGACTTCGGGGCGACCATGTGCCCTGTTGTACTCGGCGAGATCTTGCAGCAGCCCGTCGAATTGTGACGTGGTATAGGTATGCCGTAAAGCGCTGCACATTATGAGAAATTCTCTGCTGTACCAATCCTCGATGTCATCAAACTGACTGTGCAAGGCGTGGCTGAAATCATAGCCGTTCATCGCAAGATTAGCCTTGCTCGCCACCAACTCCGTATTCATATTAATTCCGCACTGCATCGTATTGATCGTACTGTTTCGCGTCCTCTTGTTCGCTAATAGCGTTGTCTTCATGCCGATCCCCCTGCCGCCGTCTGTCCGATATTTGACAGCACGTTGCCTTTAGCTGCTTCTTTACGGGGTAATTGCAACTTACGTTCCAATGACGCGCCTGTTGACATTATTCCAATGGTAATGGAGCATCGCCGGCGTACGGGACACGTGGACCGCGCGTCTCTGTTAATTTATAGCTTGACATTAATTATATCTTTAGGCAGGATTCGTCGACAAACGACTCGATTTACTATTGCAATGTATCGTAATGGTGCGAATCGGGATGCGCCAAGAACTCCACGCAGTGACGAGGATACTCCATGCTTTCACAACACCATGTCAATGCACTACTCCGAACAATCCCCGACTTGATTTGGCTAAAGGACCCGACAGGTGTCTATCTTGCCTGCAACGCTCGTTTTGAGGAGTTCTGCGGAGTTGATGAGTCGGATCTTATCGGCAGGACGGATTACGACTTCACCAGTGAATCCCAAGCCGATTCATTCCGTCTCCACGATCTGAAGGCTGTTGCCATGAAGGGACCGCTGAGCAATGATGAATGGTTGACCTTCGTCAGGGGTGGGTATCATGGCCTGTTTGAGACCATCAAGACCCCTTTCTATGATGAACAGGGGACGTTACTTGGCGTCGTCGGTATTTCACGCGATATCACGGTGCAACGAAGAAACAGGGATAAATTGCAAGAGAGTGAAGAGCGGTACCAGTCGCTCCTCACCAATACTCCGGCCATTCTCTACCGATACTCCACCCGTCGGGGTGGCCTCTATTATTCCGCACATGTTGTCCACTACCTGGGATACACCCCGGACGAGCTTCTGGCCGAACCACAGTGCTGGCACGATTCGATCCACCCCGACGACCTGCCACGAATCGATGGAGTGCTGGCCAATCTGGCGACTACCAACGGATTCGACTTTGAATACCGCATTCGCCATCGACACGGCAACTGGCTCTGGTTTCAGGACCGATGTATCACTCTGCTGCCCGGAGAAGATGAGATTATCTTTGACGGCATCGCCGAAGACATCACCCGGCGCAAAGAGGCGGAATTACAGTTGGAAGAAGAACGACGCGGCCTGGTTAGCCGGGTAGCGGAACGAACCACCGAATTAACTACAGCCAATGAGCTTTTAGCCCAAAAGTCTGCCGAACGGGAGCGGCTTCTGGATGCCCTGCAGGAAAGTGAACAACGGTTCAGGAGCTATTTCGAACTGGGTTTGGTGGGGATGTCCATCATTTCCACGGAAGGAATATTGCTTCAAGCCAATTATTACCTCTGTACGCTCTTGGGATACGGTCGGGAAGAGTTGCTGAAGATGACGCTACAGGAGGTTACTCACCCGGAAGATCAGGCGGAGAGCAGTGCCCAATTCGGCAGAATGCTCCGTTGTGAGATCAACAGTTACAGCATTGACCAGCGCTATATCCGCAAAGACGGCACGATCGTTCATGCTCAATTTTCGTCAACCTCTCTGCGCCGCTCCCGTGGCGGAGTTAACTATTGTGTGGCGATGATCCAGGATATCTCCAAACGGGTTGCGGACGAGGCGCAAATTCTCAAGGCCAATCATGAGTGGCGGAGCACCTTTGACACCATGCCTGACCTGATTGCCATCATCGATACCGACTACCGGATCACGCGGGTCAACCGGGCCATGGCGGACGCTCTTAATAAAACCGAACAGGAGGCAGTTGGGCTCAGCTGTTATGAATTGATTCACGGCACCCACGCCCCTCCTTTCGAATTTTGTGCACATAAACAGTTGCTGGCTGACGGGCAGCCACAGACCATAGAGCTCTGCGGTAGTAACCTCAAGGGTTGGTTTCAGGTTGATGTGGCACCGCTTCGTGACGAGAACGGATCCCTCATCGGCAGCGTCCATGTGGCTCACGACATCACGACTCTCAAGCAGAATGAGAACGAATTGCGGCGAAGTGAACATAAGTACCGCCAACTTCATGAAAGCATGACTGAGGCGTTCGTCAAAATCGACATGACCGGGAGAATCGTCGAGAGCAATCTTGCCTACCGTGATCTCGTCGGCTACTCGGCCGAAGAGATTGTCAACCTTACCAATCGTGAACTGACCCCCGACAAATGGCACGAGTTGGAAGTGCGGCTGACCCGTGATCAAATATTGCCCATGGGGTTTTCCGACGTCTACGAAAAGGAATACATCTGCAAGGATGGGACCCTGCTCCCTGTGGAGTTGCGTGCCTATCTCTTGCGGGATAATGATGGTCGTCCCGAGGCGATGTGGGCCTTGGTTCGGGATATCAGTAAACGTCAGCAGGCGGAAGAACATATCCTCGAAATCAATCAACAGCTCAGCATCGCTCGCCAGCATGCCGACGCCGCAAATCACGCCAAGAGCACTTTTCTTGCCAACATGAGCCACGAAATCCGGACTCCCCTCAATGCCATCATCGGTCTGGGGCACTTGGCTCTGCAGACGGATCTTACCTCCCGGCAACGTGATTACCTGGACAAGATCACCACTTCGTCCGAGATACTCCTGAAGCTGTTGAACGATCTCCTGGATTTCTCGAAGATCGAGGCGGGAAAACTGGAACTGGAAGAGACTGATTTTCCTCTCCGGCCGGTTTTGGAGCGACTTATGAGCCTCATCGAAGTCGGAGCAACTGCCAAAGGGTTGACTCTCCGCCTCACCACCCACCCGGAAATTCCGGAATATCTCAAGGGGGACTCCTTTCGGCTGGAGCAGATTCTGTTTAATCTGCTGGGTAATGCCGTCAAATTTACCTCCAGTGGAGAAGTAGAGCTTATGGTCCGCCTCCTGCCGACAGAAAGCGAACAAACGGACAAGTTAATCATGGAGTTTGCGGTGCGGGACACCGGCATCGGCCTGACCCCGGATCTGACCGAACATATTTTTAAAGCTTTTTCTCAAGCAGACGGCTCCATCACCCGCGTTTTCGGCGGCACCGGATTGGGGCTTAATATCTGCCAGCAATTGGTGTCCCTCATGGGGGGAGAAATCAAGGCAATGAGCACTCCCGGGATGGGGAGCACGTTCACTTTTACCGCTCATTTTCTCCTGGGGTCAGCTTCCGTCGCCATCAAGAAACCTCTCCTTGATCGCTCTGCGGTGATAACAGCGTTGTCCGGCTCGCGGATGCTCGTGGTAGATGATCAATCGATGAATCGGCAAGTGTTTCAGGAACTGCTGGAGCAGATGGGAGTACAGGTCACCGTCGCCGGCAACGGACGGGAAGCCCTGAACGTGGTGGAGCGGGAAGAAGGGGCGTTCGATGCGGTTCTGATGGATCTGCAAATGCCGGAGTTGGACGGCTATGAGACAACCAGGCTCCTGAGAAGGGAGTGGAGCGACCGGTTCCCCATCATCGCCTTAACGGCCCATGTGGGGAGCGAAGAGCGGGAAAGATGTCTTGAGGCCGGCATGGACGACCATCTGGCCAAACCCATTGACCCGGACCAGTTCTACCAATGCCTCTTGAGGTGGTTGAGATCGGATTTGCCGCGGGAAGCCCCTTCATCCGGCATCTCCTCCGGCAGCTCCCCTTCTACTCTGCCGGATTCCCCGCCCGGTCTTGATATGGCCGCCGGTTTGACGGTATTTGGAGGTAACGCCGCGCTGTACCGCACCTGGCTCATAAATTTCGGAAGCAGCCAAGGGGATCGTATGGCCGAGCTGGGAGCTGATCTGGTGGCGGGAAATCTGGAGGAGGCAGGGAAAAAAGCCCATGCCCTCAAAGGAATAGCGGGAAATATCGGCGCGGGGGGGATATATGTCTTGGCCGGTGACTTGGAAATGGCCTGTTATGGCAAGGATGTTGCGGCAGCAAGGCAACTGCTGTCGCCGTTGCGGGAACGAATGGCAGAAGTGGCCGAGTCAGCGGTGCTTCTCGCCGCTCTGTCTCACGAGGGAAGGTCCGCTCCACGTTCTTTCGATACCGCTGCTGCCTTGGCCCTGGCGCACGAACTCGCACCGCTGGTGCAGGAGCACAATCTGGCGGCCCGGAAGGTTTGCAGACAACTATCCAACATCCTGATGGGGACGGAGCTGGAAGAGTCAGTGGATAAACTTGCGGAAAATGTACTGAAAATCAACTTTCAGACGGCGGCTCTGAGTCTCGAAGAGTTGACCCACCTGATAGAGTCGCGAGAAATGTAACCGCCACAATGGCGCGAAGGGGGATTATCGCCATGAGAACCTTGCTCCCTACGCGAGGCATCTGTCGGAGAAGAACTCATCCAGTCTGGGGTCAGGCTTTGCAATTGTGGTTTTGCCGTAACGTTTTCTTCATTTTTTCCAGGCAGTTTGCAAGTTCTTGATCGTACCCGGCGCGTCGATGTATGGCCTTTGCCGCAGAGCTGAGGGTCGAAACATCTCTACCGGTGAAACGGCTCAATGCGGTAAGTGTCACGTCCCTTGTCTCCAGTATCAACCATGCGGCTACTCCTCGTGCTTCGGCTAACTGACGATATTTACCGGGAGATGCCAATTCCGTTTCTGAGATCCCGTACTGTAGGCAGACATTCCGGAGGATGATGTCGAGTGTGCTTCGATGCGTTGATCCTGCTTCGGCTTGGGCGAGGACGTTTTCAATAAATGTGTCGTCACCGAGAACGCGACTATCGTTGACGCTACCGCAATGAAATGCTTGGTCATGCCCTTCTTCCCTCGGCAAAGCCATGAAGTCCGTATAGGCTGCACGGGCCTGCCCACTATCGGGGCCAAAATGCGATAATACCCAATCGATGGTGAGCCATGGAATATTCATTTCGCCAAGATAGGCGCGATGACTGCTCCAGAAGTATTCTTCGGGGGAATGCACGAGAAGAGTCCGGACCGGATTGAGATGGATATAGCGTGTCAGTTCCAATAGATAGGAGTCGGCATCAACCAGAACTGCTTTGAACCGTCCCTGGAAAAGATGTCCGGTTCGTTTATGTCGCCAGTTGATCCATTGGGTGTACCTGAACGAGATATTCTGCATGATCCGGGACAGCGGTACGTCACCGATCTGGATGGCCAAATGAATATGATTGGTCATCAGACAGAATGCATGAATGCGATGGCCATATCGTTCAAGCCCCTCCTGTAACAACAGAAGGAAGCGACAACGGTCTACATCGTCAAAGAAAACATTCTGACGGGCGTTGCCACGCATGATGACGTGGTAGAGTGCGGAAGAGTAATGAACTCGCGGTTTACGTGCCATGAAGGATATGTATCATAATTATTCAATAAACGCAAGCCTGACCCCAGGGTTATGCTCGCTCTTCTTTCATGGCATGGGCCGTCATGGCAATGATGGGGAGTCGGTCATCAGAGAGTTGTTCCCTCAACCCACACCTGCTCCAGGAGTTCCCGGAGCACCTGCTGATTAGTCAAACCCTTCTCCGGTGAACTCTGCCAGAAGCAGAGCCGCCGTGGTGAATTCCATCCGGGCGAAACTGTCGGCAAGTGTCCTGGCTTGCTCCGCCAGTTCCGTTTCCGCCAACAGATCAGAGAGTTGTCGGCTGACCTTCAGTGCTGCCAGGTTATGCTCCGGCGTCAGGGAGGTAAGTTCCCGGAGTAATTCCCGTATGGCGTCGGGGAAGTCACGCTCCTCTCTGGCTGGGACAGCTCCGGTGAGGAGCGCAGCCGATACCGACAGTTCCGTCTCATATTCCGCCACTCTGGAGAAAAGTTCCACGGCATCGGCAACGGAGTTCCGGACGCAGGCCTGTTCCAGTTGACCGGACAGGTCGGCCATACCGGTGGCGCCGATGGTACTCGCTACCACCTTGAGGACATGGGCTTTTCTTCCCGCTTGAATCAGTTCGCCGTCGTTCAGATCGACTCTCAGCTCAGCTATCCGCTCCGGTATCGTCCGGCAGAATTCCAAGGCAAGCTTACGGTAAAGCTCGCTGTTTCCTCCCAACCGGGTCAGACCGGCATAGATATCCAGGCCGGGGAGGGAATCCGGTAGAGGTTCGGGCGACTCCGAAGGCGGGTCATTCATGTGTGAGATTTTTTGACCGACATCGTTTCCTATCCATCCGATGAGACAGGTATAGAGCTGAATGGGACTCACCGGTTTGGTCAGGTGGTCGTTCATCCCTGCCTGCAGAGAACGGTCCCGCTCTTCGTTTCCGGCATGGGCCGTCATGGCAATGATGGGGAGCCGGCCGGAGCTCCACCGCTCCCTGATCAGTCGAGTCGCTTCATAGCCATCCATCTCCGG
>CAIUWK010000081.1 GCA_903902855.1 uncultured Geobacter sp. | reverse complement strand
GTAACAGTATTCTCTATGGAAGTTGCCACCGCTCGCGATACAGCCTCGGCGACCGGTTGTTCGATACCTTCAGCCACCGCTTTCTCAATAGCTTCAGCCACTGGCTGAGCGACAGAGTGCGTAACAGTATTCTCTATGGAAGTTGCCACCGCTCGCGATACGGCCTCAGTAACTGGCTGTTCGACGCCTTCAGCTACTGCTTTTCCAATAGCTTCAGCCACCGGCTGGGCAACAGAGTGTGCAACCGTATTCTCAATGGAAGTTGCTACCGCACGCGAAACAGCCTCGGCAACCGGTCGCTCGACACCCTTAGCTATTGCCTGAGCAATGGCGTCATTAACCGGATGCTCAACTCCTGCGGCCACGGCCTTCTCAATGGCCACGGACACCGGTTGAGCCACCGCCTGCGGCACCATATTCTCGACGGAGAGTCCCACAGCTCTCGTCACTGCGTCAGTTACCGGTTGCTTAACACCTGCTGCTACTGCCGCCTCAATGGCCACAGCCACCGACTGAGCCACCATCCTCTCGATGGAACCCGCCACCGCTCTAGCCACTGCCTCGGCAACCGGCTGCTCAACGCCGGTTGCTATTGCTTTCGTTATGGCTTCGCCCACCTGCCAGGCAACCGCTTGCGGCACCTCGCTCTCCACGGTAGCCGCCACCACTCTTGCCACTGCCTCGGACACCGGTTGGGCAACTCCTGCCGCAACTGAATGCTCGATCGCCACTGCTACCGACTGGGCAACCGTCTGCGGCATCTCACTCTTGATCGTGGCAGCCACCACCCTCGCCACTGACTCCAAAACCGGTTGCTCGACGCCAACTGCGACTGCTCTCTCAATGGCCTCTGCCACCTGCTTCTCCACGGCAAGAGTGACGGAATCTCCCAACAAATCAGTTACCTGTCCCCATGCTACCTGGGCAAGTGCCTTCTCTACCGCATCAGCAACGGCATACTCCGCATATCGGTCTATTGCGGCATCTCTTCCCTCTTCAACCGAGACCGTTGAAGCAAGCAAGACAGAGTCCGTGCCATCAACACCACGTCCAGACTTTTGTACAGCACTCCCATCGCCAACGATTGTCGGTACAGAACGCCCCTCCATGACGAGAGGTATGGCATCGACTCCGTGGATCTGAGGTGCGCTCTTGTGAGGTTCACTTCCCCGCTGTAGCAGCACCAGCAATTTATTATCACTAACTATCTCGATCCTTTTTTCCCGGGCAACTTTCCGTGCATCCCGACTGAAATAGGCAGGTGAAATCATGATACCGCCGGTAGCTGACTCACTTGACATGGCACTATACAAATTACTCAAAACATCCGCTTCGATCCGTTCATTACTCCAAAGCTTGTAGTTCAGATAATATTTGCCATTATCCTTACAAAGTATCAGATCCACCAGATTGGAATAGGGACCGGAGTATTCTTCCAGTTGATAACCTTCAGCACGGTAAGCTTGCCGGATATTTTCCTTACAGAGCTCATGTTCCATGCTTATAGCTGAATCACTTTTAGTCGTGACCTTTTTTTTATTCTGATGCCTGCTTTTCATGCTGGCTTTAACTCTATTTTCAACATTCAGGTTATCCCGCACCTGATGATAAAACCATCGAAAGCCATAGAAGAGCACCGCCAACAGGGCCACAACCAGAAGGAATAACCCGATAAAGAATGATCCGACACTCCAGAACGTACCTTCTGTGGCGGATACTCCGGGGAGCGCAACTTTTGACGCCGTCTTTGGGGAACCCGTGGTCGAGAATTCCAAAGCGTGTCGCTGCCGGTAGCCGGTTTGGGCATTTTTAAGCACAAAATTATACATTTCCCCAGTCAAGAGAAATTTCTCGGCAAAAGAGTCCATTCTCACGCCCTGAGTGCTGGCAGAAAGCTGATAAGCATCGTTGAGCGCTGCCGCTCCCGCCGAGGTGTTGGCAGTTCTCGTTTCCGGACCGACGGAAAAAATCTTATCTACAGCATCCTGAAATTCGGGAAATTTCACCTCGCTGAAGACGGAATCACTCGGTTTGTCTCGATTGATCAGCCCCGTTATGGAATTAGTATCGGAGTTACATTCAAACTTTCGTTCCTGAATGTAGTAAATCTTGCTGGAACGCCTTCCCACGATAGGAAGAAGCTCCATTATTTTTGTCACCTTGAAATCTTGCGCAAAAAGAGCCACCAGCCGATTCGAAAGGGGAACAGAACCGGTCTTGCCGTCATACTTCGCTCCCGGATATTTTTCCGCCAACTTGGCGTTAAAAAGGGGGAGATACTTCGGATTGCTTGCGGGGAAGGTTTCTGCCGTCTGGTTTGCAATGGTCACCACCGTCGCCTGTACTTCCCGTGCCATGGTGTCCAGCTCGTTCCAGTATTCCACAGTCCGCTTGAAACCATCCACCGCAGGTGATCGGAGAGAAGAGCTCTCTGCCGCGGATTGCTTTGGCGCGGAGGCTGCATCCGAGGCAACCTGGGTAGCAAGAAGAGTAAACAGCCCGAGGAGTGACGCGAGGATGACGGCCATACCGGCGGGCACTCTCCCCGACTCTGAAGCAACTATTTTCCGGTGAAGCTGCCGCATAGTGCACATAGTACCCGCCATAACCGATCCATGATTTTGTTCTCCGGCGCAAGACACCCCTGCGCCCTTATATACCGCACAATGCCTCATTTTTGTTGAGAAATCAACTCAATTCACCCTCACTTCACTCAGCGGAACAGTCACTTTCAACGTAATATGCCGCCATGGATTTCCATTTCGAACTGCCGCTCCAAGGTTAATAGCTTGACTGAGCGGGAACGGTTCCGGTACTCTCCCTGCCATGAGCCATATAATCGAAAAACAACGCAAACCGGAACTTCTTTCCCCCGCCGGCTCCCTGGAGGCGTTCTTCGCCGCCCTGGAGAAGGGGGCCGATGCGGTCTATGCCGGACTCTCGGAGTTCTCAGCCCGGGCCCGAGCCAAAAACTTCACCCTTCCCCTCATGGAGCGGGCTGTAAGCTACGCCCACTCCCAGGGGAAACGGGTCTACGTCACCCTCAACACCCTGGTCAAGGAGACGGAACTCCCCGTGCTGGTGGAGGGACTTGCGGCCCTGGAAGAGATGCGGGCCGACGGAGTCATCGTCCAGGATCTGGCTGTGGCCCGCCTGGTCCGGCGCCACTTCCCCGGCCTCCCGCTCCACGCATCTACCCAGATGACCATCCACAACTCCTTGGGGGTTCGGCAACTGGAGGAACTGGGGTTCGAGCGGGTGGTACTGGCCCGGGAACTCCACCTGGACGACATCCGCCGGATTATCAGCCAGAGCAAGGCCCAGATCGAGGTGTTCGTGCACGGGGCACTCTGCTTCTCCATTTCCGGCCAATGCTTCTTCTCATCATTCCTGGGGGGGCATAGCGGCAACCGGGGGCGCTGCACCCAGCCCTGCCGCCGCCAGTACTCCCACCGGGGGAAGGATGGCTTTTACTTTTCCCCCAACGACCTCTCCGCCATCGACATCCTGCCGCAACTGGCCGACGCCGGGGTGGCGTCGCTGAAGATCGAGGGACGGATGAAGTCGGCGGAGTACGTAGCCAGCGTGGTGGCCGCCTACCGGCTGGTCCTGGACGCTCCGGAACAGGACCGGATCGCCGCCGTGGCTCAGGCCAAGGAACTGCTGAAGCTCTCCTTCGGTCGAGTCCCCACCAAGGGTTTCCTGGCCTCCCGCACCCCCACGGACATTGCAACGCCGTCACTCAAGGGGGCCACCGGCCGCTTCCTGGGAGAGATCAAGAGCATGAAGAACGGGCGGATCACCTTCGAGACCCGCGACCGGCTCCATGTGGGAGATCGAATCAGGGTCCAACCGAAGAACGATCGGGCGGGGCGCGGCTTCACCGTCAAAGAACTTTTCAGCGGCGCCACATCAGTCAAAGTTATCAAGGAAAAAGGGATCGTCACCGTCGTCTCCCCCTTTCCCTGCGTTGTGGGGGATACGGTCTTCAAGGTCTCCACCGAGACCGCCTTTACCATGAGCGAAAACGCCTGCCTTCGCCGCCTGGATTCGGTGAAGGGAGCGCCCATCCCCTGCGAACTCACCCTGACCCTGGATGCCGGCATCCTCCGGATCACGGGGACCGCCCAGGGAACCACCGTCACGACGGAGTTCCCTCTGGGTGACCTGGAGCCGTCCCGCACCGACGACATGGCCGGAATCCTGGCGGCCCAGTTCGGCAAGAGCGGCGATACCCCCTTTATCCTCCGGTCCCTCACGGCCCCCGGTTTCCCGGCGGTCATGATCCCCCCTGTCCGACTCAAGGAGATTCGACGGGAATTTTTCCGTACTCTGGCCGAAACCATCACCACCCAGCGCAAGCGTCACCGTCGGGAGGCTCAGGCAGCGGCCACTGCCGACCTGGCGAGCAAGCTGCCGGTCACTACCACCCGGCAGCCGGACCTCATCGTCCGGACCGACTCCCTGCGGGACTGGCACCTCCTCCACCGGGAGGAGGTAACCGCCCTCTCCCTCCCCGTCAGCCGGGCGAACCTGCACCAGCTCCCCCAGTTGGGGCGCAAACTCCAGGGGCGGGAAAATCAGGTCTGGTGGCGGCTCCCCTTCTTCATCCCGGAGGAAGAGCTCTCCTCCTATGGGGAGGCGGTGAGCTACCTGAAACAGCAAGGTTTCACTCAGTTCGAGGCGGCCAACATGTCGCACTTTCCCCTGTTGCGCGGGGATTCCGTCAATGTCCGTGCCACCCGTAGGGGCGAGGCTTGCCTCGCCCGCGAGCAGGGCGGCTCCAGCGAAATCGGAACAACAGGGAGCATCACCATTGCCACGGACTACCGCCTCTTCTCCCTGAACAGTCAGGCGCTCCTCTCCTGGCATGAACTGGGGTGCAGCGAGGCGACCCTCTACATCGAGGACGACGACCTCAATCTGGGAGCGCTCCTGGCCGCCGATCTTCCCATCCCCCGGCGGGTCATCATCTATGCCCCCGTACCGGTCATCACCTCCAAGATCAGCGTCAAGAGCGTCAAGGATGAATCACCGGTCCAGTCGGACCGGGGCGAAGGGTACGAGGTGACCCAAAAGGAGGGGATGACGGTGATCACCCCCACCACCCGTTTCTCGCTCATCCGTCACCGAACCCGGCTTCTGGATATGGGGTGCCGCTGCTTTGTGGTGGATCTCTCGGGACTCAATCGGGAAGATAAGGAACGGGTGCTGGATGCGGTAAAGAGGGGAACGGAGCTGCCGGGAACATCGGAGTTCAACTTCAGCATGGGGCTGGTTTAAAAACAAAAAGCATTTATCCACGAAGGACACGAAGTTTCAAGAAGAAAGCAAACTGTTATCCACAAAAAGAGAAACCGAACAGGTACTTTATTTCATGGCGCATCATAATGATTTCCTGGCCTTTCTTCGTGTCCTTCGTGGAAAAAAACAGTTTTGGGGTTCAAATATTTGGTAGTGGTAAAAGCTGCCAAGCTAATCGTACAGTGCGAAAGATTGTGATTTAAAAAATCCGCCGGCACCCCGGCCCGCTGAGGCTGCTCCGCCCGCCGTTCCCCACGTCAACCTGGATCTGGGTGCCGATTCGCTCTTTCAACGCGGGGACATGGGAGATGATACCGATGAGTTTCCCCTCCTGCTGCAACCCCGAAAGGGTTTCCAGGGCGGTCTCCAGGGCATCCTCGTCCAGGGTGCCGAACCCTTCGTCCAGGAACAACGAATCCACCCGCACCGTGCGACTGGCCATGGTGGAAAGCCCCAGGGCCAGGGCCAGGCTGACGATGAAGCTCTCCCCGCCGGAGAGATTCTTGGTGGAGCGGACCTCCCCGGCCTGATAATTGTCGATGACGTTGAGCTCCAGCGGCTCATCGCCGTCACGGGCCAGGATGTAACGGTCACTCATCTTCTGCAGCTGACGGTTGGCATGGGAGACCATCACCTCAAAGGTGAGCCCTTGGGCGAAATTGCGGAATTTCTTGCCGTCGGACGAACCGATCAGTTCATGCAGCCGCTCCCACCGGGCGCACTCTTTTTTCTGTAGCTCCAGGGCCTGAAGCCGGTCCTGCTGGAGCGACTGCTGCTCCTCGTGCAGCCGAAGCTGTTGTCCCAAAGCCCCCACCCCCTTCTGCAGTTCGCTCAACCGGAGGGTAACAACTTCGTTCTCCTCCAGAAGTTCCGGTAGGCTCTTCCCGGTCAGACTCTTCTCCCGCTCCCGTTGCAAAGAGTCCAAGCGGTCCTGCCGTCGCGTCCGGATCTCCGTCTCCTCTTGCCGCAGAGTTTCCTCCAGACGAGTCAGTTCATCGAAACGGACTTTTACCAGACGCGCCTGTAAAAAGACGACTTCGTCCGTGAAACCTACCTCGGTCAACCGCTGACGAAAAACCGGTTCCAAGCGGGCCAACTCTCCCTCTCGCGCTAAAATGGACGCACTCCGCTTACGAATCTCCTCTGCAACTCCGGCAAGCTCCGCCCGAAGACGATTCTGTTCCTGCCATGCCCCGTCACGCCGCTCACCGGCCTCCTTGACGGCATCGGCCAGCCGCCTCTCTTCGCGGTCCGGATTCCGCTCGCCGAAGAGCTCCCGGCGCAAACCGGCCAGTTCGTCCCGTTGGGCCAGCATGCCGTGAAGAAGCTCTTCC
Source organism: uncultured Geobacter sp. (assembly GCA_903902855.1). Lineage (GTDB taxonomy): Bacteria > Desulfobacterota > Desulfuromonadia > Geobacterales > CAIOGM01 > CAIOGM01. The sequence continues at coordinate 11,662 of CAIUWK010000081.1, read as the reverse complement.
CGTTCGGCGCCATTCCTTAGTATCTCCACCAGCAAGGCCTGCTGTTTTTTCAGTTCCCCCCCCAGATCGGCAAGTATCCCGGCAAGCCGCTCCTTTTCCTGCAACCGCTCTCCATGGGCTACCCGGCGTTTGGTGAGTCCCCCCAGCAGCTCTTCCACGTTCTGGAGGGAGATCTCCCTGCATCCGTACTCCTCAAGAAGACGCTCCACATCGGCCAGGGCCCGCTCCAGTTCGTCCTGGAGTCCAGCGCATTCGCGCTGCAGCCGTACCCGTTCGAACTCGGCGCTCTCCAACCGAAGAGCAACGGCCTGGCGTGCCGTATCCTCTCGGGCCAGCAGCTCCCGGGCCTTGTCATAGGCCGCTTTTGCCCCCCGCTCTTCCTCCTCGGCCTGCTCCACCTCACCGATGACCCTGCGGCACCCGGCCAGCGACTCCCGGCACGATTCCAATGCACTCAGGATGACATCACCCCGCTCCGCAGAAACGGCGCTCAGCTGCAATTCGGCCATGAGCTGAGTACAAAAGGCTTCATCCCGCGCCACTATCCCCTGGTATTCGTCCAACTCCCGTTGGGTCTGCTCCAGCTCCTTCAGGATACCGGCCTTATCAGCCCGCATGCCGGAGAGCCGCTCGCTGCTCTCTTTTGCCGCCAGAGCGGCACGCTCCAGCTCCCGGGCCGTCGCATCGGGAGAAGGGGCGTTCCCCATGGCATAGGGATGCTCCAGAGCGCCGCAGAGAGGACAGGGGGCGCCATCCAGAAGCTGCGCCCGTTCCTCTTCCAGATCGCGCACACGGTTCAACAGCACGACCTTCTCCCGCAACTGACGGACCATCTCGTCGCGCAGCTCCCGTTCGCCGGTGAGAACTTCTTCCTTGAGAGAGAGCTCCTGACGCCGGGTATCCAGGGTTGCCTGCCGCAACTGCAACGTTTCCACCCTGCCACTGCTCTCCACGACCTTCGCGGCTCTCTCCTGAAGGGTCTGTAGCCGATTGAACCTGTTGGCCAGGAGCTCGGCGTCAGCGCGCCAGGCAGAAAGCAGAGCTCCCTGCAGCAGGGTTTTCATCCGGCCATGAACCTTCACCAGCAGATCCTCTGCCCCGGAAACCGTCTGTACCGCCTCCTGCCAGGAGATCTCACGCTGCTGCTTCGCCTGCTCCCCCTTGCCGCACGCCGCACCCTGCCGCTCCAGCTCCCTCTGGCGGTCGCTCCTCTGCCCTCCCAGCAGCTTGAGTCCCTTGACCTGCTGCTCCACTCCGGTGAGCGCCTCCGCCAATCCCGCATCCGCCCGATGTTCCGCTAGAAAGAGCTCCACGGAATGCAGGGCCGTACCGGTCAGGTCCATCTCCGCTTCGCATTTCGCTGCGGCAGCGCGGCACTCTCCACTCTGCTTCCGAAATTTATCCCTCTCCCCTTCCACCCTCTGAAGAGAGAGTTGGAGCTCCTGAAGTTTGACATCCAGCTCCCGGCTCTTCCGGATCAGCTCTCCCTCTCTGCTCTGTTCCGTCCGGGAGAGTTGCAGAGTCGTCTCCGCTTTTCCCAGGGCAACCGCAGCCACCTCACCCGCCTGCCGTACGCCGGGGAGGCGTTCTTCCCCATGGCTCAACTCGGTCTGCTCCGCTGCCTGCTGCGTCCGAAGCCCCTGAAGCGCGACATACTCCCCTTCCAGGGAGAGTGCCCGGCTTCCCCTGGCCAATTGTTCCAGCTGGGGGACAGCCCCCTCCTTCTTCCCAAGAAAAGAGTCCCAGGACTGTTCGACCTGCACCAGTTCGGCCTCAAGGGAGGTGATCCGTTCCACCCACCCCTTCTGCTCCCGGATCTCATGGGCAACGGTGGTCACTCCCGCCACCTCTCGTTCCTTCTCCGCCAACCGGCGCCGCAGCTCCACCTCTTCTTCCGGCGAAAGGAGCTGCAGACCGTTCAGATCGCTGCGCATTGCCTCAAGCTTTCGCCGCTCTTCCGTGGTGAGCTCGTGAACCTTCATGGAGATCCGGCTATAGAGTGCGGTGCCGGTAATCTGCTCCAGAATCGGGGCCCGTTTATCGGGAGTCGCTTGGAGAAAGGCGGCAAAGCCCCCCTGGGCCAGCAGCATGGAGCGGGTGAAGCGGTCGAAGTCCATCCCGGTGACCTCCTCCACCTTGGCGGCCACGGCCTTGAGCTTCGATTCCAGGATTTTTCCGCTTTCAGCTTCAGAGATCTCATGCTTTGGCGACTGCAACTGACCGTCCGCCAGCCTGCGGGAGCGGTGCTGACTCCAGTGACAACGAAAGCGCCCTTTCCCTGTCTCGAACTCCACCTCGGCGGAACAATCCCCCGTCTGGCGCGACATGATTTCGTTTTCGCTCTGGGTAATCCTGCTGAGACGGGGGGTCTGGCCGTAGAGGGAAAGACAGATGCCGTCCAGGATGGTGCTTTTCCCGGCGCCGGTGGGGCCGGTGATGGCAAAGATCCCGCTGGAGACATAGGAAGGGTGGGTGAAATCGATCTCCCAGTCGCCGGCAAGAGAGTTCAGATTCCTGAAACGGAGCCGTAGAATTTTCATGACTCACCCCGCAGTTCGTCGTCATGTAGCGCCAGGACTGTTTCCTGGAAAGCGGCCACCAGTGCGGCCTGCTGTTCGACTGGGACCTCATGAGCTGCAAGGCAGCGGCTGAAGACCTCATCCGGATCAAGGTCATCCAGGGTCTCGTCCGTGGTCATCCGGCTCAAGGTGCGCTCCACCAGCCGCATGTTCCGGGTCCGGAGAATCTCAAGGGGGGTTCCGTCCATGAGCCCGCGCAGCCTCTCCTGCAGATCACCCAGGATCTCGTCCCCTTCGTAGAGCACCTCCAGCCAGACCGAAGCGGATCCTTTCTTCAGCTCTTCGATCCCCCGGACGATCCGGTCCCACTCTCCCCGCAAGGTGACCAACGGCTGAAAGCAGGGGATCGGGATTTCCTCCACCGTCATCTCCCCGCCGTCCATGTTCACCTTAACAACGACCTTGTTCTGCCCGGCCTCGCCGAAACTCATGGGAAGTGGAGAGCCGCAGTAGCGGCGAAACTCCGAACCGCCCACCTTCTGGGGAGTGTGCAGGTGACCAAGTGCCAGATAGTCGATCTCCAAGGGGAAGGCGTCGTACCCCACCTGTCCCAGGCTCCCCACATACAGCTCCCGCACCCCGTCACCGTCAACGGTCCGGCCGCCGGCGGTGAAGAGGTGCCCCATGGCGACGATGGGGATGGCATCTCCCAGCTCGTGGCGTAGCCCCCTTGCGGCGGCCACCACTTGCCGGTAATGGTCACGGACCCCCTCCACCAGCTTCTGCCCTTTCTCCTCAAAGGTTTCACCGGCCTCGGCCCGGCGGATATCCCGATCCCGCAGATACGGGACGGCGCAGACGATGAGCTCCGGAGTACCAAGGGAATCGCGGAGCAGCAGCAGTTCGTCTTTCGTCTCCTCGGTCATGCTCCCCACCACATGAACGTTGAGGTAACGCAACACCTCCCGGGGGGCATTGAGGAGAGAGGGGGAGTCATGATTCCCTGCCGTGACCACCACGTGGCGGCACCCGGCGTCGGCGCAGCGGCAGAGGAAGCGGTAATAGAGCTCCAGCGCCCGATTGCTGGGGGTGCCGTTATCGAAAACATCCCCGGCAACCAGCAGCGCCTCCACCCCTTCGGACTGGATGCAGCCGAGAAGCCAGTCGAGAAAACATTCAAATTCCTCATACCGTTTCCGGCCATAGAGTGCCCGGCCGATATGCCAATCCGATGTGTGGAGAATTTTCATCTTACCGTGAACTCCCGTTTCTCTGGTGCAGCGTTGTCCATCTCTTTATCAGCCACAAACGATAAACCAATGCACCCAGTGACATCAGCAACATCGGCATTATTCGGGAACCTCACGTTCTCCCAGCTCCTTGATGACCTCAATAACCTCACCTCTGGTCAAAATTCCTTTTCTCTCCAGAACAGTTATCAGGGCAAGCATCTCATAGGAATGGGAGACCACCAAGTCTTCAAGAGTCATCTCGCTGTTATCATCACATTTTTCAGCCATAGTCATACATCTCCTCAGGTTATCGACTCTTGCCTCGGTTCCGGCAGGGGGGAAGGTTTCCTTCAATCTCTTCAATGCTCGATGTCGGCGTCCGTCATATCCCAGAGAGTCTCCTGCCAGTTGCTGATGATACCGGTATCCTGACAAATGGGACACCACCAGACGATCTCTTCGGTTTCATCATCCAGGTCGGCCTGAATCGTTCCGGGACAAGGCTTCCTCTGGGGACGACGCCGGCAGGGGACCTGATACTCCGGCAGAGTCTCGGAATCAGGATGTGTTGCCATGATGATGATTGCAGCGAGCTGCAGAAACAACCGTTCGGCGGCCCCCGGCAGCGGCGCCATGTCGCCATTCTCATCGAGGAAATGACTGAAATCGACGATCAAGGTATTGCTCATATATTTCTCGTTTCCGACTCACAAATCCTGACGGCAGATTTGTTGGTCTGTCCCCGGTTGAGGTTATGGTTCTTGAACGCCATTGCCCATGCCTGATCAATGATTGTCACCAGCTTTGTGCCGCAGGTGACAGCTCTCTATAGCAGATTTCGCGTCAAAATAGTAGCGTGCTGCGTTGACGCCGAATATCATTAACAAACCCGAGTCGACAACATCCAGCCACAAAAAAGCCGCTCCTCTCTCAGGATTCGGCTTTTTTTTCATATTCAGCGTGTGCGACCTTGTACGGCTTTCTTCTTCCCTGTAGGAACACGGCCACAATGAACATGGGCAGAAATTCTGAGAGTTAACACGAACTATATGGAGGCTAACCATGACTGAACAAAGCACCGAAGAGTTGAAGAGGCTCTATGCCAAGAAGCGCTCCATCCTGGAGGCAGCGCTATCCATCGCCGATGATGAAATAGCCTCGCAGGAAAACCAGCATTCAGAAGAAGGACAATCCCGCCCGAAAATGGTCGTCTACGAATTACCGGAAGGGGTCCGGTTCGACCCGGAGACCATGGTTGATGGCAACTGGAACCTCCTTGACGAATACGACGTCCTGCCTACAGATTGGGACCCATGCGTAGAAGAGCCGATCACCGACTGGAAATACCCGGACTATAAACCCGATTGCAAGATCACGGACCAGTTATTTCCTCTGATTATCACGATTGAAACATCCAATGGTGATGCTCAGATCATCTCAAACCTGCCATGGACGCACCTCGGGCCGTATACCGTCACCGGTCCGGGCGAAGTCGAGACACGGAACTGGATCGAGAACGCCTACGGCGCCTTCGGCCACATCATCGGCAACTACGCCGCGCCGATGGACCTGCATGCCGCCGCGATGATGCTTCTGCAGTACCCGGAGCCCGGAGTCAAATTCATCCGCATCGACAACGACCCCGGTCTGCCATACGACGACGGGCTCACCGACGATGACCGCGCTGCCGGTACTGTGACCTAACATCAGAGAGACCTTTCTCCCCACGGCGTGTGAGCAAGCCGCGAACGATCTCGCCAAGCAAGCTCTGACGAACCTTCACACGCAGACGACGCAGACACTCCGGCTGCTTGACTAGACGGTTGCAGCAGCCTATGCCTGGGATGCAAATATTTCAGACAAGTAGATTCTGCGGAGGCTATTGGAGGTGAACGAGAAGAAGCCGGAACCAACGCAGGAAAAGACAAGCGAATACCAGAGAAAAAGGCCGTTCTCCGTTACCGGGAGAGCGGCCTTTTTCTTTGTTTTTCACACTACCATCCGGCGCTCCGCCACGATTCGATAGACACTGGAGACGTTGACGCCGAGTTCCTCAGCAACCACCTCCCTCGTCTTCCCCTCAGCCAGTAACTCCAGCATCCGATCGCCCTTTTCCCGTGCCGTCGCCTTGCGCCCTGAGAACAAACTACTAAAAAGCAGAAATTGACCCTATTGAGAAGCTGAAGGCTCACATTCTCCCTCGTGCAAGGGCATGGTCTATTGAGACTCACCGAGACCATCCAACCCGGTCATACCGTGCCGCTGTCTCAAAGGTGGTGTCGTGGAGTCGGAGCACGGCATTAATGCTGCCATTCGCACCCTTCTGGTAACCACCGGCTAGCGCAAGCGCCACCGGGATACCCAACTCAAACGCCGTCCGCAACACGATGTCATCACGCCTGGCCATATCCTCCGTAGTCAGGTAGCCGCCGAGAGGATCGTCGGCATGGGAGTCTACTCCAGCATTAAAAATCACCAGGTCCACTCCAGACATCACACATTGCATACGGTCGGTGAGATTCCGCAGCCAAGCATCCGCCGAGAGATCAACATCAGAGCCATTGGGACCCGCACCATAAAGCGGCCTGAGGTCGTCCGAACTTGCAGGTCGGAGCGACTGACGACCGAACGAGTAATGCCGCAGCCAGTCGCCGAGCTTGAGACGGTCCATAATATCCTGCGTCCCATTTCCCCAATGGCAATCCATATCGACAATCGCCACCGTCTCCGCCCCGGCAGTGTGGGCCATCTGCGCCGCCATGATCAGAGAGTTGAACGTGCAGAATCCGCCGCCGAAGTTGTACCCGGCGTGATGAGCGCCGGAAGTCGGTGAGAAGCAAGTCTCGCCGGTCTCAAACGCACACCGCGCTGACTCTGCCATCGAGCCACAGACCCACGGCAGGGAATCTGCTACCGTCTGCGACCGGTTGCCGAAACCATTGGGTTCTTTGCAGGAGAGGATCTCCTCCACGTAGCGCCGGTCATGAGCCAGCGCGAGGTCATCCATGGAGAGAGGGGAGAAGGAGCGAATCTCAAAGGGGATGCCGAGTCGGGACCACGACTGAACGGCCAAGGCAGGCTTACTGGCTGAGGGGGAGAAGGAATCGTTATCCGGGACAGATTGACGGGGATCGTAGAAAACTTTCATGGCGTACCTCCGGAAGAAATAGTGAGGGGTAATCCCCCCTCCTACTCTTGAGAAGAAAGCCACGCAAGGTCGCGCACGAAAAAAATGTGGTTACGTGAAAATATCGGCTTAATGTTAAAAACGCCCCAACTGGTGTACCAGATGGGGCGTTGCTATTGCTATTATTCGCCAGCCATGATCAACGTTGAAAATCAAGGGTGGGCGATCAGGTGGTTCCCATCACCGAGGTCAAGACCGATAAAGCTGACCGGACGCTGGCGAGATCGTTACCAGATATGACGATGTGAGATTCATTCAGAAAAAGTTTGCTGATCTCGATATCCAGAGCCGACGCAATGCCAGACAGAGAATCGAGGCTCGGGTTTACGGTGCCCCGCTCGATCTCACCGATAAACTTGTAACTCAGATCAGCCTTCTCGCCCAGTTCCTTCTGACTCCAACCCCTCGCTTTCCGCAAAGAACGAACATTTTCTCCCACAAGCTGTCTATGTGCTATTGGCTCGGTCATGTGGGAATTATATGTGTGTTTTGAGTTGTAAAAAACAGCACATAAGTGCTAAATAGCAACCTTAATGATACCAGTACGTGCCATATCTGGGTCGCTTATGGCGCTCTATGCTTTCCGGGAGGAGAATAAACATGCAAAGCCCGTTGTCTGGTTTCTGTGAAGTCTTGAAAGAGGTAAAAAGGCGGGCACGCGAATATCCACCGAGAAATGAGACACAAACCCGGATGGCATTGATCGATCCCGTTCTGGTTGCCTTGGGATGGGATTTGACGAACCCTCGTATGGTGGAACTTGAAAAGCATTATGGGCCTCCAAGGGAACAACGTATCGTCGACTATATGCTCAAAGCTGAAAATGAGATCATCATAGAAGCAAAAAAATTAGGTGCCGATCTAGAAGAGCATTTCGACCAAATTGCTTTATACGCGAACAGGGCACGAGTTAAGAACCTGTTCCTAACTGATGGTCGCACCTGGCGACACTATGTTAATTCTCACCTTGCCGACGATAGCACTCAGCACGGAATTCATTTCGTGTCCGTCAAAGAGATTAAACTCCACGAAATAGACGACGTCTTCCTGTCCCGAGATGCTGCTGCTTATTTGGTCGCACATTTGGATGCCTCGCTTTTCATACGGGATCATGGGACTAAGACTATAGAGAAAGAACTCAGAACTCAAATCGCGGAACTGAAAACAACAATCGGCGAAATTTCTACAGCAGTAAGGAATCTTTCTGCCGGGAGAGAGCTGTCCCCTCCACCAGATCCGGAACCAGATGTTCGATCGTGGAAATTACTCAGCGACAACGAATGGGACCCGACCGGCAAGAGCCCCACTCGACTGAGACTAGTCGAAGGTCAAGAAATCGAGGTGAATGGCTGGAAACAGGTTCTCTGGGAAGTTTGCCAGTTCTGCCTCATATCGAAGCCGGAACTGATGAACCAGCCGATCCCTGATAAAGCAGGTCGGTCCAGAAGTTTAATCGGACCCACCAGGCCGCCGAACAGCAGTAAAATGCTGACGATACATGGCCAGGACATCTACGTGGATACCAACTACAGCGCATCGGATACTGTAAAAAACGCCGTCCACATGCTCGAAAAATTGGAGGTAGGAACTGTTTCCAGGGTGGCGGTACTACTGGCAAATAATGATCATTAATTTTCATGGCGTCCATGCATAAATTCTGGTAATAATCTAGCCTCGTTGTCCCGCACAACGGGGCTTTTTTTTGATTTTAGTAACGAAGTAACAACCACAGAGGATCACCGATGCCCATCAAGAAATCCGAACTCTATTCATCTCTCTGGAAGGGCTGCGACGAGCTGCGCGGCGGGATGGATGCCTCGCAATATAAGGACTACGTGCTGGTCCTGCTGTTCGTCAAGTACGTCTCCGATAAGTATGCCGGTCAACCGGACGCCCTCATCGAGGTGCCCGAAGGTGGCAGCTTCCGGGACATGGTGACCCTGAAGGGGAACAAGGAGATCGGGGAGAAGATCAACGTCATCATCGCCAAGCTGGCTGAGGCCAATGACCTGAAGGGGGTCATCGATGTGGCCGACTTCAACGACGCCGACAAACTGGGGAAGGGAAAGGAGATGCAGGACCGGCTCTCCAACCTGGTGGCGATTTTTGAGAACCCGGCGCTGGATTTCAGCAGGAACCGGACCGAGGGGGACGATATCCTTGGCGACGCCTACGAATACCTCATGCGCCACTTCGCCACCGAGTCGGGGAAGAGCAAGGGGCAGTTCTACACCCCCGCCGAGGTCTCCCGGATCATGGCCAAGGTCATCGGCATCGGCAACGCCACCAGCGCCAGTCAGAGCATCTACGATCCCACCTGCGGTTCCGCCTCGCTCCTTCTCAAGGCCCATGACGAGGCATACAGCCGGAGCAGGGTGAACATCACCATCTACGGCCAGGAGATGGACAACGCCACCGCCGCACTGGCCAAGATGAACATGATCCTCCATGATTGCCCCACAGCGGAGATCTGGCAGGACAACACCCTTTCCACCCCCCATTTCAAGAATCCGGACGGTAGTCTCAAGACCTTCGACTTCGCCGTGGCCAATCCCCCCTTTTCCACCAAGGCATGGAGCAACGGCTTTAATCCCGAGGAAGACCACTATGGCCGTTTCGAGGGGTTCGGCATCCCCCCGGCCAAGAACGGCGATTACGCCTTCCTGCTCCATATCCTCAAGTCGTTGAAGAGTAGCGGCAAGGGGGCGGTGATCCTTCCCCATGGCGTCCTCTTCCGGGGAGGGGCCGAGGGAACCATCCGGAAGAACATCATCCGCAAGGGATACATCAAGGGGATCATCGGTCTCCCGGCCAACCTCTTCTACGGCACCGGCATCCCGGCCTGCATCATCGTCATGGACAAGGAAAACGCCGCCGCCCGCAGCGGCATCTTCATGATCGACGCCAGCAAGGGGTTCGTGAAGGATGGCAACAAGAACCGTCTGCGCCATCAGGATCTTCACCGGATCGTGGACGTCTTCAATCGACAGGTGGAAACTCCCAAGTATGCCCGGATGGTCCCCCTGGCGGAGATCGAGGCCAACGACTACAACCTCAACATCCCCCGCTATATCGACAGCACCGAGGTCGAGGATTTGCAGGACATCGAGGCCCATCTGAGAGGAGGGATTCCCGACCGGGACGTCACGGCCCTCGCTCCCTACTGGCAGGTCTGTCCCAGCCTCAAGGATGAGTTGTTCACCAGCGGCCCCCGCCCCGGCTACAACAGCCTGACTGTGGAGAGTGCCGCCATCAAGTCGACCATCTTTGCCCAGCCTGAGTTCATAGCCTTCACCCGTTCCGTGGCGGCGTTGTTCGACGGGTGGCGCGATCAGACTGTCCCCGCCCTCAAGGGACTTGCCATCGGCTGTCACCCCAAGGAGCTGATCGAGACCATCGCCGAGAAACTGCTGGAGACCTTCGGCACGGTGCGGTTGATCGACCAGTACGATGTCTACCAGCACCTGATGACCTACTGGACCGAGACCATGCAGGATGATGTCTACCTCATCGCCGGTGACGGGTGGCAGGCTAGCCGGGAGCTGATTCCACCCCAGTTGGTAATCGCCCGCTACTTCACGGCGGAGCAGCAGGGTATCGAGAAGTTGGAGGAAGAGAAAGAGTCCATCAGCCGCCGGATGGAGGAGCTGGACGAAGAGCATGGCGGCGAGGAGGGGCTCCTCTTCGAGGCCAAGACCGAAAAGGGGAAATTGACCAAGGTCAGCGTCAAATCACGTCTGGCCGAGATCAAGCATGATCGGGAGGCGGTGGAAGAGCGAAAGATGTTGACCGTGTATCTGGAACTGATCGAGCAGGAAGCTGTGGCTGGCAAGAAGGTGAAGGATGCCCAGAAGGCTTTGGATCTCAAGGTGGCGGCCCAATACGGCAAGCTGACCGAGACCGAGGTGAAGAGTCTTGTGGTAGATGACAAATGGTTGGCCACCCTTGCCGCCGACGTGCAGACCGAACTCGACCGGGTGTCGCAGGCGCTTACCGGGCGGATCAGAGAACTGGCGGAGCGGTACACTACGCCGTTGCCGGGGTTGACTGCCGAGATGGAGACGCTGAGTTCCAAGGTGGGCGAACACTTGCAGTTGATGGGGTTTTTGTAGGGGCACGGCGCGCCGTGCCCCTACGTTTTTATGCGAACGACGTAGGGGCAATTCACGAATTGCCCGTGCTGGCAATTCATGAATTGCCCCTACAAACCCGATTTTTGCATATCCAAAAATGTGCGACACTGTCGCACCTTTTGAACTGCTCGCATGTCGTAGAGGTAAGGAGATGGATAATCATTACAACCGTGATCTCCACCATCGCCATTCAATTCGTCTCAAGGGATACGATTATTCCCAGGCCGGGGCATATTTTGTTACGATCTGCGTCCACGGGCGAGAATGCCTTTTCGGTGAAATCGTAGACGGTGCAATGCAGGTCAATGAATTCGGTCGGATTGCGGCAGCGGAATGGGCGAGAACAGCAGAGATTCGTAAGGAAATTGAATTGGGTGATTTTGTCGTGATGCCGAATCATTTTCATGGGATCTTGATTCTTTCCGATGACCCATCGTGTAGGGGCACGGCGGTAACCGTCAACCGGAGACCATCTAGGCAAAGTGAGGGGATTATGCTTGGGGCAAGCGCTTAGCAGCGAGCCAGGCATCCGGGAGGAGCTGGTCGATCAATTTGGCGGGATGGGACATGATACGGCGCAGCACGTCCTCC
>CAIUWK010000080.1 GCA_903902855.1 uncultured Geobacter sp. | reverse complement strand
TGACACGATACCTAACAGTCATTGTTGCCCCCAAGGAGATTTCTGACAACAATATATTTCCTGGATGTGCAAATGTCCAGCGATTTCAGCTCATACTCCTTGGGATATATTGCGAAATATTAAACAGGACAGGGTACTAGTCAGTATCGGACGAAGTTTTCGATCCGAACCGTGTAGCTTCGGTATTATTTTCTGGATGACCTGCGCGTCTAGCGCGTCCTTGAACTGCCAGCCTGGACCGGTAAGAATCGCATGGTGAAAGAAAAAACGGGTGATCTCCAGCGCGGTTCGAAAACCGAATTCAGCACCTATCGGAGCCAGTTCCACAAAAAGATCAGTCAGCCGTTGCTGTAACTCTGTTCCCGTCAGATCGCCATCGCAAATGTTCGACGGCAGATTTGCCAAAGAAACTTCCGAGTTTGCAGCCGTTACGAAGTCGCGGCCAAAGCCTGTTCCCTTACCCGACAGCGCCGCCATATCAATACGTGACGGTGATTTTAAAAAGTCGGTAATTTCATCTGCTTTCGCACGGAATTCGAGAACATTGGCACGGTCAAGAACCTTGGGTGAAAACATGTATGTCGTCTCGTCAACATTAACTGTGCCGATGATGAATAGATTGGGTGGGATATTCACTTCGCCGGGAACACCGTCACGAAGAGCGGGACTCCCATCAGCATTTTTATCCGAATGCAGGCTCAATGGTTCTTCAGCTTCAATCGCAGAAAGAAAATCGGAGAAATATCGCTCTACATGGGAAAGGTTCATCTCATCAAGAATCAAAAAGTGAGGTAAAGCAGGAGAATTATGCGCACGGAGAATTAAATCGAGAGTTCTGGTGCGAACATAGCGCATTTTATCCAGACCGTCAGGATAGCCGAGCACCTGTTCGTTACTTGTCCAGTCCGCACCAACAGAAACAATTTCATAACATTTGCAGTCCGTTACCGTCACCAGAGCATTCAACGAAGCAAAAGCAGCAGCCTTGAATATCGTCTCGAAAGAATTGAGCTGCGAGGAGTACTTTGTTGTTTGATTAACAGCTTCGCGCAGTTGTCGCGCTTGAACGTCAGGGCCTATCTGATTGTCACGGATATAATCAACCCATTCCTGAATCAGCGCTCTGGGCAAAACAACTTTGATCGCTTGTGCTTCATCAGGATTGTTCCAAAACTCGACGGCCAAATCATCAGCAGCTTTGACGATGTAAGTAATATTGGCGGAGGGTATTTTATTGCCGGGAAGGAACGGATCAGATTCTGTCCGAGTAGTTGCCGTCATCCATCGTGCAAAAGCCTGGGCGCCTTTTGTTTTTCCTGAGCCTGCCAGCCCCGTTAAAATTACGAATCTCTTCGCCAAAAGAGCTGCGACAAAGCGTGTGACAAATTCCTTTTCACTCCGAAGATTCGCCGCAGCATAACTTCCGAGGCAACGTTCTACCAATAAATCAAGCATTTAGACTAACCTTCAAATCCAAATTTTTCCCAAATTTCTTTGTTTCACCCTACCATGAGAACAATGTATCGTCGGAAACCAAAAAACCGCCCCGCAGCATCATGCTGCCCGGCGGCTGTCATTCACCCCTACCTCTCTCTTTCCGCCCCACAACTCACCAATAAAAACATATTAAAGCTACTCCTCTTCTACGCCCACTCCGACGCTACGTCAACAGCTGAAACCGAATCCGCTCGCCCCGATCCCACTCTTAACCGCCGCCCCGACGAAGCGGAACAAGAGCAGGATCGTCAGAAAGGAGGATGATAGCACGGGGCCATGACGGAATACGTCTCACACTTTTATATTCGTCACCGGTTTCCTCCGCCACCTCCGCCCCTGGCGCGTTCGACCGCTTTTCCCGGTTCACTCTCCTCCCCGCCCGTGCTATCATCTCCCCCATGACAACCTCCCATCTGCTCCTTGCCGCCTGGCTCCTCATCTTCGGTTTCGGTCTCCTCCTGCGTGCGCTCAACCTGCGTCACCTGAAACGATACGGCGCCGTGGTTCCCGACGGCTTTCAGGATGCGGTAAATCAGGCAACCCTGGCTAAAACCTCCGCCTATACCCTGGAACAGAGCCGGGTGGGGCTGGTGGAGTCCATCCCGGATGCGGCGCTCCTCATCCTCTTCCTCTTCGGCGGCCTCCTGCCACGCTACGACCAATGGGTCGCCACCCTCACCGACTCCTTCATCCTCCGGGGGCTCCTCTTCTTCCTGATTCTTTCCGGCGTGCAACTCATCGTAAGCATCCCCTTCAGCCTCTACTCCACCTTCCGCCTGGAAGCCCGCTACGGGTTCAACACCACGACCCCGAGAATCTGGTTCACCGACCTGGTGAAATCCACCCTCCTCTCCCTGCTCCTCATGGGGCTCCTCCTCTCCGGCGCCCTGGCCCTGGTGCAGGCTTCCCCCCTCCGATGGTGGCTCTGGGTCTGGCTCTTCTTCGCGTGCGTCACCATCTTTCTCATGTACCTCTCCCCCTACGTCATCGAACCGCTCTTCAATAAATTTGAGCCGGTGACCGAGGAAGGGCTGGCGGAGGAGATCACGGCCCTCATGATAAAGGGGGGACTCACCGTGAGCAAGGTGCAGCAGGTGGACGCCTCCAAACGGAGCCGGCACTCCAACGCCTACTTCACCGGCATCGGCCGGGTCAAGCGGATCGTCCTCTATGATACCCTTATCTCCCGGATGAGCCATCGGGAGATCCTGGCGGTGCTGGCCCACGAGGTGGGTCACTGGAAGTTGGGGCATATCCGCCAACGACTCATCATGACGGAGTTCTCGGCTCTGGCGATCTCGTTTCTCTCCTGGTGGCTCATCGGTTCGGGGCTTCTTCCGCCACTCTTCGGCCTCCCCCCGGCCCCGGAAAGCTCCTTCATGGCGCAACTGCTGCTCCTCTCCTTCCTGGGGACCCTGGCCGGTTTCCCCCTGACCCCTCTTTCCAGTTGGCTCTCCCGCCGCCACGAATGGCAGGCGGATCGCTTTGCCATGAAACTCTGCAACGATCCCGGCGCCCTGGCCTCGGCCCTGGTGAAGCTCTCCACGGAGAATCTCTCCAACTTCCATCCTCATCCCTTCTACGCCCTCTGGCACTATTCACACCCCCCGGTCGTCCAGCGGGTGGCCCGGCTCAGGGAGGGGTAGAAACAGGGTTCTTTCCTTTCCGGTTGCATCTTCGTCAGGACAGGACATACTCTTTCCCAAATAGCGACCTTATCCTCAGCATAAGGAGGCACTCCATGCAACGCATCCTTTTTCTCGCAACTGCCGCGCTTCTGGTCATGCTATCACCCTGCCATGGGGGATTTTTCGATGATCTCTCCCGGGAGCTCCTCCCTTCAATCCAGCCACAGCATGCTCTCGACGCCGACACGGTCGTCAAGGGGCTCAAGGAGGCACTGGCCACCGGCACTCAAAGGGCAGTAACCGAGGTTGCCAAGCCCGACGGCTACTACGGCAACCAGCTCATCAAAATACTCCTCCCCGAAAGAATCCGGCAAACGGCAACGATCCTGAAGGAGATCGGTTACCGGAAAGAGGTGGACGATCTGGAGCGGAGCATGAACCGGGCGGCGGAGAGTGCCGCGCCCCAAGCCGCTGGATTTTTCGGTGATGCCATCCGGCAGATGACCGTGGAAGATGCCCGGGAAATCCTGAGCGGTGGGGATACGGCGGCAACCATCTTCTTCGAAAAGAGTAGTCGGAGTCGCCTCTTTGATTCCTTCAAACCGACGGTCACCAAGAGCATGAACCAGGTGGGGACTGCCCGCGCCTACAAACAGCTCATCGGCGCCTATGAGGCTCTCCCTCTGGCAACCCTGGCAGGCGCGCCATCCCTGGAACTGGATGACTACATCACCAACAAGGCACTGGATGGACTCTTCAAAATGGTGGGTGAAGAGGAAAAGAGAATAAGGAGTAACCCTGCTGCCCAGACGACGGAGCTATTGCGCAAGGTGTTCGGTGGCAAATAGATACTTTCATCCGGACGACAGCTTCAGATTCTGCTCCGGAGAGCGGGGTCAGATAAGGAAATTATGAACAAACCAGAACTGTTGCAACGCATCATCGCCCAACTCACCCATGATCTGGAGCTCTTCCTCTCGGCGGCCAAGAGTGCCCACAAAGGGGCGACCCACGAAGAGAGTGCCCCGGACAACAAGTACGATACCCTGGCTCTGGAGGCATCCTATGTTGCCCAGGGACAGGCCAACCGCGCCCAGGATATCAAGCGCTCCCTGGACCTCTACAAACAGCTCACCCTCCTCTCCGATCCGGAGGTGATCCGTCTGACCTCACTGGTAACCATCGAGGCCGACGACGGGAGCCGGAGAGAACTTTTTATCGGCCCGGCCGAAGGGGGACTGAAGATCACGGATCAGCTGACGGAGATCATGGTCATCACTCCGGTGTCACCACTGGGGAGGGAGCTGCTGGGAAAAAGCCTGGGGGATGCGGTGGAGATTGAAGCCGGTCCCAATTTTATCGGATACGAAATCATCGCCGTCAGGTGACGCAAGAAGCTAAGGAGGAGCAGCCATGCTGGATTTCAGAGTCAATCAACAGCGGTGTACCAGATGCGGAGAGTGCGTCACGGAGTGCCCGGCAAAAATTATCGCCCTAGGTGACGGTTGTCCCGTCATCCCTCTTGACAGCGAAAGTGCCTGCTACCGCTGCCAGCACTGCCTTGCCATCTGCCCCACCGGTGCCATCTCCATTCTGGGGAAATCTCCGGAGGAGAGCCTCCCCGTTGCGGGACGCTTTCCCGCTCCGGAACAGATGGAAATCCTTCTCAAGGGGCGGCGGTCGGTGCGTCGTTACAAGGAAGAGAACCTGGACCCCGCACTCATCCGGCATCTGCTTGAGGTGGCCTGGCACGCGCCCACCGGGAGAAACAGCCGGCAGGTCCTTTTCACGGTGATCGACGACCGGACAAAGCTGGCGGCACTACGGGATGAACTCATGGCGGGACTGGGCGAACTTGTCCGTACCGGCTCTCTCCCCCAGGAAGCGGATTTTTTCGCCGACATGGTCCGACTCTGGGAAGAGCAGGGGGTCGACACCCTCTTCCGGGGGGCGCCGCACCTCCTTATCGCTACGGCCCCCCAGGAGTGCCCCTGTCCGTTGCAGGACTGCATGATCGCCCTCACCTATTTCGAACTGTTTGCCCGGAGTAACGGTGTGGGGACGGTCTGGGACGGGCTGGCCAAGCTGGCCATCAATGATCTCCTCCCCGGGACCCGCACCCGGCTGGGTATCCCCGATGACCATATCTTCGGCTATGCCATGGCCTTCGGACTCCCGGATGTCCGGTTCAGCCGGACGGTACAGCACGGCCCCCCCCTGATCAACACCCTTTAACCCCATGTGCCTCATCGCCTTTGCCCTCCGGAGCCACCCCCGCTACCCGCTCATCCTGGTGGCCAACCGGGACGAGTTCCGTGACCGGTTGACCGACCCGCTAGAGTTCTGGGGCGACGCTCCCTCTCTCCTGGCCGGACGGGACCTACAGGCGGGTGGCACCTGGCTGGGGGTGACGAGGCAAGGGAAACTGGCGGCCATCACCAACTATCGCGACATGCGGCAGCAGGTGATCGATCCCCCCTCCCGCGGTTCCCTGGTGGCCGACTATCTCCGTGACCCAAAGATGCCCCCCGCCGACCTGACCGCACAGCTGCGGCGCAGCGGCGACAGCTACGACGGCTTCAACCTCCTCTACGGAACCTGTGGCGAGCTGCAATACTTCACCAACCGGGGGGGCTCCTCCGGTCCGGTCCTTCCCGGCATCCATGCCCTCTCCAACCACCTGCTGGATACCCGCTGGCCCAAGGTGCTCGTTGCCAAGGAACGGCTCACCGCACTGCTCCGGCAGTCAGACCCAACTCCGGACGAACTGTTCCACTGTATCGCCGATCCCGCCCCCTTTCGCGACGAACTCCTCCCGGATACGGGGATCGGCCCGGAACGGGAGCGTTTTCTCTCTCCCCTCTTCATCCGTGGCGACCAGTACGGCACCCGGACCACCACCCTGATCATGGTGGATCGTGACGGCGGACTCTCGTTCATGGAGCAGGGGCACGATCATCCCGGCACTCCCAGGCGCTGCTTCACCTTCAGTCTTCAGCCTCAATACCTGAGCAGTTAGAGTTCCGGGAGGTTACGCCTGAAAACGAAGAAGAGCTCCGTGGCATTTAAAACCCCGGAGCTCTTTTGTATCACTGCAGACAGTGCGTTATGCTATTTTCGCAAACTCCCCGGCGTGTAACGCTTTACTGCCGGATGGAGTCGCACGCAGCTGTTTCTCTGTTCAGTATTTCTATGATTTCATGTGCAACAAACGTCCGGTTTCGGAACTGCTCTTTTGATCGGGTAAGTATCCCCATCTCTACCATCCGGGCCAACGCGTTGTTGGCAGCGGCGAGCAGGAACGAGCCGGGACTGAATCCGGGGGGATGAACAACGGATAATTATCCTGTTGACACGGAGGCCTGAAGTCTGTATACACGAAATTACTAATCCAAATAATCAGTTTCGGAGGGTGCATGATTTCGCGTGCCGGTGAAAACTGCATCGAGATACCCGGAAACCGCCCACGTCAGCACTGCTGATCGGGCGGTTTTTTGCGTTCATGAGTCGGCGAGGATATTTTTCACAAAACAGCGGGGTGACCTCATGCAGACCAAAGGAAAGTTCATACTCTGTACCGTGGAAGAGTTCGAAGAGTGGCTCACCTCAACCGGCGTCAACCGCTCCATCTCCCTGATCCAGAACCATCATACCTGGTCCCCTTCCTACGCCCAGTTCACTGGGGAAAATCATTTTTCTCTGCCGCAAGTTCGGCATCTCCCCCTCCACCGACAGCATCGTGTATCACCACCGGTATGATCTGGATACGGCCAAACGGACCGACGGCGCCGGCAATACCAAGAGCTGCCCCGGCTCGGACTTTTTCGGCGGAAATTCCGTTGCCTCAGCCCAGGCCAACTTCATTCCTCTGCTGCAAGGAGAGCTCTCTTCCCACCCCCAGCCGACCACGCCGCTGCACAGGGCCGAGGTTACAGTGGATTCCCTCAATGTGCGTAACGGCGCGGGACAGGGTTTCGCCCTGGTCAAAACAGTACAGCGAGGGATCGTGGTGGAGATTCATGAGGAACAATCCGGATGGTGCCGCATAGCAGCTGACCGCCAGGAATGGGTTTTCGGGAAATATCTACAGACCGTAAGCTGAAAGGAGCTCCCATGCGAATCAACTGCCACGCCCATCTTTTCAATGCCACATCGATCTTTACCACCTCCACCCTGGATATCCTCCTCAAGAGGATCACCGAGATGAAAATTCCCGACCTGGTCAAAAACGAGCTGGCCAAACAGGTTGGGAATCTCCTCACCAAGGCCGGTGGATATGTGGATGAGGAGATTCTCTTCCGTACCATCATCGAAAAGGTCACCGCGACCTCCGATTTCAAGAAATTGCTGGAGCGCCTCTCCCCAAGCGATTCGCTCCGGCTGGAACTCTTCGGGGGGGCAAAGCTGGAGGATTATGCCGTGGAAAAGCTGGTGTCGTTACTGGGACGGATCGGCGATGCGGTGGGAAAGGAGAATCAGGACGCGACTAAATCCGACATGATGGACGCCATCTCTTTCATTCGGCTTGCCTTGCTGCCGGGAATCAGGCAGGTAACCGACACTCTCATGGAGCAGCTGGAGCATGATGACGGAGTCGTGGCCCTGACCATGGATATCACCCATGACGGGAGCAACCGGCAACTGCTGGAGAAACAGCTGGCCGATACCGCGGCCCAGATTCTGGCCTATCCCGGGCGAATCTTTCCCTTTGTCGCGGTCAACAGCCGTCGCCCGGAGCATTTTTCCCTCATGGAAGCGGCGCTCAACGGCAAGGGATTCATCGGAGTCAAGCTCTATCCCTCCCTCGGCTTTGCCGTTGACTCTCCGGAGCTGTTCAAGGTCTACGCCTACTGCGAAGAACGGGAGATACCTCTGCTCATGCACTGCAGTGAGGGGGGATTCTACTATGCCGACGAGAGTCGCAAGAATTCCGATCCTCTCCTCTGGCAGGCAATCCTGGAAAAGCATGACAAGCTGAAGATCTGTTTCGGGCATTTCGGCGGGGCCAAATACCTGACCTCCCCCACCATCCCCGATACCTGCTGGAGCCGGACAATTCTCACCCTCATGGAGAAGTATGAGGGGGTGTACGCCGATATCGCCTTTCACAGTGAGCCCATGGAGGGGGGGGAGTCGGAGAAGAATTATTTTACCAATCTTTCCCAACTCCTCCAGGATAGCCGCTACCGGAGCCGCATTCTCTTCGGAACCGACTACTTCCTCTCCCGGCAGCAGCTGACGGAAACAAGCTCCTGGGAGTATTTCCGGGCTCATCTTTCCCCGGAGGATTTCCGGCAGATTGCCGAGATCAACCCGGCCGCCTACCTGGGGCTCCCCATCGATGGGAGAAAGTGCAGCCTCGCCATGGAAAATCATCTCCGATACATCTACCAGCAGCGGGATGCGCTCCTCTCCGAGGCCGGCGACTGGGTCAAGAGTGCTCTCAAGGTCATCTACGGACCTGACACGACGCTCCCCAAGCCGACACTTGGTCCCAAATGGAGTTGGAACAACAAGGTCCACGCCTATCTCTATGCCTTTCTGGCGGAAGGGCAGCTCAGCGACCGCCGGAAAGAGGAGGGGTTCGATGCCGCCGGCATGCTCAAACTGCGGGATCTGGCCTACTGGAACAAAGGGTTCGAGGCGAAGGAGCTCTGGACGCTCAAACTCAAGGCCATGGCGGAGAACCTGGATACGTTCATCCTGACCAACGGCGGCAGCTACGAAAAGAATCAGAGCAGCAAAGGAGCAATCGGCTCCCTGGAAAATCTACTGGACGACGGCTCACGGTATATTCACGAGGTGGGGGAGGTATCTGATGGGATCTACATGTTTGCATGAGATGACGGAGAAACGGTGGTCGGTCCGGATTCAGTCATTACGCCTGATGCTGCTGCTCCTGGTGCTCTCCACCGGTACTGCCTGGGGTAATGATTCCCTGGATTTCAAGCATTCCTTTCGCCCGGCTCTCCTCACCTCACATGGCGACTGGACCGGCGCTCTCTCCTATGATCTGGGACTCTCCACGGTTCTCTACTCACAGGCGGAGAAAGATTCGTTTCGCAAGAGCCTGAGCGCTCGCATGGGGACCAAGGGGACCGTTGCCGTCGATGCGGATCTTAACACCGAACCTCTCAACGCGGATGCCGGCATCACCACCTCCATCAACTTCTATAAACCGCCGATCATCGAGTTGGGGGCTAAACCGGGTCAGTTCCTGACGAAAGAGGAGGGATTCAACTACGGCCGCCTGAGCTTCAGCCTGCTGGGGGGATACGAGACCGACCAGAGACTGGATAACCGGAACATCACCGCCGGCGCCGAGCTCGGCTATGCGCTCACCGAGACGCAGGCGTTCAAGTCACTGGTTCCTTCGGTTTTCCTGGGGTACGATTTCGTCTTTGTGGATCATTCGGAACAGCAAAAAAGCCTGGGGGTGGACGACGGCGACTCCCGCCGGCTCCGCGTCTTCGCCTCATGGAAGTTTCCGGTGGGTCAGTGGCTCCCGCCACCCCTTGAGCCGCTGGATGCCCATGTTGATCTGCGCTACTATCTCAACGACGGCCTCCCCTCCGTATATCGGGCAACCGACAAGGATGATGCCATATATGCCGCCGCAAGCCTGAGTTACAGTTTCAGTCAGAAACCGTTGTGGGGTTTCGTTGACGCCCTGTTTGTGCGGGTAGCAACCGGCAGGATACCGCCGGAAACAAAGGATGCGACAACGGTGATGGTCGGTCTAGCCGTCTGGGAGAGATGAATCAGAGCGCCCGGCGCCACCAGAGGAGGGTGACCACGGCACCTCCCAGACAGCAGGGGGAGAGCCACCCTGCACCGGGAAACGAAGAGCCTCGCAGGTAGAAAGCCAGGGCCACCAGCAGGGCGGTCCAGGAGAGATGCTGCAGCCAGCGGCGCAGGGGGCGTAACAGAGCGCGGCGGTCATCGTCGGAAAGATGCACCACCAACTCCCCCTGCTGCAGGGTGTCCACCAGGTGACGGGCCTTGATCAGGGTGAGGGGGAGCTGCAGCAGCTCGTTACCGATCACCCCCCAGAGACTCTCCTTTTCCCCCAGGGCGCGGGGAAGGTTGGCCTGGAGGATGGGGAGGATATCCTTGATGCCGTTGAAGTTTTCGATATGGCTGGTCCCCAGCCCCTCGATGATGGAGCCCACCCGCATGATGTAGATGACCTCTTGGGGGAGCTTGAAGGGGTACTCCTTCAGGGCGTCCAGCACCCCGAAGACCAGCTGCTGCATGGAGGAGGCGTTGAGATGCTCGCTGTCGAAAATCCGGAAGATCTCCTCCGCCAGCAGGGTAAGCTCCTCCGGTGGGGCGCTGTCGGTGATGATCCCCAGTTTACGGGTGGCCTGCACCAGCAGCTCGAAATCCCGCTCGTAGGCGGCCTTGACCATGTTGATCATGGCCAGTCGGGTGGCGTTGGAGATCCGGCTCACCATGCCGAAATCCAGCAACACCAGCTCCCCCTGGGAGGTCACCAGCAGGTTCCCCGGGTGGGGATCGGCATGGAAGTACCCCCTCACCAGCATCTGCTCGGTGTAGAAGAGGACCAGCTTTTCCATGAGATCGGCGAAGGAGATCTCCAGCCGGAGCAGGGCCTCCCGGTCGTCGAAGCGGACCCCCGGCTCGAAACTCATCACCAGGGCATCGCAGGAGCTGTAGGCGGGGTAGGGGAACGGCATCCGGACACCGGCGTCGGGATAGGCCTGGCGGAACCGCTGCAGGTTGGCCAACTCCACCTGCATGTCCACTTCCTGAAGGATGGTTGTGCGAAAGGCGGCCAGAACCGCCTCGATGGAGTTGCGGGTGTATTCGGAGAAGAGGGGTCGGAGAACGAAGAGAAACAGACCCAGCAGCCGGATGTCCTCCCGCACCACCCGCTGAATCCGGTTCCGGCGGAGCTTCACCGCCACCAATTCGCCGCTCTTCAGCCGGGCCCCATGGACCTGGCCGATGGAGGCGCAGGCCAGCGGCTCCTTGTCAAAGCTCTCGAAACAGTCACCACCGCCGAAGGCCCGCTGAAAAACCGCCTGAAAATCGGCACGAGACATGGGGGGGAGCCGGTCATGGAGCTGGCGCAGGGTCCCCAGGTAGGCTTCATCAAAGAAATCCGCCCGGGTTGCCAACACCTGGGCCAGCTTGATGAAACTGGCCCCAAGACCCTCCACCGCCGCAGCTAGCGGTGCAGGAGCCATGGGCCCCATCCCCAGCCAGTGAGCCCTTCTCCGGATCAGGAGAAAGATCGTCAGCAACACCCGAAAGATGGTATAGATCCGAAAAGGGTGATAGAGCCGGAACAGCAGCGACAGGCCGGTCACCGGGTCACGATTCTCCCTGACGGAGCCGGGCCAGCTCTTCCCGCAGTGCGGCAACATCGGCGCGGGTCGCCAATCCCAACTCGTCAACGACCTCTCTCAGCAGTTCCCTGATGTTCCCCTTCACCTGCTCCCGCTCCTCGCTCCCCTTGGCCACCACCTGGTCGAAGAACTCCCGCGCCTTTCGGTCGCTCTCTTCCCTCAGCCCCTTGGTTGATGCGCCGGCCTGCTCGATCTTCTCCTTGGCTATGAGGGCGCTCCCCAGGCCGAAGTAAAACAGTTGCTCAAGTTTCTCTTTCATGGTCGCTCTCCTCTCCTGCTGCTGTTCAATTCCGCCAGAAAGGCTTCATGGGCCGCTATGGTGGCGTCCATTCCGGCATTACCGGCGGCCCCCCGCCCGGTCCAGTCGTTCCCCTGTCTGACGTAGAGACTCGTCAGGGTTCGGCGGATGTGGGCTTGCGCCTCGTCCGGTTTCGTCCGGACCATCTCCTCCAGTAATCTGTAGGTGGCTGCAAAGGTATCATCATAATGCTCATCAATAAAGTCAATCATGGACATGATCCGCTTCCTCCCCACGTATGTCTGGACAAATACCTGCACAGATGTTAATTTCACACGTAAATATATTTTTGTCCAGGACAAAATTCCCATGACGGATTCCATCACCATCGGCGTCAGCTCCTGTCTTCTGGGGGAGCAGGTCCGCTATGACGGCGGCCACAAGCACGACCGCTACCTCACCGATACCCTGGGGCGCTGGTTCCGTTTCCTCCCGGTCTGCCCGGAGGTGGGGTGCGGCCTCCCTATCCCACGGGAAGCCATGCGGCTGGAAGGGGACCCGACCGCGCCCCGGTTGCTGACCCGCATGAGCCGCATGGACCTGACCGACCGGATGCTGGCCTTCTGTGAGTTCAAAGTTAAAGAACTGGAAGGGGAAAATCTCTGCGGCTTCATCTTCAAGAAGGAGTCACCAAGCTCCGGGCTGTTCCGGGTGAAGGTCTACCATGACGGTATCGCCACCAAGAACGGGAGCGGACTCTTCGCTGCGGCCATGTCCCGGCATTTTCCCCTGTTACCCATGGAAGAGGAGGGGCGCCTCAACGATCCCGATCTTAGGGAAAATTTCATTGAGCGTGTCTTCAGCTATCGCCGCTGGCAGCTGTTTCTGGCATCCGGACCCACGGCGGGAAAGCTGGTGGAATTCCATACCGGCCAGAAGCTGCTGATGATGGCCCACTCCCCTGCAACCTATCGCGCCATGGGTCCCCTGGTAGCCAAGGGGAAGGAGCTGCCGCTCCCCGCTCTGCTGAAAAGCTACGAAGAGCTGTTCATGAAGGGGCTCGCCCAGCACGCCACCCCCAAAAAGAACAGCAACGTGTTGCAGCATATGATGGGGTATTTCAAGAAAGAACTCTCTGCGGGAGAAAAAACGGAACTGCTGGAGGTTATCAGGGAGTATCATGACGGTGTTACCCCGCTCATCGCGCCGCTGACCCTGCTGCGGCATTATGTCCGGAAGTATGATCAAAAGTACCTGCTGGGTCAGATCTACCTCTCACCCCATCCGGCGGAGCTGATGCTACGCAATCACGCCTGATTCAGCTCTGCTCAGATGTTACGACCTTCCCGGACGGTGACGTTCACCACCTGCACCGGCGACGCGACCCCGGCAAGGTCACGGTAGAGGAGTACCAGAAAACGGACCGTTACCAGTCGGTGGATGGCTGCCTGGGTCAACCGGTAGAGCCAGTGGTGGAAAAGGGTAGGGGAAGGGCTTCCCAGCAGGAGCGGGCAGTAGTCGGAGAGCTGGAGGGATACCCTGGTGCCGCTGTCGGTGGGGGTCACCTGGAAGCAGAGTTCCCCCCGGTGGCACTGCCGGGGTTGCACCAGCAGCCCGCCGCAGATTCGGAGGAGCAGAGTCCCCTCCCCATGAACGGGGGGGAGAAATCTGATCAGGCTCAAACGGCTGTTCAGGAAACGAAATTCCAGGCCGTCATCACCGAAGCAGGGACGGATGACCGACCAGGTGCAGGAACGGATATACTCCAGGTAGCGCTGCGCCAGGAGTTGGGGAGTGATCCCCACGGCAAGGGACTCCGGGAGGAGAGTCCACTGGATGGAGAAGACGGAGTTGTCTTCCATCAGCACCTGCTGGCAGGCAACTTCCTGAGTACGTTTCAGCATGAAGTTTCCAATAACTCACCGGTTGGTAAGGAGAATGGTTCCCATGACGACGAAAAGCAGCAAAGTTCTCATCACCGGCGCCGCCGGCTTCATCGGTCGCCTGCTGACCCGAAGATTACTGGCGGACGGTTATCCGGTCCGCTGCCTGGTCCGCAACGATACGGTCACCCCGGCTACCGGCGCCGAGATGATCCAAGGGGACCTGCTGGAACCCTCCACCCTGGCACCCGCCTTGGAAGGGATCGACACCGCCTTTTACCTGGTACACTCCATGGCCGGCGGCCGGGCCGGTTTTCAGCGGCGTGACCGGGATGCTGCCCAAAACTTCGTCGCGGCTGCCGAGAAAGCCGCTGTCCGGCGGGTCATCTATCTGGGGGGGCTGGGGGAGACCGGCGACGATCTTTCCGAACACCTGAGAAGCCGCCTGGAGGTGGCGGAGATTCTCCAGGGGGGACGTTTTGCCACCACCACCCTCCGTGCGGGGATCATCATCGGCACCGGCGGAGCCTCCTTCGAGATGGTACGGGCACTGGTGAACCGGCTGCCGCTCATGATCACCCCCCGCTGGGTGGCCACCCGCTGCCAACCCATTGCGGTGAACGACGTCATCAGCTACTTGGCAGGCTCCCTTGATGATGAGCGTACGGCAGGGGGGACCTTCGACATCGGCGGCCCGGAGGTACTCACCTACAAGGAGATGATGGAACGATTCGCCCGGATTCAGGGGAGGAAACTTTATATCTTTCCGGTGCCGGTGCTGACGCCGAAACTATCCTCCTACTGGGTGGGGCTGATCACCCCGGTCCCCGCTTCGGTCTCCATGCCGCTCATCGAGGGGTTGCGTAACGAGGTCGTCTGCCGCGACAACTCTATTCTGGATCTGATTCCCCTCCCTCTGACCCCCTACGACGAGGCCATCCGCGGGGCGCTGGTCGCCACTGTTCCGTAAACAACCTTCCTCATTGAGGATAGGGGGGCCAAATCACGGGAGAGTCCGCTGCCGGGGTGAACTTCTCTCCGCCATGCTTGGGACAGTATCCGGTCGGCTGGGTTCCTGTCAGGTAGAATTCCTCCCGACGCTGGGGGCACTCCGGAGTCGCCAGATAGCCGGTGACGGGGTCGATGACCACGGAGAGCACCGTCTCCGGTTTGGGAAAATCCGGAGCCGGTTCCCCCTTCAGGGCCGGCCTCATGAACCGCTCCCAGATGGGGGCCGCCACCGCCCCGCCGGTAAAACCTTTCCCTCCGGGGCGGGGCTTGTCATACCCCACCCAGACTCCGGTCACCACCTTGGGGGTGTAGCCGATGAACCAGGCATCACGGTAGTCGTTGGTGGTGCCGGTCTTCCCGGCAGCCGGACGTTCCTGACTGAATTTTTTCAAAGAGCGGGCCGTGCCGGAGACCAGGACGTCCTGAAGCATCCGGGTGGTAATGAAGGCGGCAGCCGGCGAAATGGCCGGAGCGAATGCCGACGGGTTCTCCGTCCAGAGCCGGCGGTTACGCTCGAAGATCCGGAGGATGATTCTGGATACGGGCTTGTCTCCCCCGTTGGCCAGGGAAGAGTAGGCCAGGACCAGGTCATGAAGGGTGACCTCCTCGGTCCCCAGGGCCAGGGAAAGGTCATTGCGGTTATGCAGGGTGAGCCCCATCTTCCCCGCGTAATCCACCGCATAGGGAACCCCGATATTCTCCAGCAACTTCACCGCAATGACGTTGTTGGAGTGAACCAGCGCCTGCCGCAGGGAGACCTCCCCCAGCCGCTCTCCCCCGTAGTTCTGGGGTTTCCAGGGCTCGTTGCTCCCCCGATCATAAGCAACAGGGGTATCATCCCAGAGGCTCCCGGCGGTTATCCCCTTTTCCAGGGCCGCGGCATAGATCAGCGGCTTCATGGAGGAGCCGGGCTGTCGCCGGGCGATCATGGCGCGGTTGTAGGAATCCTGCTTGTTGTCCACCCCCCCCACCACCGCCAGGAGATCCCCCGTCGTCGTTTCCAGACAGACCAGCGCCCCCTGCAGTTGGGGGTTGATCTTCCTGACCCCCTCCCGCAGAGATTTTTCCGCCAGCTTTTGCAGGTTCAGGTCCAGGGCGGCGGTCACCTCCAGTCCCCCCTGATCGATGATCTGCGGACCGTACAGTTCACTCAGCCGGCTTCTGATCTGCCCCAGGTACTGGAGGGCCTGCCCCGCCGGTACGACTGTGGGGGGATGGGCGCGCAGAGTATTCAGCTGTGTTGGGGTGATCATCTTCAGATCCGCCATGCGCGTGAGGACCACCCCCCTGCGGGACGCAACATCTGCCGATTTCCCCAGGGGGTTGTAACGGCCGGGATTTTTCTGAACCCCGGCCAGCATGGCACATTCCGCCTCGGTCAGCTCCTCCGGACTCTTGTCGAAATAGAGCCGGGCCGCCTGGGCGATCCCCCAGGCTCCGTTACCGTAATAGATCTCGTTGAAATACATCTCGAGGATCTGTTTTTTGCTGTAATTCTTCTCGAATTCAAGGGCCAGGAACCCCTCTTTGACCTTCCGGTCCAGGCTCTTCTCACCTGAAAGAAACTTGTTCTTGATGAGTTGCTGGGTGATGGTCGACCCCCCTTCGGCCAGCCGTCTCTTCACCACATCCTTCATCAGTGCCCGGGCGATCCCCCGGACGTCGATCCCGCTATGTTCATAGAATCGCGCATCTTCCACGGCCACCACCGCCTGCTGCAGGAAGGTGGGGATACGGTCGATGGTGACCCAATACCTTTTTTCCGGCAGGATTCGGCCGACGAACTTGCCATGACGGTCAAAGACCCGGATGGATGAGTAACCGGTGGGGAGAGTGGGATACGGTGGGACGATATCCAGCGCCTGGGCCGGCAAGGCGAGGAAAAGCGCGAAGAGCAGGGAGACGACCAGGAGAGTACGGCATGGGTGACGCAGCGGTGCAGAGGGGATGAGCAAGGTCGTTGGGTACTCCCGGAAAAAAGAGGGTTGTCGGGTGCGAATCGGGAAAAACAGTGCCACTAGCAAAAACCTGAAAACGGCTGTTATCCACTAAGGACACGAAGAAAGGCCAAGAAAACTATTATGATTTCAGGATTCTCTCTACTGCGGCAGAACCTTCTTGATCTTGTTCATATCCAGCCCCTCGATGATCAGGCCGGAGATGATGAAGGTCGGCATCCCCCCCACCTTGGCGCTTTTCGCGATCTGCTCATGTTCGGCAAGCCGCTTTTTCCCCTGTTCCGTCATCCCCTCGGGCTTCTTCCGGTCAAGACTGCCACCCATGATCTCGGTGTACGCCTTGGCGCCGTCGGCGGCGGAGAGAATCACCTCTGCCTTGGCAGGAGCGTCGGGATGCATGGGGAGGGGAACCAAAAAGATATACCGGGTCACGTCGGTCCGCTTGCCGAAGAACTCCTCGGCCTTACGGCAATAGGGGCAGTCGGGGTCGGTGAACTCGATGACCGTAATCTTGCCGGAACCGACCTTGAGCGCCTTGCTCAGATCCACGGTATCCACGGCGAACGCCGGTAACGGAGCAAGGGCCAGCAGGAAGAGAAGGAACAGCGGGGTAAAAATTTTCATATGATCTCCTTTAAAGTTATCGTTCTATCCTCCGGCAAGTTTTACCGTATGGCCGTGACTTTTCAGTTGCTCCACCAGCAGCTCCCGGTGGTCCCCCTGAATCTCGATGACTCCATCCTTTATCGTCCCCCCCGTACCGCAACGCCGCTTCAGGTCGCCGGCCAGGGTTTTCAACTTCTCCTCATCCAGGGATAAACCGGTGATCACCGTGACGGTTTTCCCTCCCCGCCCCTTGGACTCCCGCCGGACTCGGACGATCCCGTCACCGGCAGGCGCCGCCGGCTTCTTCCGGCAGACGCACCCCTTCACCGGCTTGCCGCAGGCAGGACAGATCCGCCCCAATTGGGAGGAGTAGACGAGGGGGGTATCGGAGGAGCGGCGCTGGTTCATGGAGAAAGAATCCTGATAAGATCTGAACCCGGATGATGGTAGTAGCTTCCTGAGTACAGGTCAAGAATTATGCGGTGTGATGGAGAAAAAAGAGTCGAATCGACGAAATCCTGAAGAAAAGCGCCCAGGGAATTTTCTACCACGCGGTTTTCCTCCGCCCTTTTTTTCCTGGTGCACCCGCTCATGGTGCCCAGGAACCACCCAAGGGGTTTTAAAAAACCGCCCGATCTGGTAGCATACCCCATGTCGTCAGCGTACGACTCATCAGAGAACGAATCCCGGGGCAGACACTGACCGCCGGAAGGAGCAGCATATGTGCGTAGGGGTGTTGGACAAGGAGGAGGCGCTGGAACTCATGTGGGGGCTCTTCTCCCCGGCGGATATGGCGTGATGATGTCGTCTTATCCTGATGGTGTTCAGATCACCGAAATGACGGAAGAGCAGCGCCGTCTCTACCACGCTAACCGCCTCTATGCCGTCCTCGGCGCCGTCAATCGGACCATTACCCGCAAACCTGATCGACAAGAGCTGCTTCGGGAGATCTGCCGGATTCTGGTGGAGGTGGGGAGATTCCGGATGGCCTGGTTCGGCGTTCCCGACCCCCAGGGGTGGATCATTCCCCAGGCGATCTTCGGTGATACTCTCGGGTACCTCGCCACAGTCCGGATCTCGGTCCTTGACATCCCCGAAGGGCATGGCCCCACCGGAACCTCACTCCGGGAGAACCGCCCCCTCATCTGCAACGACATTCCGGCCAATCCGTACATGCTCCCTTGGCGTGAGCAGGCGGCGCGTAACGGTTTCAGCTCCTCCGCCTGTTTCTCGGTCCGACTCCCCGACGGCGTCATCGCCGGATTGACCCTCTACTCCACCGAGCCTGACTTCTTTTCCGCCGATGAAGAGAAGCTTCTCCTGGATATTGCCGCCGATATCGCCTATGCCCTCGAATTCATTGCCGCCGACGAGCGGAAAGCCGTTGCCGAGACGGCGCTACGGCAGAACCGGCAAGCCCTGGCGCGCACCCAGGCCATCGCCCGGGTGGGGGGGTGGAGCTCCGACCTTGTCACCGGCCTGAGCGTCAATTCTCCCGAGGCGAGTATGATCAACGGTCTCCCCACCGGTCCCATCCCCTGGAAGCGATTTCTTGATCTGGTTCACCCGGAAGATATCCCCCGACTGCTGCGGGCATGGGATGAATCGCTGGTGACCGGGAGCATCTGCGACCTGGTTATCCGGATCACCGTGGGGGGAGAGGTCAAATGGGTGCATAACTTGGCAGAATTCGAACCCGACGCCTTCGGCCGCCCCACACGGATCATCGGCATCATCCAGGATGTGACGGAACAGAAGAGGAGTCAGGAGGCTGCGGAAGCGGCCAACCGAGCCAAGAGCCGCTTCCTCGCCAACATGAGCCATGAACTCCGGACCCCCATGAACGGTGTCCTGGGGATGATCCAGCTCGCCCTGCACGGCGAACTGGATGAGGAACAGCATGAGTATCTTGAGCTGGCGCTTACCTCGGGTTTCGGCCTGGTCCGGATTCTGGATGATATCCTGGATCTGTCGAGAATTGAAACCGGGAGGCTCACCCTGAAAGAGAGAAGATTCTCCCTGCGGGAATGCGTCACCAGCACCGCCTCTCTCCTCCTCCCCGAAGCGCTCCGCAAGGAGCTTCAGCTCACCGTCACCCTGGCGGAGCAGCTCCCTGAATCCGTGTCGGGCGACCCGGTTCGACTTCGCCAAGTACTCACTAACCTTATCGGCAACGCCATCAAGTTCACCCGACAGGGGGGGGTAGCTGTTCAGGTGGACCCCGGCCCCGATGGCATCACCTTTACCGTCACTGATACCGGGATCGGCATCCCCGCAGAGAAGAGCCCTCTCCTCTTCAAACCGTTCAGCCAGGTTGATGACTCAAACACCCGTACCTACGGCGGAACCGGCCTGGGGCTGGTCATCAGCCAGGAGATTGTGCAGCTGATGGGAGGGAGTATCACCTGTGACAGTACCGAAGGAGTCGGCAGCAGCTTCTCCTTTACGCTCCCCCTGGGTCCCGGTGGAGCGTTGCATCCCTTGGCGTCCGTCACGTCTCTTTCCCTTGAAGAGGCCGACAAAGCCACTCTCCCGGAAAAATCACCCCGGATTCTCGTGGTTGAAGACGAGCCCACTAACCGGATGCTTCTGCAACGGGCTCTCGCTAAAAACAATTTCAGCGTCGACACCGCCGACAACGGACTTGAGGCGCTGCAAAAACTGGCGAGTCAGGAGTACGATCTTGTCATCATGGATGTACAGATGCCGGTCATGGACGGGATTACCGCCACGCAGGCCATCCGGAAGCAGGAACTGGCCACAGGGGAGCATATCCCCATTCTCGCCATGACCGCCTATGCCTCAGTCTGCGACAGGGAGTCCTGCCTCAATGCGGGAATGGACAACTACATATCCAAGCCGGTGGACCTTCATGAGGTCAACAGTCTGATCCGGAAGCTACTGGAG
>CAIUWK010000079.1 GCA_903902855.1 uncultured Geobacter sp. | reverse complement strand
CTGAAAGTTAGCCAGGAACTCGTGGATCGTATCGATGTCGGCGTCGTTCCCCTCCTGCTGCCAGGCCCACCGGACCGCCTGCTTGATGAGGGTCATCTCCGTCTCGCTGGGGATGCTCTTGCCGGTGGAGAAGACCATCTGGGCCACGATGGGGGCGATGACGGGGATGTCGTACTCCGGATCGATGATATGGGTGAAGGGGTTCAGGCTGACCTGGGAGTATTCGTTGAAATCCAGATAGCGGGCGCCGAAGAGCTTGGTCATCTTCTTGTAGGAGCCGCCGATGTCGATGATCCGGATCTTGGATTTTTGGGCGAAATAGTTGTAGACGAGGTAGTTGACGAAAAAGCTCTTGCCGGCGCCGCTGGAGGCGCAGACCATGGCGTTGTGGTTGTTGACCCCCTTGTTGAAGATGTCGAGGCCGAACAGGTTCCCCTTGCGTCCGGCAAAGAGCATCACCGGCTGACCGAGTCCCGAGAAATCACCCTGGACCGGCAGGGTGACGGCGATACTGTCCACCGGCAGGATATGATCCCGGTCGAGGGTGTCGATATTGCTGCCGGTGTCGTAGAGGCCGAAGGGGAGCGAGGAGATGAACAGGATGGGCAGAATCCCCTTGTCTTCCTGCATCACGTACCCCTGCCCTTCCCAGACCCGCTTGGCCCGGGTCACGGATTCGTTCACCAGCCATTCGTCATGGCCGAAGAGCCACATTATGGGAATGATCCGGTAGAATTTTGTCCCCCGTTCCAGTTCGTCCACGGCCCAGAGGTATTCATCCTTCTTCCGGGAGAGCGAGGGGGCGAAACTCCCCACCCCCTGTTGCTGCAGGACCAGGTTGCATTTGGTGTGCAGCTTGTTCTTCTGGTTGCGCATGACGATGTTCAGGGTGCAGAAGAACGGCGTCCGGATCTGGTCGGAGTCGGTGGCCATCCCCATGATCCCGCCGAAAAGCTGATTGGTCTGGATCGGGCTCCCGTTCAGGGGGAATGACTTGGGGGTCACGCAGCGAAAGTAGCGGGAGTCGAATTTCAGCGAAGAGAACCGTTTCTCCACCCTGGTGCCCAGCAAAACCTGCTTCCGGATGACATTCCGCTCGTCATAGTGGCCGGGATTGGCGGAAGGGTCGTCATTGAGCATCCGCCGCAGCCACTCCAGCAGTCGTCCCGGCTGGGCCGTCACCGGCGCCAGACCGGCGCCCCGCAGGACCTCCTGGAACGTGCCGAACAGCTCTTCCAGGTTCACGTGACCGACCTCCTTCACCGGAAACTTCACCGTGAAGAACATCCTGAAGTTCCGGATCGGAATGCAGCTCAGGCAGTCGAGCCCTTCAACCCCCTGCTCGAAGAAGCGCGAGATGTTCTCCGAGACGTCCCGGACCAGCTTGCTGTCACGGCACTTCAGCGAACCGTAGGCCTCCACCACCGGCTTCACGAAGGGATCGGCGAACAGGATGAACTGCAGGAGCGCCCCTTCGGGCAGATTCACCCGAAAGATCCCTTCCAGGGTGGTGATGGTGGTCTCGCCGGCAAAGGCCAGGGGGGCGCACTCCCACATCATTCCGAAGGTGTTATCGCTGTTCAGATAAATCTTGTGGTGCTGATCATAGGCGATCCAGGGGAGGTAGTCGGAAAACTTTTCCCGCTGGGCAAGTCTGCGCAACTCCCCTCGGGTAACTCCGCCGTTTCTGCCCAACAGTGCCGACATGATCCCCACGGCTACTCCTCCTCTCCGGACATGATGGTGTCGCCCAGCAGCCAGCGCGGTTCGTCCACGAAGAAGTAGACATAGCGCAGCATGTTCAGTTCGTTGTCCTGGCCGGTATAGGGGAGGATCAGCACCCGCATGGTCTTGGGCGGCGCCACCACCGGAGTAACCGGCTCCTTAAGCAGGCCGGTGAAGGTGTCAAGGAGCGCCGCCCGGTAGCGGTTCTCCGCGGATACCGTTCGCTCCCTGTTTCCCGGCATCGGGTTCTCGGCAGGGATGTCGCTGGTCGTCGCCGTTAGCGGCAAGGTTGACTCCTGATAGGCGCTCCGTACCGACACGCACTTGCCGACGCCGGTTTCCGGGCAGCTGAAACTGCTTTCATAGGGGTTCAGCAGGGAGCAGCCGCTCAGGAGCAGCATGCCTGCCACAGTCAGTCTCTTTTTCACGTCCCCCCTCCCTTGGAGATCTTCTTGATCTCCAGGTTTACCCCTTCACTGATGACCAGGGTCACCGGCTTGGTGGCCCCCACCTCCACGACCGGCATGGTCTGCCGGGCCAGCTCCATGTAGAATTTTTGCAGCTCCTTGAAACCGCTGGACAGACCGGAGCCGACGCCGGACATGGCGATATCCTTCGGGTCAACGGTCTGGGTGGTCCCCAGAGGACTGATCGCCGTGGTCGTGGCCGAGGCCCTGATGGCATCCCCGGCGCCGCCGAAGAAACCGGCCAGCATGCTGCGGGCGATCATGGAGCCCATCTTGGCGACCACCCGTCCCCGCAGGCCGATCTTGCCGTCCGCGTCCACCACGAACCCCTTGATCTTCTGATCCACGACGGCCTGCCCCTTCCGGTCGAGACAGGAGAGGGAGACGAGGAGCAACTCGGCACGTTCCGTGGCCAGGTTCCCCTTACCGTCGGCGATGACGAAGCACCCCTTGAGGTCGGCCTTGACGCTGTTGGGGAGGAGTGCCGGGGTCTTGACCCTGAGCAGCACGGGTACCGGATTACCTTTGGCGTCCGAAGTCGTGGGAGCGTCCAAGCCACTCAACAGGGTCGCCTCCATGAAAGAAGGCGGCAGATAGACCGACCCGGTCTCTTTTTTTTTATCCTCCACCTTCCCCTGTTTGGTCGCCCCGGCGTGGGAGACGATGGTGATGTCGCCGATCTCGATCTCAGGAGGAGCCGCCGATCCCCCGGCGGCCATACCCGGAGGGGGCGGCAGGGCGATGGCCCCCTGGGGGACCGGCGGCGGCAACGGCCGAGTCTGTGTGCCGGGTACCGTTTTCGGCGTACCCGGCAACGAGACACGGATTGGGTCACTCCATACGGGAGAAAGGGGAGCGGTCTGCGGTTGCAATGACGCCAGGGGCTGACTGCTCTTTTCCCGGGCGATGTCATCACGCTGCTTTTTGAGAGCGGCAATTTCGTCATCACGTTTGGCTATCTCCTTCTGGCTCTCCATGAACTGGGATTTTTCCATGAGTTTCGGTTCGAGATCCACGGGGCTCTTCCTGGCGACTTTGGTCGGTGGCGGTGCGTTGCTCCGGTTCAAGGCGACGTTGCCCAGAAAGAGGAACGTGATAAAGATGCCGATCCCGCCGCCCCAGACCACCATCCGGCGCCGGCTCCCCGAGAGATTATTCCAGAAAGAGAGAAGTCTAGTTTTCATCATCCCCCTCCTGCGTCTTCGTGCCGGCCGGATCAGTTGTCGGCTCCTGCCCGGTCATTGGTTGCGGTTCGGGAGACGGTACGGGTTGCCGTTTCGCTGGGGATTGCGGCGCGCCGCTCAGCATCGGCAGCTCTCCCCTCATCCTGATGCTCCCTTGCTTATCCGGGCGCTGTTCCACGACAAAGAGACGCGAACTCTCCCCCTGCTGCAGGAGATGGCGCTCCAGGGCGATGGCCACCGGATTTTCCGCGACCTCCGGACGCAGGAACATCTTTTCGTTCATCCTGAATGGGGTTTCACCCCGGAGAGACGCCTGGTACTCCTTGATCCGCAGCCCCTCCCCTTCGATATCTATGGTCCGTTTGAGGGTCAGGAGGATTTCCCGAAACGAAGCGAAACTCTGCTCCTGGTGACTGACACTGTAGGAGTCGGGGATGTTCTCGGTGTAGAGCTCCTTCAGCAGCTTCAGCACCTTCTTCTCCAAGGGGAGGCTGGCGTAGAGGGAACGGTTCGCCCTGATCTTGCTGCTTTTGCCGGACGACAGCCGGATGGTCTGCGACGGAACCCGCTGGGGGAAGGCGATCATGCTGTACATCTCATCTCCGCAGACAACGTAGAGTTCGGTGGGTACCGTCGCGTAGGAGAGCTTGTCCCCTTTCTTGGCGACCTTGAATTTGACAAAGGCATCCTTCCCGGTGATCTTGATGGTGACCCCTTTCTCGGTTGACGTCAGGAGATCACGAATCTCGGCCTGGCAGGAGATACGGTTTAGGTCCGAACTGGAGAGTCTCACCCGTGTCGTCGTCTCCGGAAAGATGACGACCGGGAATTCACCGGCCACCGGCTGCTCCACCGCTTGATCTGCGGAAAGCTGCGCTTTCGGTTCCTGTGCCGACTCCGCCCCCTGCCCCAGTACCGGCGCCAGCAGTAACGCCACTACGGCAATCGTACGCATCATGCCCCCTTGTTCTCAGGCTTCTCCGAAAGTCGTTTCAGGATGAATTTGCCGTTCTCGAAGCGATAATCCATGAGGTAGACCTTGATGGTGTCCTCGGCCTTCTGGTCCACCAGGTAGGTCCTCTTGGCGCCGGTGACTTCAAGGCGATGCTTTTCGGAGTCGTTGACCATGGCGTGGATGTAAAAGGCGCTGGACGCCTTGGTGTTTTCGATCTTGTCCGCCAGTTCGTAGAGTTCCTTGCGGGACGCCTGAAACTCGGCCGGATCATAGATCGCCAGCAGTTCACTGAACTGGGATCTGGCATTGACCGGGTTGTAGGTCAGGGCCAGGCCCATGATGTAGCGGGTAAACTCCTTGAGGTATTCATCCGACGCCTTGTCACCGGACAACGAGATCCTGGAGTTGATGGTCGGCGGCACGAGGATCACCCGCTGACTGTTGAGCGCCCTGAAGAGACCCACCGTGTTGATGACCACGGCGATCCCCAACACCAGCACGACGAACTTGAGCAGCCGGTTTTCGGCAAAGATGTTGGAACTCTTCTGCAGGAAGATGTCGAGATTCACGGCCGTACTCCTCCGGTCATTCCTGGAATTCTTTGTCAAAAAACTGGGGATACCCTTTCATGGGAGCGATACCGAGAAAGTAGAGGATATGACGCAGAAAACCACGCGGGTACTGCCGCTTGAGGTGGCTGTATCCCCACGGCACGACCGGCAACAGCAGCCAGAAGTACCCTCCAAACTGCTGGGCGAAGATGAAACTCGCCGTCATGATCGCCAGGTCGTCCGGCTCGAACCAGAGGACTTGAAAGGGCTGTGTCAGGTATTGGGGGAACTTGCGGGTCACGGGGACGCTCCTCTTGAACGGCGAGATGGTCGGGGGGGCTCGCGCCCCCCCGTGGTTGCGGTCAGATGATCATCCCCAGGGAGGTGACGATCTTGTCCGAGTTGATGACGAGCACCCCCCCCAGGATGCAGAGGACCGCCGGGACCAGCTTCTGCTGGATCATGACGACGACACCGGCGATGATTGCCAGAACACCGGCTATGGCGCCGAAGGGTCCCTTGAGGATGTTGGTAATGAAGAAGTCGTAGGCTTCGAAGCCGAAGGAACCGGCTACCGGCGCGACGAGGGCCATGGCCTGGGATGCCGCCATGGTCACGAGCATCGCGACGGCAGTCATCAACAGTAATTTCTGTTTGTGCATGCAGTGCTCCTTGGTGCGATGAGGTTAATGGTCGACGATTTGTACGGTTTACCTGTCAGTGAGTTTTGTTTCGATCACCC
Source organism: uncultured Geobacter sp. (assembly GCA_903902855.1). GTDB lineage: Bacteria > Desulfobacterota > Desulfuromonadia > Geobacterales > CAIOGM01 > CAIOGM01. Next base: position 2,179 of record CAIUWK010000079.1, on the reverse strand, counting down.
CCTTTCCCTGATCCAGCAGTTTGGCTATCCGCTGCAGGTCGGCTCCGTTGACGACAGCGCCATCGATCCAGAGCGCCGGGGTGCCGCGCACCCCAAGGCCGGCGGCAATTTTTTCCATCTCCGCCAGCTCTGCCTGTGCGGCGTCGGCAGCCACGGGTACCGGTTTTCCATCCAGAGCTCCCGCGAAGACTTCCCGCAAGGCCTTATGGCTGTCGGTGTGCGACAGGATGTAACGGGCCTTTTGTTCGGCATCCGGATGGATCTTGCGCAGCGGCACGAAATAGATGTAACGGGTCACGTCCGTCCGCTTGCTGAGGAAACCGTCCACCTTGCGACAGAAAGGACAGTCGGGGTCGGTGAACTCGATAACCTTCCTCGGTCCGTTACCGATCTTCAGCGCCTTGTCCAGAGGGAGGTCTCCCATACGTTCGGCCATGACCTTCTCTCGCTTCTCGGCGGTGAGGTTCTTCCCCTCCCTGGACCAGATCTCTCCAAAGAAGAGGTAGCCGTCCGGGCTGAAGTAAAACAGCTGCTCTCCTGCGGTGATCTCATAGAGCCCCTTGAGCGGCGCTTCCCGGAAATCATCAACCCGCAGATTCGGAAAACTCTTCTTCAATTTTTCCTGCTCCATTTTCACCGGATCGTTTTCCTTGGAGAATCCCGCCGCAACCACGATGCAGAACATCGCCCCGCCCACGGCCAGCACCCTGTCATTTCTCATGTTCATTGCGTCCCCTTTCGTGTTCCCTGATTTCTACCCGTCTGTTCAGCCGCTTGTCGGTGGCGACCGGGCAGCATTTCCCTCTGCCGTAAACAGCTCCTATCGTTAATCCCCCCTTGGTCAGAAAGGCTGCCACCTCCTTCGCCCGGTTAAGCGCCAACTGCTCGTTGTAGGCAGCGCTCCCGATGGTGCAGGTGTAACCGATGACATCCAGAGGACCGCTTTCCGGGAACTCCTTTATCAGCTCGCCAAGACGGGATCTTTCATCCTGAGAAAGTTGAGCGCTGTCGAAAGCGAAGAGGATCGCTTCGGTACGACCCGACTGTTTGCCGGTGACTTCTTTCGGCGTCTGCTGCTTCACAGCGAGTCGTGTGAAAGAGACCGGCGCCTGTTCCGGGACAGCCAGACGCACCGTCAACGGCGGGATGACCGGTCGCAGCGTCAAACGACTATCCGGGCAGTTTGAGCAGACCACGAACTGCTGCTCTTCCCTGGCAACCGCAGCTTCAAAGGAAAAGCGGTACGGCCGTTGGCGGATGATCGTGGCGTTACCGGTTACGGGAACCAGTAACGTCAGCAGGATGATGCTCATGATTGAAGTCGGCATGACGCCTCCCGGATCTCTCCTTCATACCAATAATCTCCGGGGGGAGCAGCTGTAGCGGGTTTTATCGGGATATTTTTTTACCGGCGGTGAAATATTTTTTGGAAGAATTTTCTGGTAAGACCGGTCACACAACCACCGGGATTTCAAGGATGTTGCAATATTAATGAGTGATAACTACAGAGCAACCAATTCGGGCTTCAACTATCCGGAAGCGGAACCAACCTGCCCCCCCTGGATATTATTGGGCATGAGGAAACATCAAGAAAGGAGGAAAGACGATGGAGAACATGCTGAGACAACGTGACCTGATGGAAATCATGAACATCTCCAGGGCAACGCTCTGGAGAATCCAGAGAAATGAAACCTTTCCCAAACCGGTGATTCTGATGGGGTGCAAACGGTGGCGACGGGGTGAATTGGAGGAGTGGCTGGAGGCGAGAAGGTGCGCTTGAACGTCTATCCGGGAAGGAGAGGAGATTCCGAGTGCGTGACCAATCACCACTCCAACATCCTGGCGACGGCACTGCCGACCAGTTCGAACCGCTGGGGAGGATTCTGGCAGCGGTGGCCGGTCGGCCGAAGTATCTGCCGGAATGGCCTGACAGTCAGAGGGCGCTCCCCAATGAAATCCTCCGCTCGGCGCTCTTCACCTGCCGCAACCGGAAGCAACCGCGCATGTTCATAAAGGACGAGGAAATTGCCGTGATCGGCGATGGTCAGGTTGTCTATCGGGGAGAAGAACTTCGTCAGGACGACGAACTGGTCTGGATGCACCTCATGCACCTGATGAAGAAACTTCCCCTGGGGGAATGTGTCGAGTTCACCCCCTATGCCTTCGTCAAGGCGCTGGG
>CAIUWK010000078.1 GCA_903902855.1 uncultured Geobacter sp. | reverse complement strand
GTCCCAGGCCGAGGAGGGTGGTCAGGGGGAGGAGTATGACGAGAGGGGGATCGGACATGGACTCTCAATTAACATTCTGGTTGACAGGGGCGACACCCCGTGATTTGCGCCATATCCTTCAAGACCACCCCTCACTTTAAAACCACCCCTCACCCCGACCCTCTCCCACTGAGGGGAGAGGGGGAGTTTTTATGAGGCGGACCGGGTGAGCAGGCGGGAATCTTCGCTCTCACTCCGGAGAGAATGCCGCAATTTCAACACTGCCTTGGCAATCAACGTCCCCTCGCCCCTTGTGGGAGAGGGACAGGGTGAGGGGGGACGGGGAGTGGCAAGAAACCTCATATGTAGAGCATGATAATCCTTGCCACGGTCATGAAGATGAGCTGTAAAAACAGATACAGTAAAAATCGCTTGCTTTTTTTTAGCCAGGTTCCTACACAGCCGATTGCGCTCATGTTATCCATATTCATAATCCTCCAATCCTCTTCGCGACCGGGAAGCAATCCCGGCGCTCCCGCGGCTTCCCTGCGACTCCGGCGCTGCTCCCCTGAAAAAAGCTCGGTAAACATGTCACTTTATGAGCGGATACAAGTATGATTTGCTGCTGTGAAGCTTGCTGTCGCATACCGGACAGCTATACAGTCGACAGAATATGGAAAAATAAATCAAGCCGGGGATCACTCCGATTAACGTAAGAATGAACATGCTTAAATAATTTCTATTCATGGTTAGGGCGGGAATAAGGATACCCCTGAAACCGCATTGATCGCAGATTCTGACCTTGCTTCGAGCTTCAATGCAGATGAAAATATTCCCAAGAGTAACTACAAACAGTATGAGTAGAACGGCGGCCATTGCAAATTTTTCCAAAGTAACTCCTTGTGCCGACAAAGTCATTGCAGGTGACGGTGCAACTTTTTTTTGTTATTATTGCAATGTTGTGTCCCCTCCGCAATAAGCTGCGATCCGTCGGGGCTTCCGGAGCCGACGAAAGACGGAAGTCCAAGGGCGGAGGAGCGCCGGAATAAGGGATGATTTGCCGGTGCGCGGCAATCTACTCTCTCGGAAAGTGAATGAGAAAATTAAAGTATTATAGGCTGCTATGGGTATTGAATCGGCTGTTTGTGACGAAAATCATCGAATTGTGATGAAATGTGACGGTTTTTTGGGGGAGGAATTATGCGAAATTTGGTGCTTTAACGTAGACGGTTACGTCATATGGAGCAGGCCGGAGAAGCCGTACCCCCGACGGTAGCCGCTTTCCAGGGGGGCCGGACGTCCGGTGCTGCTCTCGATCTTGCGTCGCAGACGTTGCACCAGCGAATCAAGGGCGCGGGACTCCGCATCGGCGGCGTCATACCCCAAAGCCGTGCAGAGATCGGTTCGCGTCACCGACTCCCCGTGGGCTTCCACCAGGCAGGTGATCAGAGTCCGTTCCTGTCCGGAGAGGGGAACCCTGACCCCCAGGGGGGAGACGAGAGTCCAGGAGGTCCCTTCCAGGGTCCATTGCGCAGCGGGAGGGGCAACGGGAGCGCTTCTTTCTCGACGTCGGCGCGTCAGGTTGATGATGGCCGCCGCCAGTTCCGGCATGTTCACCGGTTTGACCAGATAGAGGTCGGCCCCGGCGCCGTATCCCCGCACCCGGTCTTCCAGTCCGTCTCGGGCGGTGATGATGATGATTCCCAGGTCGGTGTTGCGGCGCAAGTAATCGGCCAGGGTGAAGCCCGACTGGTCGGGAAGGTTGATATCCACCACCGCCACATCGAAGTTGCGGGTGACGACGGTCTCATAGAATTCCAGGACGCTGCCGACCCCCTCGGCCTCTACTCCGGCCACGGAGAGAAAGCGGATGATGCTTTCCCGCAGGTCCCGGTCATCTTCGATAATCACTACCCGTCGTGCTTCGGTCATGCTGTTTCCTCGATGCGAACGGATACCCGCATTCTTCTATGAACCCAAAAAAGGCAATAGCACCACAGAGTCACAGAGAACACAGAGAAATAATTGGAAAAACATTGGACAACTTTTCACCTCATCGGTGAATCCAAGATCAAGAACAAAGGCTTTATAATCATATGATTTGCATGCGTTTTAACTCTGTGTCCTCTGTGACTCCGTGGTGAGCTGTTTTTTTCAGGGTGAAAGCTCTTTCAGCGGCAAGCGGATGACGGCAACGGCCCCGGTGGCGCTACTCTTCAACAGCACGCTCCCGCCATGCTCTTCCACGATTCGTGCCACCAGCCAGAGACCGAGCCCGGCACCCACGGTTCCCGTGGCGGCGCTTCCCCGGAAATATTTCTCAAAAAGCCGCTCCTGCTCCTCCGGGGAGACGCCGGAGCCATGATCTTCCACCCGGATGACGACCTCGTTGTCTGCCACCGTCCAGGAGAGGGTGACGGGAGAATCGGGGGGGGAGTATTTGAGACCGTTATCCACCAGATTGAGCAACGCGGTCTGAAGCAGGAGCGGGTCCCCCTGCACTACGGCGACATCGCCGGGAACCACCACCACCTGCCGGTCCGGCCAGTATTCGGTTGCCTGTTCCAGGAGCCCGGAGCAGAGCCGCTCCAGTTCCAGCGGTTCCGGTCGTAACGTAAGCGTGCCGTCGGAGAGCCGTACCCGTCCCAGGGATACCTCCAGGACCTCCACCAGACGGGCCACGGCCCGCTTCATCTTCACCACGGCAAAGGAGATGTTTTCGTCCTGATCCTGCAGCAGAGCCAACAGGTCCAGATTGGCCCGGATGATGGCCAGCGGGGTCCGGTATTCATGGCAGACCATGGCCACGAAGCGGGTCTGGCGTTTCAGCGCCTCCCGCAGTTCGCCGGTCATCTCCTCGGCCAGCTCCACGGCCACCGCCTCGGTCCGTCGGGAAGCCGAGAGCAGCAGTTCCCGGGAGAGCTCCAGCCGTTTTACCAGAGCCAGGGTGATCATTACCATATGGATGATCATCCCGTAATAATACCCATAGGTGGTAAACCAGGAAGGCGACATCAGCCCGAGAACAACGATAAACCGGGGGACCGCGGGGATCAGGACCACGGAGAAACCCGCGATGATCCAGCCGCCGGCAGGGGCGCCTCGCCGCAGATACCGGTAGGCAAGTACCGGGATGAAGCAGGCCAGGAGCAGATAGTTGATGGTGGTCACGGGGGCCAGTCGGCCGTACCACCCCAGGGGGATGCCGAGAGCGTTGGCCCCCCCGATGACGATGCTCAGCCGCAGTAAGCGGTGTGCCATGGGCCACTCTTTGTCGGTGTTGAAGAGGCGCATGACAAAGAGGCTGTAGGCGCAGAGCCCCAGGCTGATTCCCCCTCCTACGAGGTAATCGTTGGTCAGATGGGCCACCGACGGCCAGAGGACGAACATGGCCCCGTCGATCCCTAACTGCCGGATAAAGAAGGTCAGGGCAAAGAGCGAATAATAGCCGAAGAGGACGTTACGCAACATGAGCGCCAGGAGTGCGCTGATCACCAGGTCGAACAGAATAATCCCCAGCAAGCCACCCATCCAGAGGTTGGAGCTGGCGGACCAGTTGATTAAATCGTCTCGGGGATAGAGCCACCCCTGGAGCGTATGGGTACTGGTACTCTTGACACGGATGTAGACCTGGCGCGGGACACCGGGAGTCGACGGGAGCGGCGCCACCATGTCGGGATGGCGGATCCGGCGAAGATCGCCGGGATAATGGTCCCCCAGGTTATATTCGCGGTATGAGGCGGGAAGAGCGGGGTCCGGTCCGGTCTGGACGTAGAGTGTCACCTCGTCCAGGAAGGCGGGAGTGAGCCGTAAAAACAGATCACCCGAGTTATCATTGGCGGAGGGTTGATAGGTGAAGCGGGTCCAGCTTGCAGAGCTGATGAAACCGTAGTTGACAAATCCGGAAAGCGGGACAAAGCGAGCGGAGGTTTTGCCGGAGAGTAGATCTCTTAGGGTGAGGGTTCCGCCGGGATCAACCAGGCTTTCCAGGTGACCGGCCAGGGAGTACGGTTGCGGCTTGTCCAGGAGCAGCGGGGCGGCGTCCGCCAGGGGAATGGCGAGGGAAAGGAAGATGAGCAGCGCCATGACGCAGGCAGGGTAGAGTGATGGTCGAACAGGCAGCCGGCTCATTTCAGAATTACTCCTTATTTCAGCAGTGTCCGGGCCTTGGCCGCGCCGTCGAACTTCAAAGACCAGGCATTCAAGAGTGATCCGTAACGTACCCCGCTCCACAGGAATATGTCAATTATTTTGAAGCTGTTTCCCGACCCAGCTTCGGGACCACCCCTCACCCCGACCTTCTCTGTAGGGGCGTACGGCCGTACGCCCCTACGGGGAGAGGGGGAGCTTTTATGAGTTGGATCGGGTGGGGAAGAGATATTCTTCTCGTTCACTCCAAAGAACGTGCCGCAACTTTAACTATTCAGCTCAATGCACATGCGCGACTATCGTAACCCCTCCTGTCCTCCCCTTAACCCAAGGGGAGGGACGCTTCGATCATGGTTTTCGGTAAATTGAGACAATAAATTTGCCCTGCACGGTCCCCCTCTTGAGACAAGAGGGGGGCAGGGGGAGTTATGATGACCGTGTTGCAGGGGAGCTGAATAGTTACCCGCAATTTTAACCTTTCCGTCGCAATCAACGTCCCCTC
>CAIUWK010000077.1 GCA_903902855.1 uncultured Geobacter sp. | reverse complement strand
GCCTCGGAGGTGCGCAAGCTGGCCGAACGGAGCCAGCAGGCGGCCCGGGAGATCTCCGAGCTCTCCACCTCCAGCGTGGAGGTGGCGGAACGGGCCGGGGAGATGCTGAACCGGATGCTCCCGGACATCCAGAAGACCGCGGAACTGGTGCAGGAGATCAACGCCGCCAGCAAGGAGCAGGACTCCGGGGCCGGGCAGATAAACAAGGCGATCCAGCAACTGGATCAGGTGATCCAGCAGAACGCCTCCGCCGCCGAGGAGATGGCCTCCACCGCCGAGGAGCTCTCCTCGCAGGCGGAGCAGCTTCAGGGGACCGTGGCCTTCTTCAAGATCGGCGACAGCCGGGGGTCCGGCTCATCCCGGGTAATACCCCAGAAACCCAAGGCGCTCCCCAGGAGAATCGCCCCCAAAGGGGTCGCCTACACCGGGACCAAGGGAGCAGCCAACGTGGGGGGGCACGATCTGATCATGAACAGCCACGACGATCTGGACAGCAATTTCGAGATGTTTTGAAATCGGTGACTGTGGATCAGGGACCAGTCACCACTACCCAATTACCAGTCACCGGTTTTAATAACCCGGAAATGAGCGCCAGAGTTGCCATGAATGATGAACAACGACAAAACGGCCTTTCGGCCCGAGACTTCACCAGATTAAGCCGCTTCATCTACGACCACTGCGGCATCAAGCTCCCCCCGGTAAAGCGGACCATGATCGAGTCCCGGCTGCGCAAGAGACTGCGCGCCCTGGGGATGGCCCGTTTTTCCGAGTACTGTGATTATGTCCTGGAAGAACGGGGGGGGGTGGAAGAGCTGGTGTCGATGATCGATCTGGTCACCACCAACAAGACCGATTTTTTCCGCGAACCGGAACATTTCACCTACCTCACCAACATCGTGCTCCCGGAATGGTGTCAAACCACCGGACCGCGACGCTCTCTCCCCTTCAACATCTGGAGCGCCGGCTGCTCCACCGGGGAGGAGCCGTATACCCTGGCCATGGTTCTCAGCGAATTCGCCGCCGCAACCTCGGGATTCACCTTCCAGATATCCGCCACGGACATCTCCACCCGGGTCCTGGAAACGGCAAAGACGGCTATCTACGCCGTTGAACGGATCGCCCCGGTCCCCCTGGCTCTGCGACGGAAGTACCTGCTCAAGAGCCGCAACCCGGGGACCGACGTAGTGCGGATCGTTCCGGAGTTGCGTCAGAAGGTCAGCTTCAGTCATCTCAATTTCATGGATCGCTCCTTTGGCTGGCAAGAGCAGCTGGATGTGATCTTCTGCCGGAATGTGGTCATCTATTTCGACCGTCCCACCCAGGAACGATTGATCAACAAATTCTGTGAACACCTGAAGCCGGGCGGATATCTGTTCATGGGGCATTCCGAGACGCTGAACGGTCTGGATGTTCCGGTGACGTCGGTCTATCCCACCGTATACCGGAGAGTGGCATGAAGAAAATTCGCGTTCTCATCATCGATGATTCAGCCGTAGTGCGGCAGACTCTGGCCGAAATTCTCCAGTCCGATCCACAAATAGAGGTCATGGGGACAGCCGCCGACCCCTATATCGCTTCGGACCGGATCAAGGAAGAGGTTCCCGACGTCATCACCCTGGATGTGGAAATGCCTCGCATGGACGGCTTGAACTTCCTGAAGATCATCATGTCCCAGCGCCCCGTCCCGGTGGTCATGTGCTCCAGCCTCACGGAGCGGGGTTCGGAAACGGCGCTGAAAGCCATCGAGTATGGCGCCGTGGAGATCATCCTTAAACCCCGTCTCGGTACCAAAAGCTTCCTGGAAGAGTCCCGTATCCGGATCTGTGACGCGGTGAAGGCGGCGGCCCAGGCAAGGGTCCGCCCCATTCAGGAGCGGGCGAGGACCCCGCAGCCGAAACTGTCGGCAGACGCCATCCTGGCAAAACCGTCGTCCCACGCCATGCTTCGGACCACCGAAAAAGTGGTTGCGGTGGGTGCTTCCACCGGCGGGACCGAAGCCCTGCGGGTTTTTCTGGAAGCAATGCCCGCCGATGCGCCGGGCATCGTCATCGTCCAGCACATGCCCGAGGGATTCACCCGGAGTTTTGCCAAACGTCTGGACAGCCTCTGCCGGATAAATGTGAAGGAAGCCGAAGACAACGATACCGTCATCCGGGGGCGGGCGCTCATCGCCCCGGGGAATCGCCATCTTCTCCTCAAAAGGAGCGGCGCCCGCTATTATGTGGAGCTGAAAGACGGACCGCTGGTTTCCCGGCACCGTCCCTCGGTGGATGTGCTCTTCCGATCGGCAGCCCGCTATGCGGGGAATAATGCCGTGGGGGTCATACTCACGGGGATGGGGGACGACGGCGCCAGCGGCATGAAGGAGATGAAGGATGCGGGAGCATATACCATCGCCCAGGACGAAGCGACCTGTGTCGTCTTCGGCATGCCCAACGAGGCCATCAAGAGGGGTGGAGTGGCAGTCGTTCTCCCTCTGGACGAGATTCCCCGTGACGCCATCAAACATTGCTTTTGATTGGATCAACTCTACGGAAATATGATATGGTTCCCGATTACAGCATCAGCAGGAGTCTGACAGACCACTTACGGGCAAAAAAAAACGATGTCTCGCATTATTACAAAACTATTCTCCTTCAGCAAGATTTCAGCGGTAATGGTCTGCCTGGCGTTGATCGGCTACGTGGGGTATATGGTTGTGGCCCACTACCAGGCTCAGGTGGCGTTACAGGAATCTCAGCGCCGCCAGCTCATCCAGGAATCGGATCGACGGGCTAACGCCGCAAGCTATTTTTTCAGCGCCCAGATCAACGCCCTCACCGAGTTGGCGGAGGCCCGGGAAATCGCCATCTATTTTGAGAACCAGGCTCTGGGGATGTCCCTGGAATACGGTCTCAGCGCCAGCCTGGCGGCCGTGCAGGAACAGTTCGAAAAATTCAACCGGAAGAGCCGCCTGGAACAGCGACAACTCTACAACCGGGTCATATTCCTCACTCCCGACGGAAAAACACTTGCCCTGAGCGGTCATAGTGATGCTCCCTCCGACAAGAGAGATTGGTCCACTTTCGTGAGGCGGGACAACCGGACCTATTTCCTCATCGACACCCTTGGGGGGGGCTCCCGCATCGTCATTTCACTCCCCTGCATCTTCAAGGATAAACTCGTCGGTCAGGTGCTGGGAATAATCCCCCTCTCTTTAGTTTATACCCACTTCGTGGGGAATAAGGAAGGTTCGCAGGAGGTGGTCGCCCTGACCATGGACGAGCGGTATCTCTTCCTGCCGCAGGAAGACCGGACGCTGCTCCCCCCCACCCTGCAGAGTTCCCCTCCGAGACTGGTTCCCGGCCTCCTGACACCACTCCCGGCAGAGACTCATCTCCTGGCCACCAGAACCGACATCCACGGAACCCCTCTGGCAATTATCAATTTCATTCCGGCGGGCAAATTCGACATGGGGCATCCCCGTCGGATACTCATAGCCACCGCACTCATGGCGCTGGCCATCCTCACCGGGATGGTGCTCGTCTTCCTGCTGACCACTAGAAACACCATCCTCAAAACCCGCCTTGAGGAAGCGGCCCTCCGGGAAGGGGAAGCGGAACTGCTGAACCGTACCCTGGAACGGCGCGTCCAGGAAGAGATCGAAATAAGCCGCGGCAAAGATCTGATGGTGCTGCAAAACGAAAAACTGGCCTCCATCGGCCAGCTGGCGGCGGGGGTCGCCCATGAGATCAACAACCCCATGGGGTTCATCACCAGCAACCTGCGGCGGCTCACCCTCTATTTCGGGGCCATGAGCAGCTTTATGCAGGCACAACGGACGGCCCTGGAGCAGACGGCAACTCCGGAACTCAGCCTAGAGTTGGCGGCAACGGAAGAAGAGCTCGATCTGCATTTTATCCTGGAAGACGGCATCGACCTGGTGAAGGAATCACTGGAGGGGGCCGAGCGAGTGTCGCGTATCGTCCGTGATCTGAGGAGCTTTTCGCGCATCGATGCTCCGGAATATGAAGAGACCGACCTGACCAACTGCCTGGAAAACGCGCTGAACATCGTCAACAACAATCTCAAATATTTGGCAACGGTGATCAAAGAGACCGAACCGCTCCCTCCGGTCTCCTGCCATCCGGGGCAGTTGAACCAGGTTTTCATGAACCTGTTGATCAACGCCGGACAGGCGGTTACTTCCCCGGGAACCATTACCCTGAAGAGCCGGTATGATGATGATTTTGTCTTCGTCTCCGTGAGTGACGACGGCCACGGCATCCCGGATGACCTTCGAGATCGAATTTTCGAACCGTTTTTCACCACCAAAGAGGTCGGCAAAGGGATCGGCTTGGGGTTAAGCATTACCCGTGACATCATAACCAAGCATAACGGAGAGATCCTGCTGGAGAGTTCCAGCCGGGGGACGACCTTTACCGTCAAATTGCCACGTAACACGGAGAGACGAGCATGAACGAATATCCGGCACTGGAACCGTCCGCGCCCCTGGCGGAGCAACCACTCCTCATTCTCTGCGTGGATGACGAAGAGAATATTCTCAAGGCATTGACCCGGCTCTTTCGTACGGAATCGTTCAAGGTCCTCACCGCCACCTCGGGCCGGAAAGCCCTGGAGATACTGCAGAGTACCGTCGGCATCGGCCTGATCATCAGTGACCAGAGGATGCCGGAGATGACCGGCACGGAATTCCTCCAGCAGGCAGCGCTTGTGGCCCCCGATATCCCCCGGATGATTCTCACCGGGTATGCGGACATGTCCGCCGCCATCGCCGCCATCAACCAGGGAGGGGCCCAGCGCTTTCTGGTGAAGCCGTGGAACGAACAGGAGCTGATCCTGGCCGTACGTGACGGATGGCAGCGGTATCAGCTGGTCCAGGAGAACCAGCGGCTCAAATCGGAGTTGGAGGAGTGGAACATCAATCTCAAACAGCGGGTCTTGCAACAGACGGCGCAACTCCGTAAAAAGCTGGAAGAATTCCGCCAGCAGGTTGACCTCACCAAGAAGAACAGTGACGCCATCATGCTCATGTTTGCCGATCTGCTGGACCAGCGCAACCAGAAGCTCAGCAGACATTCCCGCAACGTGGCGGCGCTGACGGAATCCATGACGAGAACCCTTAATCTTCCCCAGTCCCGACGTGATCTCCTCAGAAACGCGGCACTCCTCCATGACATCGGTCTCCTCTGCGTCTCCGACCGGGTGATCTCCAAGAGTCCGGAGACGCTGAACAACGACGAACTGGCCGAATACCGGGCCCACGCCGTCAAAGGGCAGCAGGCCCTGAAAGTTAGCGACGAGCTGGACGAGATCGGCCGGATCATCCGGCATCATCATGAGGAGTATGAAGGGAACGGTTTTCCCGACGGACTGGCCGGCGAGCAGATCCCGCTGGGGTCACGCATCGTCCACCTGGCCAGCTTCATCGACAAGGCCTACTCCCCGGAAGCCGGGATGGACGCCAAATACCAGGTGACCAGAAAACTGACGCCGGTCATGGGGGTGCTCTTCGATCCGGCCCTGGCATCCGCCGCCAATCTGGCCATCAAAGAGGTCCTGGAAGATCCCCGAGCGGTGCAGAAGAGCGTCGTCGAACAGGAACTTTTCCTCAAGGAGCTGAAACTCGGCATGGTGTTGACCCGCGACATCTACAGCAGCCGGGGGGTTCTGGTGGCTGAACGGGGCGAGGTGACCCCCACGGTCATGGACTCTTTGAAGCGTTATCAGATGTATATTCCGCTGAATAGAACCACTCATATCGTAAAACAATGCTGATGTCATCTCGATGGTCTGCACCGTTACCTGTCGGTTCCTCCAGTAGACGGCGGCGCGTACGTAAAGAACATGGTCATCATGCAGCTCTTGCGCTCAAGCACCGGCAGTGCACAAAATCGCAGTGACCAGGGGCGCTGGGCAGACGTGCGATGAAAAGGCAACGCCATGACCATTGGCACAATAAACTCTCCCCTCGGCAGAATTTTGCGAGGTAAAGCCCTGCGGGGAAAATCGGTGCCGGCAGTGGTGCTGCTCATCAGCCTGATAACAACGGTGGGGATGTGGCGGATGCTGGATGACGGCATCCACCAGAAGGCCGTACACCTCTTCAACGCAAAAGTCGACGAAATAACCACGACCCTGGACCAGCGGCTCCATGAACATGAGCAGGTGCTCAAGGGGGGCACCGGCCTCTTCAACGCAACGGGGGATGCTTCCCGGGACGTCTGGCGCCGGTACGTCACCTCCCTGCAGCTGAACCAGAACCACCCGGGGATACTGGGAGTCGGCTATTCCGTCTGGTTGAAGCCGGAGGAGAAAGAGGCCAACATCAAAAAAATCCGGAGTGAGGGGTTCCCGGAGTACGTCATCAAGCCACCGGGGGAACGTCCGTTTTATACCTCCATCATCTACCTGGAACCTTTCACCTGGCGTAACGAGCGGGCCTTCGGCTACGACATGTACTCCGAGGCCAACCGCCGGGCGGCCATGGACAAGGCCCTCAGCGAAGGGGTCACCACCATCGCCAGCAGGATCATCCTCGTTCAGGAAACCGAGAAGGATAAACAGATCGGCCTCCTCATGTACCTGCCGCTCTACCATCGGGGAATGCCCACCGATACCCCGGAACTGCGACGGGAAGCCATCAAGGGATTCGTCTACAGTCCCATCAGGATGAAAGACTATGTGTACGGGACCCTGGGTAAGGTGCCGAAAGAAATCGCCTTCGAAATCTTCGACGGTGAGACGGCCCGGCAGGAACGACTCATGTTCAGTACGCTGTACAGCGAGAAGCTCTCACTCCCGGAGGGGTACCGGTCGGAATTGACGAAGAGCGTCCGGGTGGTGGAGTATGGAAGAACCTGGACCTTTGTCTTTCGGACACTCCCCCCCTTTGACCATGAATTCAACCGGATCGGCTCCCGGTCAGCCCTGGCCGGAGGGATACTGGTCAGCTTTCTCCTGAGCTATATCGCCTTCACCCTGCTGACCACCCGTAACAAGGCCCTGGAACTGGCCCGGGACATGACGCAAGAGCTGCGAGAGAGTGAAGAAAAAACTCGTCTGATCCTGAATACGGTGGGGGAGGCCATCTACGGCATCGACACCGACGGCTGCTGCACGTTCTGTAATCCCGCCTGTCTCCGGATGCTGGGCTATCCATCCGAGGCTGACCTGTTGGGAAAAAACATGCACGACCAGATTCATCATTCCCTTGAACAGGGGGTCCCCTTTCCCGTAGAAACCTGCTCCATTTTCAAGGCGTTCCAGGAAAATACCGGCTGCCATGTCACCGAGGAACTGTTTTGGCGCAGGGACGGCACCAGTTTTCCCGTGGAGTACTGGTCAAACCCTCAACACCAGAAGGGACGGGTAGTGGGAGCGGTGGTGACCTTCATCGACATCACCGACCGGAAGCGGACCGAGGCCACCCTGCTGGCCCAGTCGGAACAGCTGCAGCAGGAGGTTACCGAACGCCGCAAGGCCCAGGGGATGCTGCTGCGCCAGCAGCATGAGCTTGAGGCTCTGAACGCGGGGCTGGAACAACGGGTTGCCGACGAGGTACACAAAAACCGGGACAAGGATCAGTCGCTCATGCAGAACGAGAAGATGGCCTCCATCGGGCAACTGGCCGCCGGCGTGGCCCATGAGATCAACAATCCCATGGGGTTCATCTCCAGTAATCTGCGCACTTTGGGCGAATACTTCCAACAACTGATCCGCTTCGACCGGATTCTTCGGGAAGAGGGACTCCCCCGGCTCCCCTCCCCCACCCGGGAGACGCTTGTCGCCGAAAGGGAGACCCAGGAGATAGAGCAGATCCTGGAAGACGGCGTCGATCTCATTACGGAATCCCTGGACGGCGCACAGCGGGTCTCCAAGATCGTAAAAGATCTGAAGAGCTTTTCCCGGGTGGATGCGCTGGAGCAGGAGTGGGTGGAGCTGAGCTCCTGCCTGGAGAGCGCCCTGACCATCTGCTACAACGAGCTGAAATACGTGGCCGACATCCGGAAGAGCTATGAACCGGGACAGGAAATCCTCTGCCACCCCGGCCAGCTGAACCAGGTCTTTCTCAATCTGCTGGTCAATGCCGGCCAGGCCATCACCCCGCCGGGAGAGATCGTACTGAGGTGCTGGCACGATGACTTTTTCGCCTCTGCCTCGGTGAGCGACAACGGGAAAGGTATCCCCCCGGAGATCATGGAGCGGATTTTTGACCCCTTCTTCACCACCAAGGAGGTGGGTCAGGGGACCGGCCTGGGACTCAGCATCTCTCATGAGATCGTCAAGAGGCACCGGGGAGAAATCCTGGTGGAGAGCGCTCCCGGCCGGGGAACGAGCTTCACGGTGAGACTCCCTCTCACTCCCCGGGAGCAGGCATGAACGAACCGCCAGCTCCGGCTCTATTTTTGCGACAGCGAGCAGTTACAGCTTCGCCCATAGAATCATAACATCACGATCAAACAGCCCCGCATCCAGGAGGAAACACCATGAACATGCCGGACAACAACCCGAACAGCAGCAAGATCCCGGCAGAAGAGCCGATCAATATTCTCTGCGTGGATGACGAAGAGAATATTCTCAAGTCACTGAAACGGCTCTTTCGCCGAGAGCCGTTCCAGGTACTCACCGCCACCTCGGGAAAGGAGGGGCTGGACATCATCCAGAATACCGGGAACATCGCCCTGATCCTCAGCGATCAGCGGATGCCGGAGATGAGCGGCTCGGTCTTTCTGGAAGCGGCCAAAAGCCTGGTCCCCGACGTCCCCCGGATAATCCTCACCGGCTATGCCGATCTCCAGGCCGCCTCGGACGCCATCAATCAGGGGGGGGCCTACCGGATTCTCGCCAAACCCTGGGACGACCAGGAACTGCTGGAGGCGGTGCGAAGCCTCATACGACGATAACCGGAGGATCATGCGTGCTTCCTGAATCGACAGCATTTGAGGCCGACGCCGACTCTTCACAGACACGCCGTCTACGGCACGTTAATCGGCTCTATGCGGTGCTCAGCTCCGTTAATCGGGCCATTACTCGTAAAACAGGACAACAGGAATTGCTCCGGGAGATCTGCCGCATACTGGTGGAGGTGGGGGAATTCAGGATGGCTTGGTTCGGCATTCCCGATGCCGAAGGATGGATCGTGCCCGAGGCCTCTCACGGCGATAGCCATGGGTATCTCGCCTCGATCCGGACCTCCGTGCGAGACATTCCCCTGGGGCGCGGTCCCACGGGGACCGCCATCAGGGAGAACCGTCCCGTCATCTGCAACGATATCCCGGCCAACCCCTTCATGTACCCCTGGAGAGCCCAGTCGGCCCTTTACGGCTTTAACGCCAATGCCGCGTTTCCGGTGCGGCTCCCCTCCGGCACTTTGGCCGCCCTGGTCATCTACTCCTCGGAATGCGACTTCTTTTCCGCCGATGAAGAGAAGCTCTTGGTGGAGATCTGCGCCGACATGGGGTATGCCCTGGAATTCGCGGCCACGGAAGAGCGGAGAGCGACGGCCGAGGCGGAGTTGGAGCGTGAGCAGACACGGCTCAAGGTGCTGGTGGAGGAGCTGACTGAAAGCGAACAGAAATTTCGCACCTTCGGTAACGCCGCCACCGATGCCATCATCTTGCTGGATGACCAAGACTTGGTCACCTTCTGGAACCCGGCAGCGGAGCGGATCTTCGGCTATGGGGCTGATGAGCTCATGGGTCAATCCCTGCACCCGCTGTTGACCCTTCCCCAGCACTGCGCCGCCTACCATGCGGCCAGTGACTATTTTGCCCGCACCGGGGAGGGGAAGGGGATTAATATGACCCGCGAACTCACCTCCCTCCGGAAAAACGGCGAAGAGTTCCCCGTGGAGCTGTCACTCTCCAGCTTCCGGATCAGCGGCCGCTGGCATGCGGTGGGGATTCTCCGGGATATCACGGCCCGCAAAAAGAGCGAGACGACCCTGAAAGAGCAGGCAGAGCTCCTGAGGCAAGAGGTCGCCCAACGCCGCGCGACCCAGGAGCAGCTTGAACAGCTAAATGCGCAACTTGAAGAGCGGGTGACGGACGAGGTCAAGAAGAACCGGGATAAGGACCAGGCGCTCATGCATAATGAGAAAATGGTCTCTCTGGGGCAACTGGCCGCCGGCGTGGCCCATGAGATCAATAATCCCATGGGGTATATCACCAGCAACCTGCGGGTTCTCTCCCGCTATTTTGACCAGGTGGTCAGCTTCGACCGGATCAGGGAGGAGGCCGATGCTGTCAGCCACACACCGCGGCAACGGAAGCTGATCGCCGCCCAGAGGGAGGCGCTGGATATTGCAACTATCATGGAAGATGGCGTCGATCTCATCGAGGAGTCCCTGGACGGGGCCCAGCGGGTCACGAATATCGTTCTGGATCTGAAAAACTTTTCCCGCATGGATGCGATGCATATGCAGCCACTCTCCCTGGAGAACTGCCTGGAGAGAGCGCTGCATATCTGCTGGAATGAATTGAAGTATCAGGCCGTCATCCGGAAGGAGTATGCTCCTGGGCCGGAACTCTCGGGTCACCCCGGACAACTGAACCAGGTCTTCCTCAACCTGCTGGTGAATGCCGGTCAGGCCATTACCCCGCCGGGAGAGATCGTGCTGCGCTGCTGGCACGACCCTGAATTCGTCTACGCCTCGGTGAGCGACACCGGCAGCGGCATCCCCGATGAGCTCCAGGAGAAAATCTTCGACCCCTTCTTCTCCACCAAGGAGGAGGGAAAGGGAACCGGCCTGGGGCTGAGCATCTCCCATGAGATCATCAAGAGACATGGGGGGGAACTGCTTCTGGAGAGCGTTATGGGGAAAGGGACGACCTTTACCGTCAAACTCCCCCGCACTCCGGAGCTGACGCCATGAACGACAACGCATCGATCCTGCAACATGGGCGCTCCCGATGAGTATCAAAATCAAGCTGATCCTCACCGCCCTGCTGATTACCGCCTCCACGCTCTCCATCATCGTCATGATGAAGAGCTCCACCCAGCGGATCAAAATCAGCGGGCCGCTCTATCAGCAGATTATCAGAGGGAAGGATCTGGTGGCGGATGTCCTTCCCCCCACGGAATACATCCTTGAACCGTATCTCGTACTGCTTCAGGCCCTGGCGGAAAGGGATCTCTCCAAGATCCCCCGGCACGAAGAGCATTTCAGACGCCTGCGCCATGAGTACGACACACGACGCGCCCACTGGGCAAAGGTACTGCCGCCGTTGGACCCGAGCAAACTGCTGCTGGAGAGTTCTTCTCTCCCTGCGGCGCTCTTCTTCGACACGGCGCTGCAAGAGTATTTTCCCGCCTTGACGGCAGGTAACCATGCCGCAGCTGAAAAGCTGGCGAATGAAATCCTGGCGCCGGCCTACGAGGCCCATCGCAGGGTTATCGACGAAATCATCATTCTCTGCGCCGGGGAAAACCGAAAAATCGAAGCAGAGGCCGGCACCCTGTTGCACCGCTCAAACGTGGAAACCATGGCCATCTGCGCCCTGTTCCTCGGCGTACTGGTAACCGTTTTCTTGCTGATGATACGCAATCTCACCGGCCGGTTACACCGGGCCGTGACCGTGGCCGACACCATCGCCCACGGGGAGCTGCAGATCGAGATCCCGACTGGAGCCGATGACGAAATCGGCCGGCTCATGGCTGCCATGAAGAAGATGGTTGAGTCCATCCGGTTATTGATCAGCGACTCCTCCATGCTCACCGACGCCGCCATTGCGGGAAATCTCTCCTGCCGGGCCGACCCCTCCCGGCATCGGGGGGAGTTCCGCAGAATCGTTACCGGGGTCAACGCGACCCTGGATACCGTCATCGGCCCCCTGCGAACCGCCGCCGACTCCCTCCGTGACCTGGGAGAGGGCAAGATCCCCCCCCAGGTTACGGGACGCTATCCCGGGGAGTACGAACCGATCAAATCCGGCGCCAACGCCGTTATTGCCGCCGTCATGATGCGGAGTCGGGATCTCCAACTTCTCAGCAACGCCGCACTGGAGGGTAACCTGGCACTGCGCGCCGACATCTCCCGCTACAGCGGCTACCACGGTACGATGATCAGCAGCGTCAATGAAATCCTGAACCGCTTGGCCCAGCCGTTGGGAGTAGCCGCCACCTATGTGGACCGGATTGCCAAGGGGGACATTCCCCCCAAGATCACCGACAGCTACCGGGGGGACTTCAACGTCATCAAGAGCAACCTCAACAACTGCATCGACATCATGAACAACCTGCTGGGGGAGACCACCCGGGTGCTCCAGGCGGCGGCCGACGGTGCGCTGGACGAACGGGCCAACGCCGACCTCTTCATCGGTGAATGGCATCAACTGGTTCTGATGGTCAACAACATCGTCACCAATATCGTCACCCCGTTACGGCAGACCACCGACCTCCTGAATCAGGAGGTAACGGGACGCCGCATGGTCCAGGAACTGCTGCTGAGCCAGCAAGAGCAGCTTGAGGCACTGAACCGGGAACTGGAAGAGCGGGTTGCCGACGAAGTGCATAAAAACCGGGAAAAAGACCGGACCCTCATGCATAATGAAAAAATGGTCTCTCTGGGGCATCTGGCGGCCGGAGTAGCCCATGAGATCAATAATCCCATGGGATATGTCACCAGCAACCTGCGGATTCTGGCCGCTTACTTCGACGATATTGAGCGGTTCTGTCGCCATATCCGGCACGGAAGCGGAGCCCCTGAACCGGCGTCTCCTCCCGGTGCAGAGGTGAGTAGAGCCGAAGAGATTGAAGTCATTCCGGAGGTTGGCGTCGAGCAGGTGAGTGAATCCGAAGAGATTGAAACGATTCTGGAGGATGGCGTCGAGCTGATCAAAGAGTGCCTGGAGGGGGCGCAGCGGGTCACGACGATCATTCAGGACATGAAGAGCTTTTCCCGAATGGATGCGCTGCAGATGCAGCCGGTGGCGCTGGAAGCCTGTCTGGACAAGGCGCTGAATATCTGCCATAACGAATTGAAATATGTGGCAGCCATCAGGAAGGAGTATGAGCCGGGTGCGGTGGTCTTGTGTCATCCCGGACAACTGAACCAGGTCTTTCTCAACCTGCTGGTCAATGCCGGCCAGGCCATTACCCCGCCGGGTGAAATCGTGCTCAGCTGCCGACATGATGAAGCTTTCGTCTACGCCTCGGTGAGCGACACCGGAAGCGGAATAGCAGAGGAGCTCCTGACCCGGATCTTCGACCCCTTCTTCACCACCAAGGAGATGGATCAGGGGACCGGTCTGGGGCTCAGCATCTCCCACGAAATCATTAAAAAACACCAGGGTGAGTTTCTGGTGGAGAGCATCGTCGGCAGAGGAACAACATTCACCATCAAACTCCCCTGCGCTCCGGAGAAGAGCGCATGAACAGGCTTGCCCCCCCAATTATGACAAAAACCCGGTAAAGCAGCCGCTGCAGATCCTCTGCGCCGGTGAAGCCTGTCTGGACAAGGCGCTGAATATCTGTCATAACGAGGTGTAATATTTAGCAGCCATCGAGAAGGAGTATGAGCCGGGTGCGATCGCTGCCGACATGATGAAGCTTTCGTCTACGCCTCGGTGAGCAACACCGGGAGCGAAATAGCAGAGGAGCTTCTGGTGAAGAGCATCGTCGGCAGAGGAACAATATTCACCATCAACCTGCCCCGCACTCCGGAGGAGACCGCATGAACATACTTGCAGCCCCCCCCAACCATGACAACAACCCGGCAAATCAGCCGCTACAGATCCTCTGCGTGGATGACGAAGTAAACATCCTCAAGGCATTGAAACGGGTCTTTCGCGGCGAACCGTACCGGCTGCTGCTGGCAACCACCGGCGCACAAGGGTTGGCGATCCTGGAAAGCACCGAGAATATCGGCCTGATCCTCAGTGACCAACGGATGCCGGACATGTCCGGATCGGCCTTTCTGACAGCGGCCAAGGCCTTGGCCCCCCAGATCCCCCGAATTATCCTCACCGGCTTTACCGACAAGAGCTCTGCCCAGGCAGCCGTGAGAGAGGGGGTGGCATTCCGTGTCCTTCTGAAGCCCTGGGATGATCCGGAATTGCTTGAAGCGGTCCGCAACGGACTGAACGGAAACTTTCAGTACGAGGAAACGGCATGAGCGAAACGGCATACCGATAAAACTGTCGGCATAAACAGCTAACTTAGCGCTAACGGAGCGGATGGAGAACATAATGGGAGAAGAAGAGTATTACAAGGAAATCAGTATCGACAGTATAACCGCTGACCTTTTCCCCGATGTCGCCGTATACCTCAAAACCGGCGCAAAGAGCTACATGCTCTACAAACCTCATGGTGTCAAGCTGACCATCGATGACCTTGATCGCCTGAAGTGGCGCTCTTCGGAGTACATCTACGTCCGGACCGGCGACATGGAAGAAGTCGCCCTCTATCAGGAACAGAACCTGACCCATCTCTTGCAGCGCAAGGATCTGAAGAGCCTTCTGAAGGGGAAAATCCTCTTTCAGATCTGTGCGGATTACCTTGGTGAGATCATCGAATCTCCCCCCAAGGTGAGAGATGTGGAGCGCTGTCGCAATCTGGTCCGGCAGATCATCTGGTTTGTCTCCCGGGACAAGGAGGCCCTGGAAGCGCTGAAGGGGGTTACTGCCGAAAATCCCTACCAAACCGCCCATGGTGTGCAGGTGGCGGCCCTGACCCTGCTCATGCAGAGCAAGATTCTACCCAAGGTTATCGGCGTTCCCCTGGAGGACCTGGGGATTGGGGCGATGCTGCTTGATCTGGGGATAGTGTTGGGTGCCACCGATGACGACAGTTCCGCCTCCGCGTCACATCACGAATATCAGATGATGAAACTGCACGCCACCATGGGGTATGAATTCCTGAGCCACCTGGGAATGTTCAGTGATATCACCTTGGCCGTGGTGCATCTTCATCACGAACGGTTTGACGGCAAGGGGTACCCTGACCACCTGAGCGGCAAAGCCATACCCCACGGTGTCCAGCTGACGGCACTCTGCGATTCCTTATGCACCATGACAACGGACCGTGGTTTCCGTCATGCGGTCACCACCGAACAGGCGCTCCAGACCATGCAGGGTTTCAAAGGGGCATATGATCCGGTTCTGTTCCAAATCTTCGAAAAAATCATCCGGGAGCTGAAATATTAGAATTTACCGTTGGTTTATTCTTGAGAGGTATCGCACATCAGGATCATCAGGGATAACGGGAAACGTATGCCACGAAAACTGGATGAGAATCTATATTTCAATGATGTCGCCATAGACAGCCACCACGGCAAAATATTACTGCAATACAAGATGCTCGCCGATGCCGTGAGAGATGGGAATTCCACGGTCATGATAAATAAATTGGCGAATTTTCTTGAGCATTACACCAACGAACACTTTGACGCCGAAGACCTGATCATGTTGCAGTACCGCTATCCCGAGATCAAAGAGCATCGCCGGGAACATCAGGAATTCGAGGATAGTATTAAAGAATTAAAAAAACGACTGGACGAAGAAGGGGCCACAAGAAACCTGGCGGTAGCCGCCACCGGGCTCCTCTACCGATACATTATCAACCATATGAACAAGACGGATAAAGATTTGGCGCTCTACCTCAGGGAACGGAAACCCCGCTGAAAAACGCTGATGTAGCGATACGGGGAAGGGAGAGGGAGTAGTTCCAGGATCAAACGACAGCGTGCCTGGCCGCAGTTACCGGGTTGACATCAAGAGTAACCTGCCCGATTACCCTACTCCTCCGGCTTGAACCACTCCCCCCCGAAGCGGGTGAACTCTCTTCGTTTTCATTTTTAACGATCAATTTAGTTGAGGTATCCGCTGCACCGGAACTCTTTTCGTACTGCTTCACCTCTTTGTCATTGGCGGCTTTGGCGGATTTCGGTAAGAGATGATCCTGAGAAGCGGCATCGCTCTTTTTCTGCACATATATTTCAATCCCGTTATGGGACAGGTTCTCCCCCTTCTGGTTGAGCCCCACAGGGGTACCCGCGTCCTTTGGCAGAACCATATCAAGAGTAAATACGGCCTCCTTGCCGTCGGCAAACCTGAGTGTCCCTTTTGTTTGCACCGCCGAATTTTCGCTGTTGCCGGACCCCGTGGTGGGTTCAGCCGGACTTACCTGACGTTGCTGTTGCTGTATTTCGGCAACTTTTTCTTCGTCCGCCCTCCTCTTCTTATCCTCTTCCAGCAGATCAGCCTGCGTCAACAGCTTCACCTTGATACCGGTGAGCATCTCGATGAGTTGAACGATAGCCTCCCCCCCCTTGGACTCATAGTCAGAAGTGGCTTGGTCGGCGGAATTCGTCTTCACCGAGGCCGTACTCTGGTTACTGCTCGGTACCGATTGATCACTGCCCATCGACCCCACAGAGAACTGACTCTGTCTGCTGCTCATTTTCGCCTGTACGGTCAAACTGACGACATCGGACACTTTTGACGTCCGGGCAGCAACCTCCATCTGTTGCAACGAAGAGAAAGCCCTCAACGACTCTCTGGAGGAATACTGTTCACCCACTGAATGAGGGGTTTGAGGCAGGATAAACATATCTGTGATTTTCATGATGTCCTCCTTCCCTCGGTCTTGAAACAGTAATCTTCTCAAGGCACCGGCAAGGTTTAAAAACCGGAAAAACTTTCTCCACGTATAATTCATATCGGGAGAAAAAAAGAGAACTTTAGCATCAACCGTCTGAAATATGCATCCGAGTTGCAAGAAAAAAATAAACAGGCAGGGAAAGGAAATAACGTGAGGAACCATCGGGGATGGGGGGGGCACAACCTTGATGAAACATTCAGCCTGCAAAGGGAGGGGCGCCGGGGGCATCCCCCCTCCCCACGGAGGTGGGGGGAACTCCCCGATAACTAGAGCCAGATATCCGCGGTTGCGGTGGCTTCCTTCTCCTTCTCCTGCGCCCGGAGTGAAACCTCCCACCATTTATGATCTCGTTTGGCAACAACCGTACTCTGCCACTTGGCTATCTTCCTCACATAGACTGAGAAATCCTTGGAATCAAAATAGATCACCCGCCCCTGCTCCCCTCCCAGATCAGCGGAGACCAGAGGAATCCCCTCATTCAGTAAAAACTCTCTAATGAAATTACCATTCATGGAACCGACTCTATTGAAACTTCCCGCTTCTTCAGGGGTCGCGTAAATCGCAGCACCGCCAAAAGCCTTTGCCAAAATCTTCTCCCGCCTGGCCCCCTGACGCATCATGGAGTTGATGAGGAGTTCCATGGAATTAATGCCATAGCGTCCCGCATCGGTCATACTGAGGGGCCCTTCGCTGGCAAACCTGCGGGTACTCAACAAAAAATGGTTCATACCGAAGATCCGGGCAGCGGGATCATAGAGACAGGCGGCAACACAGGAACCGAGGAGTGTGGAGATTACCGCCTCCCCCGACACCACAACATATTCACCCGGCGCAATTCGGTGGGTTTTCCTGCTTCTCAAATGGGAAGGCTGCATGAATACTCACTCTGGATAAGAAGCTGATTCCGATTGGTCTGGAACTTCAGCTAATATCAGATTTATTCGGCAAAAGACAGAACTATCTCAGAACCGGACGGCACAACGGTATAGTGCTCATTACACATCCGATGCCTGCCCCGGAAGTCGATACGAAAAATATTACTGATTTCACATCAGATGTCTGCCCCGGAAGTCGACATGAAATATATTACTGATTCCACCTCAAGTGTCTGTCCCCGGAGCCGATATGAAAGACAGGGGAAATTCTATCGTGATGCGGAACCATCGTAATTTGTGGATTTTTTACAATGCCTATCTCTGTTGACTCAAACAGCCGACTCTGGCCTCCAGCACCCTCTCAGTATGCCGCGCAGCTGGAGGGGAATCTTGCCGGAGCTGCCGGGGTACCCCGGAAAGAGGAGGTAACCGATCGGAAAGTTGCAGAGGATCTGAGCATCCGGAACTCATCGGCAGCCGGTAAAAGCACCCCCATTGAATGCCGGACCTGCAAGAGCCGTAAATACCAGGATGGCTCGGATGACCCCGGCGTGTCGTTCAAGAGCGCCGCCCATATTGACCCTAGCAACTCATCGACTGCCGTAATGTCCCATGAGCAGGAGCATGTAAGAAATGAGACGGCAAAAGCTGCGGGAGAAGGTAAAGAGGTTCTTTCGCAAACCGTAACGCTGGAAACCAGCGTCTGTCCGGAATGCGGAAGGGTCTATACTTCGGGAGGAAAAACTCGCACCGTGACAAGATCCAAAAATGTTGAAAAAGATCGGGTAGCCGATTACTACAACAAAGCAAATCCAACCGGAGTCGCCGGAAATTTTTCCATCAGAGCGTAACGACAGCCGGCTTTACACCCACCTTCAAGATCCGGAATCCCGGCAATTATTTTTTACCCTGAGTCTGATCAACGGCTTTTTCCGAAACAGATCCCTGGGTAGTGGAATGTTCCGTTGTTGAAACCATCTGTATGGCTTTTTTCGAGATGGTAACCGTATCGGTTTTACTTCTTTTCACCGCCTGCTCCCCCATCTGTCCCGCATGGGCAATGGCGGTATGGTCTCCCCTGACTTGGCTCGTCCCTTGAGTAATAGTGGCAAACAGGCTGCTCATCGACATGAGAGGTATGGACATGACGGCACCTCGAACAGATACACTATCAGTTATAGTTACCTTATCGACAGACAACCGGAAAAGTTAAACATATAAACGCATTTTGCGTAAAACTGCACAAAACAGCCATCCCCCGCTCAATTTTCCCCTCAAGGTGCCGAATATATACGTAGTGTCTTATTTCAACCTGGTAACGACGAGCAGACCATGGAAATTATACGCACAACACCCTATAGTCCCCTGAGAAGCAGGCCGAGAAACAATCGCGTCACCGTGGAAAGAGGAGTTACTCTCATTGACTCCCCCAAGGAACCGCTGAAGCCCGTCACGCTCATCCTGGACAATGAGCACGTCAACCTGGAAGAGATAACGGCACAACTGGAAGAGGCGGGCGAAAACCTGGAAAACGAGCCGTCCCTGGACAACTTCCTCTTTTTCAAAGAATCCATGGGAAAATTTGCCCGTAAGGCAACGTCCATGGCGTACTGCATGGACAAGATTTTCACGCCACGACAACGAAGCCACGTCATAACACGAGTCGTTGATAAACAGACCGACTATCTCTATAACACAACCATGAACAACCAGAACTTCAACATCCGGCTGGCAAGTGAAATCGATGACATCAAGGGGATGATCCTGAGCAACTGCATCTAGGAGTCTATCCCGGCAGGAGCTTTATCGCCGCCGCAACGCCAGGAGGAATTCCTCCTGGGACAACTCCTTCTTCCGCACCAGATGGGGGATCTCGCGAGAGATCGCCTTTTTTTCACCCTCCTTCAGTTCATCTCTCATGAGAATGAAAATAGGGAGATTCCTGGTTCGCGGGTGGTGGGAACATTTCTCAAGGAGCTCGAAGGCCGGCATGTCGGGGAGCATAAGGAGAGAAAAGGCCATGTAGAAGGGGCCGATGGATGCCAGGGCCACCGCCTCCTTACCGGTATAGGCATTCACCACATCAAACCCCGCCGTGATCATGACCTTTGCCACAGACTCTTCCCCCTTCCGGGAGACGATGAGCGTCTGCAGATCCCACATCTCGGTGTCATCGGTCATGCCGATGAGTGCCAGTTTTTCCAGCAGATATTCCGTGTCCAGGGGGAGGATGAAAAAACCGGCCACCGGGAAGATCCCCCCGACCTTTCCCTCCTCACTGAGATAGACTGGGAGGACCGGGATGTCCCGGGTCCGGTGGTTTTTTTTCAAGTCAAGCAAGATTCCCCAACCGTCATGGGAAAAGGGAGAGATATCCAGGACTATCCCCAGCGGCTTCCTCTCAGGGAGCTCCGGGAGCGTGGCGGTGCTGAGCCGGTATCCCGCCCGGGTGAGATAGGAGGTAACGGTATCACCCCGTCCCGGCACGTCGCCAATTCCCAAGAGCAACAGTTCACGACTCGTCTCGCTCATCGGTTACCTCCCCTTTGAAACCATGATCAGCCCCCGCAACTCTTCGATGAGCTCTCCCAGAAAATCATACCCCTTCTGCCAGAAGCCGGGGTCTTCCAGATCAATCCCGGCCAGCAGGGCCGCATCACCGGGGGAGCGGGAACCGCCGCCGCTGAGGATCTCCTCCAGGACCGGAATGAAAGATGGCCCCTCTTCCCGATACTTCCGGTAGAGGGAGAGAACGAGAAGTTCGGCGAAGGTGTAGGAGTAGCAGTAAAAACGGGCATGAATGAAGTGGGAGATATAGCTCCACCCCCACCGATAGGGGGGGATCATCTCCACAGCATCGCCGTAGAGCCTGCCGTTCTCTTCCCACCAGAG
The DNA here is from genome assembly GCA_903902855.1 of uncultured Geobacter sp. Taxonomy (GTDB): domain Bacteria; phylum Desulfobacterota; class Desulfuromonadia; order Geobacterales; family CAIOGM01; genus CAIOGM01. The sequence goes on along the minus strand of CAIUWK010000077.1, from coordinate 30,527 downwards.
GTCGCAGAGTCGGGTGGAGGTGAGGAGCCCCTCCTGCCGCTCGGCGTGAATACGCTCTTCGAAGCGGGTCAGGACATTCTGCCGGAAGGTGGTGGCGATGATATCCTCGATCTTGGCACAGAGGAGTTCGATCTTGACGGCCTTGTCCGATTCGGTGTCCAGAAGATGCCGGGTGAGGAGCATCTCGCCGAAGACCGAGGCGGTCTCAGCCAGGGGGAGGCAGGGGTGGTAGTTCACGAGGCGCTGTTTCTGAGCCAGAACAAAGTGGAGCCCATGACCCAGTTCGTGGGCGATGGTCGCCACATCCCGCAGGTTGCCGGTGTAGTTGAGAAGAACGTAGGGAGAGAAGGACGGGGTCATCCCCATGCAGAAGGCGCCGCCGCTCTTGCCGGTGCGGGGATAGATATCCACCCGCCGGTCGTCAAAAAAAGCGGCGACGATCTCCTCCCACTTGGGGCTGAACTGCCGGAAGGCGGTCTGCACCAGTTCGCGGGCCTCGGGGAAATCGAACTTCCGGTCGGAACCGGGGAGCGGTGCATAGATATCCGTATTCTTCAACTGCGGCAGATTGAGGAGCTTCGCCTTGAGGGAGAAATAATCCCGGGCCAGACCGTAGTTCTGCTCCGAGACCTCCATGAGCCGGGCCACGACCCCCTCGGAGAGTTCGTTCCCCAGGTTGGTGGGGGCCATGGGACCGTCATACCCCCGCAGCTCCATCTCCTGACTGTGGTCCAACAGAACGGTATTGAAGACCGAACCGATGACGATCTCCTGCTCCTCATGTTTCTTCAGAAAGGTGGTGAAGGCCCGCTCCCGCACCGCGCCCTCCGGGTGGTGAAGCATGGAGAGAAGTTCCTCGCCGGAGAAGTCGCGAACCTCCCCTTCCAACTCCATCTTATAGGTCAAAGAGGCGCAGAGCTCGTCGAAGAGGCGGGTGAAGGCGTCGACCCCGGAGAGGCTCTTGAGGGTCAGAAGCTGCTCCTCCCGCTCGGTGAGGGTGTACGGTTTGAAGAGGCGCACCTGGGCCAGGTGGTGGCGATACGGTTCCAGACAGGGATCGGCGACCAGAGCCGCATACTGCTCCTGGGGAACGGCCATGATCTCCAGGTTGAAGAAGAGGAGTTCCCGGGACATGAGGTTGGCGAACTCCGCCGTCTGCTGAGAGAGGCACTTGGCCACGTCATCACCGGAGTCGGCGGCAAAGAGGAGGTGGGCATACAGTTGGGGTTTGGCGATGAGCTCACTCAAGGACTCGTAGCGCAGGAACGCGGCCAGGAGCCCGGCGGCGTCCAGGTCACTGACCTTGCCGTTATAATCGGCCCGAAACCGGGCTGCCTCCACTTTGGCCGAATCCAGGTCGACGGTCAGTTCCGGGGCGTCGGGTGAGCTGTAGAGCGGGGTCAGGTCCCACTGGGTCTGCGGTACGGCTTCGGTCATCGGTTCCTCCGGGGAGTGGCGGATTTTTTCGGAACAAAAGCAATCCACCACGGAGAAACTGAGACACGGAGAAATTAAATGTAACCTGTCAATTATCCTAAAAACTGCTGCTATCCACGAAGGACATTTCTAAGACTGCGTCTCCTACGTGGATAAATGCTTTTCCATAATTGTTCTTCAGGTTTTCTCCGTGTCTCCGTGTCTCCGTGGTTCAAATTCCGTTATTTGGTTCAGTCCCGAGAGAGTAGCCGAGAGCGGCGGTATCGTCAAGGTGAGTTTCATCACCCCATTGCAGACGCACGAACCATGGACCGTAGTTTGTAGAGGGCGCTTCTTTCGGAAGAGTAGGAATTCCGTGTCGTTGCAAGGCGTTACGCAGAGTGTACTCAGAGATCTTTGCCTGCCTGGCAACCTCTGCCGAACAATAGCCCTCTGCCAGAAGACGGGCACATTCAGAAGACTTATAATGATTAATAGCCGGAAACCTCGATCTCAGCCAGGCGGCTGTAGCCATCCACAGTTGCCGTAATCTGGACGCGTATCCGGTCGGTAATGACTGTCGGAAAGGTGACTGTGCGCCATACCAAGTTATTCCCCGTGATACTCCCGTTGGTTACCGTCGCCCACCCCGTTCCTGTCGGACCACACACGGTCGCAGTCGGATCCGTACAATACTGGACATTGAAGGCGGTGACTCCGTATTTGGTGAACAGAGTGGTTGTCGTCGGGATAATCGGGCTGGTAAAGGCATCCTGAATGGAGAAGACATCAATGCCGTTAATGGTCTTCTGACCGTTGAACTGCACCTGGACCCACTCAGGGAACGTCCCCTTCTTGCCGTTGTACCAGCCTCCGCCAGCGCCCCATACAGAGCCCTTACGGTCGCCGTTATTGACTGAAGAAGCCGGATAGTTAGCAGAGGCAGTGTTGGAGGCTGTCACCACGCCACCGTTGGCCTGGAGCGCCACGTTGGTGCTGGTGATGGTGCCCATGACAGTCAGGGAGAGGGAAGCGGTGGCCACTGTGTAGTTGGCCGTATCGCTGGGAGTAAAGGTCACTGACAGTATCTGTGTCCCCGCAGTGGAGAGCACCGTGCCGGCGACAGGAGCGTAGGTGAATGTGCCCGCCACAGAGGCGGTGGCGTTCAGCTGAGTGGTTGAGAGAGACGTTCCCACGGTCACCGTGGCCGGGGTAGCCCAGGTGATGACCGGCGTTGTGGGGAGCACGCCACCACCAGCGGTTCCGTACGCCTCGACCTCCGCCAGACGGCTGTAGCCATCCACAGTTGCCATGACCTGGACACGAATCCGGTCGGTGGTGACTGCCGGGAATGTGAAGGTACGCCATACCAGGTTATTCCCCGTGACGCTTCCGTTGGTTACCGTTGCCCACCCCGTTCCTTTCGGACCACACGCGGCCGCAGTCGGATCCGTACAATACTGGACATTGAAAGCGGTGACCCCGTATTTGGTGAACAGGGTGGTTGACGTCGGGATAATCGGGCTGGTAAAGGCATCCTGAATGGAGAAGACATCGATCTCGTCAATGGTTTTCCGGCCGTTGAACTGCACCTGGACCCACTCGGGGAACGTTCCCTTTTTGCCGTTATACCAGCCGCCGCCGGCACCCCAGACTAAGCCCTTACGGTCGCCGTTATTGATCGAGGAAGCGGGATAGCTTGCAGAGGCAGTGTTGGAGGTGGTCGCCACGCCGCCGTTGGCCTGGAGGGCCACGTTGGTGCGGGTGGTTGCGCTCGTCCACTTGGCGTACAACGTAGTGTCGGCAGTGACCTGTTTCGTGAAGAGGAAGGGGGCCGTCAGCGCGGTATCGCTGAACCAGCCGGCAAAGGTGTAGCCGGTCCTGGTGGGGGCGGCGGGGAGCATGGCGGTGCTGTTGAAGACGATGGTCTGGCCGGCGACGGCGCTGCCGCCGTTGCTGGTAAAGGTGACGATAAAAGTGTCGATGGCAAAGGTGGCGTCCACCGTATGGTTTGCTGTGACGGTGGAGAAGGTCGTGCTGTAGCTCTTCGGCTCAGTGATGAGCCGGCTCACCCCGTCCACCAGGACGGTGTCGATGTGGTAACCGGTAGCGGGAGAGACCGTCACTCCGGAGCTGCTCCCGTAGTTCACCGTCGCCGTGGGGGTGATGCTCCCATTTGCCCCGGCAGCAGTAGAGATCGTAAACATCCCCGGGACGAGAGTTCCCATGACAACTATGTCATCCCCCGGATGCCGCCCGATACCGGCATACGAGCTCTGGATGCCGACATGCAGCAACCGCAGACGGAGAGTCCCGGTGACGGAGTGCAGCTGCGGAACTTGGGCAAGATCGGCCGTGAGTGGAGAGCCTGAATATGCGCTGGGCGCCCCTGACATGGTGGCAATGACGTAAGGGCTCCCGTCAACACTCCAGGCGACGCCGCACATCAGCGGATCGGCCGCCCAGTAGGGGGCAAACATCACGCTGCTGAGGGAGAGAGTGGTGCCGGGGGTCGGTTTCAGGGTGAATTCGCTGTACAGTCCACTGGCCAGCGTTGACTCCAGGGTCAGCGCGTCGGCATCCGTTAACCAGAGCGCCCGCTGATAGGCAAAACTGTCGACAGTATAGCCGAGTTCGTAATCGGATTTCCTGAAACCCGGTCCATAGACGAGGTCGGTGACCTCAAGCCGCGAACTCTTCGCCGTGGGAGGGTGTGACGAGACGGTACCGGGATCATAGTCGAAATTCCAGCGGGCGAGATGTCCGGAAAGGCCATCCTTCAGGGCAGTCTGCGCCACTTCAGCCGAAGGAAAGCTTGAGCCTGCGGCGTTGTCGGCGGAGACGGTCACATAGTAGGTCGTATCGTGGTCGAGACCGGTGATGACGTACCTGGAGGCGTCACCAACAGCGGCGGAAAAGAGCGGGAGGTTCGGCTGGGTTCCCCAGCGGACGGTATAGCCGGCGGCACGCGCCGCGGGGGTCCAGGTGACCACCAGAGAGCCGCTGACATCGGCAAGCGACGTTATGATCGGCCGGTCGGGTATCGACAGAATGGCCACCGTCACCTGCTGCACCGTAAAATTGCCTCCCATGCCGCTGAGACGGATAGTGTGCATACCCCTGGTAAGAGTCACCATCGTGGTAAACGGCTGACCGGTGGTAAAGGGGATATCCAGTGGCGTACCGTCCAGGGAGAGTTGCGCGATCCCGCCGCCGCCTGTCGTCACGGTGATGGTATAGATCTCGGCGGCTGCCGAGGTGAGGTCCCAGCTCAACCAGCCGGGTCCGGTGAGAGAGCCGCCGTCACTGACCCCCTCTTTCAGCGTGGCGTTAGCGACGCCATACGTATTGGAATGGGTTGCGCACGGGGCAATCCCCCCCCCGTACTGCCCGATGCAGGACCAGTTCCATGGTCCACTCCCCGAAACCGCCGTGGCTGAACCCATGGCGCAGAGATCGGTAACCGTTACGGGGGGAACCGTAAAATCCTGCCCGTCGGCGGCGCCGCAGCTGCCGTCAACCGTCCCGGAGAGCACGCTCCCCATGACGACGATATCATCCCCCGGGTGCCGTCCGAGACCGGCAAACTCATAGCGGCTGATCCCGGTATGCAGCAGCCGCAGGTGAACGGTCCCGCGGATGGAGTGCAGTTGCGGAATCTCGGACAGGTCGGCAATGAGCGGATTCCCCACATAGGCGCGCGGCGTTCCCGACATGGTGGCAATGGTGTAAGGGCCGTTATCCACGCTCCAGGCCACTCCCGCCAATTTGGCATAGTTCTGCCAGTAGGGGACAAACATCACGCTGCTGAGAGAGACGGTGGCGCCGGGAGTCGGCGTCAACGTGAATTCACTGTACTGCCCGCTGGCAAACGCGGAGTCAAGGGTCAGCGAGTCGGAGTCCATGAGACCATTCGCCCGCTGATAGGCAAAGCTGTCGGCGGAATAGGTGATACCGTAACCGGATTTCTGGAGACCCGGGCCATAGACAAGATCAGTGACCATGAGCCGCGAACTCTTGGCCGTGGGGGGATGTGACGAGAGGGTCCCGGTGTCACCGTCGAAATTCCAGCTAACCAGATGCCCGGCCAGCCCATCCACCAGAGCGGTGCGCCCCACCTCCGGCGAGGGGAGACTGGAACCGGCGCCGTTGACGGCGAAGACAGCCACGTAATAGGTCGTGTCGTGAGCCAGTCCGGTGATGACGTAACTGGTGACATCGCCCACTGTGGCGGAAAAATCATAGCGGTTGGACTCGGTTCCCCAGCGGATGATGTATTCCGTAGCCCCGGCGATGGGGGTCCAGGTGACGATGAGAGAGCCGCTGGTATCGGTAACGGAGGAGATGGTGGGGAGGTCGGGCGCCCCCACGATGGCCACAGTCACCTGCTGCAGGGTGAAATCGCCCCCCATGCCGTTGAGACGGATGCTGTGCATCCCCCTGGTGAGAGTCACCGTCCTGGAGAACGGCTGACCGGTAACAATGGGGCCGTCCAAAGGGACACCGTCCAGGGAGAGCTGCGCGGTTCCGCCGGTAGTTGTGACCACCGTAATGGTGTAGGTGGTGGTGACCGCGGAGATGATGTTCCAGCTCAGCCACCCCCGCCCGGTGAGAGCGCCGCTGACGTTCACACTGCTTTTCAGTGAGGAGTTGGTAACCGTCAGGAAATTGGGGAGGAAGACGCCATTGGTGGGGTCGCTGGGGAGGTTGTTCATCCGGTCAGCCTGGGAGATCATGAGCGGATACCGGGTAACGTTCAGCATCCCCTCCTCGGCGTACACCTCGCCCCACCCCGGCCAGAGGGTATAGGTCCCGAACGTATTAAGTGATCCGCCAGCCTTTTGGAACATGGTGATGGCCCGGCTGTTCACCTCCACCGTCCCGGGATCGTTGTACTTGGCCAGATTCTGCAACGGCGTCCCGCCGGTGTCCCCTCCCAGGGACCACCCCCCCTCATAGGTGACATAGCGCAGACCAAAGGCATGGGCCCAGGCGGACTGGACATTCAGACCGTTCTGGTAGCCGGAACCGGCAGGCTGCCCGGCTGCCTCCCCTCCTCCGGGGAAGCCGTCGGCAAACATCTGGTCAATGGAACTGAGGCGGACGTCTTCCAGAAACGCAATCTGGCCGGGTGCGGCGCTCCCCTCGATCCGGAGGGTGACCGTTGATCCCGGCATTGCGGTAAAGCCGATGGTGGAGTAGTACGGAGTGGAGGAGGTCCAGAAGACCACAAAGGAGTTCCACGGTTTATACGGGTCATAGGGTAACGGGGTATACCCCCCCCACTGGTTAAACGACTTCCAGTTGGACTCCACACCATCGATGAATACGCGCAGCTTCTGGCTGTCGGGGGCCGGATTGCCGTTGGTGTCCAGGGGGGCCCCACTCTCTACCCGCTGTAGCGCCTTGAAGACAAAGGCATAGTGATTGCTGGTCTGGGTCGTGGGGATTTTCACCTGGATACTCATGCTCCCGCTGCCGTCGATATACCCCATCTGGCTCCCCTCGAAAGGGGGGGGGATGTCGTCACCGCTGCCGCCGTCACGGGCAATCCCGGCGGTTCCCTCAAAAACCCACCCTGCGCCAGCCGGGTTTTGGCTATAGCCGGCAGTGACCACGGGACTCTCAAAGCCGGGGTTGGGGAGGAGATCGGTGGTGCCGTAGCCGTTGACGGCGCCGTAATAGGAAGCGCCACCACCACCCCAGATGAAATAATTGACCGGATGGGGCTCTGCCACATTGGCCAGGCCGTTGCCGTTATTGAACCAGTCGTTGGCAAAGGTAAGGGCGAAATTTGCGGTATTGTTGGCATTGTCGTATTGCCACTCATAGATCGGCCGGATGCGGCTCATCATGTTCCCGTCCCCCCACACCGACCGGAAGATGCTGCTGATCTGGATGACCCTCAGGATCTGCTTCCGCTTGTTCCAGGTATTTATGGGGAGGTACCAGTTTCCCGAATCCTTCTGAGTGGACAGGTTGTCGTAGTTAATAATGGGAAAATCCGCAGGCCGGGCCAGCGGGTCAGCCAGGGCCACCGGGTCCCCCAGAGCGGCATCGGCATCCAGCGTTGTCAATGTCAGCAGGTCAAAGGACTGACGGAACCCGAAGTTCATCATGTTCCAGACTTCGTTGGAGAGCTCGAGGTAAACTCTCAGGTTGGGGTTCAGCGGCGGATAGAGCGGATCGGCGGTGGGACCGCTGTACGGCTCAACCCCGTCCGAACCGTAGCGGAGCAACCGGGCCAACTTGTGAACATAGCTGCCGGTGTCCTGAGGGGTCCATCCGGTGACCATCATCGGCAGGTTGAGGTAGAGATCGGCCCCGGTCTCATTGGCCATCATGATCTTGTGTTCCCAGGAGGCACCGTTATCCGAAGCCATGGGGGTATTGTTCTGTCCGGCATTGGGGGGATAGGCATTGAGCGTCCCTTTGCCGTTGGCCTGATTGAAGTAGCCGGGGAGAGTCCGGTCACTCCAGAAACGCTCCACATTGGCATTGTTGAGATTGACCCGCAACGAGGTGAATTTACTGTAGGCGGTGCGGAAATGATCGTTAAAGACGGTGCCGGGGGGGTACGGCTCGGTGCCGCCGGGAACTTTCGGCCGGATGAGCTTCAGGTTGGTGATGCCGTTATGACGGGGTGGGGTCTGACCGTCACGGTCCGTGTTGCGCACAATGAAATACGAAGCGTTCCAGTGACTGGGCTTGGTCATGAAAGAGCCGCTGGTGCTGTTGGTTGCCGCATCGTAACTGACCTTCAGGGTGGAACGCTCCTGATTGCCGTTGAAAAGATCGATATCTCCGGTGCCGTTGAAAGAGAAGGTGATGGTGCCGGTCATGAGCGGATCGAGGTCAAGGCCGGTGTTGGCGGACTCCTGATAGAGGTACGACGCATCGTTCAGCGGCCAGCCATCGGCATCCAACGGCACCGGACCGTTACCACTCTCCAGCCAGCTGTTTCGCGAGCATTTGACCAGATCCGCAAAGGCGTTGCCCCAGTTCCCCACGTTGTACCCCTGCTCCACCGCCGGGTCGATGACCTCCTCGGGGGTGCTCCTGCTGGACCAGAAGAGCCGCAAGAGCGCTGTTCCCGTGAGTTGTCGGTACTCCACCTTCAGGTCATACCGCTGACCCACCATCAGATCCGCCGTGCCGCTGCTGGTGGCGGGAGCATCCCAGGCGTCGATGAGGAGAGTCCAGACGCCGCTCCCCTCCGGCCTGATGAAGAGGCGAACACCATCATCGGCCATGGTCTTGAAGGTGTAGCTCTCGGAGAAGGCGGCGACAATCTGGCCGGTGTACCGGGCCGAGAAGTTGTCGTGAGGGAAGGTTCGATAACGGGGATCGTTGGAGCCCCCCACCGGCAGGAGAGTCCCCCAGTCGAAATCAAGACGGACTTCGCGCCGGGTGAACAGCGGCGTGCCGCTGAGTTCCCCATTGGCAAAATATTCCCCCTGGAGCCCTCCTGCGGTGTAGCCACCTCCCACCTGGGCATACAGAGAGGAGGAACAGGCGAGGAAACCGAAGAGGGTGAGCAGGAGAAGCCTGAATATGTTACTCTGTTTGGGCATGAGCATGTCACCTTTCGCCGTCGCGTTAATGCCGCGTTGGTCCGCAGTTGCCGGACGAGTTGTCCCTGTATGCAATTATCAATATCATGAGACCTCCGATCTTAAAATACAAATCAGATTTTTTTCCTTTGCGTCCCGCGCCACGTTGCGGTAAAGAGGTTTCCGCCTTTCACCTCGCCCTGCTCAGGTTGACAGGTTGAAGGCTGAAAAGTTTCAGCAAAACCTCTGCAGGATCGATAGAGGCGACCCATACGAGACGGGTCTAACCTTCAGCCTTCAGTCTTCAGCCCAACTGCCTGAGTTACCTTGAACTCTACCCTGAAGGAATCCCCTTGAAACAGCTCTCCCTTCCAAGCACAGCTCCCACTCTCCTGGCCGCCACCCTTGCCTTTGCCTTGGCACTCCCCTTGGCAGGTTGCAAGGGAGAACGGTCCGGCGAACCTTCAGCCGAACCCGCTCCCCTTTCAGCCACCGCCACCCCGGCCCTCTTCAGGTCAGTCACCACGGCTTGCGGCGCCCCCCCCTTCCCCACCGTCAGCAACTCACACCCCGGAGAGAGCAGCGACCCGGAACAGAGCTCGCCCCGGACTCACTACAAATCCGGCGAAAGTCCCGACGTTGCCCGAAAGAACGGCTGGCCGGTGATCTCCCCTCCCCCGCTCCCCGGTTCGATCCTGCCGCACCGGCGGATCGTCGCCTATTACGGTAATCCGCTGTCTAAAAAAATGGGGATTCTGGGGGAACTCCCCAAGGAAGAGATGCTACAGAGGCTGAAGCAGGAGGTGAATCGCTGGCAGGAGGCCGACCCGGCCACTCCGGTGCAACCGGCCCTGCACCTCGTCGCCGTGGTGGCTCAGGGGGAGCCGGGCAAGGCGGAGATGTACCGGATGGTCGTCACCGACGAAATCGTAAACCGGGTTTACCAATGGGCCAGGGAGGCCCATGCCCTGCTGTTCATCGACATCCAGACCGGTCATGACGATATCCGAAAACTCCTCCCCCGTTTTGAATGGCTCCTGAAAAACCCCGACGTGCATCTGGGGATGGACCCGGAGTTCAATCTGGGGAAGAGCGGCAAAAAGCCGGGGAGTATCATCGGCACCTATGATGCCGCCGACATAAACTACGTCTCAGGGTACCTGGCAGACCTGGTGCAGCGGTACCGACTCCCCCCCAAGCTGCTCATCGTCCACCGGTTTACGCAACATGGCGTCACCAACGCCAAGGGGATCATCCTCCGTCCCCAACTCCAGATCATCATGAACATGGATGGCTGGGGCTCCCCCTGCCTGAAACGGGACTCCTACAAGGATTACGTGGTGGCCGAACCGGTGCAGTACACCGGGTTCAAGCTCTTCTACCATAACGACACCAAGGGAGGTAACCGGCTCATGTCCCCCAAGGATCTCCTCAAGCTGAATCCGCAACCGCTTTATATCCAGTATCAGTAGGGGCGAATCTTGTATTCGCCCTTGGGAACAGTCCCGCCAAGAATCCGACCGAAGGCTTCCCCCTGGTCCCCATTTGTCAGGAGATACCGGGGGAGCTTCATGACCGAATCCTCCGGCCGGACATGGCGACGCTCGATGGTGAACGTACTGCCGTAACCCGCCGCCCGGGCCCGGGTCAGGAGGTAGTCGTCATAAATACCGAAGGGCCAGGCCAGCATATCCACCGGAACCCCCAGCTCTTTCTCCAGCTTTGCCCTCGATTTCCTCAGCTGCATATCCACCAGTTTCTCATAGTCACCGAGTTTGAGCTTCCGCCGCTCCTGCTTGAAATTGGGGTGCCAGTAGGAATGTGACTGGATGTCGAAGAGACCGCTCTTCCTCAGCTGGCGCAACTGGTCCCAAGTCATGGCATAGGTGGCGTTGGAGATGGCCGAAGGGTAGACGAAGACGGTCACCGGGATCCGGTATTTCTTCGCCAAGGGGAGCATATCGGTATAAACGGTGCGGTGAGCGTCATCCTCCACGATCACCACCGATTTGGGGGGGGGCGCCGGGGCTTTCTTCCGGAGCCAGTCAACCAACTGCCGGAGCGGGATCACCGTATACCCATGCTCCCTGAGGTAGATCAGGTGGGACTCGAACAGCGGCGTGGTGATAGTCATGCTATCGGCCACCGTCGGCCCCAGGCGGTGATAGAGGAGGATCGGGACGCGGATCTGCTGGGGGGTCGTCTGAGCGACAGCCGACCCGGTGCAAACAGTCAGCAGTAACAACAGGAGAAACAATCTCATCGTTTTTAAGTGCTCCTCATTGAATAGTGGTACGTATCGACAAATAGTTACAATCATGCTATGACGATCACCAGGGAAAAGTTTAGCTTGACGCTTCACCCCATATGGAATAGTTTCTACTCATTTTCATGATGCTGAGCGTTGAGTCACCCTGTGGGGAGAATGTGATGAAAAGTAACAAGCTATCCAAGATACGACTGCTGCTCCTGACCTTCTGTATCGTGAATTACAGTGTAACAGGGACGATCACTGCCCAGGATCAGATGGGACAGGGGATGAAAAAATTCGGAATCGACGAAAACGGCAGATCTTTTACCTACACGGTTCCCGTTGCCGTCGTGAGCGCCCCCTCCCCACCCCACACGCAAAAAATCGTCACAAAGTACGGGATAGATCAGAATGGCCGGAGCTTCGAGTATGAGGAGCAGCTTGCGCCGGCGCGACCCGCCACCGTGGCCATAGCGCCCCATCCCCTCCGTCAGGCAGCGGTGAACCCGCCCAAACCGGTCATGGCAAAAAGCAGGGGAACTGCCCCAGTGAAGAGCCCTCCCGGCTACGGAAAGGGGGAATTCATCGTCAAAGTCTCAACAAGGAACAGTACTAAAACCGCCTCCCCACTGCCGCAAGAGTTGGTGAAGCTCGGCGCCCCCACGGTGCAGAGTCGGGTGGAACGGGAGGCCAGATCGGCTCACCGCCTCCTCTTTGCCCGGCATAAGAATCAATCCCAAGCTCACCGTGATCTGGAGACGCTCCACTCCCGCGGACAGAAGGGGTATGTCATCAGCAAGAGGGGAACCTACAACGTCTATTGCGGCTCATTCTATCTTCAAGAACGGGCCCGGTCGGAGCAGAAGATCATTGCCGCGAAGGGGATTCGGGTGACGATCATGAAAGATCCGGTTACGGTAACAAGTAACTACCTGATGGCCAGGGGGTTTCGCTCCAGGGACGCCGCGCAGAAATTGGCAGGGATATTGCAAAAACGAGGGGTGACTGCATCTGTCATGAGTGCTGAACAGGAGTACGCCCTGAAGAACGGAGCCGGAGATCTCCGGGGGTAGTTCCCGACTAATTCCCGGTAAGCTGCTGCAGAAGATAGATCTTGGGGTTCAGGCCGCCGACCAGGGCGACGATCTCCCGTACCCCCTCCTCGTCAACTCCCTCCTCCATATCCTCCCCCTGAAACCAGGGATACCCCTTGGGGAGAGGTGAATACGCTCCCCCCCGCAGCAGCGAGATGTCGACCAGATCATTGACCCGGCCGGTGGCCTCCCAGGGATCACGGTAGGTGAACTGCCGTGCCACGACCTGAAGCCCCATCCCGTTGGGGAACAGTCCCTGCACCTGGAAGGAGAAGTCCCGGGGGGCGCTGTAGCTGTCACTCCTCCCCTGCCGGGCCATGACCTGGGCCCCCGCATTCTCCAGCAACTCTTGCACGCTCTCCGCCGTCATGGGTGCTCTCCGGTCGTTCATGATGTGCTCCTCTCCACTCTTCCTGAGCTGCCGCACGCAGTTCGCCATTGTTGTCGGCGCCACGGCAAAAAACCCCCGTCCAGACGGACGGGGGTTGGTAATTCTGAAAAACAGTCGTTCCTACTTCTTTTCCAGCGACTTGACGATATCCGGCACCGCCTGCTTCATCACGTCCCGGATGGAGTTTTTGAGGATGAGCGCCCCCAGAAGGTCCCCGTCCTTAAAATCGGCATCCGAGGAACTGGCTCGATAATCGAAGGATTGCAGCCGGGTTCCTCTGTTCCAGAGTTCCAGCCCCACCGACACCCCCCCCTTGCCGTCGAGTTTGAAGTTTAACGGGCTCAGGTTCTCCTCCAGAGAAAGCTTCACCGAAGAGAGACGCACGACCTTGGCCGGCTGTTCCGGCATGCTCTTGGTCTGCTTTACCAGGTACCCGGCTGCGGTGAGTTCATCGGCCAGAATCCCGGAGATGAGATCCGCCGGCATGGTGGCCACCACGAGATCATTGGCCTTTTCCCCGTCGGCATCCTTCACCGCACCGATAACCCAGAGCGCCTTCTGGCCGATCTGCGGCACCATATCCTGAACCAGATAGAGATCACCGCTCCCCCCGGTGGCATTAACAAAGGGGGTATATCCCACGGAGACATTCATTCCGGGAGCCGCGCATCCGGCCAGCAATGCCAGCCCCAGGAACCCCCACATCAACTTGATCGAACCACGTTTCATCATACTCTCCTTATCTCTCGTTAAAACCGGGAACCGTAAAACCCGGGACTGGGGACTGGGGACCGGTAAAAACCCGGGAATGGGGACCGGGGACCGGGGACCGGTAAAACCTGGAACCCATAACCCATAACCCATAACCCATAACCTCGAACCTTGAACCTTGAACCTCGTTTCACGCCCTGGTGAGTTTTCGGTAGGTGATCCGGTGGGGACGGTCCGCCTCGGCTCCCAGCCGCCGGCGACGGTCCTCTTCGTACTCCGAATAGTTCCCCTCGAACCAGGTCACCGTGCTGTTCCCTTCAAAGGCAAGGATATGGGTGGCGATCCGGTCCAGGAACCAGCGGTCATGGGAGATGACCACGGCGCAGCCGGAAAAGGTTTCCAGCGCCTCTTCCAAGGCCCGCATGGTATTCACGTCCAGATCATTGGTCGGTTCATCCAGCAACAGGACATTGGCCTCGGACTTGAGCATCTGGGCCAGGTGGACCCGATTCCGCTCGCCGCCGGAGAGCATCCCCACCTTCTTCTGCTGGTCGGCGCCGGAAAAGTTGAAGCGGGAGACATAGGCCCGGGAGTTCACCGACAGCTTCCCCAGCTGCAGGGTGTCCTGCCCCCCGGAAATCACCTCCCAGATATTTTTATCCGGGTCCAGGGAGTCGCGGCTCTGATCCACGTAGGCCAGCTTCACCGTCTCTCCCACTCGCAACGTTCCGGAATCGGCACTCTCCTGCCCGATGATCATCCGGAAAAGAGTGGTTTTGCCGGCGCCGTTGGGGCCGATGATCCCGACGATCCCCCCACGAGGGAGACGAAAGGACATGTTTTCCACCAGGAGATTGTCGCCGTACCCCTTGGCCACCCCGTCGGCCTCCACCACCAAGTCTCCGAGACGCGGCCCCGGCGGGATGTAGATTTCCATATCCCGGGCGCTCCGCTCACTCTCCTGGGAGACGAGCTGCTCGTAGGCGGTGATCCGGGCCTGGGCCTTGGTATGTCGCCCCTTGGGGGACATCCTGATCCACTCCAGCTCCCGCTGCAGGGTCTTGCGCCGATCACTCTCCTGCTTCTCCTCAACGGCCAGCTTCTTCTCCTTCTGTTCCAGCCAGGAGGAGTAGTTTCCCTTCCAGGGTATCCCCTCCCCCCGGTCCAGTTCCAGAATCCAGCCGGCCACGTTGTCCAGGAAATAACGATCATGGGTCACGGCGATGACCGTCCCCTCGTACTGCTGCAGGTGCCGCTCCAGCCAGGCCACGGTCTCGGCGTCCAGGTGGTTGGTGGGCTCATCCAGAAGGAGGATGTCCGGTTTCCGGAGGAGGAGCCGGCAGAGAGCCACCCGCCGCTTCTCACCACCGGAAAGAACCTTGATGGAGGCGTCGCCCGGGGGGCAGCGGAGGGCGTCCATGGCCATCTCCAGCCGTGAATCCAGGGCCCAGGCGTCCAGATGATCCAGCTTCTCCTGGAGCACGGCCTGCCGGTCGCAGAGCTTTTCAAAGTCGGCGTCGGGCTCGGAGAACTTGTCGGTGATCTCGTTGAATTCATTGAGGAGCGCCACGGTCTCGGCGGCCCCCTCTTCAACCACCTGACGCACCGTCTTCGCCTCGTCCAGCTGCGGTTCCTGCTCCAGGAAGCCCACGCTGTAACCGGCGGAGAGGACCGCCTGGCCGTTGAACTCCTTGTCCACCCCGGCCATGATCCGGAGCAAAGAGCTCTTGCCGGAGCCGTTAAGCCCCAGGACACCGATCTTGGCGCCGTAGAAATAGGAAAGGGAGATATCCTTGATGACCGGCTTCTTGTCGTATAGTTTCGACACCCGCATCATGGAGTAGATGATCTTCTGACTGTCAACGCTCATGACTGCTCCTTCAGAGAAAAATGAACCCGAACCATACCAGCAAACCGCCGTTAATGCAAGAAGGCGCAATCAGGGAATCAGGGGATGGGGAGGGGGAAAAGGATGCTCGCAAAAAGAGCTCCCGGGGGTCCGACAGCCGGGAGCTCTTTCATCAGTCAAGAAGGCTTCGCATGGGGACGCCACGCAGGTGGGGCGCCTACTCCATCAACAGGGCGACGATCCGTTTGGCCAGGGGGTGAATGACGCTGTAGTGAACCTCTACCCCGTCACGAGTTCCCATGATGATCCCCTTGTTCTTCAGGAGCGCCAGGTGCTGGGAGACGGTGGCCTGGGGGAGACCGAGGCATTCCCAGATGTACTTGACGTTGCACTCTCTGGCGCAGAGACCGGCAACGATCTTGAGCCGCACCGGATGCCCCAGAACCTTGAAGACCTCCGCCTCATCTATGAATACCCTGCCCTTATCAAATTCCATATAATTTTCCTGTGTATTGATATGTTCTTATATATAGTTTTCCACTGTGGAAGTCAACAAAAAGCTGTTTTATCTGAAAAGTTTCTCGCTGAGGTGACAGGCGGCCCAGTGCCCCGGTTCCTTTTCCTCCAGCAGAGGGATCTCCCGGGAACAAAGAGACTCCGCGTGGATGCAGCGTGGATGAAAGGGACATCCGGACGGGGGTGAGAATGGGCTGGGCAACTCCCCCCTGAGAATGATCCGTTCCCTCTTCAAGGTCGGCGGTGTCAGCTTGGGGATGGCGGAGATCAGCGCCTGGGTATAGGGGTGAAGAAAACGATCAAAAACGGCGTCGCGCCCCCCCCGCTCCACGATCTTCCCCAGGTACATGATGGCGATGCTGCTGCTGAGATGGCGAACCACGGAAAGGTCATGGGCGATGAAGATCATGGAGAGCCCGAAATCTTGACGCAGCTCTTGGAGCAGGTTGATGATCTGGGCCTGGATGGAAATATCCAGGGCGGAGACCGGTTCATCGGCGATGATGATCTTCGGCTGAACCGCCAAGGCCCGGGCGATGCCGATCCGTTGGCGCTGCCCCCCGGAAAACTCGTGGGGATACCGGTGGAGATACTCCTCCTGGAGCCCCACCCGACGCATGAGCTCCAGCACCCGCCCTCGGAACTCCCCCGGAGCAACCAGACGGTGAATCTTCAGCGGCTCGCCGATGATATCCCCCACCCGCATCCGGGGATTGAGGGACGCCTGGGGGTCTTGAAAGATCATCTGCACCTGCCGGCGGAAGGCGAAGAGTTCGTCTTTAGCCAGTGTATCCAGCCGCTTTCCCCCAAAGGAGATGCTCCCATCCGTGGGGGGGAGCAGACCCACGAGCAGCTTGGCCACCGTCGACTTGCCGCACCCCGATTCCCCGGCCAGCCCCAGGGTCTCCCCTTCCTCCAGCCGGAGATCGATCCCGTCCACGGCCCGCAGGGACCGCTCCTCTCCCAAAATCCCCCGCCGGACCGGAAACAGTTTGGTCAGCCCTTTGCACTCCAGCAGCGGGGTTGTCATGAGCAGTTCACACAGCGGACCTGATGGCCGGGGCGCAGTTCCCGCAGCTTCGGGAGTGCGACCAGACATTCGGAACTCCGTTCCGGGCAGCGAGGGGCAAAGGGGCAACCGGTGATCACCTCTCCCGGCGTGGGGAGGGAGCCGGAAATAACCTGGAGCGGCTCACCCGGTCGTCCCTGCTGGGGGAGCGAAGCCAGGAGGAGTGCCGTGTAGGGGTGAAGCGGCTCTTGAAAGAGATCGGCGGTGGCGGCATATTCCATGAGACTCCCGGCATACATCACCGCAGTATGGGCGGCATGCTCCGCCACGATCCCCAGGTCATGGGTGATGAGAATGAGCCCCATCTCCTCCTCCTTACGGAGAGCATGGATGAGGTCCAGAATCTGCGCCTGAATGGTCACATCCAGGGCGGTGGTCGGCTCGTCGGCGATGAGCAGGCGGGGACGGCACGCCAGTGCCATGGCAATCATCACCCGCTGGCGCATCCCTCCGGAGAGCTGGTGGGGGTAATCGTCATAGCGCTGTTCCGGGGACGGGATGCTGACCTTCCGGAGGAGTTCCGTCGCCTCGCCCCTGGCCTGATGCCGATCCATCCCGCGATGGAGCATGATCCCCTCGGCCACCTGATCCCCCACCCGGAAAACCGGGTTGAGGGAGGTCATCGGTTCCTGGAAGATCATGGAGATCCGGTTCCCCCGCACGGCGCGCATCCCCTCCTGGGACAGCCCGAGAAGATCAGCCCCCTGGAAGAAGACCCGCCCGGAGACGATCCTGCCGGGAAAGGGGACCAACCGGAGGATGGAAAGGGCGGTAACGCTCTTGCCGCATCCCGACTCCCCCACGATGGCCAGGGTTTCGGGGGTCTCAAGAGAGAGGGTCAGATCGTTCACCGCAATCACCGGCCCGGCATCGCTCTCGAACTGGGTGGTCAGATTCTCGATGGAAAAAAAGGGGATCACGTTGCGGATAACCTTTGAAGCGGCGATAGTGAGCAGTCCGGAACGAATTCTTATACACCAAATCCCCCTGCCCGGCAAACGGTATTGCCCCCCCTTCCCCACTCTTCGGGGAGTATCTGGGGGGAAAGGCGGTTTTTGCTTGACACCGGTTCGAATATTGTATAGAAAAGCAAAACCTTTTGAGACAAATCAAACTGGCGGTGTAGCTCAGCTGGCTAGAGCAAGCGACTCATATTCGCTAGGTCCGGGGTTCGAGTCCCTGCACCGCCACCAATACCAGAAAAAGCCCTGTAACCCATTGAGGATACAGGGCTTTTTCAGTTCCCGCCAGCTACTTCGCCTCCAGCCCACGGAAACAGTCACAAATTACCGCGACAAAATCAACAAATAGTTCAAGTAACTGTCCATCTCAATGCAGATGCGCGACTATCGTAACCCCTCCTGTCCTCCCCCCTTCGACTACGCTCAGGGCATGCTTAATCCAGGGGGAGGGACGTTTATGTAAATTCCGGTGGCAGAGCGTTCCCCCTCTTAAGATAAGAGGGGGACAGGGGGAGTTATGATGGCCGGAGGGCGGCCTCCGGCGACTTGGCCCTTACCCTTGAAACCGGTCACATTAGAAGCGTTGACATCGTTGCTCGATTGGAGCACACATGAGGGACTGCACCATAGTCACCGAAAAGGCAGAGTCCGGGCGACCGGGCGACGCAAAGCCACCTTCTCCTGCAGGAGACAGAGGGGTTACCGAAGTGACCGACCGCGCATCAGCCCTCACGCGCTCGCCTTGCCACTCTCCCTGCGTCATCATCGCTTGCGAAAATACCTCGAATTTTTTCTCCCGCAAGGGGATGGGGGACGTTAGGGCAGATTCTTTGCCGCGATCCACTAAAGGTACCAACCATCGGCGTCCGACGCCTCATCGTTTGTAATCATTCCGGCTGCCAAGGCAACCGGGCAAGGAGGGTATCATGCGGAGCATAGGCAGGTTCACGGGGGTTCTTCTCAGTTTGGTCATGCTGATGGCATTCGGGGAAGGGTTTGGGGCGACACCATGCCATGGTGCGGATTTCACCGCCACCGGCGGCATGGCCACGGCACGATATTTCCACACCGCGACACTCATCCCCTCGGGCAAGGTCCTCATCACCGGGGGAGCTGACATCTCCGGCTATCTTGCCAGCACAGAAATGTACGACCCGGCCACCGGAGCCCTCACCGCCGCCGGCAGCATGGCCACGTCGCGCTGTTATCACACCGCGACGCTCCTCCCCTCGAGCAAGGTCCTCATCATCGGGGGGACTGGCAGTTCCGGCCTTCATGCCGGAGCGGAGCAGTACGACCCGGTCACCGGCACCTTTACCTTTACCGGCAACATGGCAACGGCGCGTTATTTCCACACCGCGACGCTCCTCCCAAACGGCAAAGTCCTCGTCACCGGGGGTGTCAACTACTCCGGATCTCTTGCCGGCGCGGAGCTGTACGACCCTGCAACCGGCGTCTTTACTGACATCGGCAGTATGGCGAAGGCACGCTATTTACACACCGCAACGCTACTCCCAAACGGCAAGGTTCTCATCACCGGGGGGAAAACCGACTCGGGATTCGGATTTCTTACCGGCGCGGAACTGTACGATCCGGCCACTGGTACCTTTACTGCCACCGGCAGCACGGCAATAGCACGCGGTTTTCACACCGCTACGCTCCTTCCTTCGGGCAAGGTCCTCATTACTGGAGGGGAGACCAACTCCGGATTCGGATATCTTGCCGGCACGGAGTTGTACGATCCGGCCACCGGCGCTTTTACCGCCACCGGCAGCACGGCAATAGCGCGCGGTTTTCACACCGCTACGCTCCTTCCTTCGGGTAAGGTCCTCATTACTGGAGGGGATGGCAACTCCGCCCGTCTTGCCGACGCAGAGTTGTACGACCCTGCCACCGGCACCTTCACCACCAGCGACAGCATGACTACAGCACGCCATCTGCACACAGCGACACTCCTCCCCTCCGGTAAGGTCTTCATCACAGGGGGGGATGGTAACTCTGGCCCTCCTACCAGCGCAGAGCTTTACGACCCGGCCGCCGGTGCCTTCACCGCCACCGGCAGCATGGCCACGGAACGCTATCATCACACCGCAACGCTCATCCAGTCAGGCAAAGTCCTCATCACGGGTGGGTACAACTCCGGTTATGATTTTGCCGACGCAGAGATGTACAACCCGACCACCGGTGCCTTTACCGCCACCGGCGGCATGGCCACGGCTCGCCATTATCACACCGCAACGCTCCTCCCCACGGGCAAGGTCCTCATCATCGGGGGGGCTGGCACCTCCGGCTCAATTGCCGGCGCAGAGCTGTACGACCCAGCCACCGGCACCTTTTCCGCCACCGGTAACATGGCCACGGCGCGCTATTGTCACACCGCGACGATCCTCCCTTCCGGCAAGGTCCTTATCACCGGGGGGTATGGCAACTCCGGCTATCTTTCCAGCGCGGAGCTATACGACCCGGCTACCGGTGCCTTTACCGCCACCGGCAGCATGGCCACGGCGCGCATTGTTCACACCGCGTCGCTCCTCCCCTCTGGCAAGATCCTCATCACCGGAGGGTATGGCGGCGGCTCCGACTATTATCTTACCAGCGCGGAGCTGTACGACCCGGTCACCGGCGTCTTTACCGCAACCGGCGGCATGACCACAGGGCGCGTGTCTCACACCGCAACGCTCCTCCCCACGGGCAAGGTCCTCATCACCGGGGGGTTTAGCAACTCCGGCATGCTTGCCGACGCGGAGCTGTACAACCCGGCCACCGGCGTCTTTACCGCCACCGGCAGCATGGCCACGGCACGTAGTTTACACTCTGCGACGCTCCTCCCCTCAGGTAAGGTCCTTATCACCGGGGAACAGTACTACTCCACTTTTGCCGGCGCAGAGTTGTACGATCCGGCCACCGGCGCATTTACCGCCACCGGCAGCATGGCCAAGGTGCGCAGGTATCACTCCGCGACACTCCTCCCCTCGGGCAAGGTCCTCATCACTGGGGGAGAAGCCTACTCCAGCTATCTTGCCGGCGCGGAACTGTACGACTCCGGCCTGGGATTCAGTGACAACTTGCGCCCTGTGATCTCCTCCATCGCCTTTGATGCAACCAACCCGACCAAGCTGGTCATCGCCGGCAACGGCCTCAAAGGGGTCTCCGAGGCGTCCGGCGGCTCCACCAACAGTTCCGCCACCAATTACCCGCTCCTGCAACTCCAGCGGGTAGACAACGACCAGACAAGCTTCATCCTGTCCGATTCCGCAACCGGCTGGTCGAACAGCACTTTCAAATCCGCATCGCTCTACGGCCTGCCGGGAGGCACGTACCGCGCCACCATCTTTGCCAACGCCATCCCCAGCCTGCAGCAGTTTATTACCATCGCCCCGATCAACAGCGTCGCGCCCACTTCCTGGGACTTCGGCAGCGTCACCAGCGGGACGACCTCTTCGCCGGCGACATTCACCATCACCAACAACGGCCCGGCGGATCTCGTGATTACTGCGGCTACGGCAGGCGGGAGCTTCAATGTGGGCTCCGGCAGTTGTGGCCCCTTTCCCACGACGGTGATCCCCGGAGCAACCTGTTCCCTGACGGCAACTTTCGCCCCGGTTATCGCCGGCTCTGTCACCACCAACCTGACTATTTCATCCAATGACCCGGCAACACCGCAGGCCACTATTCAGCTCAGCGGAACCGGCTATATCCCGACCTATCCGCTGACCGTGACCTTGTCAGGGAACGGCAGCGTCTCCGGAACCACAACCGGTACACCTGCAACCGTTTCCTTTGCCGCCAACGGCAGCAACTCAATCTCCAACGGTGCGCTCGTCACCCTGTTCCCTAACCCCACCGCCCTTTCCGGCAGCGGCATCGTCTTCAAGGGGTGGTCCGGCGCCTGCAGCGGCATGGGGGATAGCGCCAACAACAACGCCTGTACGATCACCATGACCGCGGCTACCGATGTTACCGCAACCTTCGGTCCGGGGCTGCTCATCACCACCGCCAACCCCCTCCCCGGCGGCACCAGCAGCGTCGCCTACAGCAAAACCTTGACGGTTACCGGCGGGACCGCACCCTATGTCTGGTCTCTGGTCACCGGCTCCACCCTCCCCACCGGGATGAGCCTCAGCACGGCGGGTCTGCTGGGAGGAACCCCTTCGGTTATCGGAGAGTTCTCGTTCACGGTCCAGGCCAAGGATAAAAAACTCGTCGTCGGCACCACCACCTTTACCCTGAAGATCACCCCCCCTCCGCTGACCATCACCACCGCCACGCTGAAGAGCGGGATCGTGGGAACCTCCTACAGCACCCCGCTCACCGTCAGCGGCGGGGTCAAACCGTATACGTGGTCGGTCACCTCCGGGTCACTCCCCCCCGGCGTCGGCCTCGACACCACCAGCGGCGCGCTGAACGGCACACCTCCCGCGGGAGGCACCTTCTCCTTCACGGTTTCCGTCAGGGACAGCCAGAGCACCCCGGTCATTGTCAGCACCTCCTATACCATCACCATCGCCATCCCCCCCCTGGCGATTACCACCGCCTCCCTGCCGAACGGGACGGTGAGCATCGACTATCTCTCCACCACCCTGGTCGGGAGCGGCGGCGTCAAGCCGTACTCCTGGAGCATCAGCGCCGGCAAGCTGCCGCCGGGGGTAGGAATCATCAGTAGCACCGGCGTCATCAGCGGCACGCCGACAACGGTAGGGAGCTATCCGGTGACGGTGAAGCTTGAGGATTACAACGGGACCGCCCCCATCACCAAAGATTTCACCATCGTCGTTGCCGCCCCCCCCCTCCTGGTCATAACCACCACGACACTCCCTGCGGGGAGCGTGGGAGTATCCTATCCGTCCACCACACTGGCTGCCACCGGAGGGATCAAGCCGTTCTACTGGAGCATCCCCACCGGCAAACTGCCGCCGGGACTCACCCTGAGTTACACCACCGGCGTCCTGAGCGGCACCCCCACCGGCGCCGGCGCCTACCCGGTCACCATCAGGGTGGAAGATTACAGCGGCACGACTCCCGCGACCATGAGCTACAGCATTGTCATCACGGCCCCCCCTCTGGCCATCACCACGACAACACTCCCCACGGGGAGCGTGGGACTCTCCTATCCGTCCACCACACTGGTGGCCACCGGAGGGATCAAGCCGTACTACTGGAGCATCCCCACCGGCAAACTGCCGCCGGGACTCACCCTGAGTTACACCACCGGCGTCCTGAGCGGCACCCCCACCGGCGCCGGCTCCTACCCGGTCACCATCAGGGTGGAAGATTACAGCGGCAGCTCTCCCGTGACCATGAGCTACACCATCGTCGTCACCGCACCTCCCCTGACCATCGCCACGACCACCCTCCCCGCCGGGATCGCCGGGAACGCCTACAGCTCCACCACCCTGACGGCAACCGGCGGGATCAAACCGTACGCCTGGAGCCTCATCGCAGGCAGGCTGCCGGCGGGCATCGGCTACTCCAGCAGCAGCGGGGTCATCAGCGGCACCCCGGTCACCGGAGGCTTCTATCCCGTGACGTTCCGCCTGGAAGATGCCACCGGCAGCTTCATGACCAGGGATCTCTCGATCACGGTGACGGTGTTACCGCTGACAATCACCACAACGACCCTGCCGGCGGGAACATCAGGGACCGCCTACACGAAAACCATCCTGGCAGCCACCGGCGGGATCAAGCCCTACGCCTGGGGAGTCAGTGCCGGGACACTCCCGCCGGGGATCGCCTTTAACACCCTCACCGGCACTCTCAGCGGCACCCCCACGGTGAAGGGAGCGTTCAGCTTCACCCTGCAACTGAGCGACCAGCAGAACCCGTCGGCCATCGTGACCAGGATTATAGCGATCACCGTGAACTGATCCGACAGACCATCAGGGCAACATCAACGAAACAACCACCCCTCTCCTCTCCCCTCTCTTAGGGGAGAGGAGAAAAACCGAAGATCAGAAAGTGATAAATGCAGGGGCAAAGCAAGGTTCATCTGCTTCGCCCGGATGATTTTTATAAGATCTCTTGTAACTGTTCAGCTCAATACAGATGCGCGACTATCGTAACCCCTCCTGTCCTCCCCCCTTCGACTACGCTCAGGGCATGCTTAACCCAGGGGGAGGGACGCTTGTGTTGATTCCGGTGGCAGAACGTTCCCCCTCTTAAGATAAGAGGGGGACAGGGGGAGTTATGATGACCGGGTTGCAAGGGGGCTGAAGTTACGCAAGAAATTATGCGTTGTCATCGCGAACGATAGAGAGGGATCTTGTAGTGCCTTGAAATATTCAGATTTCTCCCTTTGGTCGAAATGACGGAAAAGGCTGTTTTCGCAGATTTTGCGTAGGCGTCAGACAAGCCATAGGTAAACTTTTTGGGGAATCCCGCCGACTGTATCGTTTCATGATACGCATATGCAGCAGGATCAATTCCCGATACGGAAGATAACCATCCGACATCATGCAGCTAATCACATTTTACCGCTCATGGAGCTGTCTCTGTTTCTTATACGTCACGACTAGCACCCGTCACACCATGCTGAGGAGCGTGGTCGATTAAACCCGCGACTTCAGCAGGTTACAACTATTATCGCCCTCCCCTCATTTCTGGCACGATTTAAGCTAAGTACTGATCATAGACGGAAAGAAAAGCAGACGAGGAGGACGCCATGAAAACCACACTGAGAACGATAGCTTCCGCAGCAGTAGCAACGATGGTAACCGCAGCCCCGGCATTCGCCGCCCCCGCATACAGTGACAACAGTGGTCTTCTGGTTTGGTCTTTCCTCGGCTTCTGCGCCGTGATAGTTGTTGCCCAGGTAATGCCGGCAGCGATGATGATGGTTGGAATGGTGAAAGGGGTTGTTGCTGAAGGGACCGAAGTCAAAGCCCATAACTAACCTGAAGTAATCTGCCGACAAGCAGGACCGGGTGGAAAGGAAGGTGTGTCATGGCGGGACTTATGATCGCAGAACAGGACCGGAACTGCCGGTCCATGATGGCCGAGATGCTGAGTGATGAAGGGTACAGTGTCACCGTGACCGATTCGGCTGCCGATGCCCTCAGCGGAATCCTGAAGAAAGGTGCCCAGGTAGTTCTTCTGGGAAGCGAATTCGACGACTTGGCCGCAGCGGAACTGATCCCCCTGCTCAAGCAGTGCAACCGGAACCTGACCATCATCCTCATGTCCAATGAGGAGTCACAGCCGGTCATCCGAAAAATTCGCGCCGAGGGAATTTTCTACCACGCCCTGAAGCCGGCGAAACGGGAAGACACCGACGAGATCCGGCAGGCAATCAAGTGTGCCTTCGAGAGCGCGTCCCAGTACACCCACTGAGATGAACCATCCCGGCAAGGCTGCCGGTGAGAGAGGAGGAACTACATGAGTCGTGAACATACAGGGTAGGAAGGCCGGCACGCAACAGTGACCGGCCTTTTTTGCGTCTGGACTCACTGTCGGTCCATGACCGCGATTTCGAATCAACATTAACGACACGCCGCCACGCTCTTTTTGGTGGCTATTTTTTCATTCATCCGTATAAGTATAAGGGAGTTCGGTACGCTCCTCATGTGCCGGGTGGAACGATCATTTCAACCGGAAAAGGTGACCATGTTCGAACAGGCATTTAAAAATATCGATGACGCTCTCCGTAAAGAAGCGGGGTGCGCCAGTGAACTGGACTATGCAGAGCAGACCTCCTGGCTCCTCTTCCTGAAATATCTGGACAGCCTGGAGCAGGACAAGGCCATGGAAGCGGCCATGGAGGGGAAGACGTACTCCTTCATCCTGGATGAGCAGTACCGTTGGGAGAGCTGGGCCGCACCCAAGGGGGCCGACGGCAAGCTGGACCATAATACCGCCCTCTCCGGGGACGATCTGCGTGACTTCGTGGACCGGAAGCTCTTCCCCTACCTCCACGGCTTCAAGCAAAAGGCCACCGGTCCCAACACCATCGAGTACAAGATCGGCCAGATATTCGGGGAGATCAAGAACAAGATCCAGAGCGGCTACATCCTGCGGGACATCATCGACCATATGGATGAACTCCGCTTCAACTCCCAGACGGAGAAGCACGAACTCTCCCACCTCTACGAAGCCAAGATCAAGAACATGGGGAACGCTGGTCGCAACGGCGGCGAGTACTACACCCCGCGTCCGCTCATCCGCGCCATCGTGCAGGTGGTCGCTCCCAGGATCGGTGAACGGATCTATGACGGTGCGGTCGGCTCCGCAGGGTTCTTGTGTGAAGCCTTTGACTACCTCCGTTCGACCCGTTCGACAGGCTCACGGACCGTCGAAGGGGGGTCCCTGAGCGAAGTCGAAGGGTTGAGCACTTCCGACCTGAAGACGTTGCAGGAGCGGACCTTCTTCGGCAAGGAGAAAAAGTCCCTGGCCTACGTCATCGCCATTATGAACATGATCCTCCATGGCATCGAAGCGCCCAACATCATCCACACCAATACCCTGGCGGAGAACCTGGCCGACATTCAGGAGAAGGACCGCCATGATGTGATTCTGGCCAATCCTCCCTTCGGCGGCAAGGAGCGGAAGGAGGTGCAGCAGAACTTCCCCATCCGGACCGGGGAGACCGCCTTTCTCTTTCTCCAGCATTTCATCAAGATGCTCAAGGCCGGTGGCCGGGCCGGGGTGGTCATCAAGAACACTTTCCTTTCCAACACCGACAACGCCTCGGTGAGTCTCCGTAAGCTCCTGCTGGAAAGCTGCAACCTGCATACGGTCCTCGACTGTCCCGGCGGCACCTTCCAGGGAGCCGGGGTGAAGACCGTGGTGCTCTTCTTCGAGAAGGGCGCACCGACCAGAAAGGTCTGGTACTACTCCCTCGATCCCGGTCGTAACATGGGGAAGACCAACCCGCTGAACGACACTGATCTGGCCGAGTTCATCGAGTTGCAGAAGAGTTTTGCCGATTCACCCAAGTCGTGGAGCGTAGATGTCGCCGGTATCGACAAGGCCACGTTTGATCTCTCCGTGAAGAACCCCAATGGCGGAGAAGAAGTCGTTCACCGGAGTCCTGAGGAGATCATGGACGAGATAGCCGCACTGGATGCCGAAAGTGCGGAAGTGCTGGCAAGTATCAGGGAATTGCTTCACTTGAACAAGGAGACGTAGCATATGACTGAAGACATTCGCTGGAAACAACGGCTGGAAAACTATTCCAAAGCTCTCCGTCAACTCACCAGATTTATTGAAAAAGGCGAGCTTAACGAGTTCGAGCAGCAGGGATTGATCCAATGTTTTGAGTACACCTACGAACTGGCGTGGAACTGTATCAAAGACGTTTTTGAAGCGCAAGGAGAGGTCGGAATTATCGGCAGCCGTGATGCCTTTCGACTGGCATTCAGGCGTGGTTTGATTGAAGATGGTGAAACCTGGATGGAAATGATCAAGAGCAGAGTTCTTACCAGCCACACTTATAATGAAGACGTTGCTGATGATATCTCCAGCAAAATTGTGACACAGTATTACCCTGAATTTGTTCGTTTACATCTCCGATTAGAATCCTTGAGTTCGCAAGCATGATGACGGATCTCCTCTTTGGATTGCCTTTGGCTGCGGTAGAAAAGATCCGGGCCCTGTTTGCTTCTCATCCGGAGGTGGAACGGGTTGTGTTATATGGCTCGCGTGCCAAGGGAAATTACAAAACCGGCTCGGATATTGACTTGACGATGTACGGCAATGAGCTGAATCACAGCATCCTGTTGAAAATTCTTGATGAACTTGATGAGCTGCTTCTGCCGTGGATGTTTGACCTTTCAATTTTCGAACAGCTTGACCATGCGAAGCTGAGGGAGCATATCGAACGGATTGGGGTGGTTTTTTATGCGCGGGAAGATGCTGCCGAGGGGAAGGTAAGAGTATGAAGGCGGGATGGAAGATCAAAAGCCTTGGTGAGATGTGCCACGTAATTGGTGGGGGCACTCCTCCAAAGGATAAACCAGAGTATTACACCGGCAATATTCCGTGGGCGACCGTCAGGGATATGCGCAGTGATGTTATTACTAAAACCGAATTCAAGATCACCAGAGAAGCAATCAAGGCCAGTTCTACAAACGTCATACCCAGCAACAATGTAATAATTGCAACACGTGTAGGCTTGGGCAAAGTTTGCCTGATAGAGCAAGACACAGCTATCAACCAAGACCTTCGTGGCATAGTTCCAAATGATCCCAAGAAACTCGAAGTGCGTTTTCTCTTCTGGTGGCTAAAAAGCATTTCTGACTCTATTGTCGCGGAAGGAACAGGTGCAACAGTTCAAGGCGTGAAGCTACCTTTCATAAAAGGGCTTTCCCTCCCGCTCCCTCCCCTCCCCGAGCAGCAGCGCATCGTCAGCATCCTCGACGAAGCCTTTGACGGCATCGCCACCGCCAAGGCCAACGCCGAAAAGAACCTCCTCAACGCCCGTGCCCTCTTTGAAAGCCATTTGAATGGGGTGTTTAGTCAGCGGGGTGAGGGGTGGGTGGAGTCAACTATTGGTCAGCAAATTCGTTTCATTGACTATCGTGGAAAGACTCCTGATAAGACGGAAAGTGGCTTACTACTTATTACAGCAAAGAATGTAAAAATGGGGTATCTGCAAAAAGCTCCTATGGAGTTTGTTGCACCAGAATCATATGATGGTTGGATGACTCGTGGAATTCCAAGAATAGGTGACGTGCTTTTCACGACAGAAGCACCACTTGCCAATGTTGCCCAGCTCGATACCAATGATAAAGTCGTCTTTGCACAACGCATAATTATTATGCAAACAGACGCGACTAAACTTGACAGTGCATTCCTTAAATACCTGCTGCTGTCCCAACCAGTACAACAGCGAATTCTTGCTAAAGGTACTGGTGCTACCGTACAAGGCATTAAAGCCAGCCTTTTAAAAACTATCGAGATTTCCTTCCCTAAGGCTGTTGCCGAGCAGTTACATATTGTAGAAAAACTTGATTCTCTACGAGAAGAGACCCAACGCCTCGAATCCATCTGCCGGCAAAAGCTCTCCGCCCTCGACGCCCTGAAAAAATCCCTCCTCGACCAAGCCTTCACGGGGCAACTATGATAACGCTCGATGCTCTCCGTCAATGGCTGTCAACTCCCGCTGAGAATGAGCACCTTGAATTCAAGGAAGCCAAGCAGCAGTTCGATACGGCCAAGCTGCTCCGCTACTGCGTAGCCTTGGCCAACGAAGGTGGTGGGCACCTGATACTCGGCGTCACGGACAAGCTGCCACGCCGGGTGGTTGGCTCGCACGCATTCGCTTCGGCATCGAGCCTCAACGAGATCAAGTCGCGTATTGTCGAGAAATTGCGCATCCGGGTTGATGTCGTTGAGCTGTCTCATCCCGATGGCCGTGTCCTCGTGTTCGAAATCCCATCGCGCCCGATGGGACAACCGCTTGATTTTGACGGCGCTTACCTGATGCGGGCAGGTGAGGATCTGGTGCCGATGACGCCGGACCAGTTGATGCGCATCTTTGCCGAAAACGAACAGGATTGGTCGCTCAGACCGGCAATGACCGGCTGTGATGGCGAGAAGGTCGTGCAACTGCTGGACACCCAGAGCTATTTCGATCTTGTAAACCTTCCGTATCCGGCAAATCGTGAAGCGGTGCTGGAGCGTTTTGTCGGAGAACGTCTGATCGAGCGGACCGGTGAAGGTTGGACCATCAGCAATCTTGGGGCGTTGCTTTTTGCCAAGAAGCTGGAATCATTTGATCTGTTGGTGCGCAAGGCGCCGCGTGTCATCGTCTATGAGGGGACCAACAAGCTGAGGACACGATCCGACAAGCCGGTTACCAAAGGTTACGCCGTCGGCTTTCAGGGACTCGTGGAGTATATCAACGGCCTGATTCCCTCCAACGAAATCATCGAACAGGCGCTTCGGCGCGAAGTGAAGATGTTCCCGGAGATCGCCGTTCGGGAGTTGGTCGCCAATGCCTTGATCCATCAGAATTTTACCGAGACCGGCGCATCGGTGATGATTGAAATCTATTCGGATCGGATGGAAATTTCAAATCCAGGCAAACCGTTCATTTCACCGGAACGATTCATTGATGAATATCGATCCCGCAACGAACGATTGGCCGACCTCATGCGGCGATTTGGCATCTGCGAGGAAAAAGGGAGCGGTGTTGACAAAGTGATTCAGGCTGCGGAGTTTTACCAGCTTCCGGCACCGGATTTTCGGGTGGGAGAGGTCAGGACAACGGCAGTGCTGTTTGCCCACAAGGAATTCGAGCAGATGGAGAGGAGCGAGCGGGTCCGCGCCACCTATCAGCATTGCTGCCTGCGTTACGTGATGAACGAGAAAATGACGAACCAGAGTTTGCGAGAGAGGTTCAAGCTGCCGGAGAGTAAGAGCGCAACAGTATCACAGACGATTGCTGCAACCGTTGATTCAGGAAAAATCAAGCTGGCAGATCCTGATCAGGTATCTACGCGGTATCGAAGCTATCTGCCATATTGGGCCTGATTTCTTATTTAAAAGCTAACCCGCGCTGACACGCACCCAGGATGAACAATCTAGCAAAATCAGCATGTTGTTTATTTAAACGCAAAGCTTTCGAAAGGCGACTCACGCGGAGATGCGGAGAACTCGGAGAAAACCAAGATTATATGTCTTCAGTCTTTTGGTTAAACCAGGAATCCTTTTGCTTTTGACTCTCTCCGCGTCCTCCGCGCCTCCGCGTGCCGGGGAGAAAGGCGACTCACGCGGAGAT
>CAIUWK010000076.1 GCA_903902855.1 uncultured Geobacter sp. | reverse complement strand
TTGATGAGCAGAATCACGTCATAGCGGTGATGGCTGTTCTGGGTGTTGAGGCGAAGCTGGTTGACGACCTCAAAACTGTTCTTGCACCAGTCCCTGATGTTAACCAAGGTATAGTGGAGCGGCGTCCCGTCTTCCCGCTCGAAGGTATTACGCTCACGCAGGAGCCGGGCGGAGGCAAAAACATCCGAGCTGATGATCTGATCCATCAGCCGGGCGAACTCCGAATCCGTCAGATGTACCCGGTTGAGCGCCTCGAATTTCTCCCGGAAATTTTTCTCCAACGTATCGCGGTCACAAATATCCGAGCGATAGGTGTATTTGAGATCGATCAGCCTCTCGATGAGGTTTTGTTCTATCTGGTTTTCCGTCGCCATGCGTCAACCCCACCATGCCGTGATCCACCGGTTTCGGATAGGTCTCTAAAACCCGGATACCCGTTGTTTTCAAGGCATTATGTCACAGCAACCGCTACCTTGCCAGCATTCTAATGTGAACATCTCGTTACTGTTAACCGCGTATCCCGTCGATCCGAATTAAATATACTCTCCCCGGAATTCACCCAGGTTGCGGAAACCATAGAAGAGAAAACCGCGTTAGGCTCGACTCGTTTAGCATGGCGCTTTTCTCCTTTGGGGGGGTATCCACCCTTGGCGTTTGGGGGTATACCAACACACATACCACCAAAAACCTAGGATTCAGCTATACCGTACCGGACTACCTAGGACGCAGAACAACAAAAACCCCCTGATTTCTCAAGGGGTTTCGGATTTTGCCGGACTACGTTGAATCATGAATTGGTGGAGGTGGCGGGAGTCGAACCCGCGTCCAAAGAACCTACGGAAATAACATCTACGAGCGTAGTCATCTTGTCCTTGACCTTCGGATGGTGGCGACAGGTAGACCCTTTCCACTTCTCCTACACCGGTTGTCTGTACACTCTTCATCCGGTAAAACGAGGCCTTTCTAGTCTGCTTCTGTTGACGGGCGAAGGGATACAAGATTGCGTTCTACCCTTTACCCCGCATACCCCCCCGTGAGGAGGAATATGACTACGCTGCTACTGCACCTGCGAAGGTGTAGTTATCAGCGGCGAAGAAACCTGCAATTTTATTGTTTGCATTTATTTGCGTTGGGCTTGTTAAAGAGGCCAGCCCACCCCTGCTCGCAGCTAAATCATTCAATTCCCTGTCGAAACCTTTACACCCCCTTAAATTCGGGGACCGGGGACCAGGGACCGGTGAAAACTCCCGCCCCCCTGCACCAGCCCCTTGTCTTTGTCTTCAAGTTTGTTGTTCTTGGTTTTCAGCTTATCCTGATTCCCGGTCCCGGGTCCCGAGTCCCTAATCCCGGCCTCTCTGCTTCATCGCCTGGGCCATGTCCCGTTTGTGATCTTTTTCTTTCATGTCTTCCCGCTTGTCATAGAGCTTCTTCCCTTTGGCCAACCCCAATTCGACCTTGACGAGACCATCCTTGAAATAGATCCGCAGCGGTATGAATGAATACCCCTGTTCACGAATCTTGGCGAAGAGCTTGACTATCTGGGCCTTGTGCAGGAGCAGCTTCCGCATCCGGTCAGGATCGTGGTTCTCGCGATTGCCGAAGGCATAGGGAGAAATATGCAGGTTGTGAAGGAAGGCCTCACCGTTCTTGACAAGGGCAAAGGAGTCGTTCAGGTTAGCCTTGCCGTTACGCAACGACTTGACTTCGGTCCCCTTTAGGACCATCCCCGCCTCGAACTTCTCCTCGATGAAGTAGTCGTGGTACGCCTTCTTGTTATTGCAAATCAGCTTTTCACCCATGGTGCACACATACTATCAGAGCGGTCACAAAAAGAGAAGGAAAGAAAACGGTCAGGAGGGTATCAAGTCGGAGAGGGAACCCCCCTGGGCGAAGACCTCACGCAGCTTCCCTTCATGAATGATCCGCTCCGGAAGCTGCTCCGGTGTACCGGACGCCTCCACCACAAGAAAATCAGCCCGTTTACCAGGAATAAGAGAGCCGGACAGCTCCTCCAGCCCCAGAACCCGCGCCCCCCCCAGGGTCATCATATAGAGCAGCTCCTCCGGGGGGAAGAGTCCCGGCCAGAGAGAGGCGGCAAAGCGCGCCTCGTCAAAAAGGGAGAGGGAATCGTTGCTGGCCAGGGAATCGGTCCCCAGGGCCAGGGGGATGCCGAGCTTTTTGAAAAGATCCGCAGGTGCTTTTCCCACATTCAACCGGTCATTGCTCCGTGGGCAGAGGATCACTGAGACCTCCCGCTCACTGAGAATTTCCGCATCAGCAGGGGTAACGTGGACGCAGTGAACGGCCGCCGTACCCGGGGTCAGGAGTCCCAGTTCGTCCAGATATCGGACCGAACTGCTCCGACGGGGGGGGGGAAGATACTGCTCCCAATGCACATGGGGGTAGAAGAGCTGGGCCAGGGGGCCGGAGGTATCACAGAGAAACGCCCCCTCTTCCGCCGACTCCGCACAGTGTATGGCGCAGGGAACGCCCCACTGTTGCGCCCGCACCCCCAGCTCCCGGCCGAACTCCCGGGAGAGAGTGTAGGGGGAATGGGGTGAGAGTCCCGAGAGAAAGCCCCCCATAGGCTGCTCCATGGAGCGCTCCAACTCGGCAAGAAGCCCTTGGCACCGTTGCGGGTCCTGACCGATCGCCTCAAAGGAGAGCCGCCCGGCCAATGGTGATTCAGCGTAGAGGGGGAACAGCTCTCGTCGACTGAGAACCTCCCCCAGCGTGGTGGTTCCCGACTCAAGGGAGATCCGGATTCCCTCGTGTACCGAATGCCGAAACTCCTCGTCGCTGACTCCGCGTTTGATCTTTATGACCTGGATCAGCCAATCCACGAAGGTTCGAGGGGCATATTCCATCCCGTGCCGCATCTTCCAGGCGGGGAAATGCGTCAGCTCCAGGTGACTGTGGGCGTTGACCAGACCGGGCATGATGACGCAGCCGGGAAACTCCGTCACCTCCCCCGGACAGACAGCCTTGAGCAACTCCAAAGAGCCGACGGCAACGATCTCCCCCTCTTCCACGGCAAGGGCCCCTCCGGCAATAGGAGGGCCTTCCACGGGGAGAAGGTATGACGCCGCATAAATGCGCATGGCGGCTACCAGGTGACCCGTTTAAGCTTTCCCTGACCGGCGACTTCGGCCCGGGTGGGAAGCATCCGGTTCTTGTCATCCACAAAGACCAGCTTGGGCTCATGCTTCAGGGCCTCACTGTTCTCCATATCCACAAAGCTGGCGATGATCACCAGATCCCGGGGAGAGACCAGGCGGGCCGCTGCGCCGTTGATGCAGATGACGCCGGAACCACGCTCACCCTCGATGGCGTAGGTCTCGAAGCGGTTACCGTTGGTCACGTTCCAGACAGCCACCGCCTCGTAGGGGATGATGTCCGAGGCCTCCAGGAGATCCTGATCGATGGTGATGCTCCCCTCGTAGTGGAGGTCGGCTCCGGTGACCGTGGCCCGGTGAATCTTGCTCTTCAACATCTTTCGGTGCATCTCAGTTCTCCTCTCCCAGTAGGCAGTTGTCGATGAGTCGTGTCGTCCCTATCCGTACCGCCAGGGCCAGCAGGGTATCATCCCCGGCGGTGGTTACCTCTTCCAGTGTCTCTGCATCGCGGCACTCCGCGTAGTCGATAACCCCCTTCGGCTCCGCGCCGATAATCGCCAGCACCCCGGCGAGGAGCTCTGTCACTGCCCTGGTCCCCTGCCGGTACCGCTGCCGGGCGTCGTTGAGAGCCCGGCTGAGACAGAGGGCGCTCCGGCGCT
The DNA here is from genome assembly GCA_903902855.1 of uncultured Geobacter sp. Lineage (GTDB taxonomy): Bacteria > Desulfobacterota > Desulfuromonadia > Geobacterales > CAIOGM01 > CAIOGM01. The sequence goes on along the minus strand of CAIUWK010000076.1, from coordinate 12,280 downwards.
CCTCCACGGAGAGATAGGCGTTGCGGGAACTCATGGCCAAGCCGTCCGCCTCGCGAACGATGGGCATCCCCACGATCTCCACCGGCAGATTCAGATCAGCGGTCATCCGGCGGATGACCGCCAGCTGCTGAAAATCTTTCCGGCCGAAGAGCGCCAGATGGGGGAGTACCGCGTTGAACAGCTTGGTCACCACCGTGGTGACCCCCCGGAAGTGACCGGGACGGCTGGCCCCGCAGAGCGGCAGAGAGATCTTCTCCACATCCACCCACGTCTGATAGCCGACGGGGTACATCTCACCTGCTGTCGGAGCGAAGATGAGGTCCACCCCGGCGGCGGCGGCAAGGGCGCAATCCCGCTCCAGGTCGCGGGGATAGCAGTCGAAATCATCACCCGCACCGAACTGGGTGGGGTTGACGAAGATACTGGTCACCAGCAACTCCCCACGGCGCCGCCCCTCTCGCATGAGGGAAGCGTGCCCCTCATGAAGAAAACCCATGGTGGGGACAAGGACGATCCGCTCCCCTGCCCGTCGGGCGGCCTGGGAAATCTGCTGCATTTCACTTATCGAATTTATAATTTTCACGGAACACCTTGTACAACAGATAAAACCTCTTTTAACAGGGATGGACAGGATGATCAGGACAAAACCGAATCAAGTACTCTTTATCCTGCACATCCTGTAAAGACTCAATCCTGTAGATCCTGTAAAATGCCCTGTTTTACTTGAACGAATGCTCCTTGGTGGGAAACTCGCCGGAACGGACCTCGTCCAGATACCGGGTCACGGCGTCGGTGATGATGGGGCGCAGTTCGGCGTACTTTTTTACGAACTTGGGAGAGTATTTCTCGCAGAGCCCCAGGATATCGTGGATGACGAGGACCTGACCGTCGCAGTGAGAACCGGCGCCGATGCCGATGGTGGGGATACCTGCTCCGGCGGTGATCCGTTTGGCCAGGTCACGGGGGATACCCTCCAGCACTATGGCGAAGGCTCCTGCCTCCTCCACGGCCCGGGCGTCTGCCAGTATTTGCTCGGCCTGTTCCTCTTCCCGCCCCTGAACCTTGAACCCCCCCATTCGGTGCACCGATTGGGGGGTCAGGCCGATATGCCCCATGACCGGGATGTCCATGGCCGTGATGGCCCGAATCGTGGACGCACAGTTCACCCCTCCTTCCAGCTTCACCGCCTCGGCCCCCCCTTCCTTGACGAGGCGTCCCGCATTGCGCCGGGCCTCATCCAGACTTACCTGATAGGAAAGGAACGGCAGGTCGGCCACCACCAGCGCCCGGGGCTGGGCCCGCACCACCGACCGGGTATGGTAAATCATCTCTTCCATGGTCACCGGAAGAGTGGTCTCATGTCCCGCCACCACCACACCAACGGAATCCCCCACCAGGATGATATCGACCCCGCAGCCATCCATGATCCGGGTCAGGGGATAGTCGTAACTGGTCAGGACGGTAATCCGCTCACCGTCACCCTTCATGGCGAGAATCGATGGAATCGTCTTTTTTTTCACCGTTGCTCCGTTAAACCGCAAAAAACGCGCCCCGTAAAAAGGAGGGCGCGCCATATCGTCAGCGAACGGCTCCACGGCCCTTCGCATGAGTGGCTATTACCTCCCGTCCCGGTTCTAAAAAGTATGAATCCAGGCGGTATGAGTTGTCATGCAGAGAAATCGGCTCCACTCGATCACGTAGCGGGCCATCTGCGGAAGTTCTATAGCATACCGGAAACGATAAAGACAAGGTAAAAACGGGGACTAGGGACTAGGGACTGGGGACCGGGAAATAAAAAGAGCCTTGCACTTTTCACCATTCACTTTTCACCTTTCACCTTTCACCATTCACCCTTGCCTTTATCATTCCGCCGACTTCCGGAGCAGTTCCAGTTCGGCCACCACCTGAGCGCTCTGCACCCGCCGCTTCTCCATGGTATCCAGCATCTCCCCCAGCATGGCGCTCACCGAATCCAGCGACCGGCTGATCTCGTGACCTCCATCCGCCTGCCGGTTGGAGGAACGGACCATGTCCTGGGAGAGCCCTTTGATCGCCTCCATGGCCTGGACGATCCGCTTCAAGGAGGAGTTCTGCTCCTGGAAGGCATCGGCAATACGGGCCGTCATGGCGCTCACCTCTTCCATGGACCTGGTCACGAACTGGACATTCCTGACCTCATCCCGCGTGACGTTCCTGATCTCCCGAGTCATCTCCAGGGACTCTTCCGAACGGGTATGGATCATCTCCAAAGCCAGCGCCATCAACCGGCCCGAGGCAACCCCCCGATGAACCAGCTCCTTGGTCTGGGCAATCTGCTCCGCCGCCTGCCGGGATTCGGCGCGGACCTGCTCGATAATAGCGGTGATTTCCCCGGTGGAGGCGCCGGTCTTCCGGGAAAGGTTACGGATCTCCTCGGAAACTACCCCGAAACCGGCCCCCTGTTCACCTGCTTGGGCCGCGATGATGGAGGCGTTCAGCGCCAGCAGGTTAGTCCGCTTGGTGACTTCATTGATAACCGTGATGATCCCGTCAATACGGCCGCTGTTTTCGCTCAGAGCGGTGATTCCCTGGTAGGAGAGTTCCACTGCCCGGTGGAGTTCGTCAAGGGTGCCGATGGCCTCGGCCACCACCACCCGCCCCTGGTCGGCCTGAACCTTGACCTGGCTGGACCGTTCGTGGGATTCCTCCGTCAGCCGCTCCACCGTCCGGATGGAGAGGTTGATCTCCTCAACGGCGGACGTCGATGTGGCGATGGTCCGGGAAAGATGGTCCAGGTTGCGGGCCGCCTGGTCCACGGCGGACGAAATCCCCGAAACCTCGCTCCCCGTATCATCCACGGAGGTCATGACGCTCCCTGCAGCGGTGACGACATGAGCGGTCCCCTCCACCACGGTCCGCACCGCCTGCTGCAACCGTTCCAATGTCTCGGTGTAGTTCAGGCGGTTCTTCAGGAGCCCGGCAAAGCTGTTTTCCAACTCCACCGTCAGGGTATCGATGGCGTGAATAAGGTTGATCTTGGTGAGGGCAGAGGCCGCCTGGTCCGCAAAAAGCCGGATGGTATCCACGTCGGTGTCATTGAGGGAGCGATGACTTAGACGGTTGTCGATGCCGAAGAGCCCCACCGCCTCCCCCTTGACCACGATGGGGCAGATAACGAAGCTGCGGGAACGGAGCGGTCTGATGGAGTCGTAGGGGGGCTGGAGGTGGTAGTCGTAGGGATAACGCCCGATATCGTCGATGAAATAGAGCTTCCGGTCGGCAAAACATTTGTAGATGACCCCGCTGCGACTGTCCAGCGGCAGGGTGACCTCCTTGAGGTCGAAACCTTCCGTACCGGTGGCTGCGACAAAATGCAGGGTCCGGCGATCCTCGGAGGCCATGAGAATATTGATCCGCTCATACCCCAGGATGTCATGCAGCCCCTCGGCGCAGAGCTGCAAAACCTCCCGGGCGTTGATGGAACGCTGGATGCGGCTGCTGATCTGATGAAAATTCTTGATATTGTTGTCGAGAACCTTGTAACGGTTTTCGAACAGCTCCTTCTGGGAGGCGATCTGCCGGTTGAGGCAATCCAGCTCGTCCCTCCGCTCCCGGAGCTGATCGGCGACCCTCCCCACAATGAAACCCAGGGTTCCCAGGACCATGGCGGTGCCGAACCCCATATAGACATAGAGCGCCATGTTCTGGGAGTTCCGGGTGAGATCGGAGAGAATCTGCGCCCAGGGGGAGAGAGCCGGCTCACGGAACAGGAGTAGACGGATCAGACTCCACGCCAGAGGAGCGCCGCAGCCGAGAAAAAATCCTCCCACCAGATAGAGCAGGGTTCGGGAGCGGAGCATAGTCAACGAAGTTATCACTGTTTCGTCCCCTCATATCTGTGAATGGTGGAAAAAACATGTGAATGGTGAATGGTGAAAAGATCTTTGAACTTTTTACGTTTCACTCTTCACGCCCTTGCAAAGAGCGGCAGGAGCCGGTCGTACTGAACCATCAGCGCCTCCGGCAAAACCCGCAGATCCCCCACCACCGTCATGAAGTTGGTATCCCCCGGCCAGCGGGGAACGATATGCATATGAAGATGATCCGCGATCCCGGCCCCGGCGGCGCTCCCCAGATTGAGGCCGATGTTGAACCCGGCGGGGTTCATGTCCGCAGTCAGGACCTTCTGGCAGAGACGAGTCGTCTCCATGAGATCCAGGAGTTCCCCGGAAGAGAGATCGTGGAGCGATCCGGTATGGAGACGGGGCGCAACCAGCAGGTGCCCGTTGACGTAGGGATAACGGTTCATCATCACCACGAGAGTGGCGGTTCGATGCAGGATCAGGCTCTTCCGGTCATCGTCGCCATCCCGGCCGGAGCAGAAGATGCAGCCGGCAGGCTTTTCATCCAGGATATATTCCATGCGCCACGGCGCCCAGAGTCGTTCCATGTCGTTGCTCCCTGTAGAGCTTCCTCCCCGTGACAGGGAAGGAGCGGGATGAGGCTACACCCGGATTACGAGGGGTGAGTATAGCAGTATTCCACCCGTTTGTCATGAATCGCGCACGCAGACTCTTAAATCGTTATTGACTTTACCGAACGCAATCTCTATCGTATTTGACCACAGTAAACAGAAGCGCTTTTAGCCCCTCATAATCAGCCGGTTATACCAACACAACATTTTACCAAGAGTAAAAGAATCAAAAGGAGAAACCAATGTCCAAGAAAATCGACGCCCTTGAATACCATTCCATGGGGCGCAAGGGTAAGATCGAAGTTGTCGCCACCAAACCGTGCCAGACGGCCCGCGACCTGTCACTGGCCTATTCGCCCGGGGTAGCCGAGCCCTGTCTGGCGATCCAGAAAAATCCCGAAGATGCTTATAAATATACCGCCAAGGGGAACCTGGTGGCGGTGGTTTCCAACGGCACAGCGGTTCTGGGACTGGGGAACCTGGGCGCCCTGGCCGGCAAGCCGGTCATGGAAGGGAAAGGGGTTCTGTTCAAACGTTTCGCCGACATCGATGTCTTCGATATCGAGCTGGATACGGAGAACCCGGATGAGATCATCAAGGCCTGCCAGCTGCTGGAGCCGACCTTCGGCGGCATCAACCTGGAGGACATCAAGGCCCCCGAGTGCTTCTATATCGAAGAAGAGCTGAAGAAGACCATGAAGATCCCGGTCTTTCATGACGATCAGCACGGGACAGCCATCATCTCCTCGGCGGCACTCCTGAACGCCCTCATGCTGGTGGGGAAGAAGATCGAAGATATTCGCATCGTGGTCAACGGGGCCGGCGCCTCGGCCAACTCCTGCGCCAAGCTGGCCATCGCCCTGGGGGTCAAACCCAACAACATGATCATGTGCGATACCAAAGGGGTCATCTACAAGGGGCGCACCGTGGGGATGAACCCCTACAAGGAGCTCTTCGCCGCCGACACCCCCTTCCGGACCCTGGCAGAAGCTGCCGCAGGGGCCGATGTCCTCTTCGGCCTCTCAGCCAAAGGGGCCTTCACCCCCGAAATGGTCGCAAGTCTGGCTCCCGATCCCATCATCTTCGCCATGGCAAACCCTGACCCGGAAATTACCCCGGAAGATGCCCATGCCGTGCGCAGCGACCTCATGATCGCCACCGGCCGCTCCGACTATCCCAACCAGGTGAACAACGTCCTCGGCTTCCCCTTCATCTTCCGGGGCGCCCTGGATGTACGCGCCACCTGCATCAATGAAGAGATGAAGCTGGCCGCCGTGCACGCCCTGGCCCGCCTGGCCCGGGAAGAGGTACCCGACTCGGTCTGCAAGGCCTACGGCAATGTGAAGTTCTCCTTCGGCCGCGACTACATCATACCCAAACCCTTTGACCCGCGGGTCCTGTTGCATGTGGCCCCGGCCATAGCCCAGGCCGCCATGGATACCGGTGTGGCCCGCCAACCCATCGCCGACATGGCCAAATACATCGAACAACTTGAATCCACCCAGGGGAAATCCAAGGAGACCCTCCGGGCCATTATCAACAAGGCCAAGGCCGACCCCAAACGGATCGTCTTTCCCGAGGGAGACAACGAAAAAATCCTCCGGGCCGCCCAAAGCCTGGTGGAAGAGGAGATCGCCATCCCCATCTTGGTGGGGAATGAGGCAAAAATCCGGGGCGCCATGGCGGAACTGGGGATCGAGCTGACCGGCGTCAGCATCGTTGATCCCGAGACTTGGGAGCGAACGGAAGACTACGCCCAAGAGCTCTACAAACTTCGGCAGCGCAAGGGACTGACCCTCTCCGAAGCGCGCCGGATCATGCGGCGCAAGTCCCGCACCCACTTCGGCTGCATGATGGTCCGGATGGGGGATGCCGACACCCTCCTCTCCGGTATCGACACCCACTATCCGGAAACCATCCGGCCGGCCCTGGAGGTCATCGGCAAGCAGGAGGGGCTCTCCAGCGTCCACGGTCTCTACATGATGGTCTTCAAGAAGGGGGTCTTCTTCATGGCCGACACCACCGTCTGCATCGATCCGACCCCGGTGGAACTGGCGGAAACCGCCATCCTGGCGGCGGACAAAGCCCAGATGCTGGATATCGAACCAAAAGTCGCCATGCTCTCCTTTTCCAACTTCGGTTCGTCGGATCACCCCCAGGCTCAGAAGGTCAGAAAGGCGGTGGAAATCGTCAAGGAGCGGGCACCTCACCTGAAGGTAGACGGCGAGATGCAGGCGGACACCGCCGTAATGCCGGAGATGCTGGACAAGAACTACCCCTTTGCCAACTTCAAGGATCAGGCCAATGTGCTGGTCTTCCCGGATCTGAACTCGGGGAATATCTGCTACAAGCTCCTGGCGCGTCTGGGGGGGGCCGAGGCCATCGGTCCCATCCTCATGGGGATGAAAAAACCGGTGCATGTCCTGCAGCGGGGCGACGACGTGGTGGACATCGTCAACATGGCGGCAATCGCCGTAGTGGATGCCCAGAACGTCTGAGTTGCACATTAACACACGCATAAGCACAAAGGGGGGGAGCCGATCGGCTCCCCCTTTACTAGGAGATACAGACATGATCGTCATACCCGCCATCGATTTGAAAGAAGGGCGCTGCGTCCGGCTGGAGCAGGGACTCATGGAGCGGGACACCGTCTTCAACGACAACCCGGCGGCCCAGGCCCTGGAGTGGCAGAAGCAGGGAGCTGAATTGCTCCATATCGTCGACCTGGACGGCGCCTTTGCCGGTGAACCGAAGAACCGCGCCGCCATCGAAGCCATCGTCGGCGCCATCAATATTCCCACCCAGCTTGGCGGCGGCATCCGCGACCTGGCCACGGTGGAGGCGTACCTCTCCCTGGGGGTGGGGCGGGTCATCCTGGGGACCGCGGCCCAGCGCAACCCGGAACTGGTCAAGGAAGCTTGCGCCAAATTCCCCGGCCGGATCGTGGTGGGAATTGATGCAAAAGCCGGCATGGTGGCGGTGCAGGGATGGGCCGAGGTGACGGGGGTCACTGCGGTGGAGTTGGCCAAACAATTCGAAGGGTACGGCGTGGCCGCCATCATCTACACCGACATCGCCCGGGACGGGATGCTCCAGGGGCCCAATCTGGAAGCGACCAAGGCGCTGGCCGAGGCGATCTCCATCCCGGTCATCGCCTCCGGCGGGGTCTCCACCCTCAAGGATATCGAAAACCTCATGGCCATCGAGTCATCCGGCGTCACCGGCGTCATCACCGGCAAGGCGGTCTACACCGGGGCCATCAAGCTGGCCGAGGCGATTGCGCTGACCCGAAGATGAATCTCCTCCATAATCTCAACGCACCCCAGAAAGAAGCCGTCATTCATGGCGAGGGACCGCTTTTGATCCTGGCCGGGGCGGGCTCGGGCAAGACCCGGGTCATCGTCCATCGCATCGCCTGGCTGATCCACGAACGGGGGGTCCTACCCTGGCAGATCCTGGCGGTGACCTTTACCAACAAAGGGGCCGGGGAGATGAAGGAGCGGGTGCAGCGGCTCCTGCCGGGGTTCGACCTCCCCCTCATTACCACCTTCCACTCGGCCTGCGTCCGGATTCTCCGCCGTGACGGCCACCACCTCGGTTTCCAGCCAAGTTTCACCATCTACGACGACAAGGACAGCGAGCGGCTCCTGAAAGAGGTGGTGCTCGGTCTCAATATCGACGAGAAGAAATTTCCGGCCAAAGGGTTCGCCGCCTTCATCGACGACTGCAAGAACGCCGGCAAGGAGCCCCAGGATATCCCTGCGTCCAAGGGGGATATCTACGGAACCAAGGCGGTGCAGGTCTATGCCGCCTATCAGCAGCGGCTCCGGAAATGCAACGCCCTGGACTTCGGTGACCTGGTGATGCAGACGGTGCGGCTACTGGAGCAGCTGCCGGAGGTGCTGGCCTGGTACCGGAACCGCTACCAGTGGCTCTTGGTGGACGAATACCAGGACACCAACCCCATCCAGTACCGCTTCGTCCGGCTCCTGGCCGGTGACCGCGGGAACCTCTGCGTGGTGGGGGATGACGACCAGTCCATCTACCGCTGGCGGGGGGCGGATATCCGGAACATCCTGGACTTCGAGCGAGACTACCCCGAGGTCAGCGTGGTGAAGCTGGAGCAGAACTACCGCTCCACCAAGACCATCATCACCGCCGCCGGCGCGGTGGTGGCCCGCAACCGGGGGCGCAAGGGGAAAACCCTCTGGACGGACAACCCCGAAGGAGAGCGGATCGTCTACCGCCGGCTGGAGAGCGAGCGGGACGAGGCGCGCCTGGTCTGCAGCGAGATCAGCCAGTATCTCCGTCAGGGGGGGAAGATCAACGATGCCGCGGTCTTCTACCGGACCAACGCCCAATCCCGGGTGGTGGAAGAGGCCCTGGTGCAGGCCGCCATCCCTTACCATGTGGTGGGAGGAGTCCGGTTTTACGCCCGGCTGGAGATCAAGGACATCCTCTCCTACCTGAAGGTCATCGACAATCCGGCGGACGAGATCTCCTACCGGCGAATCATCAACGTCCCTTTACGCGGGATCGGCCACGCCACCGTGGACCGAATCTCCGAGCTGGCGGCAACCGGAGGGATCACCTTCGGCGAGGCCTTGACCCAGGCAGCCACGGGGAACTATCTGGCCGCCGGAACCAGAGGCAAGATCGCCGGATTCGTGGCCTTGATGGAGCAATTCCGGGAGATGTCCGAAAAACTCCCCCTCTCCGAACTGACCGACATGATCCTGGATGAGACCGGGTATGTGGCGAAGCTGAAACAGGAGCGGACTGAAGAGTCCGAGGACCGCCTGTCCAACCTTCAGGAACTCCTCGCCGCCATGGAGGAGTTCGAAAAGAGCAGCGAGGAGCGGGCTCTCTCCTCCTTCCTGGAGCGGGTGGCGCTGGTCTCGGACATGGAGCGGGAGGGGACGGGAAAAGATTCGGTCACTCTCATGACCCTCCACTCGGCCAAGGGGCTGGAGTTTCCCCTGGTCTTCATGATCGGCATGGAGGAAAAACTCTTCCCCCATGTCCGCTCCCTGGGAGACCCGGAACAGATGGAAGAAGAGCGGCGGCTCTGCTACGTGGGGATGACCCGGGCGAGGGAGCGGCTGTTCCTCCTCAATGCTCGGCGGCGCCACATCTTCGGTCAGGAGCAGTTGAATCCTCCCTGCCGTTTTCTGAAAGATATCCCATCGGAACTGCTGGACGAGGAAGAGGAGTATCAACCGGGGTTCGTCTTCAGTAACAGCGGTGGTCAGAGTACGAGTACCGTGGCGGCTCCCCCTTTCCGTCACCCCCAGGAACCGGAAGCACCCCGCCACAACCTGGCGACCATCTTTGATGATGCAGCTATCGACGGCGTCCCCGAGGTGGAGGTGGTGCCGGAGGATCAGGAAGGGGTCTGGCTGGGGATGAAAGTCCGCCACAGCAAGTTCGGCGCCGGGACGGTGAGGAAGATCGAGGGGAAAGGGGACGATCAGAAAGTGATTGTCTGGTTCAACTCCGTGGGGCCGAAGAAGCTGCTGGTGCGGTTCGCGGGGCTGGAGAGAGCATAAGAACCGTACTCTTCACTTTTCACCTTGCACAATGGCATATGCTGTGCGACAATTGTCGTCAAGGAGACATCTCATGCAGACCGTCAGTTCTTCTCCCGCTCATCCCGTCATGTTCCCTTATCAGCTCTTGCGCTCGCCTTTGGAGACCGTAGCCTTGACTCGCGAAGGATTGTCAGGCGAAGTCATAAACTCCTTGGCCGTGGAACTGGGAATCTCCAAGACCGAGCTATATTCCTTTTTACCGGTATCAATCCGCACCATCCAGCGCAAGACTCCCGCCATTCTGGACAAGGATCTGTCTGACCATCTGGTGCAGATTGCCCGAGTGGTTGCCCGCGGCATCGAGGTCTTCGGCGCCAGGAACAAGGCGGTGCATTGGCTCAAGTCCCCCTGCTACACTCTGAACCAGGCATCTCCGCTGTCACTCCTGGACACTTTCACCGGAGTAGGCATTGTCCTTGATGAACTGACTCGGATCGAATATGGCGTGGGGATCTAATGCGTCTGTACCGGATTGCTCCGGCCCGGTTCATTGCCGACCTGACCGGCGAAGGGGCCCGCCTGGCAGGAGGCCGATGGAATCCCAAAGGGGTGCCGGCTCTCTATACGGCGGAAAGCGCGGCACTGGCGCTGCTGGAGTATCTGGCAAGAGTCACGCTTGCGGATTTACCGGGAGACCTGTCCCTGGCGGTACTGGAGGTGACGGATCCATGCCCCATGTTGACCGTTACCTCCGCTGAGTTGCCATCGGGTTGGGATACCCCTTCGGTAGCCCCGGCTACCATGGAATTCGGACGGCAATGGCTCGAAACAGCTTCCACCCCTCTCCTCAGAGTACCATCCGTATTGCTCCCTCCCGGCCTTGGCTGGAACATCATCCTGAATCCCCGCCATCCGGCACTGCATCCGGTATTAATAGAACTGCTTCCTCTCCAAATTGATCACCGTCTTCTGTAGACATACTGTCTGTCCGTTAAAAATAAGACCCACCCATTGCAAACGTGGTTACGCTGTCGGAGTCAATCCCACGGCACAGAGCCATATTTCCTTCTGAACTCCTCGATGTTACGGTTCGCAGGACTGGAGAGGGCATAAGATCAAGATGTCAGGAAGAAGGGTACATCGAAATAAATCGGTACACTTTAATTTTAGCAATGTGATAGGAGGTAAGATTGAGGATGTAGGCAGGCACAATTTTTATTTTTTTTATTATTTTTTTTATTACCTTACTAATGTCAGCGAGATATCCATCTTTTCGTGAAGAACACGGAGTATTTCAGGGCGACCATCTTCGAGCCATCGAAAAACAACCAAGTGATGACTAATCTTGTGTATGAGACAGTCGGGTTCGATGTGGGAAAAATTGCGATTATGTGTTTGGTGGTTGGCTATTTTTTCAAAGCAAGCAAATATTCCTTTCATATAGACATGTTCCTGCTCTGTATCCCAATTTTTTCTAGTATAGAGAGATATCTCGCGCAAGTCGTTTAAGGCCGCTTTTTTAAATTTGAATGGCACAGTCATAATGTATGAAGCGCATTATCGTCAAGTCCAGCCATAAAATCTTCATAGGAACATTCGACCGACTCACTCTCAATACCTATAATTATAGCCCGCTTAAGAGCCATCACTTTTACTTGATGTTCTTCTAACAAACTAAGCCCTGCACGAATAACTTCACTACGAGAACAAAAACCGAAGTTGCTGACTTGTGAGTCAACAAAAGCCTCATAATGTGGACCTAATGTTACGCTTGCATTCCTCGCCATATATTCCTCCTCTCCAAACTGTATTACTTTGTATTATACGCCGCGCCAGTTGGATTGGCAACGAATAACTATGATCCGGAAAATCACCGCTTAGCAGGTTGTCAATTACCACAGGCACCATCTCCGAAGCGCTCCAATTTTTTTGTTGCATTTACCGGAACTTACCATCAGCGCACGCCTTTTCGCCATATTGGCCACCAGCCCCTCCTTGGTATCGTTGATCTTCTTCTCCATGTCGTGGGAACTGGCACTGTCTGCTTCTTCCCATGGCATCAGAACATTTCCTGATTGTTACTAATCTGCGGCTAGCAGAATCTCCCTCCCTTTCAAGGCTGACCATGTCCCATAAATAATGCTGGACACCGTTGGGGGGGGATGTTGTACAGTTTTGCCATGATCATCAGTGGCCAAACTTTTTCTCCCGAGACTCGGGAGCAGATACAGCACTTGGTTGATAACACACCAGGTATAAGCCGTCGTTCGCTTTCAAGAAAGGTCTGCGAATTACT
>CAIUWK010000075.1 GCA_903902855.1 uncultured Geobacter sp. | reverse complement strand
GATACGACCGATCTGGCATACCAGATAATCACTGTTGAGGTGATGGCATGACGAAAACAGCGGCAGTTGTCCTTAACGGCCAGATCGTAACGATGGGTATGACTGCGACATCCTTCCCTGCCACGGGCGGTAATGCGGCGGTAGGAGCAGTGGGTCTGGCGCTTCAGCTCGTATGCGTTTATTCGGCAGCCGTGACTGTGGGGGTGCTGGTGGAGGTGCTAACCTCTCCGGACAACGCCAATTATGACACTGAGGCGTATGTGACTCAGTTCGTCCCGATTATAGCGGCAGGGGGAACTAAAACGCTGACCATCGCAATTCCTTATGCCGAGGATATTAAATATTACCGAGTGAGGTTGACTGGACACACGGCTACTGCGGGTGTAACCGCCACCGTTACCATCAACGAATTGGCAGTCACCCCGTGATAACGAAGCCGTTACGCATATCCCGCCTCAACCTGGGGAATCCCCTGACGCGGGGGCTGGCATTCTTCGCCCCGTTGAATGAGATGGCGGGAGCACCATTCAATGTCCTCCCGGCACCGACCCCAGCGGTAACCATGGGGAGCGCAAGTTGGGGAGCACAGGGGGTGATACAACCGGCTGCGTCTGTTGCACCCCGGTGGTCTACCACAGCGGGCGAGGTGGGTTTGAACAACTTCACCGTGCTGCTTATTACCGATTGCCCGGCTGGGGCAACATTTTCATATATGTGCAGTAATAGATTGGGGGCGGATTCAAATCAATTCTGGGGGTTATGTTCCAATTTAAACGCAGGCGGTTCGGTTGCCAGTGGTTACATCGCGTTTTTAGGAGTCAGCGGCGGAGCGATTAAGCAAAACGCTAACACAAATTCGGCTGTTCTGGACGGTACCGTAAAAGTCATAGTTGGGGTTAAAAGTGGTGGGAGATACGGTACCCTGTATGTCAACGGTAAAGCGTTTCCGACGGTAGATGCTGCGTCATATACATATAGCGGCGGGCTGAATACTCTAGGGTTGGGGATGTATTTTTCCGGCACGAACTATTCTTCCCCGGCCACGCATCAGATGTTAGCAGTATGGAACCGTGCGCTTTCACCGGCAGAGGTGGCGAATATCAGCGCCAACCCATGGCAGCTATTGGCTCAGTCGTCGGCATCGCGGATCATGCGATTGCTGGCGGCGGCCACGGGGTTTTCCGGAGTGAGTCGAGGCAGGACATTGGCGGGCATCAGCAGGGGGAGGTTGTTATGAGAGTGCTGAATAACGGGGATGCCGCAGAGATAAATTTTCTATTGGTACTGGCCTCTGATGGGAAAACTGGTGCGCCAGGACTGGCTGCTACGGTACTGATTAAAAAATCCGGCGGCACATTTGTGGCGGCCGCTAACTCTGCAACCAGCTCCGGGTACGGGTGGTATACACTCAATCTCTCCGCGGCCGAGACGAATACCAATGGTGATCTGATCGTTCATGCCTCGGGTCCGGGCACAGACCAAACCGACAGATTGTTCGTAGTGGAGTCGGCAACACTGACCACTCTGGATACCGAGGTCGATACCGTTCAGATAGCGGTATCAGCCATACCGAAAACCCCACCGGCAACCGTTACCCTGGACTCCATCCAACCCAACTATGCCCCGGCCAAAGCGGGTGATGCCATGACCCTGACGGCGGCATACGAGTCCAGTCAGCTGGATTATATGGAGCCGGTGCTCCGGAGTATACTTGATATCTTAAACCGGGTACCCGGCGATGTATTATTTGAGATAGAGAACATGGCAGGATTAAATTTACCGGCTATAGACTTATACCTATCATCACACCACGGCTCCGGATCATGGCAGACGGGTGGCGGGAGCACGACATTACCAGCAGACATTGCGACGGCACTCCTCTCGTCCACCGTCGGCAGTTTACCGGCAGGCACTGTCGGCGGTCTGCTAAAAAAACTGGATATCCCGGCAGGGTCGACGGCTCCGGTTATCGCAATCCCGGCGGCAGCCCCCGGCCTCTGCACAATTGTGGTGGACCTGAGAGACCTCGGGTTTGTCCCGGAACCAGACATAACTATTTTGGTCCAGGGGGCTAACGCCACTGTCGTAGGTGGCTCGGTAATTGATCCTGTCGCCAAGGCGTACCTCACCGACGTCACGGGGAGAGCACTGATCCCGGTAGTCAAGGGAATCACAGTACTTATCTATGTGCCGCCGGTCAGTCGCTGGATTGCCCTGAACACTACCGGAAAAGACAACATCATATTTTCCGAGATATTATTCGAGCTATAGGAGTCAACATGCCGCACAAGTGGCTTACGTTTATCCCCTTTATGGGCATGGTGGCTCCGGCCGCGCCCAAACTGTCCACCTCCAAGATCATCGAGGCAATCATCATTGCCGGGATGAGCGGCGCTTTTACGGTATCAGTCATGACGATCCGGCTGGACGAACGACTGATAGCCTTTCGTGATCAACAGTCAATAGTCATTCAGCAGCTCCGGAAGGATAACGAAGAGCTGCGCCGAATCGTTGACAAATTCTCCGACCAACTTATCGACCACCTGACGGCGCGAGCAGCAACACAGATAGCCCGGTAAAAGAGAGGCACTCCTGATGGCGGACTTTAACCAGGCATTGGAACACCTGTTGGAACTGGAGGGATACCCCGGCTACGTGGATATCAAGGGGGATAGCGGCGGGGAAACCTTAGCCGGAATCAGCCGCAACAACTGGTCGCATTGGGCCGGATGGCAACTGGTCGACACGTTCAAGTTGTCGGTTAATTTCAAGCAGAGACTGAACGACAGCGCCCAACTGCGGCGAATGGTGGCAGCCTTTTATCAGGCCAACTTCTGGACGATCTGGATGCAAACCATCGACGACCAACAACTGGCACAATGGCTGTTCCAAATGGGAGTGGTCAGCGGGTTGTCCCAGTCCGCCAAACTGTTGCAGCGAGCGGTAGGAGTCGAAGCTGACGGCCGATTCGGCCTGAAGTCAAGAGCCGCGCTCCTTACTGCTGATCCCGTGGCAGTTCTCGCCGAATGTCGAGAACTTGCCCAACATTTCTATAAAGAGCTCGCCGACCGTAACCCCCAGGACCGGCAGTTCCTGGCGGGATGGTTAAACCGAGCGAACGCCTGATCAAGGAGACACCATGGAATGGTTGGCACAGCTAATGGGAGGAGGGGCCGGTGAAGCGTTTAAGGGGATCGGCGCCCTAGCCAAGGACATCAGGGCGGCTATCACCGGGAAGTCGGTACTGGACGCTACAGCACAAGCCGAGATCGAGCTTAAATTGGCAGCGATGGAACAGGCCGCCACCATGGCCGCCATGCAGTACGACACTACCCAGATGCAGGGGCAGGTGGAGATAAATAAACTGGAGGCGCAAAGTGGCAATTGGATGGCATCAAACTGGAGACCCCTTACCGGAATGGTATGTGTAGCGGCCATGGCACTGGTATTTATTGTAAAACCTCTTCTTCCTTGGATGGTCCAGATAGGAGGCATTATAGTCGGCAATAAAAATACATATGTTCCACCAATACCAGATATACCAATAGACCAACTTATGATATTATTGACAGGAATGTTAGGTTTAGGCGGGATGAGGACGGCAGAAAAAATAAAAGGTGTCGCCAGATAATGACAAGAGATACCTCTCATCTACTAAAATACAACATAGGCAAAACGAGAAGCAAGGATTTAACTGGCCAAAGATTTGGCAGGCTGGTTGCTATAGAAATATGCGAATACAGGGTAAAGACGGGTGGAAAAGATGCAAAATGGAGATTGAGGTGTGACTGCGGAGGGGAAACTGTAACCTATGGACATATGCTTAAATCTGGCAGGACGCAAAGCTGCGGTTGCTTGCATAGGGATCTATTGATAGCAAAAAATACTAAGCCAAGAATTAGTGTCGACCATAAGAAATGCCCGACCTGCTCTCAAGAAAAAGATTCGATACTGTTTGCAATAGACGTAAGCAGGCCAGACGGGTTGTCTTCACAATGCAAGCATTGTAAAAATGTCGCATACAAGCAGCACAATATCGGCAAAACGGTAGCCAACACTACCGCGCGTAAAAAACGAGTACGGATGGCGACCCCTCCGTGGGCAGATAAAGTGGAGATAGCGAGCATATATGAAGAATCGGCTAGAATGTCTGCCGCTGGAGGCGCCAAGTTTCATGTCGATCATATTGTTCCACTGATGGGTAAGAATGTATCGGGACTCCATGTGCCGTGGAACTTGCAAATAATACCTTCGCTCTCAAACCTGATAAAAGGTAACTCTCACGAGGAGATTCACGGTATTAGGCATTATCCCGCCGGCAGAAAGTCCCGCTGAGATCCCCGACATTCCCATGGAAGACATGCTCGTTCTCCTCACCGGCATGTTGGGACTGGGGACCATGCGCAGCGCCGAAAAGATCAAGATGCGGCAGTAGCCAGCTCTTGCAGATAGTCGGCCCACTGTTGCATCATGACCCTCCTGGCTTCCAGGTGGGCCGTTCTGTTGTAAGCTCTCCCCAGAGGGTCACGAACGACGTGGGATAACTGGTGCTCGATATGCTCCACCCTCACCCCAAGTACCTCATCCAGGATCGTCCTGGCCGTGGCTCGGAAACCGTGCCCCGTGACGATCTCCTTCTCGAAACCCATCCTCCGGAACGCCGCGTTAATCGTGTTATCACTCATACAACTGGTCACGCTCCGAGTCGACGGGAAACAGTAGATGCTCCCCCGGGTGGAAGGTTTCAGCCCCTTCAATATCTCCACAACCTGGCGGGACAGGGGGACCATGTGCGGCTCCTTCATCTTCATCTGTGGCGCCGGAATACTCCAGAGGGCGCCGTCCAGATCAATATCCGCCCACCGGGCGTGCCGCAACTCGCCGGGCCTGACCAAGAGCATCGGCAATACCGCCAGGGCGCAGCGAGTCACATCTCCCCCCTGATATCCGGCTATTGCCCTTAAGAGCGGAGCGAGTTCTTTCGGCTCGGTAACCGCCGAAAAGTGCCGGCGGGTACTCGATACGGACGGGAGATACGACTTGAGAGCCGCAGCCGGATCAATGGTCGCCCGGTCCGTGGTCACGGCGTACTGAAATACCTGTGACATGATAACCCGGCACCTCCGGGCCGTCTCGACCACGCCACGGGCCTTCACTCGGTCAAGGATACCCTTCACCATCATGGCGCTGATGTCATGGATAGGTAAAGAGCCCACCCATGGGAAGATATCTTTTTCCAGACGGGTCATCAAATTGGCGTGGTGATCGGCGGTGATGCTCTCCTTGCGACTTGCGTGCCACTCCCTGGCGATTATCTCGAAACTATCGGGCAAGGACAATACGTGGCCCGACCGTTGCGCCTGACGATGGGTTGACGGGTTCACCCCAGCCGCCACCAATTTCCGGTAACTCTCGCGCTTCCCGCGGGCGTCAGCCAGGGTTACCGCCGGGTAGACGCCAAGGGACAGCTCTTTGCGGACACTGTCAAACGTAAAGGAGAATCGCCACCACTTAGCGCCGGTAGTTTTGACCAACAACGAGACCCCACCCCCGTCATAAAGGCGATAATCCTTCTCCTGTGGCTTGGATTTTTGAACCTGCAGCGCGGAAAGAATATTTATGCCGGACATATCTATCAAACCCCCATATAGCGTCACCTACTGCAGTAAATACCCCCAAAACGCAGTAACTGCTTTTCGTGATATCGCAGTTACTGTAGAAGTTACTGCACGGTGCCCTGGAATCACTCGGAACTGTACAGTGCTCATCGGAATTTGACAACAAAAAAAGCTCCAAAATACGGAGCTTTAAGTACTTAATGATACCTGTTAGAATGAAAATGGCGGAAGCACATGAGAATCGAACTCACCAGGGAGATTTCTCATCCCCCTCACCGGTTTTGAAGACCGGGGCTATCACCAGCATAGCTAGTACTTCCGTAAACCACATTACTACTGCAAAGCCGTTGGGGCGTCAACCACGTTAATTATGAACTCTGTCCCGTGTGGGGTATCCGGAGTTCGTGCGAACTTTTGCTTGAGTATCCGGAGCGAATGGTGTATATACAACCTTCTGTGGGCGGTTAGCTCAGCTGGATAGAGTACAGGCCTCCGAAGCCTGGGGTCGTGGGTTCGAATCCCATGCCGCCCACCAATTAAAAAACAAAAGGTTTGTGCTGTCAGGCACAAGCCTTTTTTTCATAAGCCGGGTATGTCATGACCTACAAAATGAACCGCCCATCCATGAAACGGCATGATCCCGATGAGTGGACCACAAAACTGTGGGACCGGGTTAAGTCGACCTTCTGGCTGCTCTTTCTCCTGGGGATTTTCGGCGGCTTTCTGTTTCTTGCGTATCAGGCCGTCATGACCGAGATAAATGCCGCCAAGCCGGGAACAACGGTGGGAGTGCCCCAATAGCCGGTTTCCTTGATCAGCCATCCGGACGATCAGCCCCAGCACTCTGCAAGAGGACGCTCCCCATGAATATCCTGCTTCACCTCTGCTGCGCCCCGTGCGCCGTCTTCCCCGTCAGAACCCTCCGGGCCGGGGGATGGATGGTAAGCGGGTTTTTTTTCAACCACAACATTCACCCGTACCAGGAGTACCGAAAGCGCCTGGACACCGTCACGGCCTTTGCGGAGCAGGATAATCTGCCGCTCATTACCCGCGACGAGTATCTGCTCGAGGAGTTTCTGGCAGCGGTGGCGGCGAAACCCGCAGAGCGTTGCCGCTACTGCTATGCCTCGCGGCTGGAGGAGACAGCCAAGGCCGCGGCCGCAGGGGGGTTCGACGCCTGGACGTCGTCCCTTCTCTACAGTCGCTATCAGGGGCATGAGGAGATCCGGCGGTTGGGGGAGGAGCTGGGAGAACGGTATGGGGTGGCGTTTCACTATGCCGACTACCGCTCCGGATGGCAGGAGGGTATTCGCCTCTCCAAGGAGCTGGCCATGTATCGCCAGCAGTATTGCGGCTGCATCTACAGCGAGAAAGAGCGCTATGCGCCCCGCAGCGGCGGGAAGTGAGCCATGTCCGGAGTCGGCCGTTCGCTTGTCATTCTCGGTTTGATCATCGTCCTGGCGGGTTTGGTAATCTGTCTGGCCGGCAAGATCCCCTGGCTGGGGCGGCTTCCCGGTGACATCTCCTTCAAACGGGAACATTTCTCCTTCTACTTCCCCCTGGGGAGCTGCCTCCTTCTTTCCCTGCTCCTTTCCCTGCTCCTCTGGCTGTTTCGCCGATAATCCGGTGCCTGATTCATGATCAGGCGAGCTCTTCGCGCAGGAAGGTGAAGACGAGGCAGAGATTTATCCCCGCTCTCCGGGTATTGCGGTAAAGTCGGTAGAGTTGGGGGATGATCCATGGTTTGCGAAGGACGGTGAGGAAGACCTTGCCGATGCTGACCTGCATGGTGCTGTCCATGAATTCGTCCATGGAGAAGCCCAGCTCCTCGTTGAGATCGTCGCTGATACTCCGGATGGCCATGAACGGCATCCGGGAGAGGGTGGCGAACCGGACGATGGCGCAGGTTTCCATATCCACCACCGCCCGCGTCACGTCAGCGGGAAGCTGACCGGCGATTACCGTTTTTGACTGGACCCCGGTGGTGGAGATGATCGTCCCTTGGGCGATGCTGAAGCCCGCGTTTTTCTTCTTTTCGGTGAAAGTTTCGGGAAACGGGACGATCCTTACGCCGTTCTCTTCGGTCATGCAGTCACCCTGATGGACCAGAAAGCGGGTGCCGATGACGATATCCCCTGCCTTGAGTCCGTGGGAAATCCCGCCGCCGAATCCCATGGAGATGAGTAACTCCGGGTTGAGCGCCTCCGTGAGGAGCTGTGCGGCGGCCAGTGCCCGATCCGCACCGATCCCCGACTCGATGAGGGCAAACTGTCGGTTGTGCTGGGTAAAGCGATAGAGCGGAAAAGTTCCTATCTTCTCCCGGACCACCGAGGGGGCTCCCCTGAGAAGAGGTTTGATCTCTTCGGGCATGGCGACGATGATGCCGATTGTGCGTTGAGCCATTTCATTCCCCATTGTCTAAGTTGGCGGCACCCTATCATACTTTCCCGATCTGCGCAATTTCCCCGTAAACTCACCCTGCTCCGGGATCATTCAGTCAGAGTCTTCTTTTCTGTAAATTCACCTTGCTCCGGTATAGTTCGGTCAGAGTCTCCCCATAAGAGAGCACTCTTTCGGCGTCCGCTACTTTTCACTTGCGTTGCCCGATGAAATATATTAGCTTTCACAGCGTTAGCGAATGAACCTGTATGGAGGGGCACAACCATGGCCAAGGAACCGGGAAGTTCAAAATTTCAGGTGGACCTGAGGGGCCACCTGCGTAGCAAGGGGGTCTCCAACAATCTGACCCATCTGATCTGCGAGATCGCCGATGCAAGTAAATATGTCATCAACGCGGTCCGCACCGGCGACCTGGGGGTGGCGGGAACCTCCAATCTCTACGGTGAAGAGCAACTTGCCCTGGATGTCCTCTCCGACCGGATCATCCGGAAGCGATTGATCCATTCCGGCGTGGTCTGTAATATCGCCTCCGAAGAGATGGAGACTATCTATCAGGCCAAAGCCAATGCCGGCGGACTTTATTCGGTGGCCTACGACCCATTGGATGGCTCGTCTCTGGTGGACGTGAATCTGGCGGTGGGAACCATCGTCTCCATCTTTCAGGGACCAGAACTCCTCCAGCCCGGCCGGAATCAGGTGGCCTCCCTTTATATCCTCTACGGTCCGCGGGTCTCGCTGGTCTACACCGTGGGTGACGGGGTTCATGAATTCACCATGAATCATCTCATGGAGTTCACTCTGTCGCGGGAGAATATCACCATGGCGCCGTCCGGTGATATCTATTCCCCCGGCGGTCTCCGGAACAAATATCTCCCCGGCGTGGAACAGTATGTGCAGTACCTGGAGGCCAAGGGGGCCAAGCTTCGCTATTCCGGAGGGTTTGTGCCGGATATCAATCAAATCCTCATGAAAGGCAAAGGGGTTTTCTTTTACCCCATGCTTCAGGGGGTACCCAACGGCAAGCTTCGGATGCTCTTCGAACTGAACCCCATGGCGTTCATCATCGAAAATGCGGGGGGGGCGGCCAGCGACGGGACCCGGAGAATTCTCGACATCCCCGTGGAAGGGCTGGATCAGCGGGCGCCGGTCTTCATCGGCTGTAAAGAGGATGTGGCCAAGGCTGTGGAATTCCTGAACAGTGCTCCCACGTGAAGAGCTCCACGCCGTAAACGGAGGAAACCATGAGTGAAGAGAAAACGACTCCACGGCTCTGCAGCGAGATTCAGCTGTTTGATCTCTGCGAGGAAGAGCGCTGCAGTTACAAGAGCCAGAAGTTCTGCACCAAGGGGGAGCTTCTGAGCCGCTTCGAGATTATTCTGGCCAAGGAAGACGACCGTACCCCGGAGCAGTATCTGGCCGAAGAGCTGGACGATGTGGAAGGGGAAGGGGATCTGGCCTACGACGAAGCCTTTGCCGTGGATGAGTATGAAGAGGAGTACGACGAGGAGGGGTAAGTTCTTTGTCGTAGATGCTGCTCGTTTTTTTCTGATTCATTACAAAAGGCCGCTCTCCTGAGAGCGGCCTTTTGTGCGTAGTCAGTATAAAAGGTTTAAGGTTGAACCGACAGCAATTGCCGAGCCCCCTTCACCACATTTTCCACCGTAAAGCCGTACTCCGCAAAGAGTTTCCCCGCCGGGGCGCTAGCCCCGAAACGGCTGATCCCCATGACGGCTCCCTTGTCACCCACCCACTCGTGCCACCCCTGGGGAGAGCCTGCCTCCAGAGAGATTCGGCAGCGCACCGTTGGGGGGAGGACCAGTTGGCGGTACTCCTCCGTCTGCTCCCGGAACAGCTCCCAGCAAGGGAAGCTCACCACCCGGCAATCGATCCCCTGCTCCAGCAGGTTATCTTGAGCAGCAAGGGCCAGGTGAAGTTCGGAGCCGGTGGCCATGATGATCAACTCCGGGGTTTCCCCCTGTTCAGGGGAGAGGATATAGGCTCCCTGGAGGAGTCCTTCCGCCGGGGCGAGAGTGCATCGGTCCAGGACCGGGAGGTTCTGCCGGCTAAGAGCTAGGAGGGTGGGACCCTGGCGGGTCAGGGCGACCTGCCAGGCAACGGCGGTCTCCGTGGCGTCCGCCGGCCGGATGACCGTCATCCCCGGCATGGCCCGCAACGAGGCGAGCTGCTCCACCGGCTGATGGGTCGGGCCGTCTTCCCCCACCCCCAGGGAGTCGTGGGTCATGACATAGATCACAGTCAGCTTCATGAGCGCCGCCAGCCTCATGGCCGGCCGGGCATAGTCGGTGAAGATGAAGAAGGTGGAGGCGTAGGGGAGTAACCCCCCATGCAGGGCCAGGCCGTTGGAGCAGCTGCACATGGCATGCTCGCGGACCCCCCAGGCGATGTTGCGGCCGGCGTAGTTGTCACGGGAGATGTAGGGGGAGCCGGTAATGAACGTCTTGGTGGAAGGGGCCAGGTCGGCGCTCCCCCCCAGGAGCCAGGGAACCGACCGGGCCATGGTATTGAGAATCGTTCCCGATGCGGCGCGGGTCGCCAGGGGGCCATCGGCCGGGGTAAAGGAGGGGAGTCCGCTCTCCCACCCGGTGGGGAGCGTGCCGGCCAGGGCCGCCTCAAACTGCCGGGCCAGCTGAGGAAATGTTCGGCGATACCCTTCCAGCAGTTCCTGCCATGCGGTCTCTCGCTCTGCACCCCGATGGCGGACGGAGAGCATCTCCTCCCGCACATCGTCGGGGACGAGGAACGGTTCATCCTCCGGCCAGCCGTAGGCTCGCTTGGTCAGACGGCTCTCTTCGGCTCCCAGGGGCTCGCCGTGGGCCGCGCTGCTGTCCTGACGATGGGGGGAGCCATAGCCGATATGGGTCCGGACGATGATGAGAGACGGTTTTGTCTGCTCCAGCCGGGCGCTCTCCATGGCGGCAGCCACGGCGTCCAGGTCATCGGCCGCGTCCCCCAGATCCTGGACCTGCCAGCCGCAGGCCCGGAACCGGCCGGCCACGTCCTCGGAAAAGGTCAGCTCCGTGCTCCCCTCGATGGTGATCCGGTTGTCGTCGTAGATGCAGATGAGCCTTCCCAGCCCCAGATGCCCGGCAAGGGATGCCGCCTCGCAGGAGACCCCCTCCATCAGGTCCCCGTCACCGCAGAAGAGCCAGGTGTCGTGCTGCACCAGAGGGAACCCCGGCCGGTTGAAGCGCGCAGCCAGATGGGCTTCGGCCAAGGCCATCCCCACCCCGTTGGCGAACCCCTGACCCAGCGGTCCGGTGGTGGTCTCCACCCCCGGGGTGTGACCCTGTTCCGGGTGACCCGGAGTTTTGCTCCCCCATTGGCGAAAATTGCGGAGATCATCCAGGCTCAGGTCGTAACCGGTGAGATGGAGCAGGGCATAGAGGAGCATGGAGGCGTGGCCGTTGGAGAGGATGAACCGGTCACGGTTGAACCAGGCGGGATTGCCCGGGTTATGGGACATTTTTCGGGTCCAGAGGAGAAACCCCAGGGAGGCCATCCCCATGGGGGCGCCGGGGTGGCCGGAGTTCGCCTGTTGCACGGCATCCATGGCCAGGGTCCTGATGGTGGTGATACAACGGCGCTCCAGATCGTTCATGGGGGATACTCCTTTGGGAGAGTGGTCGGACGACGGACGCCACTATACTCCAAAATTTTATCGTTGATTCCAGAAAAAAGTGCCCTCCTCCTTGAAATCCGGCGGCAGGATGCTTAATGTTTCTCTTGGTACCACACTACCCGCAAGGAGCAGCGCACTTATGAGCAAAACCACCAAGAAGTTCGAGACCGAGGTCCAGCAGTTGCTGGACCTGGTAATCCATTCCCTCTATTCCAACAAGGATATCTTCCTCCGCGAACTGGTCTCCAACGCCTCCGACGCCATCGACAAGGTCCGTTTCGAGGCCCATTCCAATGAGTCGCTCCTGGAAGGGAACGCCGACTGGAAGATCAAGATCATTCCCGACAAAGAGGCCGGTACCTTGACCATCCGTGACAACGGCATCGGCATGACCCGGGAGCAGGTGGAAGAGAATATCGGCACCATCGCCCGCTCCGGCACCCGGGCCTATCTGGAAAATCTGAAGAGCAAGGAGGTCCGGGATAACCCGGAGCTCATCGGCCAATTCGGGGTCGGCTTCTACTCCTCCTTTATGGTGGCGGACAAGGTGGTCATCATCACCCGCACCGCCGGTGACAAGTCTGCAGCCTGCCTCTGGGAGTCCACCGGTGACGGGAGTTACACCGTGGAGGAGTGCTCCAAGGAGAGCCGCGGTACCGACGTCATCCTCCATCTGAAAGAGGAGATGAAGGAGTATCTGGACGAGTGGAAGGTTCGCTCGATCATCAAGAAGTATTCCGACTATGTCCAGGATCCCATCGTCATGGACATCACCCGGGAGGAAGCCCCCCAGGGGATCGACGGCAAACCCATCGAAGGGGCCGAGAAGATCAAGAAGGTGGAGGAAGAGATTCTCAACTCCATGAAGGCGATCTGGACTCGCCCCAAGAGCGAGATCACCGAAGAGGAGTACGAGGAGTTTTACAAGCATATCTCCCACGACTACGACAAGCCGTTGAAGACCATTCATTACGCCGCCGAGGGGACCAGCGAGTTCCGCTCCATCCTCTATCTCCCCTCCCATCGCCCCTTCGACCTCTTCTTTCGGGAGCACAAGAAAGGGGTACAGCTCTACGTGAAGCGGGTCTTCATCACCGACAAATGCGAGAATCTGATTCCCGACTACCTCCGTTTCGTCAAGGGGGTGGTGGACTCCAGCGACCTGCCGCTGAACGTCTCCCGTGAGATCCTTCAGGAGGATGTGCAGCTGAAACGGATAGAGAAGAGCCTCGTCGGTAAGGTTCTCTCCACCCTGGCGGAGATGAAGGAGAAGGATAACGAGCAGTATCTGAAGTTCTTCAAGGAGTTCGGCCCGGTGCTGAAGGAAGGGCTTCATTTCGACTTTGCCAACAAGGAGAAACTCCAGGAGCTGGTCCTCTTCGAGAGCTCCACCAAGGGGGCCGGCGAACTGGTCTCCATGAAAGAGTACGTGGAGCGGATGCCCGAAGGGCAGACCGAGATCTACTTCATCACCGGCACCTCCCGGTCACTGGTGGAAAAATCGCCCCATCTGGAAATCTTCAAGAAAAAAGGGTACGAAGTCTTCTTCCTGCTGGACCCGGTGGACGAGTGGGTGGCCCAGGCTCTCACCGAGTACGACGGTAAGAAGCTCAAGGCCGTGGACCGGGGAGATCTGGAGCTGGGGACAGAGGAAGAGCGGAAGGAGCTGGAGGCAAAGAAAGAGGAGCAGGGGAAACAGCACAAGGGGCTCCTGGAGTTCTTCTCGGAGAAGCTGGCCGAGAGCGTGAAGGAGGTCCGGTTCTCCGGGCGACTCACGGACAGCGCCTGCTGCCTGGTGGCCGACGATTTCGGCATGAACGCCAACATGGAGCGGATTCTCAAGGCGATGAATCAGGATGTTCCCGAATCCAAGCGGATACTGGAGCTGAACCCGGATCATCCCCTCATCGCGGTCCTCTCCGAACTCTACGAGAAGGACAAGGAAGATCCGCGGCTGGCCGATTACGGTGAGCTTCTTCTGGATCAGGCGCTCCTCACGGAGGGGTCCCCCATCAAAGATCCGCTCCGCTTCACCAAGCTGGTCACCCAGCTGATGGTGGGTGCGGCGAAGTAAAGCGGGGATTAGGGACTGGGGACCGGGGACCGGGAAAAGCTTAATCCGGGTGCCGGAAACCGGTGAAGATTAAAATGGCCCCGGGGGTTTATGTAACCTCCGGGGTCTCGGTATATTTTACATGAAACGGCAACTGAACCACGGAGAGCGTGAGAAAAGTTTTTCTCCGTGTCTCCGTGACTCTGTGGTGGGTTGTTTTTTCTGGTTCAACTAACGACAGGAGGATGAGATGTCCGAATTTACAAATGTCACGGTGGTGAGAGAAGCAAACGTCTATTTCGAAGGCGCGGTGACCAGCCGCACGGTCCTTTTCCCCGGCGGCGAGAAGAAGACCCTGGGGATCATGCTGCCGGGTGAGTATACCTTCAACACCGCAGCAGCGGAAATCATGGAGATTCTTGCGGGAGAACTGGAGCTGCAGCTTGCCGGAGATGCCGGCTGGCGCACCGTGGTGGGTGGGGAGGAATTTCAGGTTCCGGCCAACAGTTCCTTCACCATGAAGGTGATGAAAGTCTCCGATTATTGCTGCTCGTTCCTGGGGTGATACTCTCTACCGTCGGCCGCTTCGCCCCGTCTCCCACCGGGCCGCTTCATCTGGGCTCCCTGGTGGCGGCGGTGGGGAGCTGGCTCTTTGCCCGCTCCCAGGGGGGGCGTTGGCTCATGCGGATGGATGATCTGGACCGGCCGCGGATGGTAGCCGGCATGGCTGATGATATCCTCCGGACTCTGGAGCTTCTGGGGCTGGAGTGGGACGGTCCGGTGGTATGGCAGAGTCAGCGGACCGAGGCCTATGAGGCGGCCTTCCGGAAACTGAGATCTCAGGGGGTCATCTATCCCTGCGGCTGTTCCCGGGCCGAACTGGCGCGAAGTTCCTCGGCCCCCCATCCCGGCGAGGATGGCCCGGCATATCCCGGTAGCTGCCGGGACGGAGTGGCGGAGGGGAGGGGGGAGCGCTCGTTCCGGGTGCGGGTCGGCGCGGAAGAGGTCGTCTTCAGGGACGGCGTTATGGGTGAGTACCGGTAAAATCTCCCGGCTTTCTGCGGTGATTTCGTGATCCGGCGCAAAGATGGTCCCTTTGCCTATCAGCTGGCCGTGGTGGTGGACGACGCCGCCATGGGGGTGAATCAGGTGGTTCGCGGGGCGGATCTTCTCTCTTCCACCCCCCGGCAGATCCTTTTACAGCGGCTCCTTGGGCTCCCCACGCCGGGGTATGCCCATCTTCCTCTGGTCACCGGTCCGGATCATGCCAAGCTGAGCAAGCGGGACAACGCCGTTTCCCTTGCCCGGAATCTTGATCTGGCGACGCATGGCAGTCGGCTGATCGCCGCATCCCTGGAGTTTCTCGGGCAGTCGGTTCCGGCGGAACTTGTCGCAGCCTCCTGCCGGGAGTTGCTGGAGTGGGGGAGGGTACGGTTTGATTCGGAGCTCATTCCCTGCCAGTCGAGACACCTCACGCTATAACTAACTGATGTTACATAAGAGTTTTCTCCGGGTCTCCGGGCCTCCGTGGTGGACTGTTTTTCCCCGGATGTTTTTTTAGGGGAAAACGAAAAATTTCGGTTGACTCGGAAAGGGACTTTTGATATAAACATGGGACTTGCAGCGCGGGAATAACTCAGTGGTAGAGTGCAACCTTGCCAAGGTTGAAGTCGCGAGTTCGAATCTCGTTTCCCGCTCCAAAAATATCAAGGGGTTAGCCAAATGGCTAGCCCTTTTTTTTGAGTTCTGGCACCCCGTGCATCCGTTTTTGCATCCGTTTGTCTGTGAATGACGAAGATACATGGTGAGACATTTTGAAAAAAAATGCGACAAGCTCTCCGGATTGTCGCTTCTTTACCACAAGGCACACTTCAGATATTTTTATGGTTCGTGGTGTTTGTTCTTTTTTTCACTCCATTCCTGCCGATTCCCGCCTCCAAAGTATTAATTCAGAATGCGGTCCAAAACGATCCTGCTATCGATGTCCTCCGAGCATGCAGGATGGAGGTCAGTTCGGTCTTGTTTCTCTGTCGTTATTCCCTCTGACATTACTTCCGCCGACAATTGAGGTGCCGTCCTCTTGACTTCGGACCTCTCCCCCTCCATGAGCAGAAGCATCTGACCTCCTTTCTCCGTGGTAAGGAAATTTTTCAGCGCCTCATGGGTGAACGCCGCCTGCTTCCGATTCTTGCGTAACCGGGCGAAGGCGGCGATTATTGCCGGGTCGTAGGTGCAGAGCTTGATAGAGTAGTGCGGCACCTCATACCTCCCTGCCGGAGGCGAGACTCTGAAATCCCCTGGCATTGGCAAATTCCGGCTCGGGGAGGACCAGAACTTCGACGTTTCTTGCCGGCAGCCCACCTTTCAGGAACGATGCGCCGCCACCAAAGAGCAGAACCCGTTCAAAATCCGCATGCATGCCGACATGTGCCTGCAATTCCCCCTGAATATCCCTGATGACATGCCCGATGTACGCAAGCCCTGCTTCCTGAATTTCCCTGGTAACG
>CAIUWK010000074.1 GCA_903902855.1 uncultured Geobacter sp. | reverse complement strand
CCTTAGGAGCAACTTTAATTCTTGTCAATGCTTTCCAATCATCAATTATTTTGTCTCTAATTTCTTTAGCTTTTGTTTTCAAAGCTTCTGCATCAATTTCTATATCTAAATTACTATTTTTTATAAAACCTAACATAGTAGAAAGATGTTCCAAATAATAAGCCTGTGATAATTCTACTAAATCTTTTTTTCTTTCAAACTTTACATCTGTTTCTAAATCATAACTGTATTTAGCCCAAACAATAAAAAGCCTTGAAGAACCCATTGCAAAACCCTTGACCATTCGTTCTTCACGTCTTACAGCTATTCTATTATTATCAAACTTAGACATCTGCATTGAAAGTAATTGAGATCCCATAGTTCGTGCTCTATTCATACCTTCAAAATTATAAGGAGTTTTATATGTTCCACCATAACCAGCATTTCTATTGTACTGTTGAAGGGTAATTAAATCCATAAGTCTATTACCTGTTGTACTTCCACTTATTCCATACAATCCATTTACTATTCTTGCATCAACAACTCCATAAGTATAGTCATCTGGAAACGTCCGTTATTTTAAGTAATTCAATATCAAACTGCATTATCTCAGATGTTTGTTCGACAAATGAATTTACAGACAAAATCGATTTAATTTCTTTTAAATCAAGTTTTAGCAAAGTCTCATTGTTTTCCGGAAGTGCTTCTATTTTATCAAACACAAGCTCTATTTTACTTCTTGTCCGCTGTAGTTCAGAATTAGTCAAGCAACAACATGAGAGTATTTCTGACACGAGTTCATCATACCTGTTTAGATCATCAATAATGAACCTAATCCGATCACGAGTACGATTAGCATGACTGGACCTCGCATCATATTCATTTCTTTTCACGAAATAGAGGTACCCCAACAGCAGTCCTAAAAAACCAGTTGTAATCGTTGAAACAGAGGACAATATAGTATAATAATTGCGAGCACTAGTGAGGCTGTGAAGTCTTGGAACAAATATTGTTTCTAAAGACTTTTCATAAAATGGGCAAAATATAAAGTAAAGAGTTAAACACACATATAATATCACACACGCTGTAATCGCATTTTTTAATATTAAACGCATATTCATCTCTTTTTATATCCAGTATTTAGCTCTATTTCTATTATCGCACGCTGTACCGTTGAAATGTTGACTAATTTTATTTTATCAAGTATTTGTTGAGGTGAAGCATATTTAGTAAAATAAGCGAATGCTTCATTTGCAAATGAAGGACCAATTTTTCTCACGTCTGAAAAGTCTAATGCTATAAATGGATCGTTCGATTTCCAGACAGACTCATTATTGAGCCCACTCAAATAGGTATCTCTAAACTCTGCAGCGGTATGTTTTCCGTCACCTTGGAGTTTGTCTCTGTTAGCCAGACGCGAATAGAATTCAAGGCCTATATTCAAAACAATCATGTCGCTTTATCCTTTTTTTGCAGGAATTTTGAAATGATATAAGGTGCCGGCAAAAATCCTTCCCTCTTTATGTCCGCATCTCAGTTCAGTGCCAAATTCGTCAAACATCAGATAGCCGTGCTGAGAAATGAGGGATAGGCTTAAATTCAACCTCCTACAAGTTTCATATATTCTGTCCAACCCATTACCTCGTCGCGAACCTTCAGAGAACTTCTTCCACATCAAGTAGCCTACATCTTTCAATGAAGCAGTTATAGCACCACTTACATTTTCTTTCATTGCATGCTTTATATAGAGCCCATCGTTACCTTTAAACTCACCGATGCTGCTCAGAATATCATTTTTCTGTGGACCAGTCAGGAGAGAATTACGAATCCCTATGCCGTTGTCCGCTACACACATTGAAATAAAACCATGGTTTTTATGATATTGAACCAGCAACCACCATCCTTTATCTTTATTTGAAACTCCATGCTCTGTAACGTTATTAAAAACTTCTGTCAAAATAACACAATTAAACCATTCAATTCCTTCAGAATCCATTAGGCTATGTTTTGATAGCAGGTCAATTATTTCAATTTCCCTCTCATCTATATTGCCCTGATTCAATTCTCTCCTAATTTTAACAACATCCTCATCGACATAATAGCTGGTGTCTTCTAGCTTTGGTAGCTTTACGTACTCATTGAATCCACAATGATGCAGATAAGAGTTAACCTTTGTATCGTTAGACGGTATTGATGCGAGATAAGGAACCTTCCTTTTATTGCGTGTTGTTAGTTCAACCCACTGCATCAATGAACACAAAAGAGTTATTCCAGATGGCCAAATTCTGGTGCACTCTCGTAAATCAAAAATAAGTTCTTTGGAGTTAAAATCAACAATCTGAGAGGACAATTCAAGAAATTTATCTATATTTTCAGCTAATTCAATACCAAATTCACCTTTGATCGGAAAAATTATTTGTCCACCCTTGTACGATCGATGATAAAATTCTTTTTTAAACTGTCTCCTTTCAATTTCTACTCTCCGTATTCGCTCTAACGCTTTTTTGAATTTATACGAACTAACCCTTCTCTGAACTCGTGCACTCGCACTACGCCTACAACGTTTTTGATTTCTGGTCTGCTTATTTTTTATGTACAAATATCTTGAAATGCTTATTTTTTTCATTACTTGCCCAATTTATAAGATCTTTAAATTGCCAATAGTCAATCTATGCTTTTTGGCACTCTGATGAGCTATTGATAAGCTACGAAGAAATGGTATCTTATATACTATTTCATAAAATAAAATGCAATCAACATAACCCGCCCCCCCTGCGCCATAAAGTTTAATAGACAGAAATGTTCGATAATTTAACGGATTCACTAGATAAGCAGATCTGCCCCAGTTCTATGAATTTAAGCAGCGACTTGAGATCGTAATTCACCTGTTTGAATACAGTTTCGCTCATAAATGTACCAACTCCTCAGAAATAATTAGAAATCTTATTTACCAAAAATGATTGTCTCGGCAACTTTATCAAATACCGGTGCCGAAACGTATTCGCTCCAACGGCTGTCATGGTGCACTTCAGACAAGCAACTGACATCGTCCGTCTGTGACTGGGCAAGGGTCTGATGGAACGATTCGTCATTACAGTCCAGCCCAATACCGAAGGAGACACTGCCGATATCAGTCAAAACATACCGGTTGTGAAGTTTCTGTCCCCTCAACCGTTCTCTCCAGACCACTACCTTTACTTTGTGACCATTTGGAATCAAGTCAGGCAGGTTTCGCTGTAATGCAGTTAGACGATAATTGGCTTCTTGCTGTTCCAAGGAGGGATTGAGCTTATTATCTACGGCAAGATGCAATTCAGTCACTGGAATCGAATTTGCAACCCGATTACAGATTTGTTCCTCCATGAAATGCCTGAAAGGTTCCAAAAACCGTTGTTTAATATCAAAATAAGGATCGATAAAGACTGCAAATGTACAGCAACGCAGCAGTTGTGCCACTGCTGATGCCATATCCCTCGGTGTACGGCTAACGACACAGGAGTTGGGAAGTAACAGGTCAAATCGTTCAAGAATATCATCCGCTGAACAGATTACCGTGACCGCAGGATGTTTCCGTGGGTTGTCGCAGGCGACAATACCGCTGAATGGTCTGCAAGATTGCTCTCTTTCGGCGTTTTCCAACCAGGAAACCTTACCGTCATAATTCACCGAGCAGCGTTTCACCATATGTTTGGTAAGAATGCTGATTAAATCGGCTTTTCGCTCTTTTTGTTTAAAGGTAGGATCAGGATATTTTTGATGAAATTCCTTCTCTATTTCGCTGGCCCAACGCTTGGGAAATCGTGAAACAATCCGTCGAGCATCAATGCCAAAACGCTTTATAAACGCACCATAGCCTTCCCTGTCGCACCAATGGGCAACAACACCCGGTTCTAAGGCAAATTCAAAAAACATGGCTAAAGCAACTCCTGAGTTCGTTCTTCAAAAAAACCCTTTGGCCACGATCCGAGTGAATCCCCGTCCTCAGATATCATTAACTGGCGCACACGAAGACCATCACTGGAAGGTTCAATATAGTTCACACTTACCTGTTCAGGCGATAATGAGGCAATATCAGGCGGGAGTTCATCTTCATGTGTTTCACGAATCCGACGCAGAAGCCTGAGAAGAAGATGTTCACTATGTGTTTCCAGAATGAATGTCTTATTTCCATCCTCGATTTGAGAAATAAACAGGTCACCCAAACTTACCTGCAAACCTGGATGGATATGTAACTCCGGCTGTTCAATGATTACGAAATCGGATTTCTTATCGATAGCCGCAACGACAACGGGAAGTACCTGTGAAATCCCGATACCAATATCGTATGGTTGAACTTCGATACCCCTGCTCTCGTCAATAAGGCACAGACGACGCTTTTCTGGGAGCATTTTCAATTCTCCTGCCATGACATCACTGTCATCAAGGAAGGTCTCGGTTGCAATTGAACGATAAATCGGGCCATCTATGTCAAGTTCTTTATATCGTTTAAGATTTACCCGATAACCGGTATTCAGACGATTATCGCCTGCAATCCAGGAATTTATATTGTCGATGAATGTTGGCGTGCTGAAATACATCAAATCCCACGCAGCAAGTCCGCTGGACCAACGTGACTCATCCTCTGAGCGAACTGGAGAGTAAACACGAGGCGGGGTCTTACGAATGGGGCCAATGTAGCGAAATTTTTTCAACTCTGTCCGCAAGACATTTGTAATGTCCGTAAAGTATATACGAAGAAAGTCATTCAGTTTTTCCCAGTTACTTGGTTCACCATAGTAAGAACTCTCATCCTCTTCCTCCGCATTCTCGGATCTCATTTCAATGTTGAGACTCACAAAGCGTGGTAACGCCGTTGTTTGGTTCACATAGAGTTCAAGGATTTTCCCTGAATTATATGCATCCAAGAAACCTGATTTAACCGAACCTACAATGAAGAGAAAAAGTACTGGAGTCTTATTGTTGACGTTATCCAACAGTTCAGGTGGAATGTGCGCCATAAGATGATGCTGGAAGTTTATATCCGAAATATTGGCCCTCTTCCCGTCTTCAGCACAAACAATATTTCCAAAATACTCACCATCCAGGCCAACTGTTGTAGAAGTCACAAGAGGGGCTTCGAGAAAATTACTCCATTTGATTTCGTACTCAATCCAAGCATTATCAACTGTGCCTGTCAAAAACTCAGTGTAGTCGGCCAATGGAGATAAAGAGAATTCAAATTTCAATTTTATCGGAAGATTGAGGTCGTGCTTATGCACTATGTTTCGAAAACCACCAAGGTCGAATGAATCATCGGCACTACTTACATGATCAACATCTACATTATTTCGATCAAGAACTTCACGAGCATAGTGTAACGCCTGTACGATGGTGCTCTTTCCGGCGCTGTTTGGTCCAAAGAGCAACGTGATCGGCTTGAATTCAACCCGTACCGGCTCACGGATGCCTTTGAAGTTTTCTATGGTGAGAGCTTTGATGATCATGTTGTTCCTCTTTGCAATTCGTTATATCTGCTGGCAGATCATAGCGGTGACCTCAACGATATGATCTCTATTGTTTCTTTGTTTCAACGTCATGTACCTCGCCAAACTCTGCTTCCACCTTTTCAATGCCTTCAGGGTTTGTTCAGCCAGGCCTGATTGGAGTGACGGCAGAGTAATTAACTGATGGCCTTCTCGATTGATGGTTACAGGGACCATATCGGTGACGACAACGATATGGTGATATCTGTTACAACTCTCCCCGGAATGCGCGGTGGGTGAGGGAGTTTGATAGAATATTTAACTCATCATGAGAGACAACGTGGTGAGTTTTCAAATTTTCGATAGCTGCTACTTTACGAGCAAATTCCAGCTGTTCCTTCATTGAAGGGAGCGGAATCAGGAATTTCTGTATTTGGTCCAAATGAAGGTCTGGTACACCAATGCCTTTAATTCTCTGATCAGCTTGATTCTTAATAGCTGATGTCCTCAATACTGCGTTCAAATAAAAAGGATCAACTAGCTTCCTTTGGGGTTTGATAAGACAAACGCTAACATAAAGAGAAAATTCTTGGTCGGTATCAACAAGAGCCGGACGGCCATAAGTCGCACCAACTTTTGTATAGAGGATGTCGTTCCGTTCAGCTTTACAACGTTTTGTGAACTTTTGATGATCCACAAGGCTTACATATTTGCAATTTTCAAATTTCAATACACCTGATGTGATGTCTTTCACTGATATAAATGGTATGCCCGTTACTGTATAGTTCGGTTTTTGATGGACTCCGTCCGTTATTCTTGTCGTTATCTCGGACAGTTGAACCACTTTAACTCTCTTCGGGTTCGTCACCGGATCGCCGAACATCTCCAGGAAGGTGGAACGGAGGAATTCTTCCGTCAGGCGAATGGACTCCTGCCGCTTGCGTCGGATGGCGTCGGCCTTGTCGAGGATAGCAGCAATACGACGCTGTTCGTCGAGGGGGGGGAGAGGGATTTGAAATGTTTCAATGTCGCTTCGAGAAATTTGCTTAAATGTCGATCCTGTCCCTAAAGCGGAAAGGCTCTTCTTGTTCGCAACTATGAAGTGCCAGAGATAATTTCGATCGAGTTTATTTGTATTAGGACGTAATCCCGCAACACCACGCCCTAAACAGTAGGCCTTATCTGCCCAATTAAGATCTCCGATTGTCGCACGTATACAAAGAATAATGTCGTCTAGCTCTGATATTCTTGCGGGCTGTGTTGTGAACTTCTTAGGGCGAGGGGTTCTGTCACCAAAATCACCCGCTCCTGCAATAAGTGGGAAGCCTTTACCCTCTTCATTATAAGAAACTCCATCTGGCGCTTGCCCCATGAATATTTTACATGCATCTGAAAGAGGAACTTTTGTCATCCGAGCATCCCCTCCAGCTCAACCAAATCCTGCATGATCTCGCTCTCCAGCCCCTTCAACATCTGCAGAATCTCCTTGGGCGGGACATGCTTAACGTCTTCATATACCGTCTCCTTGAAGCGGTTTAGGGAAAGATCGTAGTTCTTGTCCCGTATTTCCTGGGCCGGGACGGAGAAGGCTTTGGCAGTGCGGTCGGTAAAACCCATCCCGCTGCTAACCTCGGTAGAACCCATCCCCCTCCTAACCTCCCCCTTGAAAGGGGAGGAACTTGCTGAGGTAATGTCCCCATTGATGGTGCTGAGACTTACAAGCTCCCTCCCCTTCAAGGGGAGGGCTGGGGTGGGGATGGGTTTCAGGGTCGGGGTGGAGTCGAGTTTACTCTTCTGCCACTCATTCCAACTGGCCAGACACCCAGGAAGATCACCGGCAAAGTTGCTGTCATACAACTGCGTCCGCTTGTCATCCAACGAGAAGCCGTCATCCTGCATGTCATAGAAGAAGACGTCTTCAGTCTTGCCCCCCTTGGTGAAGATCAGGATGCCGGTGGAAACTCCGGCATAGGGGCGAAAAACCCCAGACGGCAACGAGATGACCGCCTCCAGCTGATTCCTTTCCACCAGCATCTCGCGCAAAGCCACATGGGCCTTGGAGGAGCCGAACAACACACCGTCCGGAACGATGGTGGCAGAACGACCACCGTTCTTGAGCATCCGCAAGATGAGCGCCACAAACAGCAATTCTGTTTTCTTGGTCTTCACCTGGGCCAGCAGTGACGAATGAACATCCTCGAAATCGAGACTTCCTTTGAACGGCGGATTGGCCAGAATGACATCAAAGAAGTTCTGGGCATGTCTGGGGAACTTGTCCGGAAAGTTGCTGCTCAGAGTGTCCTGATAATGAATATCCGGGGCATCGATACCATGAAGCAGCAAGTTCATGGCAGCAATACGAAGCATGGTGACATCGAAATCGAAGCCGTGAATCAGGTTGCTCTGGATATGCTCCAGGTGCGGTTCCAAGAGATCGCCAGAGTAGATTCTCTCCCCCTCATGATCGATGATCCCTTCGGGCGAGGTGTACTTGCGCTGCAAGAACTGCATCGTTTCCACCAGGAAGCCGGCGGTACCGCAGGCGGGGTCGCCGATTACCTCATTATGCTCAAGAGAGGGATTAAGCAATTCCACCATGAGACGGATAATGTGCCGAGGAGTGCGGAACTGACCGTTAATGCCGGCGGTGGTCAGCTTGCTGAGCAAATATTCGTACAGATCTCCCTTGGTGTCCCCTTCGGTGAGTGGCAGGGCATCAATCATGTTGATAGCTGAAACCAGTAAGGTCGGCTTCTGGATCATGAGCTGGGCATCTTTCATGTACTCGCCGAACTTAGCCCCGTCCACTGCCACACTTTTGAAGTGAGGGAACACCTTGTCCCGTACATGGGGAAGCATGTCATCGGCCCCGAGATGCTTGTACTTCTGCCAGCGCAGATCCTGCTCACTATCGCTGAACATCCGGCGGCTCATGGGCTTGCCGGTCCGTTGGGCCTTTTTCTCGTTGCGGCTCTCGTTGATGTCCATCAGGCGACTGAACATGAGGAACGAGATCTGTTCGATCACCGTCAGCGGGTTGGTCACCCCGCCGGTCCAGAATTCTTCCCACAATTTGTCAATGCTGCTTTTAAGCGGTCCGGTTATCATACTCGGGCAAACTCCTCTCAGCATTCCCTCCCCTTCAAGGGGAGGGCTAGGGTGGGGATGGGTTATATGGTGGGCTGGGGCAGGTTTTGTTCGAAGACACTCCCCCATCCCCCTCCTGTCCTCCCCCTTGAAAGGGGAGGAACGTAGATGGCCACAGATTAGTAGTAATAAGTATCCAGGAGAGTCACTGCAATTCCCCCCAAATTCGTTCCTTGACGGCATCAATCTGAGTCAAAACTTCATTATTCCAAAACCTGACAACCCGGAACCCCGCTTTTGCCAACTGCCGACTCCTCTCCTCGTCAAAATCAGCGTGTTCAACATGCTGACTTCCATCAACTTCAACAACCAGCATTTTATCCAGACATACAAAATCAAGAATGTAGTTCTCAAATGGATGCTGTCTGCGGAATTTGTATCCGGCCATCTGCTGACCTCGTAAAGCTTTCCAGAGGGCTCTTTCGGCATCGGTCATTGTATTGCGCAGGTTGCGTTGCAAATGATTGTCAAGGATGTTCCGGTTGGTTTGGCCTTTCATGTTAAACCCATCCCCTCCCCAGCCCTCCCCTTGAAGGGGAGGGAGCTGTTTTGTTGGAGCTATTTGGTGGTGGGTTAGTTCCTCCCCCTTCAAGGGGGAGGTTAGGTGGGGGATGGGTTCCTCGGAGGTCACGTGGTGAATGGGTCAGCTGAAAGTCCTGGATGATGGTCAGAAGATCATCTATCTGCTGTTCATCGCTGAAGACTCCATCCAATCCGTCACTGTTGATACTGGTAAAAGGGGCTTCGTAGAGCTTTGCCAGTTCGATGGTGCCGTATTTGGCGATATGGTTCTGTAATAGACTCAAAAACAGGGTCTGGTTGGCCGTTATCATCGGGTAGCGCTGGACAAACCGGGCAAAATGCTTCTTGACCGCTTCCGGGTCCATACCGATGAGCGAGCGAATAATAAAGTCCAGCGGGGCCGCAGTCTCGATATAGAATTCCTTGAGCAGCTCCAGATTCACCCCCGGATGGTTGGTGAGGACCAGTGACGTAAGGGCATTCAGGTCTCCTGCTGTTACCGGCTCGCCGGCCCGTATCTTCTGCAGAGTCGGGCTGCTGACAAACAGCTCCTTCAACGCCTCTTCCACCCGATGCTTGTAGGCGGCCATATCCACTTCCTTTAGATTGGCCTTGCGCTGGGTATACTGAATATCGCCATCGCTCACATCCACGATCCTGGGCCGGGCAGGGTCAACACCCCCCTTCTGCCGATGGTGCATGATTGAACGGAGTTCCTGGCGGACTTCTTCCAACCCCGAAACAGTGACACCTCCCCAGAATTCGGGCTGCTGGACTCTCTTTATCGTTTCAGCTTTGACCCGCACCGGATTGAGATGCATGAGCAGCGCTGCCACCCGGTTGAGCAGGTCCCCCTTCAGATCATCAAAGCGGCCGCTTCCCTTCAGCAATTCGGTCTGCATGGTGGCAACCAGCAGGTCGAACTCGTAGGCATCTCCATGATCGCGAATCGGCACCCACTGCATGAGAGGTGCCATCTCCTGTTTGAGAACCCGCACCGTTGCCGGTGAAAACTGGTTGAGAATCTCAGGTCGGGAAACGCTCCGCTTCTCCTGCCACTTCTCACGAACAGCTATGGTCTGCTCCGGCAGAGATGCCAGGTCTTTACCGATCAGGGGGACAGCTTGGTCAAAGATGGCCAGCTCTGCCTTGGCCAGAGCTGTTTCGGCCAACTCAATCCTCGCCTCGAAAACCCGCTGCATGAGCGATTTTCCCTGCACAGCTTCCGCCTCTGGACGGTTCTGTTCGAAAAATTCGAAGTTCCCCCAGTGATCGAAGATCCTGAAGACGCTCTTGTGCCGGCCGGGACCGAACAGGTGCAAGCAGAGCCGGGTGCCGCGACCGATCATCTGCCAGAATTTGACCTTGGACTTGATCGGTTTGGCAAATACCAGGTTGACGATCTCGGGGACATCAATGCCGGTGTCCAGCATGTCCACCGAGATGGCGATGGTCAGCTCCTTGTTGCTGCCAACCCCCTTGAAGTCGTCGATGAGCTGTTCGGCCCGGGGATCGTAGTTGTCGATCACCTGGCAAAAATTGCCGCCATACTGGGGGTACATCTCATCAAACAGTTGCGCAAGGAGAAGAGCGTGCTGGTGGCTCCGGGCAAAGACGATGGTTTTGCCCACCTGCTGACCGGAAGCATCCCGGATGCCGTGCTCCATCAGGTTGCGCAGGATGGCCCGATTGGTCTCCTTGTTGAAGATCTGCTTGTCCACCTCCGACGCGCCGTAATCGAAGGATTCCGGATCTTCGCCGTCATCTTCCAGCTGTTGTCGCTGTTCATCGGTCAACTGGCTGTACTTGATACCCATGCGCATGAAATTGGTAGTATGGGTGTAAACCTCATAGGGGACCAGATACCCCTCCTCAACAGCCCGCTCCAGCGGATAGTAGGCTGTGGGGTCCTGCTCCTCGCAGTTGAACAGGCGGAAGGTATTACGGCTGATAAAATCCACCGGCGTGGCCGTGAGCCCCACCTGATATGAATCGAAATACTGGAACAGGTCGTGGTAACGGTTGTAGATACTGCGATGCGATTCGTCGGCAATGATCAAATCGAAGAAGCCGACATCGAAGGTCTGAAAGATCTTCATCATGGCCGGATAGGTAGCAAGGTAGATCCGCTTGGTACGGTCCTTTGCTGTGCCGGATCGGACGATGGTCATCGGTTCGTTGATGAATTCGTTGAAGACGTTCTTTGCCTGTTTGCGTAACTCCTTACGATCACAGAGAAACAACACCCGCTTGACCCACCCGGCTCGCAGCAGCTGATCAACCAGTGAGACGGAAACACGGGTCTTCCCGGTACCAGTGGCCTGGACAATGAGCGTCTTGCGATAACCGGCAGTGAATCGCTCTCCCACGCGCTTGATCGCTTCCAGTTGATAGAGGCGACCGGCAATGTCGGCGTTGGGAATCACACTGTCCAGCGGTTTGCGGGATTCGCGCTGGTAGTTGACCAGGTACTGGAGACTGTCCTTGGAGTAGAATCCATAGAGTTTGCGCGGCGGACAGCCACCCTTGTCATCCCACATCCAGACATCAAAGCCATTGGTGTAAAAGATGACCGGCCGTTGGCCGTGCATTCTCTCCAACCCATCCGCATAGAGTTGAGCCTGCTTGCGACCGATGGTGGCATCCTTGGCGCTCTTCTTCGCTTCCACCACCGCCAACGGCAGACCGTTGTCGTCTCTCAACACGTAATCCGCATAGCCGATTCCGGTGGTTGTCGGCTGATACTTAACCTCTTCCTCCTGGGCAACACACTCGGTATTTGTTCCATTCGATCCGACATTCCAACCGGCCTCGGCCAGCATGCTGTCGATCAGGCGCAACCGGGTGGTCTCTTCATCAAAGGCAAGGGCGTCGGCAGCCTGCATCCCCGCGTCGGCAATGCTCTTGAGCTCGGCCGCCTGTTTTTGAGCTACCTGAACGGCTCCCTGCTTGGCCTCAAGTTCCTGGAGGAGCTCCTGCATCCGGACTTCCTGGGCAGCCAGTTTTTCCAGAACGGATTTCTTTTCCTTAACGGCGTCCCACTCCTGATTATTGGTTACCGGCGCTGCTATTTCCTGAAAACCCGGGCAATCTGATTTGTTGCCGCCACACTGGGTTATGAAGAACCAGCAGCCAAGATCGAATGCCTCTCGGAGCAAAAAGCGGGCCTTCTCCGGTGACTGCGGTTCGCCGTGGGCCGCCTTATTACCGTGGTAGCGAATAGCGTGGAACTTGTCCAGGATGACGACAGGAACAACATCACGAAATGACTGGTTATTTATAAGATCATTCAAACTTGGTTGATAGAGGCGGGGCACCCCATAGGCGGAATAGAGAGTACCCACCATGGTTTCGATATATGCGCGGAGCTTCACCAGAGCGCTGGAGGGGTCCGGCCATGCATACCGCTCGGCAAAGCCTCCCAGATCGGCCAGGATCGGGTTGCTTTGGCGAAGTATTTCAAAATTGATGGATTGCATAATCTTGCTCATGCCTCCCTATAGCAACGGCTGTGCCATTACTCTTCCACACCGTATTTCTCGCACCAGTTTGTGAAGGTCTGGTAGTTGGGAAGGCCCAACAATTTGGCGGCCTTCGTCTTGTTGCCATTGGTCTGCCTGAGGGCTCTCACAAGGTAGTCCTGTGTGATATTCGCAAGTATTTCCGGAAGGTTGACGCCACCAATACTGAGAAGCTCCGGAGATATCTGCGGACATGCAGCGGGGGATGGAATGAGTATCTCACGGATGTCATCAACGGTAATAATTTCATCCGGGGACCATACCGCGGCACGGTGAATGGTATTGAATAGCTCCCTGGCGTTGCCCGGCCAGGAGTATGAAAGCATAATATTTCTTGCGCTTGCAGAAATCTTTTTATCAATATAGCCGGGCTCGCCGACGCTCTCGCGATTTATCTCCCCAAGCATATGCTCGATGAGCAGGCTGATATCGCCGTCACGTTCGCGGAGCGGGGGAAGCATGAGCAGAGCAACAGCCAGCCGGTAATAAAGGTCTGCCCGAAAACGTCCCAGAGATACTTCCTGAATGAGATTACGATTGGTCGCGGCAATGACCCTCACATCAACCTTGAGGGGAGTGTTGTCACCTACCTTGACCACCTCCTTTTCCTGCAGCACCCTCAAAATCTTCACCTGTGCCGAAAGCGGCAACTCACCAATCTCATCAAGAAAAAGAGTTCCACCACTTGCCGTCTCAAAGCACCCCTTGCGATCACTTATCGCTCCGGTAAAGGCACCTTTCTTGTGACCGAAGAATTCAGACTCCACCAGTTCGGTGGGAATAGCTCCGCAGTTCACGGCAATGAATGGCTTGTTCTTCCTGAGACTAGACCGGTGAATGGCTCTCGCCAGAAGCTCCTTGCCAGTTCCGGATTCCCCCTCAATCAAGACCGGCACGGAGCGAAGCGAAATACGCCTGGCCTTGGCCACCACATTCTTCATGACGGAACTGCGGTGAATGATCTGGTCAAACTCCGGCGCATCCGGAGGCAGCCCGGCACTCAGCCGCTCAAGGCGTTCATCGGATTTCAGTAGAAGCGACGGAATGAACTCTGCGGAGATATCGAATGGCACGTTTGCAGTCCGCACCCCCTGCTCAAGGGATGATTCCAGGAGTTCAGCAGGGTAACGGGTCTTGGCGAGGAGAATCCAGACAGCCGCCATGGCAGGTGTGCCGGGACTCAGATGAAATGTGAAATGGACATCCTTACCATGCGTTGCCAGGGACTGCTCTATGACCTCGACCGCAGCATGGTAAATTTCGCCGAAGTTAGTCGGACTGGTCAGCACGACATTATGGACGGAAAGGGGAACGTTGGTACGGGACTGCAACCAGTCAAGGTAAAGAGCAACCTCGTTGGCGGGATAGTTATTGATGAAAAAAGCATGATCGAAAGTACGGGCGTCCAGCGCGTTGGCAAGGGGACCAAGACCATCTTGCCCCTTATTCATGCCTGACTTGAGGTCTGTCCGACCAATCCATGCCACAAGAGTTCTTTTCATGGCGGGAGAATACAGGGGAAGTTAGGACAATACAAGAATCTTTATGGCATTCTACTCCAGATCCCGGAGCCTGCTTTTCACCGTGACGTTAGCGCTGGTCCGGCCGCACCTGGGACAGGCAAACTTCCCTTTCTCCGCGTAATAATAGAGCAGAATCGGGAAGAGAGTCACGAGGAGGATGACCGCTGAATTCAGAAATTTTTTACCTGAAAGGAGTACCCCCTTCATCCCTCCGGAATAGCCGCAGTTGCTGCACATCCTGGAATTATTGCCGAGAGAGAGGAGATTGAGAAAGACAAAAAACAGCAGGGATATCAACACGGAGCCGAGGATAATTCTTTTCGTCTTCGGGTTTGCCTTGGGAACGGCCACCTTGCTATCACTCCTGACCGCAACGACCGGTCCGGCAATCACCGGCTTCCCTCCCCCCTTTTTCCCGGCGATGACGGAGGCATTTTGTAATGAGGCTGAAATATTTCCCAACCTGGCTCGTGCGGTCAATTCGTTATCAACGGCAGGAGAAACTCCCACAACCTCCGCCGCTCCCGCCGGAAAAACCACTGTTACGAACAACAGGAGCAAGCCAATCAACCAGCCACATTCATCGCGACACATTGCGAACCTCTTACTCCATGGCATTCAACTGACTGGGCCTAACACTCATTAACAACGCCCGTCAACTTTATACCAAGTTAACAACGCTCTGCATAGGCTTTATTCTTCCCCACGGCACTTTTCACTCCCTGCCTCATTTGGCGCCCAGCCCGAACTCAACCCTGCTCTCCGCTCTCCCACCCTCCCGGGGAGGCCCGGAGAGAATCCCGCTCTTTTCAAATATTCGCTCTCGCGCTACCCCACCCCCGGAAACAAGATAGTTCTTCACCGCCACGACCCGCTCCCGTGCCAACTGAGACAGCTCCTCGTTCCCCA
Organism: uncultured Geobacter sp.; assembly: GCA_903902855.1. Classification (GTDB taxonomy): domain Bacteria; phylum Desulfobacterota; class Desulfuromonadia; order Geobacterales; family CAIOGM01; genus CAIOGM01. The sequence goes on along the minus strand of CAIUWK010000074.1, from coordinate 55,705 downwards.
CCGTCGTGTTGGCAAAAATCAGCTTCTTCATCTCCTGCTCGGGAAGTTCCTTGTCCAGGCCGATGACGTTGCGCGGTTTGGGAAACTTCTCCTTCTTGTAGACCGCCGTGAGCAACCGGGAAGACTCTTCGCCTGTGACGGTCAACTCTTCAGCCGTCTGACCGGGGAGATTCTTCTTCTCCTTCACCAGCGCCAGGAACTTCTCATTCTTCATCTTCTTCCGGAGCAGCTCTTCACGATATCCCTCGGGATCGCGTTCCTTGTCGACGAAACCACTGACCTCAAGATTGAGTGCCGGCCGATCGGCCAAGAGCTTCCCTAACTTGGTCAGCTTTTGCTGCTCACTCACGGCAAGCTCTACGGAGCCGGGGACGAACTCCACACTGCTAAAGTTTTCCGAACTCCCAAAGAGCGAGCCGAGGAGTTTGAACGGAGCGGTGGCGGCCTTCTCCAGCAGATTCACCAGCACCTGGCCGATGACCTTCCAGATACTGAATTTCGGGTCGTCGGTCCTGCCGGTGACGGGGAGATCCAGATGAATCTCCCCCTTGCTGTCCTTGAGAAGAGCGATAGCCAGCCGGACCGGAAGGTTCGTCGCCTTGACGCTTTCCACCTTGTCACCGAAGGTTAACTGATCGATAAATAGCTTGTTCTCAGACACCAGCTGCTTGTTCTCGATGCGGTACAGCAGATCAAGGTACAGCTTCCCCTTGTCCACCGCATACCCCAGGTACGTGCCTGAGTAGGGTGACATGGGGGAAAGCTCGATATCGGAGAAGCTCACCTTCATGTCAAGAAACAGGTCCCCCCGCAGCGGGTTGATCTTACCGGTGATCCCCAGGGGTGACTGGTTGCGCAGGTTCCCTCGCAGGTCCACGTCGGCGAACTTCATCTGTTCCGAAGAGAGCCCGTCAATCCTCCCACCCAGCCGGTACATGGTTGCCGAGAATTCCGGTTTGATGTGGCGGTCGGAAAAATCAAGGGTACCCCCTTGAAGGGTCACCGCCCGAATGGCAATCTTTCCGGCCGAAGGTGCCGGAGTTGGAGGTGACGCCGGCTGCCCGGGGAGAGAAGCCGCTACAGCCGGACTCTGCCTGGCCACGTATATTTTCTGCAGATTGAGGGAGGAATCCTTCTCAACGGTGACCCGGGCAAAGTAATCGGTGAGCGAAACCTGTTCGAGATTCAGGCTGAACGGTTTCATCGTACCGCTGATACCGGCAAGATGGAGATTCTCCCACTTGAGGAGATCGTCCCCTTCCTCGTCATCCAGTCCGTGAAAACGCTTGACCGTCAGATCTCCCTGAAAGGTTCCGCTCACCCCCTCATTGGCGGCGGCAAGGGTAAGGGAAAGATTGCTCTCCAAAATTCCGTCGGCGACAATGAGATGGAGCTCTTCCGGAAAGTAGGCGTCCAGGGCGGTGAGGGGGATCCCCTTGAGGGAGCACTCTCCGGAAAATTGGAACGGTGCAAGGGCCAGCTTTCCTCCGGAGGCGAGGGAACCGCCGGCAAACTCTGCGGAGAATTTAAACGGCATAACAGGGCGGCCCGGCGCGGTGAGGTTTCTCAGGGAGAGCGCGACCTTGCCGAGGGTCATGGTGGGAGCCCCCTTGTTCTGAAGATCGGTGAAGCTCAGGTCAACTCCGTCGATGGTAATGGATTTCACCGCATACCGGAAGGGGAGCGGAGAAGGCTGGGGGTTCCCGGTCACCGGAACCGTCTGCCGCAGCAGGGACAAGGGGGAGAGCTTCCCGTCGGCAAAGCGGGAGACGATGACGCTCCCCCCCTTCACGGCGACACTTTCCACGCCGGCCCGACGCTCCTTCAGGCCGACGGCGCCCCCTTTGAGAGTAATTTCCGGAATCCTGACCCCATCCTTCCCCCCGAAACCAAGGGCCAGTTTATTGAGGATAAGAGTAAGATCGGTGATCTCCACTCCGGCCTGGGGGGTGTACGTGATGCCCGCGGAGCCGTCCACTCTTCCCGATACCGGCGAGGTCAGGAACTGGGTCAGGTAGGGGTAGGCAGCCTCCAGCAGCAGGCCGCTCACTTTCGCCTGGGTGACGGTCGCCGCCGGTTTAGCAGAGAAACTCCCGGTGAACTCCAGCGCCTCCTTCCGACTGGTGACAAAGGAGAGGAGGTACCGGGCGTTTTTATCCTTCAGGGTAGAAAAGTCGGAGACGTTCAGGGTAATGGCGTCCAGATCCACCCCGAAACCTCCGGTGGGGAGCTCGTCCCTGAACCGGAGTTTCCCCTGTTCCAGGGTCACCTTGGCCACGTTGACTACGATCTCTTCACTTTTCCGCTCTTTCATCGGCAGCGGCAACGACTTCTTGGACTTTTCCCGGTCGGGAAGGGGCGCTTCCACCTTTTTCGCGGGAGACGCAAGCCCCATGACATTGAACAGCCCCTCTCCATTACGGGAGAGATTAACCCTGGGTCCCGTGATTTCGACTGCGTCAATATCATAGATCCCTGCAAGAATGCGCGCCTGTCTGATCCGCAGGGATGCTGAGTCCAGGGCGAGGAGCGGCTCTTTCTGCCGGTCTCTCAGATCAAGGTGATCCACCCGGGCCAGACCGCTCACGATGAATGCCGGCTCTCCCGTGGCCACTGCCCGGTGGATGATCCGGAGGTCGGTGGTCAGCTTCCCGGAAACAAGCCTGACAGGGACGGTGGCGGGAAGGTAGGCGGCATAGTCGGTGAGGTCGAGATCCGTCAGTTTAACCTCGATAGAAACCTCCTGATATTTGGCGAACGGCTTGATCTTTCCCTCCAGGGAAAAGGGGGCGCCATCAACCAGGGCGCTCATGCCGGGGGTGATATAACTCTCCGCCAGATAGGGAAGATTGCTGACAAAGGGTATGCTGATCTCCAGCTTTCGTACCGCTTGTCGCTGCTCTTCAGGACTCAGCCGATCGGTGAAGTCAACGGAACCCTGCCGCAACCGGATGTTGTTCAGGGAGAACCGTGCCGGTTTATCGTCAGGCCTCCCCTTCGTGATGGGGATGAGATCGCTGAAGTTGTAGGTGGAGGCGTTATTACGGATGAGATGAATAGAGGGTGAGACGATATCCACGCTGGAGAGGACCGGAGCGCGGTGATAGATGGATGCGGGGCTGATCTTCACCCTGACGCTGGAGCAGGCGAAGAAGATGGCGCTGCTCTTCTTTTCGCTCAGGCTGATCCCCCGGGCCTCCACCGTCCAGGTGAAGGGGTTGACGGACAGTTTTCCGACCACCAGGGTTCGACCATAGCTCTTGCTCAGCGCCTCCGCTCCCTTACTCCGGATGAGGGAGGGGAGAGCCAGGGCGGTGAAGAGAATCGTCACGGTTAAAAGAAGGGCTACGATGGAGAGAGACTTTTTCAGGCGACTCATGGCTGAATCCTCCGATCCTGAGTATTGACGACGCAGGCAGAAGTATAGCAAAAGAGCCGGCAGGTTGCTGAAACCTGACGGCTCTTTTGTCGTGCGGTACGGTTCAGGCGGGGGTCAGCTCCGTCGGCGCCCCATGAATACCAGGCCGGCCAGACCGGTTCCCAGCAGCAGCAGAGTGGAGGGTTCGGGCACCGCCGCATCCAGGGTCACCCCGGAGGCTCCGGAAAGATTCAGTGTCGCGGCGGCTCCATCAGGAACGGAAAACAGAGCGAAGGGTACGGCGCCGGCTTGCATCACCGAGAGCGGCTGTCCGTTCACCGCGGTAACCAGATGATAGGTTTCCAGATAAGACGCCTGGAGATCGAGGAAGTCTCCCTCGGTATCGGTCCCAATCGCCAGAACACCCGGGGGGTAAAAATTCCCCTGGCTTACCCAGAGCCAGAGCCGATCCGCAAAGGTAAAAGAGCCGACGCCGGAGATGTCAAGGAGAGCAGCCAGATCCGGACCATTGAACAACGGGGTATAGTTTCCCACGGTATAGAGATCATTGGCGCCAAAGAGGCTCACGGCATTTACCGCATCACTGTCGGCGTTGACTCTCAACGAAAACGGAGCGCCGGTGAACGTTTTTCCGTCAACATCGCCGGTGAGTAATCCGGAGAGGGTGTAGGTCATCGGCCATGCCGCTGCCGTGGAGGCGCCCATGAGAAGCAACGCTAGGGAGAGGTAGAGTATCGTCAGTGTTTTCATCTGTATTCTCCGTTTTGTTGAAAATGATTACGGCGTTCTCCAGACCCCCTGGGTCATGAGGAACGGTTTCCCCCCATCCACGTTTCTGTTATTGTCCCACAACCGGAAAATGGTATTTCCCCACGCCTTGAGTTTCGTGAAAAACGAGTCGCTCTGGGCCACGTAGGCGCTGGGGGGGAGTGTCAGCTTGCCGGTTCCGTTGATCTCGTCCCGGAGGAACTCGATATATTCCCGGCTCGTGGTCTGGTAATAGAGGTTAACCTCAATGGTGGTCGCCCCTTTGGGAACCGTAAGGTTAACCTCGTCGTACCCCCCCGCATACTCGGCCGCGGTGAAGTAATTAGGCACGGATTTCCCCTCCCAGACCGGCTCACTCTGCCGTACTGCGGCCCCGGCGATGTTGAAGCCCTGGGGAGGAATCCGGTTGTCCTTGTAGCGATGGGTCGCCAGGGCAAAGTGAAAGGTCTTCAGTTCGTTGGTGATGGTACTCCCCAGCTTGACCTCATAGACCAGCGGATCGGAATGGATCTCATTGGAACCCAGGGGAGGACTGCTTGCCGAGTCGGAGAGCCCCTTGAGGGTCCCCACCGTGTAGTCGTAGGGGTTGATCTCCTGCAGCAGGGTCGCGCCGTTATACACCTTGATGTTGACGAACATCCGTCGTCCCTCGGGGAAGCCGGAGATCAGCTTGTGGCCGGAGTTGTTCTGTACCCGGAAGGTGAGCCCCCCCGTGGTGGGGAGATACTTCAGGTCGGTGATGTTGGAGGCGTTCAATAGAACCCCGCGGATGCGGGTGGCCGCCAGGTCCAGAGCGGCGAAGATGTTGGGTTGATTCGGCAGGTTCGGATCGATGTTGGGTGGGCGCAGCGTTGTCCAGCTCCCCTGCATGACATCCATGGTAAGCTGGTCCACCTGTACCGGTCCCACCAGCAGCTCCATGTTGAGAGGATTCTTTTGGGGGTTGTCCGGGGCGATGCTGGCCAGAATGGAGGTCATCCAGACGTTCCCTCCGGTGAGGGCGTGGCAGGGGGTCCAGGTATCCGGATGCTCCTTGCTATCCTGGGGACGGACCGGGCCGATGAGGTCATTGGAGCCGACGCTCCACCGGGAACACATGTGGCAGTCCTGGCACTTGGTGATCTTGTTCCCCGGCTGATCCGTTTCCCAGCCGTTCACCGGGAACTGCCATTTGGGGGTATTGGGATGGAAGTTCCCCTTCCCTGCCGCCCCCCCTTCATTGTTGTACGCGGAGAGCCTGAATTCCGAATAGGTCCGCTCCACATGGGACCAGGCAAAGGCAGGGAGCTTCTCTGTGGTGAGGAGTACCTTCTGGCCGGGCCTACTGCTTTTGAAGGTCATGTTGGCCATGACCGGGTTGGAGACATCATGGCAGGTGGCGCAGATGAACTTCCCCTTGTGATAGCGGCTGTAGAGGGTCGGATGATCAGGAGGGTCGTTGACAAAGACATCGGCAAAGGTGCCGCGCCGCTCATCTGTCGGGCTAACGAAGTACTGTCCCCCCCCATTTTCCGTATAGAGGAGGTTGGCCGGAATGTTGTTGAGATAAAACGGTCCGCCGCTGAACAGCTTGATCATGGGGGAGATCAGCATATCTGCCAGGTAGGTTTCATAGGCTCGATTCTGGGAGCGGTACTCAGGCGGATTCTTCGTACTGTTCTGTTCGTCCCAGTAGGTGGTCCATTTGTCCCCTTCGCGCTTCCCCTCATAGGTCGACTTGTAGAAGGGATCGTTGAGGCGGTGACAGAAGGAGCACTGGATGCCGTCGTAATCCTCTCCCGTCATGGCCGAGGCGTTGAGTTGGCCGTCTCCGCTGGAGCGGCCGTCCAGCCACCCCTTGGGAAAGTGGCACCGCAGACAGATGTCAACGGCATTGGGGTTCCCCAAGGCGTAGATGGAGTCCTGGGCCGCCACGGTGAAGCAGGCAAACATGAGAGGATCCCGGGCGGAGTTCCCCATCATGGACCCCTGCCACGCCTTGAAGATATCGTATTCGGTATAATCCGTACGCCCCCGAAGATCCTGGTTCGGCTTCACCTTATCCCAGGTCGCCAAGCCGGAGCCGTGACACGGGTAGCAGGTGGTGGAGCTCTGCAGGGTCGGCACCTGTCCCGGCTGGGTTCCCGGCATCCGGACCAGCGGGTCATCCCGTACCGGAAGGCTGTTACGGATCGCCGGCGCGGCGGCGGCCAGGACGCCCGAAACAGAAATTGTCATAGATAGTAATGAACAGAGCAACAGCAGACGGATCACACGGCACATACCTATACTCCCTTGCACGGCTTTTCCTTCGTAACCCTTGTCGGCCCCGGAGGCGCTGACAAGCTACAATCCGTCTCATTATTGCAATTTTCGCTCCAACTCCGTAATAATACCGTTTATCCCACGAAAAACCGGCATCAATCAGACAATGGGCGATCCTCCCCCCTTTAACCTTCGCATTTCACGTACTTATTAGGGGAGATTTCCGACGAGAGATCAGGGTCACAGTTCCGGAGAGCGATTCACAGAGGCAACGAAAAGAGCCGACTCTCATCCGCCATTTGACCACTGCGACGGCCAAATGACGGATGGGACTGCCGGGCAGGCGGTCAGGGGAAGAGGTGGATCAATGATTCGATCTCCACCAGATGCCGGGCCACGGCAGCGGCATCCCCCCGACTCTCCAGATTCAACCGCAACAGCGGTTCGGTGTTGGAGGAGCGGATGTTCAAGCGCCACTCTGCGAATTCCAGGCTGACACCGTCGGTGTGGTCCACCGCAGGGTTCTCCGGAGCATACCGCTCCATGACACGGTTGATGGTGGCCGGGACATCGGTCACCTTGTAGTTGATCTCGCCGCTGCAGGGGTAGGCGGCCATCCGTTCTCCCACCAGCTGCGACAACGACTTGCCGCTGCGGGAGATCAGCTCCGCCACCAGGAGCCAGGGGATCATGCCGCTGTCGCAGAAGGCAAAATCCCGGAAATAGTGGTGGGCGCTCATCTCCCCCCCATAAATAGCGTTTTCCGCCCGCATCCTCTCCTTGATGAAGGCGTGGCCGGTCTTGCTCTGGACAGGTATCCCTCCGGCCTGGGAAACGATATCCCGGGTGTTCCAGGTGAGACGCGGGTCATGGATGATCTTTTCACCGGGATACCGGGCCAGAAATGCCGCGGCCAGGAGACCGACGATATAGTACCCTTCGATGAACTCCCCCTGTTCATCAAAGAAGAAGCAGCGGTCGAAATCGCCGTCCCAAGCGATGCCGAAATCGGCCCCGTTCTCCACCACGGCCCGGGCCGTTGCTTCCCGGTTTTCCGGGAGGAGCGGATTGGGGACACCGTTGGGAAAACTCCCGTCCGGGGTTTCCTGGATCAGGGAAAATTCAAAGGGGAGCCGCTCCTGGAGCAGGCGGATGATCGGCCCGGCCCCGCCGTTGCCCGGATTCCCCACGATGCGCAGGGGACGTAACGCCGCCGGATCAACATACCCCAGCAGGTGTTCGATGTAGTCATCTTTGTCCGGCTCCGTCGTGGTCTCTCCCTTCACCGCAACCTCGGCAAAACCGCCGGAGATGACCCGGTCGCGCAGGGCGAAGAGGCCGCTGTCGCCGCTGATGGGACGAGAACCGGCGCGCACCAGTTTCATGCCGTTGAATCCCTTGGGGTTATGACTGGCCGTGACCATGATCCCCCCGTCGGCCTGGCGATGGAAGGTCTGGAAATAGACCTCCTCCGTGCCGCAGAGACCGATGTCCACCACCTGAACCCCGCCGTCGTTGAGCCCCCGGGCCACGGCAGAGGCCAGAGCCGGACTCTCCTCACGGATATCTTGCCCCACGATGACACTCCTGGGGGAAAACTCCTCCGCGAAGGCACGCCCCAGCCCGTAGGCGATCTCCTCGTTCAGCTCCTCCGGGACGCTCCCCCGGATGTCGTAGGCCTTGAAGCATAAGAGTTCAGTCATAACATCTCCTGTTGCGCGGTGATCATCACCTTGATGACATCCTTCATCCGGCAGGAAGCCTGCCATCCCAGCTCTCGCCGGGCCTTGTCCGGATTCCCCCGGCTGATCATTATTTCCGAAGGACGGAGAAAGGAGGGATTGGTGACCACATGCTCCCGCCAGTCGAGCCCCAGATGGGTAAAGCTTTGCACCACGAAGGATTCCAGGGTATTGGTTTCACCCGTGGCAATGACGTAATCCTCCGGCGCATCCTGCTGCAGCATCCGCCACATGGCGTCCACATACTCCGAGGCCAGCCCCCAATCCCGGGCGATGGAGATGGCCCCCAGCTGGAGCTTTTCCGGGCTTCCCTGGGCGATGCGGCAGGCCGAGGCGATGATCTTGCGGGTGACGAACCGTTCGGGGCGGAGGGGGGATTCATGGTTGAAGAGGATGCCGGTGCAGGCGAAGAGGTCATAGGCCTCCCGGTAGTTGGCCACCTGCCAGTGGGCGGTGGCCTTGGCCACGGCGTAGGGGCTGCGGGGGCGGAAGGGGGTCATTTCGTCGGCAGGGAGACCGCCGGTGTCGCCGAAACATTCACTGGAGCCGGCATTGTACAGCCGGATCGGCTTCTGGATGAAGCGGATCACCTCAAGGAGATTGAGGGTTCCCATGCTGATACTCTCCAGCGTCTCCACCGGCTGCTCGAAGGAGAGCCCCACGGAACTCTGACCCGCCAGATTGTAGATCTCGTCGGGGTCGACCTTGGCCAACACCTGCAGCACGCTGCGAAAGTCGTTGAGCGCCATGGAGTGGGGAACAATCCGCTCCCGGGCACCCAGTCGCGCCAGATTGTGAAAGGTGGCCATCTGGGCGTCACGGGCGGTGCCGTGAACCTCATATCCCTTGTCCAGCAGAAACCGGGCAAGATACGCCCCGTCCTGCCCCGAGATGCCGCAGATCAGCGCTCGTCTGGTCATCGTCTCCCCCGCTCAGCCTGCTTCAGGCTGCGGCATTGCCCTCGCTGGACCAGTGCTTGTCCTGATAGCGTCTCGAAAAACCGACTAAAGTTTCAGAATCAGGATGCCGGTATCCGCCGGAAGCGCCACCTCCCCCTTCTGTATCTTGGCAGAGCGATTTGTTATTTCAGCCCCTTGAGTTGATCCTTGGCCCGCTTTGACTCCTCGCTGGCCGGATACTGTTTAACCAGTTCCTTGAAGATATACTTGGCGCTCTTGGTATCATTCAGGCTGATGAAGGCCATCCCCTGTTTCAGCATGGCCGATGACACCTTTTCCTTGTCAGGATAGTTCTTGATCACCTTCTGGAACTCCAGGATCGCCTGATCGTAGCTCTTCTCGTTGTAGTAGCTCTCGCCGATCCAGTAGACGGCGTTGGCCGCCATGGCATGCTTGGGATAGAGCTCGGCAAAACGTGAGAACAACTCCCGGGCCTTTTTCATCTCTCCCGCCTTGAATGCCTCCTGCCCTGACTGGTAGAGGTTCTCCGGACTCTCCGCCGCCTGCTTCTGAACCGCCTCCTGCTCCTTGGAAAGCCCCTGAAGTTTCGTCTCCAGGGCCACAAGACGCCGTTCCATATCTTCCTTGAAGAGCGCCAGGTCATCAGCCGGTTTTTTCCCCTGGAGCGACAGGTCATCCACCTTCCCGGCAAGGAGTTGCAGATCAACCTTTATGGCTTCCAGGGACGCCTGGAAATCGGCATTCCCTTTGCGGATACCGTCCAACTCTTTCTGGGCGTCCTTCAGGGTCTTATCCATCCCCTCCCTGCTTTCGTTCCTAACGACGGAGAGCTCCCTTTCCGATTTGGACTGGCGGCTGTTCATTTCGTCCAGATCGCGCTTGAGGCTATCGAGATCGTTTTTACTGGCGCAGCCGGCAAAGAGGAGCAGCGCCAGAAACGGCGCCGCAACTTTAATCATCTGCATGGGGTAAACTCCTTCTCTCGGGGAACAAGCCATATGTCTATTTCAGAACAACGAAATCATCACGACGGTTTTTTGCCCAGGCAGCCTCGTCATGCCCCGGATCAACGGGGCGCTCTTTGCCGTAGCTGATCACATGAAGCTGGTTTGAAGGCGCCCCCAGGGTGATGAGGTAGTCATAGGCAGCCTTGGCCCGCTTTTCACCTAGGGCAAGGTTGTAGGCGTCCGATCCCCGCTCATCACAGTTCCCCTGAATCTGAACCTTCAGCCCCTTGCTCTTCTTGAGGGCCACGGCGTTTTTCGCCAAGGAGTCACGGGCTGCTTCACTGAGGGTGAAAGCGTCGAAATCGAAATAGATGGTCTGGAACAACTTGGACGCCGTAGCATCTTCGGACAGCGCAGCTATCTCTTCGGTGCCTACTACCGCATCCTTGACGACGGGGTTCTCTTTCACCTGCTCTGGTATAACCGGAGCAGGCGCCGGTGGCGGCGATACCACGACGACTTCAGGGGGAGGAGTCTCCGCCTTTACCAGCTCTTTTTTAGCGCATCCCGTCGCCAGCATCAAGGTGCAACAAAGTGCCGCAATCAACGTTGTTATGCCGTTTCGCATGATCTGTTTCTCCTTTGTGTAGTTGTGATCCCATGAGGGACCATGAAGGTGGGGGGGGGGGGGGTAAGATTATACCGGACTCAGCTGATAAAACAAGTTCTATGTTCTCATCGGGGGGACCAGACCGGATGGGTGTCGCTCCCACTGTTCCGGGAGACCTTCGTCTGCCCCGTACCGTCGGCCCGCATGACATAAATTGACTCCTTCCCTCCCCTCTTGGAACTGAAGGTTATGAACCGCCCGTCGGGGGACCAGCGGGGATGCTCGTTACTTCCTTCGGAGGTGATCTGGGTGTTGCCGCTGCCGTCGCGGTTAACGAGAAAAATCTGGAATCCTCCCCCCATCTGCCGGCAGTAGGCGATCAGATTCCCCTTGGGAGACCAGCGCGGCTCCACATTATAGGAACCACTGGTGGTCAGCCGTCGCACAGTTGAGCCATCGTCAGTCGCCACAAAGATCTGCGGCTTACCCAGGCGGTCCGAGACGAAGGCCAGCTGTTTGCCGTCGGGAGACCAGGCGGGGGAAACCTCCAGGGCGGAAGAGTTGGTCAGTCGCGTCAACTGCTTCCCCTGGGGAGTGATGACGTAGATCTGGGAATGACCCTCCTTGCTCATGGCCAGCGCAATTCGGTCGCCTGCAGGGGCCACTGCCGCCGTGACGTTGAGACCGCGCTGCGTGGAGACCTTTGCCTCGGCCCCGGTGTATAGTTCCCGACGATAGAGGTCAGGGTTCCGGTTCTTGTAGGTGGTATAGATGATCTCCCTGCCGTTGGGAAAAAAATCGGGGTTCAGGTTGATGGATTTGTTCTTGGTCAGCTGCTGGACGGAACGACCATCATAATCCATGAGATAGATCTCTTTGTTCCCCGTACGCTTGGAGACAAAGGCGATCTTCCCGGTGAACGGTCCCGCCTGACCGGTCATGGCCCGGAGAATCTCGTCGGCGAAGGCGTGGGCCATCCGCCGGACATCCCTGCTGCTCCCGCTAAACCGGTTGGCAGTCAGGACCTTCTCCTGGAGCACATCGTAAAGTCGCAGATCCAGGGTCAGCCGATCCCCCCCGGTGATGCTGTAGCCGCTCTTTACCACCAGCTTGGTGCCGCCGCTCTTCCAGGGGGCATAGCTGAACTCTCCAGGGCGAATCCCCCCCCGCTCCAGATCCTTGGCCGCAACCTGAAACAGCCCGGAAAGGGTCATATCAAAGGCCAGGACATCGGCAATCTCCTGCGCGACCTCCGGATTATCCTTCCCCTCCAGCCGCTGCGGCGTGGCAACGCTCAAGGAGAGCTGGCCGCTCCCGGAGGCCGTCACTTCCAGATAGTTCTCCTGGGCCGGAACGGTGGCTGCCATGGACACCAGCAGCGCCACCACCATGATGAATCTGCTCACCTCTTGTCTACCCCCTCGGGCCTGAAAACGAACCCGTAACTGAGCTCCTTACCGCCGGGCGGAGGAGGAAAATGTTTCTTTGCCAGTTGGACCGCCCGGGATACGGCATCCTCAAAGATCACGTCCCCGCTGCTCTTTTCGATCTTGTACGAGGTGAGCGCCCCTTTCCCGTCAATGGTCAGCCGTATCGCCACCAGCGGTTTCTTGGCCTGCCAGGCGATGGTGAGGGAGAATGACTCCTTGAGCCGTGACTGGAGATAGGCGGCGTAATCACTCCCGGCCTGGGTGCCGGTCCCTCCGGGCATCCCGGCCGCAGCTCCCTCCCTGTTTCGGGTGGCGATCCGCTGCCGGATCTCGGCCAACGCCGTCTCCTGGCGACGGGCCTCGGCGCTCCGCTCCAGGGCCTCCAATCGCGCCTCGTACTCCTGGGGAGTTTCCCCGCCCCCCCCCTTGGGAGGAACCTTCGCACTTTTCATCGGAGCCGCTTTGACCTTGGGCTGCCTCATCTGCGGCGCAGCAGGGCGCGGCTGCGGAATCGGCGCAGGAACTCTTACCGATACGGGAGCCCCCTTTACCGCTCCCGACGGCGCTCCCGCCTGGGGTGACGCCACCGGCAGGGTCACCATATCCACGAAGATCGCCTGAGGCGCCACCGGAAAATCCTGCCGGAAGAGCTCCAGACTCGCAGCCGAAAAAAAGAAGACCAGGTGGAACGCCAGCGAGAGAGCCAGCATGCCGCCCAGTCCGTTAGTCGGCTGTCGTATCTTCTGTTGCCGCCGCCTGCGGGTCATCGCCGGGAAGACGGCTCCGTAATCATCCCCAGCCGTTCCACCCCTGCCCCCTTGATGTCCGCCATGGCCTTGACCACATCACCGTAGGGGACATCCTTGTCTGCCTTGAGAAAGACCTCTTTCTTGGTCCGCTTGGCAAAGAGCTCCGCCAGCCTCTCCCGCATCTCCCCTGCCTTGACGGCGGTGCTGTTGATGAAGGCCGTCCCCCCCTTGTCGATGGAGACGATGACCGCCTCCTCCGGCGCGGGGAGCCCCTTGCTGTCCGCCTTGGGAAGGTTCACCTGGACCCCCTGCTGCATCATGGGAGCGGTCACCATGAAGATGACCAGGAGCACCAGCATGACGTCCACCAGCGGGGTGACGTTGATCTGGGACATGGTGCCGCGGTCGCCACCGCTTCGGCTGCCGATTTCCATGGCCTCCTCCTACTTCCTGCCGAAGCTGCGCTGCACGATGTTGAGAAATTCCGTGGAGAAGTTGTCCATCTGGGCGATGACCACCCGGATCTTGTTCTGGAAATGATTGTACCCCATGACCGCCGGAATGGCCGCCACCAGGCCGATGGCCGTGGCGATGAGCGCCTCGGCGATCCCCGGAGCAACAACGGCCAGGGAGGCGGAACCGCTCTCCCCGATCCCCTTGAAGGCGGTCATGATCCCCCAGACCGTACCGAACAGCCCGATGAAGGGGGCCGTGGAGCCGGTGGTGGCCAGGAAGGTGGTGTACTTCTCCAGACGGGTGATCTCGGAGGTGGTGGCGCGCCGGAGCGCCCGGGAAATGTTATCGATCCCCCCCCCTTCGGTGCTGATGACCGAGGGATCATCGATCTGCTGCTCCCCCCCTGTTTCCATCAGCTTCTTCAATTCCGTGTACCCTTCATTGAACATGATAGAGAGAGGGGAGTTGGGAAAGCGGTCCAGCTGACTGCTGATGGTATCGAACCGCTTGCTCTTCCAGAAAAACTCCAGAAACCGCTCCGACTCCTTGTTGGCCCGGTATACTTGGAGGAGTTTGTAGAAGATGATGGCCCAGGAGACCACAGAGAAGTAGATGAGTAGTATGAGCACGAGCTTAACGACCAGACCTGTACCGGCAAAGAAGACCAAAACTGTTCCCTCCCCTTATGGCGTAAACAAAAACAGCGTAAAAATAGTCCTTCCACCGGGTGAAGTCAACACGATTTAACGATCCCATCCCACGGGTTCACCCGGCTTCCCGGGAAATCCGCTCTGCCAGCGCTTGGCAAAGTTCTGCCACCACGGGTCCCCACTCCCCCCTGCGTGACTGACGGAAGAGGCGCATCACGCCGGGATACCAGGGTGAATCGCTACGCCCGGTGAGCCAGCGCCAGTCGGTCATGTAGTCGGGCAAGAGGAGCCAGCACTCCTTCCCCAGAGCCCCGGCCAAGTGCGCCACGGCGGTATCCACGGAGATAATCAGGTCCAGATTCATGACAACAGCCGCACAATCGGCAAAGTCGGCGATCCGTGGCCCCAGATTCACCAGAGGCAGAGTGGTCGGCGCCTCTGCCGCCTGAGCCTCCCCCTTCCCTTTTTGCAGGCTGAAAAAGCGGACTCCCTCAATGCCCCCCAAAGGCTCCAGCGGCTCCAGATTGGGGAGCGAGCGTTCACCGTCGTTTTCGAAATCGGGATTCCCCTGCCAGACCAGGCCGACCCGGAGAGTCGAGGGTTCATACTTCTCTCCCAGCTCCCCTGACCATCTTTCAACCAACTTCCTGTCGGCGTACAGATAGGGTATCTCTGCGGGAATGGAATCCAGCCGGGTCCGGCAATGGTACGGTATGGAGAAGGGTGGGATCCAGAATTCCCACTGTTCAGGAGAGAGTTCTTCGTCAAAGGAGAGGAGAAGATCCACGGCTTTCAAGGAACTGAACAGTGTTTTCAATGCGGGGTGGCAGAGCAGGGTGATCCGCGCCGCCCCCCCGGCTTTCAAGATCGCGGCAAAACGACAGAACTGAATCATGTCCCCATGCCCCGCCTCGAAGCCGATAAGCAGTGATTTTCCTTTCAGGGATTCACCCTGCCAGCGGGGAGAGGAGACTCTTTTTTCCAGGGAAGCATACCAGTTGCGCGCCTCCAGACAGAGCCACCCCTCCTCCAGGCGCCCCTGGCGCAGCAGCAGGTAGCTGAGATTGAACCGAGCCAAAGAGTACCCGGAATCTAGCTCCAGCGCCCTCCGGTAGCACCGTTCCGCCTCCTCTTCCTCTTTCCGGCACGCCAGCAGTACCCCCAGATTGGACCAGGGCGCCGGTGAACCAGGGTTCAGCTTCAGCGCCTCTCCATAGGCGGCCTCGGCCTCGGCGAACCGTTTCTGAACGGTGAGCAGCGCTCCCAGATTCAGAAGAGTTCTGTCCAGATGTTGGTTAAGAGCGATGGCACGTCGATACTCATGCTCAGCCTCGGTCGGCCTTCCCTGTTGCTCCAGCAGGAGGGCGAGGTTGGCGTGGGCTTGGGCGAACTCCGGCTGCAGCCTGATCGCCTCCCGAAAACAGCACTCGGCCCGGCACGCATCAGCCCCCATCAGGTCATTCCCCTCCAGGAAGAGCGCCTCGGCACGGGTAAGGTCGTTGTCCGTCATAGATTCCTCAAGGTCAGCATCCCTCAGGAGAGTCGAAGGGGGCCCCTGAGCGAAGTCGAAGGGAAAAAGGGGGCCGCTCCAGGAGGGATAGAGCGACCCCAAGGGGAGAGCTTGCGGGAAGCAAGCTCTCCAAGTAATCTTCCCGGCGGCTATTCTTCAGGTGCGGGAGGAGGCCCGCCTCTCTTGTGACATTTTTCCGGCATGGCCTTCAGAAGAACCACCTGCGCCGGGGTAAGGACGGCACGGAACTGCGCCTCCACCTTCGCCCTGTTGACATTGAGATCCGCCTGAATCCCTGCGACCTTGGCGGTCTCAGCCCGGATCGCCGCCTCATCGAGAGTGTCGGCATGAATCAATCCCTGCAGGTTTTTCTCCTCAGTACGCAGGGAGGTAAAAAGCGGCTTCACCTGATCCCTGTTTCCCTGGAAAATTGCCTTTGCTTGGGCTTTCTGGGCATCGGTGAGTCCAAGTTTCCGTCCAAATTCCCGGTCATGGTTCCGCTCATGTTTACTGCACGGCTCACCACCCCATCCCCCCGGGTTTGCCTGGACGATGCCGGCAGATGCCATGATTGCTGCGATCCCCACCACTATCCCGATTTTTATCATGCTGTTGCGTTTTCCTGACATGTCTGCTCTCCTTTGTAGAAACAGGTTGTTTGTATCTATTCTATCAAGACGTCACCAAGCAGGAAAAGGTTACACAAAATGTTCATGGCCGTGAGGGAAGGCCGGCTTCCGGAGGAGCTCCTTCCGGGTGGGGCCTTTCGTCATTTTCCTCCCATTGCCGCCGCCGCTTTTCAATGAGACGCTGGAAGGCCTCCTTCTGGTCGGGACGCAACAGCGCCCTGATCCGTTCCTCCGACCTGGCCAGTACCAGGCGAGTCTGGGGATGAAACTGGCGCCGGATCTGCCGCATCTCTCCGTGGGTCTCCTGAATGATACCGCGAATAGCCTCCCGTTGGAGAGTGTCGAGCTTGAGTTCGCGATCCATCTTCTTGAGAATCATCTCGGACATGGGACCGGCCCCCCCCCTCACCATCCGTTCCATCCGCTTCTGATGGATGAGATGTGCCGTTAGTCCCCCTGTTGCCGCTCCCAGCAGAAAGATGAGGGTAACCGCCGCAATCGCCTGGCCTGAGCGCATAATCATTCCCCCGTATAATAACTGACCAGAGTGGACTCTTCATAACCGCTGGTTAGCGCTTGAAAAAGAGAAGAGCCCGTCTCCGAGGTCTGGATGCCGCAGAGAGTGCTGAGCAGCAGGATCACGAC
The DNA here is from genome assembly GCA_903902855.1 of uncultured Geobacter sp. Classification (GTDB taxonomy): domain Bacteria; phylum Desulfobacterota; class Desulfuromonadia; order Geobacterales; family CAIOGM01; genus CAIOGM01. The sequence goes on along the minus strand of CAIUWK010000074.1, from coordinate 39,026 downwards.
CGAGAAGAGCGGAACAGAGCGCCAGGCCCAGAGGTACCAGGGTGTCCCTTCGATCTGCTCTTCCCGAAGCCGCGCCATGAGACGCCCCTCGAACCCTTCTTCCCGCAGAGATAGTTCCTGCTCGGCTCCACGGGCCCTGGCAAAGAGCTGCTTCAGGCGGTCATCGGATGTATCGTTCATGGTCCGCATCCTCCAGAATCCGTTGTAACGCCTTTCGAGCCCGCCAAGCCCGCACCTTGACGTTAACCTCGGTCCAACCGGTCAGCCCGGCAATTTCTTTCACCGACTTCTCTTCCAACTCCATGAGTGTAATGACGAGCCGCTCTTCAGCCTTGAGTTGCGCCACCCCCCACATTACGACATTGCGCGCCTCGGCCGCAGCAAGCTGATCATCGATCCGCCGGTCATGGGGTTCGAAGGGAAGTTCGTCCAGCGGGAGATGCCGCTTGTCATGACGCTGCTTCCGGAGCGCATCGTAACAGGTTCGGACCGCGATGCGGGAGACCCAATGCTCGAAGGGGGCGTCCCCCCGAAATTGCCTCAAATTCTCATAGACCTTGAGAAATATTTCCTGGCAAAGATCATCCAGTTCATGTTCCGAGCGGGTAAAGCGAGCCGCCAGTCGGAACACTCGGCGCTTATGGCGAGCGACAAGCTCGGTAAACGCACGATCATCTCCCCCCGCAGCGCTCTTGACCAGCTCTGCATCGTCATCCTCAGGAGGCAATGGAGTGGTTCTTATCTCCATAACTCCTAACGCACAGGATAAGGCGGGTCATAGCCGGGCATCACCGGAGCGGTGGGACCATGATAATCAGGCGGAGGTGGTGGTGGAGGTACAGACAGAAAACGACGCGTCCTCGTCACCGTAACCCCCGGCACTTGGTTTCCCCTGGCATACATACACTGTTCATAGGCGATGTCATACCGTTGCTGCGCCTCCCAGCCGGAAAGCTCCCCGGCGTTGGCTCCCGCTGCCGTCCCCAGCAGCAGGCCGCTTCCCGCACCGATGGCCGCGCCGGCACCCGGATTCCCCGAGGCGGCGCCCAGAACCGCCCCTACTCCCGCGCCGATCACGCTCCCCACGGCGGCTCCCGTGACGGTATCCTGACCGGCAGCCTGTTGCGGAGACAAACCTGTCTGCCGAGCGGACCAGTTGCGACAGACGGCGTCGTCAGCCTGGAACTGCTCCCACGTCTTCCCCGGAGCCGGCATTACTCTGACACTTGGCCCGGTGGGGAGGGAAGCACATCCCGCCACCACCAACAACATCACCGTCGTCACGATATCCCGCAGCTGTTTGCACATGGCTCACTCCTTGGGGTTAGGTGGTGGGGGGGTCGGAACGACTTTCAGCCAACCTTCGGGACATTTCTTGACATACGGATAGTATCCGGCAGGATTCGGGCAGTAGTACCAGTACCCCTGTTCCTCAGGCTGACTCTGCTGCGGCTCGGGATAGAGCGGTGTCTGTTGCGGGATGATTACCTGCGGCGCATAGTACGGGGATACCGGAGGCACCCATCCCCAACCGCCCCATCCGGGGCCGATCCAGATGCTCCCCCGAAATGCCGGTCCGCCCCACCCACACCGGTAGTGACCCCCGCCATGGTACCCATCGGCAGAACCCACTCTGGCGCCGGCTAAAATGAGTATGCATACGACAAGAGCAAGATATGTTTTTTTCATCACCGTCACCTCCATCTGTGAAGATCCGGTTGCCACAGGAAGATCTCCAATATGATAGACGGAGGTTACACGAAAAAGGTTACAAACTATCTTCTCAGTAGCACTCCGGCTTCCGGTCCAGGAGACAGGGGATCTGGAGCCGCCAGCTCTCCATGGTCTCAAAATCCAGAGTCGCGATCAACTCGGTGTTTTCATACCCCGCTTCCGCCAGGAGCTCCCCTTTGGGTCCGATGATCATGCTCTCTCCGAAAAAATCCAGCTTCGCCTGAACACCGCAACAGTTGGCTGCCACTACAAAAAGCTGGTTCTCGATGGCCCGTGCCTTGAGGAGCGCCCGCCAATGCTCCTGCCGCGGCTTGGGCCACTCGGACGGGACCACCAGTATATCGGCCCCTTCCACGGCCAACCGCCGCGCCAACTCGGGGAAGCGAAGATCATAGCAGATCAGGACTCCCAGTCGTCCCACGGAAGTTTCCACCATGAGCCAGGAGTCCCCGCCGTGGAGTGACCGGTCTTCTCCCATCATGGAGAAGAGATGGATCTTGCGATAGCTCCCCACCAGAACCCCCCGGTCCAGCAGATAGGCGGTGTTGCAGACCTTCTCCCCATGGGGTTCGGGCAGACTCCCCACGATGACCATGCCGTACTCCCGGGAGAGTCTTGCCAGCTCATCCAGAACCTCCGGAGTCCGCTGGGCCAGTTCGTTCAGGTTGCGATAGGAGTAGCCGGTGCTCCACATCTCCGGCAGCACCGCCAGGTTGCACCCCTGGACGGCGACTCGTCCCAAGGCGTCTCGTACATATGCCAGGTTGGCGTCTATATCTCCGACAACCAGATTAAACTGCACGGCTGCGGCTTTTATCAACCTTTTCACGATAGATCCTCCCCTGTGAGTGGTGAAAACGGTGGTCAGTTTACTATCTCTTGTCGCTGCTTTCAAGCCGGAGTTCGCAGAGCGTCGACGCCATCCTCATCTTCTCACCTTATGCCCCTTCCCCACCTGCGTGATGAGACGGATTTCCCCGTGGGGGAGAGTGACATCTTCCTCCTGCCACATCTGTTTTTTGTTTGGCCATTTTCCTGATTCTGCTATAGTACGCAATCCGGCACGGAGACGTATCCGCCGCGCCGCCACGACATTACCCGGGGTTACGCATGGAAATTTTTGAACTGACCATACATGAACTGAGCGACAAACTGCAGCGCCGAGAGCTTTCCTCGGTGGAGGCCACCCAAACGATGCTGGCCCGCATCGAGGCCACGGAGAGCAGGGTGAACGCCTTCATCACCGTCACCCCTGAGGCGGCGCTTAGCGCCGCAACGGCGGCGGACCAACGGATCGCCGCGGGTAAGGGGGATATGCTCACCGGCATCCCGCTGGCGCTGAAGGATATTTTCCTTACGGAAGGAATCCGGACCACCTGCGGCTCCCGTATCCTGGAGAATTTCATTCCCCCCTACAGCGCCACCTCCTGGGAGAAGCTGAAAGAGAGGGGGATGGTCCTGGTGGGAAAGCTCAACCAGGATGAATTCGCCATGGGCTCCTCCACCGAGTCCAGCGCCTACGGAGTCACGCGCAACCCCTGGGATCTGGAGTGCATCCCCGGCGGCTCTTCCGGCGGCTCCGCCGCGGCCATGGCGGCCCGACAGGCCACGGCGACCCTGGGAACCGACACCGGAGGCTCCATCCGCCAGCCCGCCTCTCACTGCGGCTGTGTCGGATTGAAGCCGACCTATGGCCGGGTCTCCCGCTATGGGGTCATCGCCTACGCCTCGTCCCTGGATCAGGTGGGCCCGGTGACCCGTGACGTGAGAGACTGCGCCCTCATGCTGGGCGCCATTGCGGGGCATGACCCCAAGGACTCCACCAGTGTGGATCTCCCGGTTCCCGATTACACTGCCGCACTTCCCGGCGGGGTAAAAGGGTTGAAAATCGGCCTCCCCAAGGAGTACTTCATCGAGGGTCTGGACTCGGACGTGCGGAAAACCATGGATGAAGCAGTGGCAACGTACCTGAGCCTGGGAGCGGAAATTGTGGATGTTTCCCTCCCTCACACCGACTACGCCGTGGCCTGTTACTACCTCATCGCCACTGCCGAGGCCAGCTCCAACCTGGCCCGCTACGACGGGGTACGCTTCGGCCATCGGAACCGAGACGCCAGGGGGCTGCTGGAGATGTACTGCAAGAGTCGTGCGGAAGGGTTCGGCGACGAGGTGAAGCGGCGAATCATGCTGGGAACCTATGCCCTCTCATCCGGCTACTACGACGCCTACTACCTCAAGGCCCAGAAGGTCAGGACTCTCATCCGGAACGATTTCCTCACCGCCTTTGAAAAGGTGGACCTGATCCTGGCGCCGGTGGCCCCCACTCCGGCCTTCAAGATCGGCGAAAAGGTAAACGATCCGTTGCAGATGTATCTCTCCGACATCTTCACCATTCCCGTGAACCTGGCCGGCACCTGCGGCATCTCCGTCCCCGCCGGTTTCAGCGCCACCGGCCTCCCCATCGGCCTCCAGCTCATCGGCCGCCCCTTCGGCGAAGAAGCGATCCTCAACGCCGCCTACGCCTTCGAGCAGGCGACGGAGTGGCACCAACGGAAGGCTCAGATTTAACATCACTGTAACTTGCTTTCGGAGTAATAAGAATGAACTACCAACCCGTCATCGGACTTGAGGTCCATGTCCAGCTTCTGACCAACACCAAGATCTTCTGCGGCTGCCCCACCACCTTCGGCTCCGAACCCAACTCCCAGAGTTGCCCGGTCTGCCTGGGGCTGCCGGGAGCGCTCCCCGTCCTGAACAGGAAGGTCGTGGAGTACGCCATCCGGGCCGGACTCGCCACGGGGTGCGAAATCTCTCCCCGCTCCATCTTCGCCCGGAAGAACTACTTCTATCCCGACCTCCCCAAGGGGTATCAGATCAGCCAGTATGAGCTCCCCATCTGTGTGGGGGGACACCTGGATATCGAGCTGGAGGGCATGGTGAAGCGGATCGGCATCACCCGCATCCATATGGAAGAGGACGCGGGGAAACTGGTCCACGGGGATCTGCCGGGGCTGGGGGACGGCTCCGGGGTTGACCTGAACCGGGCCTGCACCCCGCTGTTGGAGATCGTCTCCGAACCGGACCTCCGCTCCGCCGACGAGGCGGTGGCCTACCTGAAGAAACTCCACCAGATCGTGGTCTACCTGGGAATCACCGACGGTAACATGGAAGAGGGGAGTTTTCGCTGCGACGCCAACGTCTCGGTGATGCCGGTGGGTTCGGAAACCTTGGGGACCAGGGCCGAGATCAAGAACGTCAACTCCTTCAAGTTCGTCAAGCAGGCCATCGAGTACGAAATTGAGCGCCAGATCGACCTCATCGAGGATGGGGGGAAGGTAGTGCAGGAGACCCGCCTCTTCAACCCGGACTCGGGGGTTACCCGCTCCATGCGGAGCAAGGAAGAGGCCCACGACTACCGCTACTTCCCGGACCCGGATCTGGTGCCGCTGGTCATCTCCGACGACTGGGTGGAGGAGACACGTCGCTCCCTGCCGGAGCTCCCGGAGGCGCGGCGGATACGGTACACCTCCGAACTGGGGCTCTCGACCCAGGATGCAGAGGTTCTCACCTCCAGCCGGGAGCTGGCCGACTACTTCGACGCCTGCCTCAGCCTTGGCTGCCACCCCAAGTCGGCCGCCAACTGGATCATGGGAGAAGTTACCAGGGGACTCAATGACAAGGGGCTTGCCATCGCCTCCTGCCCGGTGACGCCCCGACTCCTTGCTGGGCTCCTGGGACTCATGGACAAGGGGACTATCTCCGGCAAGATCGCCAAGACCGTCTTCGACGAGATCTGGCAGAGCGGCAAGGAACCGGCTCAGATCGTTGAGGAGAAGGGACTGCTGCAGGTTTCCGACACGGGTGCCCTGGAGAAGATCGTGGATGAGATCATGGCCGCCAACTGGGGACAGGTGGAAGAGTTCCGGGGGGGAAAGGAAAAGGTCCTGGGCTTCTTCGTGGGGCAGGCCATGAAGGCGAGCAAAGGAAAGGGCAATCCGGCCGTGCTGAATGAACTGCTGCTGAAGAAGCTGAAGGGGGAAGGGTGATGCCTGAAAAAAAGACCGCGATTCTCCTCATGGCCCACGGAAGCCGGATCGCCGAAGCCAATGAAGCAGCCGTGGAAATCGCCGGGATGGTGCGGGAGATGACCGGTTACGACATCGTGGAGGTCGCTTTTCGCGAACTCCATCAGCCGGACATCCAGCAGGGGATCGACAGCTGCGTGGCACAAGGGGCAAAGCGGGTACTCCTCATCCCCTATTTCCTCTTCGTGGGGGCTCATGTCCTGCATGACCTCCCCGAGGAACTGACCGCCGGTATGGCGCGGCATCCAGGGGTGGAGATGGTCATGGGGCCGCATCTGGGAGTCCACCGGAAGCTGGCTGAAGTGGTAGTGGAGCGGATAGCCCAAGGGCTCACCGCCACGGGGTGGTACTGATGTCTTTGCACCTGCGTCCCGAAGAAATAGAGGCGGAATCCTTCCGAATCATCGAAGCGGAAGTGGGACCGCACCCCTGGTCCCCGACGGAATGGCCCATTGTCCGGCGGGTCATCCATACCAGTGCCGACTTCGAATTCACCACATCACTTTTCATCTCCCCTGAAGCGGTTGCCAGAGCCGTGGCTGCCCTCCGGGGAGGGAAAGGAATCGTCACCGACACCACCATGGCCCTCTCCGGCATCTCCAAGCCGCGGCTGAAGCGGTTCGGAATCAGGACCTCCTGCCATGTGGCCGACCCGGATGTGGCGACTCTGGCCCAAGCCCAAGGGATCACCCGCTCCGTGGCTGCCATGCGCAAGGCTCTGGACGATCCCGCTAACGGCATCTTCGTCATCGGCAACGCCCCCACCGCTCTCTTCGAACTCCTCCGCCTGGTCCGGGAGAGAGGGGTCCGCCCCGATCTCGTCATCGGCCTCCCGGTGGGATTCGTCGGCGCGGCGGAGAGCAAGGAGCAGCTCATAGTCACGGCCCCGGAGTTCGACCTCCCCTTCATCACTAACCGCGGACGCAAAGGGGGGTCCACCATCGCGGCCGCGGTGGTCAATGCCCTGCTCATCATGGCTGAAGGGACATAACTCATGCGCAAGCCGGACAAACGGATCACCGACTCGGCTCTCCTGTTCGCTCTCCTGGACCGCTCCCCCGTGGGGCGTCTGGGGACCATCTCCTCCGATGGCTGGCCCATGATCAAACCGCTGAACTTCGCCCGTGACGGCTGGTCTCTCTATTTTCACTGCGCCCTGGAAGGGGAAAAGCTGGACGATATCCGTCGCGACAGCCGGGTCTGCTTTGAGGTGGACCTCCCCATCGCCTACGTGCAGGGAGATACCGAAAACCCCTGCCGGGCGGAATACCTCTACCGGAGCGTCATCATCCGGGGCCGAGCGACAAAGGTGGAGGAGCAGAGCGAAAAGGTCCGGGCATTGGACTGCCTCATGGGGAAATACCAGCCGGGGGTCACCTTTAGCGGCTACAGCGACGACAAGCTCCGGATCACCGGGATCGTCCGGATCGACATCGACGATCTCTCCGGTAAGGAAGAGTTGGGGAAGGGGGAACTGCGGGAACAGGCACTCCAGGCTCTGAAGTCGGGAGCCCCCCTGCCGGTGGTGCTGGAGTATTCATGAAATCTCTCCGCTCCGGCTATACCACCGGGGCCTGCGCAACCGCCGCGGCCAGGGGAGCGGCCCTCATGCTCCGGCAGCAGCAGATCGTCGGGGAGGTTGAGATCACCCTTCCCCGAGGGGAAACGGCCCACTTCACCCTTCACGGTCAGCGGTTTTCGGAAAACGAAGCATCCTGTTTCGTCATCAAGGATGCCGGCGACGATCCGGATATCACCAATGGAGCCGAGATCCATGCAACGGTCTCCTTCCTGACTCCCCTTTCTCCCTTGCCGGAACTCTCGCAACCCCATCCCCCTCCTGACCTCCCCCTTGAAGGGGGAGGAACGATATTGCAGGGAGAGGGAAAACTTCCCATCGTAATCTCCGGCGGCATCGGTATCGGCCGGGTCACCAAGCCGGGGCTGGCAATCCCCCCCGGTGCCTGGGCCATCAACCCCGTCCCCCGTTGGATGATCACCGCTGCCATCCGGTCGGTTTTTCCCGGTCCCCGGTCCCCGGTCCCCATTCACTGCCTTTTAAGCATTCCCAACGGCGAACTCCTGGCCCTGAAGACTCTCAATGCCCGGCTGGGGATCATGGGGGGGCTCTCCATCCTGGGGACCACCGGCATCGTCCGTCCCATCTCCGCCCAGGCCTGGACCGATACCATCGACGCTGCCCTGGATGTGGCGTTGGCCTGCGGGAGCGAGGTGGTGGTACTTTCCACCGGCAGGACATCGGAACTGGTGGCGCAGGGGAAACTGGGACCGGGGACCGGGGACCGGGGACCGGGAGAACCGCTGCTCGAAGAGGCCTTTGTCATGATGGGGGACCACGTGGGGTATGCTCTTCGCTCCTGCAGCCGAAAGGGGGTGGAGCGGGTCATCCTTGCGGGGCAGTTCGCCAAGCTCCTCAAGATCGCCTGCGGCCATGAGCAGACCCATGTAACCTCCTCCGAGCTTGACCTGCAGCAGCTCCGGAACTGGCTATCGATGACGCCTCACACCTCACACCTGGCACCTCACGTAGTCGATGCCGTCACCGCCCGGGGGGTCCTGGAGTCGTCGGCCAACGATCCGGACCTCATCACCCTCGTCTGCCAACGGGCGCGTCTCTTTGCGCAATCGGTGACCCCTCACCTGGAGTTGAAGGTTTTGCTGGCAGGGTACGGGGGAGAGGTGCTATATTTCGCTTAAAATAAATCCGAAAAACCAATCCACCACGGAGACACAGAGGCACGGAGAAAAACGCTTACATCTGAATTTCTCCGTGCCTCCGTGGTTCAAATACCGTTTTCAGATTTAATGCTTAATCAAGTTACAGGAGTTCATCATGTCCCAACAAAAAATCTATCTCGTCGGCGCTGGAATCAAGGGGTGGGAGGGGTTCGGCTCCAAGGCCCTGGAGATCATCGCCCAGAGCGATGTGCTCATCGGCGCCCAGCGACATCTGGAGATCTTCCCCGACTTCAAGGGGGAGAAACGGGTACTTGGCGACCTCTCGATCATGCTGGAGTTTCTCAAGAACAGTACCAAGCGGGTGGCGATCCTCTCTTCCGGTGACCCCAACTTTTTCGGAATCGCCCGCTTTATCCTCCGGAATCTCCCCAAGGATCGGATCGAGATCTTCCCCAACGTGACCAGCGTCCAGTATGCCTTTGCCCGGATTAAAGAGCCGTGGGACGACGCACTCTTCGTCTCGGTGCATGGGAGGGGGATGAAGAACGCCATCGACAAGATCATCGCCGCGGAGAAGGTGGCGGTCCTCACCGACGAAAAGAACAGTCCCGCCGCCATCGCAAGCGAGCTCATCAAACGGGGGGGTGAGGGGTACATCGCCTGGGTCTGTGAGGATCTGGGGCTCCCCACGGAGAAGTTCACCAAGACCGATGTTCGGGGGCTGGTGGAGCTCAAGAGCTCGGCGCTAAACATCCTGATCCTCATCAAGGCATGGGAGCCGACCCTGGAGACCTGGCCGGTCATGGGGATCGACGACGACCAGTTCACCACGGCCAAGAAGCTCATCACCAAGCAGGAGGTCCGGGCCGTGACTCTGGCCAAACTCCAGCTCCAGAACGACCTGGTCCTCTGGGACATCGGCGCCGGAAGCGGCTCGGTCTCCATCGAAGCGGGGAACCTCATGCCCAACGGCAAGGTCTTCGCCTTGGAAAAAAACTCGCAGTACCTGACGTTCATCAAGGAAAACCTCAGGAAGTTCGGCGCCCGCAACGTCATGCTCATCGAGGCTACGGCCCCGGACGGTATCGACGACCTCCCGGACCCCGACCGAGTCTTCATCGGCGGTTCCGGCGGCATGCTGGAGGATATCATCGATGCCGTGGACAAACGGCTCAAGCCGGACGGTCGTATCGTCCTCAATGCCGTCACGCTGGACACCCTCATCAAGGCCGTTGAATTCCTGGAAGATCACGGCTACGGCGTGGAGGTCTGCTGCGTCAATGTGGCCAATACCCGCGCCCTCACCGAATACAAGATGTTCGAGTCCCATAACCCGGTCTATATTATCACCGCCGGGAAGGGGGGGGAGTGATGGGGAAAGTCTTTGCCGTCGGAGTCGGCCCCGGCGATCCGGAACTACTCACCCGCAAGGCCGAACGGGTCATCCGTGAGGCAGCCGTCATCGTGGCCCCGTCAGCGGGGGGTGACGACGCCAGCTACGCCCTCTCCATCGTCCAGCAGTTTCTCGACCCGAAACGCCAGGAAATCGTGGTGCACACTTTTCCCATGACCCGCGATCAGGAGGTGCTGAATCCGCTGCGGCTCCAGGCTGCCCGCGAGATTGCCGGGCATGCCGCTGCGGGACGCGACGTGGCTTTCATCACCATCGGCGACCCGCTCCTCTACTCCACCTTCCAGCCCATCTTTCGGATCCTGGGTGAAGAGTTTCCCCATATCGCGGTGGAGTTCGTGCCGGGGATCTCCAGCATCTCGGCAGCCGCCTCCGCCGCCTCCCTCCCTCTGGCCCTGGCCGACGAGAGCGTGGCCATCCTCCCCGCCACCACGGATGAGGCAAAGATCCTCAAGACCCTCATGGAGTTCGACACCGTCGTGCTGCTGAAGATCAGCCGTGCCTTTGATCGGGTCTACGAGATGCTGCTCCGACTCAAGCTGGACGATAAGGCCGTCTTCGTCCGGCGGGTGGGATCTGCCGATGAAGAGGTGATCTTCGACATGAGATCGCTGGTGGGAAAGAAGCTGGATTACCTGTCGCTGCTCATCGTCAAAAAGTGATTTTATCCTGTTTATCCCGTCCATCCCTGTAACCGCGAGGTTCCCATGCCCTCTTCACCTGATATCCATTTCATCGGCGCCGGTCCCGGCGATCCGGAACTGATCACCGTCAAGGGGGCCCGTCTCCTGGGAGAGGCCGATCTGGTCGTCTTTGCCGGGAGTCTCGTCAATCCCCAGATCCTCGCCGCCCACTCCCCCACCGCTCAGGCGTATGATTCCGCGGGGATGACCATGGAAGAGGTCATCAGGGTCATGGCGGAAGGGGTAGCCGCGGGACGACGGGTGGTACGGCTGCATACCGGTGACCCGGCCCTCTACGGCGCCATCCAGGAGCAGATGGTGGAACTGGATCGCCTGGGGATCTCCTACGCCGTGGTGCCGGGGGTAACCAGTGCTTCCGCGGCCGCCGCTGCTCTCCGGCAGGAGCTGACCCTTCCCGAACTCTCCCAGACCCTCATCCTCACCCGGCTGGCCGGCAGGACGCCGGTACCGGAACGGGAGCGGCTCTCCGAGATTGCCCGCATCGGCGCCACCATGGCCATCTACCTCTCCGTGGGGATGATCGAGCAGGTGGTTGAGCAGCTGCTGGCAGGCGCCTATACGCCGGAGACTCCGGCGGCCATCGTCTATCGGGCCTCCTGGCCCGATGAACAGATCATAGAAGGGACCCTGGCCGACATCGCAGGCAAGGTTGTCGCGGCCGGAATCGACCGTCAGGCCCTCATCATGGTGGGGGAAGTCTTCGGTGCCCGTCGCCACGGGCTCGCGGCGCGGTCACTCCTCTACGATGCGACCTTCACCCACGGTTTCCGGGTGGGAGTTGTCGGATAGTTGCTGATCTGTTGATGCAGAGCTATGTGGGTGTTTTGGCGGATTGCATGTATAAAGTTAGTAGCGAGGCGTAGTGTGCGGAAAAAACTGCCCATAGTGCGGCGCTTGGTTTGGATATAACGGTGGAAGACAGCACCAACAGGGGGCGCATGGATATGGTGGTGCGTTTTGGTGGTCATATCTATCTGTTTGAGTTCAAGGTGGTGGAGATGGTTCCGGAGGGAAAGGCACTGGAACAGTTACAGGCGAAAAGATATGCGGAAAAATACCGGCAGTATGGAGAACCGATTCATCTGATCGGTGTAGAGTTTAGCCGGGAAAGCAGGAACATAGTCGGTTTTGAGCTGGCTGAGGGGTAGTGCCGCCGCCGGCACGCTCAAACAGGAACTGCCCCTTCCCCGCTCTTCCGGCTGACTATCCCCAACCACCCCTCGCCCCCCCCCCCCGAATACCACACCATTCCCCATGAACCGTCACCGACGGAATTTCACCATAAAGAATCTCCCCCCCCCCAAACCCAACGGTTCCCTCTTCCGAACTTGGAATTTTCAACGGATAACCCGCTGTTTATTGGCTAAATTTTCTTTCCCACGCTTCCTATATTCGCCTTGACATTAATCTTGCCCCTGAGTATAGTTTCCACCTCTGTGGTATAAAGTGGGAAAAAGTGGGATTATTTGGGGGCTTTGACGTGTTTCGGGGAATCTATGACGCCATCATCGACACGAAAGGAAGAACGAGCCTGCCGGCCCGCCTTCGGGATGAGCTTCTGGACTCCTTCAAGGATGAGCGTTTTTTTATAACTAATTCAAAGCCCGTGTGGCTTCCCGACGGCACCCGTACCTCCGGTCTGGCACTCCATCCCTACAACAATTTTCTGGAGATCGAACAGCAGATCACCTCCAGCGCCACCGAAGGGCTGACTTCCGCGGAACTTGACGCGGTACAACGGTGGATCCTGGCACCTGCCATCGAATGCAGCGCCGATAAGCTGGGCCGCTTTCTCGTCCCGCCTCATCTCCGGAAAAGCGGGGAACTGGAGCGGGATATCGTCTTTGTGGGACTCTCCACCAAGACCGAAATCTGGTGCCGGGCACAATGGACCAAGGTCCGTCTACAGGATGTGCAGAATTTCCCCGTCAATTCGTCGACCTTAACCAAATTGAGGCTCTAATCCATGGAATTCCGGCACGCACCGGTCATGCCCGTAGAGGCTCTGCGCCTCCTGGCCCCCCGCTCCGACGGTCTGTACGTGGATGGCACCCTGGGGGGTGGAGGGCACAGCCGGCTCATCCTTGAGGCCAGCTCCCCGGACGGTATACTTTACGCCTTTGACCGGGACCATTCCGCGCTGGCAGCGGCAGGAGAACGCCTTGCAGAGTTCGGCCGGCGGTTTCACCCGGTTCACAGCAACTTCGCGGCAATGGCGGAAGCGCTGCACGACGCAGGGGTCACCGGCATCGACGGATTCCTCCTCGACTTGGGGGTATCGTCCCATCAGCTTGATACGGCGGAACGAGGGTTCAGCTTTCAGACCGACGCCCCCCTGGACATGCGGATGGACAGGGGAAGCGGGGCCACGGCAGCTGATCTGGTGAATGAACTGCCGGAAAAAGAGCTGACTAGGATCATCCGGGAGTACGGCGATGAACGGTGGGCACAGCGGGTCGCCCAATTCATCGTCACGGCCCGCAACGAAGCTCCGATCATGACAACGCTGGGGCTGGTTGATATCATCAAGGGAGCAATCCCCCGAGGAGCCTGGGAGGAGCGGCTTCATCCGGCCACCAGGACCTTTCAGGCGCTCCGGATTGCCACCAACGATGAACTGGGAAGCCTGAAGCAAGGGCTTGCCGCCGGGATCTCCCTCCTGAAGCCGGGAGGACGGGGAGTCGTCATCTCCTTTCACTCTCTGGAGGACCGGATCGTCAAACACACCTTCCGGGGACTGGCCCAGGGGTGCATCTGCCCCCGTGAACTCCCTATCTGCGCCTGCGGACAGCTGCCGCTGGTAAAAGTTCTGACCTCCCGCGCGCTCCGTCCGGACGAAACGGAAACGGCGTCAAACCCGCGGGCCCGGAGCGCCCGGCTGAGGGCCGTTGAAAAAAGATAAGCAGCCACCGAGGAGTCGCCGCATGGCAAACATAAAAACCGCATTCACCAAAGTTGCGGCGCCCCATGCCTTTGATACCACAAACCATCACTGGAACATGTTTCCCTACCTCGTGGTCGTCATGGTTCTTCTGACGTTGGTGGCGCTCTTCCATGTCTGGTCACGGGTTACGGTCATCGACCTCAACCTCCAGATTTCCGATTCCGATGGCGCCATCCGCGAGGCAAAGCAGGAGGCCAGCCGGCTCCGTCTTGAAATCGCCTCCCTGAAGACCCCGGGGCGTATTGAAAAAATAGCACGGGAAGAGTTGGGGATGACCCTCCCCACCGACGTCCAGATAAGACCCGTTCCATGAAGCCTGACCGTGAGAAAGGGAACAAGATCAGGATTAGACTGATCGGCTGTCTGTTCGGCGTTGTCTTTGTGACCGTTCTCTCCCGCGCCTATTATCTTCAGATCGTCACCACCGACGAGTGGGTAAAACGGGCCGAGCGACAGCATCAGAAGACCGTGCAGCTCACCCCGGCACGAGGAAACATCTCCGATCGCAACGGTCTGCCGCTGGCGGTGTCCATCGAGATGGACTCCTGTTTCGCCGAACCCAAGGTCATAGAGAACATCCCGGAAACTGCCGCTAAATTGGCGCCGCTTCTGGGGATCAGCCGCCAGGAACTGGAAAAGAAACTGACGGATAACAAGCTGAAACATTTCCTCTGGCTCCAGCGTCGGATCACCCCTGACCTGAGAAAAAAGATTGAAACGCTGGAACTGGACGGCATCGAATTCGCGAGGGAGACCAAACGGTTCTATCCCAACTCCCAGGTGGCGGCCCATGTGGTCGGTTTCACCGGCCTTGACCCCGGTGGGCTGGAAGGAATTGAAAAAAAATACGATAAGGATATTCTGGGGAACGTGGGGTACCTGATAACCGAACGGGATGCCCTGGGGCGCAATATCCGCCTCAAAGGGACGGTAATCAGGAACTCTTCCAAGGGGAATAACATCACCCTTACGCTGGACCGGAACATCCAGTACATAGCCGAGCGGGAATTGACCAAAGCGGTGGAGGATAACGGCGCCAAGTCCGGCATGGCCATCGTCATGGAGACGCAGAGCGGCCGGATACTGGCCATGGCCAACTACCCGACCTTCAACCCCAATGCCTATTTTCGCTTCCCCCACGCCACCCTGCGCAACCTCGCCGTGACCGACAGCTTCGAACCCGGCTCGACCTTCAAGGTGCTTCTCATGGCCGCGGCCCTTGAGGATAAGGCTATCTCGCTGAAGGATAGTTTCGACTGCGAATTGGGAAGCTACAGTATCGGCGGGGCCACCATCCACGATACCCACAAATACGGTCGACTCTCCGTGGCCGACATCCTCAAACACTCCAGCAACATCGGCGCGGCCAAGATCGGCCGCCGGTTGGGGCAGGAGCGGCTTTCGGCATATCTCAAGAGTTTCGGCATCGGCGAACGGACCGGCATCGACCTCCCCGGCGAGGCGGTGGGGAGCATTCGGGGCGGGCATTGGTACGAGTCCGAACTGGCCACGGTCTCCTTCGGACAGGGGGTCTCCACCACGGCGGTTCAGCTCACGGCAGCCATCTCCGCAGTGGCCAACAAGGGTGTCCTCATGAAACCCTTCATGGTGGAGCAGATCACCGACGAGAACGGCAACGTGACTCAACAGTTCGTCCCGCAGGTCCGGCGGCGAGTCGTCTCCGAGGATACCGCCCGGAAGGTTGCCGTCATGATGGAATCGGTGACCCAGCCCGACGGTACCGGCTCCGGGGCTGCGGTGGAGGGGTATGGCGTGGCCGGCAAGACCGGTACGGCCCAAAAGGTTGACCCGGCCACCAAACGATATTCCAGCAAACGAATCGGCTCCTTTGTCGGCTTTGTCCCGGTGAAGAACCCCCGGTTGACGATCCTGGTGGTGGTGGATGAGCCCAAGAAGAGTCCCTATGGCGGCATCGTGGCGGCTCCGGCCTTCGGCGCCATCGCCCGACAGACCCTCTCCTATCTCCGGGTTACCCCGGAAAAAACGGGGCAACGGACAGCAGTGGCTGTGGCGGCGCCCACCAAGGCGGCAGACGTGGACAATGATGACGCAGCAGCCGAAGGTGAGATCGTCAACAGTGACGATGGGGAACAGATGCCCAATACCCGGGGGATGAGCATCCGCCAGGTGATGCAGCTCATGGAAAAACGACGGCTGAACATCAGGCTCATCGGCAGCGGTCGGGCCGTGGAACAGCAACCGCCCGCCGGCCGGCAGATCACCCCCAATGACCAGGTCTGGGTCCGCTTCGCCCCTTCAGCCTGACCACGGAAAACGGCTATGAAACTATCTCATCTCATCACGGTGCTGGAGTCGGCGCCACCCCTTGCAGACGATGCCGAGATTACGGGGTTGGCCTACGATTCGCGCCGGGTAACTCCCGGCACCCTCTTTTTCGCCCTGCGGGGGGTTGTCGCGGATGGTCACCGGTTTATTGACCAAGCCGTCCGGTCGGGGGCCTCGGCGGTGGTGCTGGAAGATCCCCGCTTTGCCCCCACGGATATCCCCTGGATTAAGGTGCCCGACGCCCGCCTGGCCCTGGCACGGATGGCCGCGACCTTTTATGGCGATCCCACCGCCGACATCCCGGTGGTGGGGATCACCGGCACCAACGGCAAGACCACCACCACCTATCTGGTGGAGGCGATGCTGGCGACGGCGGGACTCCCGGCGGCGGTCATCGGCACCATCAGCTACCGTCTGGGGGAGTTTCGGCTCCCCGCCCCCCACACCACGCCGGAATCGGCGGAACTGCAGCGGGTTCTCCGGGAACTGGTGGATCAAGGGGCAAAAGCCATCGTTATGGAGCTCTCGTCCCACGCCCTGGAGAAGCACCGGGCCGATGGCTGTCACTTCGACGTGGGGGTTTTCTCCAACCTTACCCCGGAGCACCTGGACTATCACCACGACATGGCAACCTACCTGGCAAGTAAACGACGCCTCTTCAGCGACCTTCTCGTTCCCGACAGCCGGAAGCCGCTGCGCGCAGCCGTTATCAACAGTGATGACCCGGCCGGGGCGGAGTTGGCTGCGGCGTCCGCCTCCCCGGTGATTACCTATGGGATCGATACCCTTGCCACCGTTACGGTGCGAAACCCTGTCTGCTCCGTAGAGGGAATCTCCGGAGTGCTGGTCACTCCCCAGGGTGAATTCCCCTTCAAGGCGGAGATGCTGGGGAGATTCAATCTCTACAACATCCTGGCGGCGGCAGGGGCCGGCATCGGATTGGGGCTCCCCCTGGACGCCATTCGCGCCGGGATAGAACGACACCGGCCGGTACCGGGGAGGATGGAGCGGGTTCTCAACGATTGCGGGGTAACCCTGCTGGTGGATTACGCCCATACGGCGGATGCCCTGGAAAACGTGCTGAAGACGGTGAGCTCCCTGGGGGGGCACCGGATCATCACCCTCTTCGGTTGCGGCGGCGATCGGGATCGCTCCAAACGACCGGTCATGGCAGAGGTGGCGGGGCGCTACAGCGACCTGACCATCATCACCTCCGACAATCCCCGCACGGAAGAGCCCGCAGCGATTATCAAAGAGGTCAGGTCAGGGATTCTCCCTCTGGGGCTTCACGAATATCGGGCCGATGACCTGATGGAGAGCCCCGGCACAGGGTTCAACAAGGGATTCACCACCGTGGAAAACCGGCATGACGCCATCAGGCTGGCGGTCCGCTCCTCCTCTCCCGGGGACATCGTGCTCCTGGCGGGTAAGGGCCACGAAGATTATCAGATCATCGGCACGACGAAATATCACTTCGACGACCGGGAAGAGGCGGCTGCCGCCTTCCGGGGAGAAACGGCGTGATCTTCACCATCGACCAGATAGCCGCTGCCACCGGCGGAACCGTCATCGGTAGCCATGCCCCCCGGATCACCGGCATCTCCACCGATTCACGCAGCATCGCCACGGGGGAGCTCTTCGTACCGCTGAAGGGGCCGCGCTTCGACGGTCACGACCATCTTCACCAGGTGGCGGCACAAGGAATCCAGGTCGTCCTCTGTGAGTCGTCATGGGCTGCCGACCACCTGCTCCCTTCCGGGGTAACCACTGTGGTGGTTCCCGATACTCTGCGAGCCCTGGGGGATCTGGCTGCTAGTCACAGGGCAACGTGCGACCTCATCGTGGTGGGGATCACGGGAAGCAACGGCAAGACCACCACCAAGGAGATTCTGGCCTCCATCCTGGCGCTCACCGCACCCGGTCTCAAAACCGCCGGCAATCTCAACAACCTCATCGGCCTGCCGCAGATGCTCTTTCAACTCCGATCGGAACATCGCTGGGCCATTCTGGAGATGGGGATGAGTGAACCTGGGGAGATCGACCGTCTCGCCCACATAGCCTCCCCCCAGGTGGGGATCGTCACCAACGCCTTTCCGGCGCACCTGGAGAGTATGGGGAGCGTGGAAAACGTGGCGAAAGCCAAGGGGGAACTCTTCCTGAGACTCCCCGCCGGCGGCACGGCCATCTACAACGCCGATGACCCGCTCATCGCCTCCCTGCCGATACCCGCCGGCGTGCTTCGCCGCTCCTTCGGCCTGGCGTCGGGAGAGGTGACGGCATCCGATATCACGCACCACGGTTTCGACGGGATGAGCTTTACTCTCCACCTGGTATCAGGGACTGTTCCGGTACGGTTCCAGGGATGTGGGCGGCACCTCCTCTCCAATGCCCTGGCTGCCGCTGCTGCCGCCGAGGCCCTGGGGGTGGATAAGGAAACCATTCGGGCAGGTTTGGAGCAGTTCCGACCGGGAGATCGACGGTTCCAGATAGAACGGATCGGCCCTCTTACCCTCATCAATGACAGCTACAACGCCAACCCTGCCTCCATGAAGGCGGCACTGACCACCTTGGGCGAGATCAAAGGGGAGGGGAGACTCTTCGCCGCGCTGGGAGACATGCTGGAACTGGGACCGGATACGAAATCCCTGCACCGGATGATCGGGGAAGAGGCGGCAAAAGTTGCCTGGCGTCTCTACCTCCAGGGGGAGATGGCAACCATGGTCGCCGACGGCGCCATCGCCGGAGGACTCGACCCCACAGCCATCAGCGTCGGCATGAGCCACGAAGAGATTGCCGCCGACATCCTCCGCCAGGCAGAAGTGGGGGATCTGGTCCTGGTAAAGGGGTCCCGGGGGATGCGAATGGAGCGAGTGGCGACCCTCATCAAAGATCAATTCAACTGCGAAAAAAAGGCATAGCAACCCATGCTCTATCACCTGCTCTACCCGCTGGCCTCCAGCATCAAACTTTTCAACATCTTCAAGTACCTGACCTTCCGGACCATCTACGCGATGATCACGGCCCTCATCGTCACCTTTGTCCTTGGCCCCTGGATCATCCGGTTACTGGAATCGCTCCAGGCGCGCCAGATCATCCGGACCGACGGCCCCGAGTCGCACCTGAAGAAACAGGGTACCCCCACCATGGGAGGGGTAATCATCCTGGCCGGCATAGTCGTCCCGACCCTCCTCTGGGCCGACCTGTCCAATACTTATGTCTGGCTCACCCTCTTCATCATCGTGGGGTACGGACTCATCGGCTTCATCGACGATTACAAGAAGGTGGTGGAAAAGAACCCCAAGGGGCTCTCTGCCCGGCAGAAGATGTTCTGGCAGATGCTTCTGGCAGGAATCTTCGGGGCCATCCTCTACAACATGCCCGGTTTTTCCAAGGAGCTTTACTTTCCGTTTTTCAAGAACATCCATCCGAACCTTTGGATCTTTTTCATCCCCTTCGTGATGCTGGTCATCGTGGGGGCCAGCAACGCCGTGAATCTCACCGACGGACTCGACGGTCTTGCCATCGGACCGGTGGCCATCAACGCCGCCACCTACCTCCTCTTCACCTATATCGCAGGGAACATCAAGCTGGCCACCTATCTGCAGATTCCCTACGTGGTGGGGGCCGGTGAACTGGCGGTGGTCTGCGGCGCCCTGGTCGGCTCCGGCATCGGCTTTCTCTGGTACAACTCCTATCCCGCCGAGGTCTTCATGGGGGACGTCGGCTCCCTCTCCCTGGGTGGCGGTCTGGGCGCCCTGGCGGTGATTACGAAGCAGGAGATACTCCTGGTCATCGTGGGGGGGATCTTCGTCATCGAGGCGCTCTCCGTGATCTTTCAGGTGGGTTCCTACAAATATCGGGGGAAGCGGATCTTCCGGATGGCCCCCATTCATCACCACTTCGAGCTGAAAGGGGTGGCCGAGCCGAAGATCATCGTCCGGTTCTGGATCATCACCCTCATCCTGGCGTTGGTGGCCATCTCCACCTTGAAGATGCGGTGACAGGAATATGTCCAATGAACGCCGACGCAAATATTCCGAAACTTCGCCTATTGAAGTTGTTTTACTGAGAGAGAGGCTTGGTTTTGGGAGTTATGTCAAGATTCAGGAGCGAGATCCGGAGAAGCGGCGAATCCTGTTGGAACTGGCTCTGGAAAAAGCACGAAAGGTTGATCGCGAATGCTTTGTGAAGGTTGGGGAGCGGCGGAGAATGTTGATTACTCGGTAACGGCAAGGGACAGTTATGTCCACTTACAAAGAAGTCCAAGAGTTTGTGAAGAGTCGACACAATAGGGTCGTCAAGTCGTGTCATATCGCGCATGTCAAGTCTGATTTGGGTATACCGATGCGTGTAAGGCAAAGTGATCAGCCGAGAAAGTATCCCTGTCCAGAAGAGTTTCGATCGTGGATAGAAGAAGCTTTTCGAAACATGTCCTGAGTACAACCATGCGTAATTCAATGAATATATTTATTTTTGCCGTGGACCAAGAAGCCGCTCGAATGGAATAACCCATGAATTTGACCAATAAAACCATCCTCGTCGTCGGTCTGGCCCGCACCGGGGTTGCCTGCGCCCGGTTCCTGGCAAAAGCGGGGGCCCGCGTCACAGTCACCGACATGAAGAACGCCGATCAGCTGGCCGGGCAGATGGCGGAACTGGCCGGGCTTCCCATCACCTGGGAACTTGGGCGGCATGAGGAGACGAGCTTTCTGACCAGTGACCTGGTCGTGGTCAGCCCCGGCATCCCCATGGAGCATCCGCTCCTGTTGAAGGCGAAAGAGGCAGGTCGAGAGATTGTCAGCGAGGTGGAACTGGCCTCCCGCTTCTGCACCGTCCCGCTGATCGCCATCACCGGCACCAACGGCAAGACCACCACCACGACCCTCATCGGGGAAATATTCAAGGGGTGCGGCTACCTCCCCTTTGTGGGGGGAAATATAGGAACTCCGCTCATCGAACTGGCCGAATCCGGTGAGCAGGTGGATTTCGTGGTGGCGGAGATCAGCTCCTTTCAACTGGAGTGGATCACCTCCTTCCGCCCCTCTGTGGCGATCCTCCTGAACATCACCGAGGACCACCTGGACCGGTACCGGGAGATGCCGGCGTACATGGCTGCCAAGGGACGGATCTTCGAGAATCAGACGAAGGACGATTTCGCCCTGATCAACATTGACGACCCTCTGGCTGCCGGCTTCGCCGGTTCCCTCAAGGCGAGGCTCTTTCCCATGAGCCAGAAACAGGAGTTGGCCCAAGGGATCTTCCATCAAAACGGGGTCATCACCTTTCGCCACGACGGAGAAGAAGAGCGGTTCCCCACGGAGAATTTCCGGCTGAAGGGGGCCCACAACACCGAAAATATCATGGCAGCCCTGGCCGCGACTCTTCTCTCGGGATGCGATGCGACCCGTGCCCAAGCAGCCGTTACCTCTTTCTCGGGACTGCGGCACCGGATGGAGTTGGTCCGAACGCTCAACGGGGTTGCCTGGTACGAGGACAGCAAGGGAACCAACGTGGGGAGTGTGGTCAAGTCCCTGGAGAGTTTCCCCGGCAACATCACCCTCATCGCGGGGGGAAAAGACAAGGGGGGCTCCTACACCCCCCTGGCCCCTCTCGTGAAGGAGCGGGTCGCGCATCTGATTCTCATCGGCGAAGCCAGGGAACGGATGCATGCGGCACTGGGTTCTTTCACCGACAGTCATTTCGCCCCGACGCTGGAAGAGGCGGTGAGCCAGGCCCACCGGCTGACCACCCCTGGCGGGGTAGTCCTCTTCTCCCCGGCCTGCTCCAGTTTCGACATGTTCGTGGATTACGAGGATCGGGCCAACCGGTTCATCTCTGCGGTACAGGGACTGGAAGGTGACCCCAGATGATGAAAGAGCTGGAAAAATACGACCTGATCATCCTCCTCATGGCGGTGGCGCTCACCTGCTTCGGCATCGTCATGGTCTACTCCACCTCCTCGGTCATGGCCACCAAGAAGTTTCACGACGGCTTCTATTTCCTGAAACATCAGGGGTTATTCGCCATCGGCGGCATGTTCGCCATGTTCTGCGCCATGAGGTTCGATTACCAGGGGTTGCGCCGCTTCGCGGTACCACTCTTCATGGGATGTATCGTCCTCCTCCTGATGGTCTTTATCCCCGGTATCGGCGTCAAGGCCAAGGGGGCGGCACGCTGGATCAGGCTCCCCGGCTTCAACCTCCAGCCGTCGGAATTCGCCAAGATCGCCCTCATCATCTACATGTCCTACTCCCTGGATAAGAAACAGGACCAGGGGAAGATGAAGATGTTTCTTTCGGGATTTCTCCCCTACATGGTTATCCTGGCGCTCATGCTGGGGATTCTGCTAAAGCAGCACGACCTGGGCTCGGCCCTCACCATGTTTTTTGTCGCCTTCATGATGCTCTTCATCGCAGGGGCCCAGTTCCGCTATATCCTCGGCTTCGGAATACTTCTCGTCCCCTTTGCCTGGTATTTCATCGTCTCCGAGCCGTACCGGTGGGAACGGATCAAGGCGTACCTGGACCCTTGGCAGGACCCCTCCGGCACCGGCTTTCAGATCATCCAGTCATGGATCGCCGTGGGGACCGGCGGAATTTTCGGTCAGGGGCTGGGGGAGAGCAAACAGAAACTCTTCTACCTCCCCGAGGCACATACCGACTTCATCCTGGCCGTGACCGGAGAGGAACTGGGCTTCGTGGGGATCGCCGTCATCGCCTCCATGTTCCTCCTGCTGGTGCTCCGAAGCATCCGGGTTGCGCTCTACGCGGAGGATTCCTTCGGTCGGTTTCTCGCCTACGGCATTGCCGTGCTCCTGGGAACCGAGGCATTTTTCAATATGGCGGTTGTCACGGGGATGGTTCCCACCAAGGGATTGGCCCTCCCCTTCATCAGTTACGGAGGAAGCTCCCTCATCATGACGCTCTTTGCCACCGGTATCCTCCTCAACGTCTCGTCACGAATGAAGGGGGCGCCATGAGACTCCTCATTGCCGGTGGCGGCACCGGCGGCCACCTCTTTCCCGGCATCGCGGTGGCGGAAGAGTTTCTCTCCCGTGACGCAAGCAACGAAGTGCTCTTCGTGGGGACCGAGGCGGGAATCGAAGCGCGGGCCCTCCCCGATTCAGGATACCGGCTCAAGACCATCGCCACGGCGGGCATCCGGGGGAAAAGCGGCTTCTCCAAGGCAAAGAGCATTGCTCTTCTTCTCTACGCCTACAGCCAGTCCCGGCAGATCCTCAGGGAATTCAAGCCGGAGCTGGTCTTGGGAGTGGGGGGGTACGCCTCGGGACCGGTGGTACTGGCATCCCGGGGGATGGTAATTCCCCGCTTCATTCATGAGCAGAACGCCATCCCCGGCTTCACCAACAAGGTGCTGGCCCGGGTGGCGGATAAGGTCTTCATTTCGCTGGAGGAGTCACGGCAGTTCTTCCCTGCGGAGCGGACGCTGCTCACCGGCAACCCTCTCCGGCGGCAGATCCTGGACACGCTTGACGATGCACCCCGGCACGAAAACCGCGGAACGCCGCACGACTTTCACCTCCTCGTCTTCGGCGGAAGTCGCGGCGCCCATGCCGTCAACATGGCGATTCTGGCGTCCCTTCCCCTGTTGAAGAGCCTGGGGGTCGGGCTCACCGTGACCCACCAGACCGGGGGCGACGACCTGGAGCAGGTGCGGGAGGGATACCGTGCGGCAGCAGTCCAGGGAGAGGTGGTTCCCTTCATCCATAACATGGCGGCGGAATACGGAAAAGCGGATCTCATCGTCTGCCGCGCCGGGGCTACCACCATCGCCGAGGTCACCGCCTGCGGCAAGAGCTGTATCTTTATCCCGTTTCCCCACGCCGTGGATGACCACCAACGGCGCAACGCCGAGGCGCTCCTCAAGGAGCAGGCCGGCTTCATGCTCCTTGAACGGGAGCTCACCGAAGAGGCTCTCGGTCGCCTCATTCTCGACCTGGCCAACGATCCCGCAAGAGTCTCCCTGGCGGCCCAAAACGCCCGACGGATCGCCCGGCTGGATGCGGCCCGGCTCATCGTGGACGAAATGCTGAAAAAGTGAGGTAATACCATGCCTGTCGTCAGGACAAAAGAAGAGGTCATGCAGGTACTGCGCAATGAGATGCCGCTGCTTCGGGAGCGTTACGGCATCACCCGCATCGCCCTCTTCGGCTCCTTCGCCCAGGGGAGTCCCCATGAGGACAGCGACGTGGACATCGTGGTTGAGGCTTCCCGCCCTCTTGGTCTCAAATTTTTCGAACTCTCCGATTACCTGGCCGGCCGTCTGGGAAGGATGATCGACCTGGTGACCTTCAACATGCTGAAAATAGCCAAGAAAAATCCTGAGAAACTACTACGGCATCTGGTTTATATATAACGGGGAGCATCCAATGTACGGAAAAATAGAGAAAATCCACTTCGTCGGCATCGGCGGCATCGGCATGAGCGGCATCGCCGAGGTGCTCCTCAACCTGGAGTACAAGGTCTCCGGTTCCGACCTGCGCGCTTCGGATACCACCCAGCGGCTGACGAGCCTGGGGGCGGAGATCGGCATCGGCCATCAGGCCGAAAATCTCCAGAACGTGGACGTGGTGGTGATCTCATCCGCCGTTCATGACGATAACCCGGAGGTGATAGAAGCTCACCGACTGCACGTGCCGGTGATCCCCAGAGCCGAAATGCTGGCCGAGCTGATGCGGATGAAGTACGGCATCGCCATTGCCGGGACCCACGGCAAGACCACGACCACCTCCATGGCCGCCTCCATCCTGGGACATGCGGGGATCGATCCCACCATCGTCATCGGCGGCAAGCTCAACGCCATCGGCACCAATGCCCGGCTGGGACAGGGGAAATTCCTCCTGGCCGAAGCCGACGAATCCGACGGCTCTTTCCTGGTCCTTTCCCCCACCATCGCCGTGGTGACCAATATCGACGCCGACCATCTGGACCACTACTCGGGTATCGAAGAGATCAAGTCAACCTTTGTGAAATTCATCAACAAGGTCCCCTTTTACGGTCTGTCGATCCTCTGTCTGGACGACCCAAATATCCGCGCCATCCTCCCCCTGGTCAAGAAGCGCTACCTGACCTACGGTCTTTCGGCCCAGGCGGACATCCGGGCTACCCATGTGCGACACGACGGGTTCAACACCTCCTTTGTGGCTCACTACAAGGGATACCGGCTGGGAGAGGTCTCCTTTCCCATGCCCGGTCCGCACAACGTCCTCAACGCCATGGCCTGCATCGCCGTGGCGCTGGAACTGGATATCCCCTTTGGCGCCATCCAAGAGGGGTTCGCCAAGTTCAGTGGCGTGGGGAGACGTTTCCAGGTGAAGGGAGAGCCGGGGGGGATCATGGTGGTGGATGATTACGGCCATCACCCTGCAGAGATCAAGGCGACCCTGGCGGCGGCCCGACAGGGGTGGCCGGAGCGGCGGATCGTGGCCGCTTTCCAGCCGCACCGCTACACCCGCACCCATGAGCTCTTCTCCGACTTCGTCACCGCCTTCTACGATGCCGACGTCCTCATTATCACCGATGTGTACGCCGCCGGCGAACAGCCCATCGAAGGGGCCACTGCCGAACGGCTGGCCAAAGAGCTCCGCCGCCACGGGCAGAAGGATGTCACTTGGATCGCCGATCGCCAGATGATCCCCGACCATCTGGCCGGGATCGTCAGGGAGGGGGATATCGTCATCACCCTGGGGGCCGGAAACATCTGGCAGCAGGGAGAAGCAGTGGTCAAACTTCTGGCAAGCCGATAATGAGAGGGGTGCTCCTCTGAACATGCGCGACATTGACCGTTCTTCTTTCAGCTTTCGCGGTCGACTCCAGGAGCAGGAGCCGCTTTCCCGGCACACCTCACTAAAGGTCGGCGGGAGGGCAGAGCTCTTTGCCGTTCCCGAGGACGAGACCGACCTGCTGGAGCTGGTCCGCTGGCTGGATGAGCGGTGCATTCCCCGCTTCATCATGGGAGGGGGGTATAACCTCCTGGTACGGGACGGCGGTATCCGGGGAGCGGTCATCTCCCTGGAGCGGTTCACCGCCCTGGAACTCATCGACCCTTACCAAAAGCTCCTCCGGGCAGGAGCTGGGGCCGAGAATCCGGCGGTGGTGCGCTTCGCCCAGGAGCTGGGGCTGGGAGGGATCGGCTTCATTGCCGGCATCCCCGGCACGGTGGGTGGCGCCATGAAGATGAATGCCGGGGCCTACGGCTCGGGCATCCTGGAACGAACCCGCTCCCTGACCCTGCTCAGGAACGGCATGGTGGCGGATTACCTGACGGAAGAACTGGATTACGGCTACCGGCGGCTCACTCTCCTTCCCGGCGACATCATCCTGGCCGCACTCTTTTCCCTCACGGAGCGCGACCCGGCTGAGACCGAAGAAGAGATCCGGAAGGACCAGGAGCTGAGACGGACGAAACATTGCGTGGGACACCCCAGTGCCGGGTCATTCTTCAAAAATCCCCCGGGGCAGGCGGCCTGGCGGCTTCTTGATCAGGCAGGGCTCCGGGGAACCCGCATCGGCGGGGCAGAGGTCTCGGAGGTTCACAGCAATTTCCTCATCAACCGGGGAGGAGCCACGGCCCGCGACTTTCTGGAGTTGGCGGCAGTGGTGAAGGAGCAGGTAAAGGCGGTTACCGGGATCGAGCTGGAAGAAGAGGTGAGGATTGTGGGAGAAGAGTTATGACCCGTGACGAACTGAAACAGAAGAAAATAGGGGTCCTCATGGGTGGACTCTCCGCGGAACGGGAAGTCTCCCTGAAGAGCGGCGCCGCCATGGCAGAGGCGCTCCGGACAAGGGGGTACCGGGTGCAGGAGGTCGACGTTGACCGGAATCTCCCGGAACTCCTGACCCGTGAAGGGATTGAAGTTGCCGTCAATGCCCTCCATGGCCGCTTCGGCGAGGATGGCTGCGTTCAGGGGGTGCTGGAACTGCTGGGTATCCCCTATACCGGTTCCGGTGTCATGGCCAGCGCCCTGGCCATGAACAAGATCTTCGCCCGACAGCTCTTTGCCTCAGCCGGCCTTTCCGTGGCCCGCTGCGTCGTGGTCCGTCGCGGCGAGAGCTTCGACCTTGACGCTGCCCCCTTTTCCCTCCCGGTGGTGATCAAGCCGTCACAAGAAGGCTCCTCCATGGGGATCACCATCGTCAAAACAGCTGAGCAAGTTGCTTCGGCCCTGGAGCTGGCCCATGGCTACGATACCGAGGCTCTGGTGGAGGAGTTTATCGCCGGCCAGGAGATTCAGATCGGTATCCTGGAAGATGAAGCCATCGGCGCCATCGAGATCGTGCCGAAGAACGAATTCTACGATTATGAGGCCAAGTATACCCAGGGGGGAGCCGAGCACATCATCCCCCCCCGTATCTCCCCGGCCTCCCTCAAACAGGCGCTGGAAACCGGGAAAAAAGCTCATCTTTCCCTTGGTTGTTCCGGCTACAGCCGTGTTGATTTGCTTGTACACAGATGTGGTATATGCTATGTTCTCGAAGTGAATACCCTCCCCGGCATGACCGCATTGAGCCTTCTCCCCGAAATCGCCCAAGCTGCGGGGATCGGCTTCGAAGATCTCGTGGAACGAATTCTCGCGACAGCGATACGGCAAGGATAACTGGAGGATGAGGGACTTCAAGCAGACGACGCGTCGGCCGACTCAGGGAGCCAAACCGGTCGTCCACAATCGGTCCAAGCAGGTCAGGAAAGAGCGCAAACCGCTCAACATCCGCCGCCACCTGAAAATGACCGGAAAACTCCTGGGTGGAACCGCCCTGGTGGCTCTGGTCGCTTTTTCCGGGTACCATGCGTCTCTCGTAATCTCCCGGATCATCCTGTTCAAGCTGAACAGCATAGAGGTAACCAACAATCGCCGCATCAACCGCCAGGAGATCATTTCTCTGGCCAATATCAAGAACGGTGATGATCTTTTAAAACTCAAACTGGGGAAGATCGGTGAACAGCTGGGGAAAAACCCCTGGATCGAATCGGTCCGGGTGAAAC
The DNA here is from genome assembly GCA_903902855.1 of uncultured Geobacter sp. Lineage (GTDB taxonomy): Bacteria > Desulfobacterota > Desulfuromonadia > Geobacterales > CAIOGM01 > CAIOGM01. The sequence continues at coordinate 11,138 of CAIUWK010000074.1, read as the reverse complement.
GCTACTTTCCCCATACCTTGACCATCGAGGTCGCCGAGAGAGAACCGTTGGCGGTCATCAACGTCGGTTATCTCGCCTATCTTGATACGAAAGGAACCGTTTTCAAGCCTCTCAATGACGGAGACAGTCTCAATTACCCCATCATCACCGGCATAACGGATGACGACCTTACCCGTGAACCCACGGAAACCAAACGGGTGCTTCAGGAGACGGTCAAGCTCATCTCCCTCCTGAAACAGGGGGAGCTCTTCCGACTGGATGATGTCTCGGAACTGCACTACGATAAGGGGTTCGGTTTTACCCTCTTCACCACCCAGGGAGGGATTCCGATTCGCCTGGGTAACGACGGCCACCAGGAAAAATTATCCCGGCTCGCCAGGATTTTCAAGGAACTACAGCCACAGATGTTGACCCTTGAATACATCGACCTCAACTACACCGATAAAATTATCGTGAAAAAAGTGTTTGGATAACAGGAGTCGCCATGTCCGGTACCAGAAAAGATAATCTCATTGTCGGCCTCGATATCGGGACGACTAAAATATGCGCCATCGTCGGCAATCTCACCGAAGAAGGGATCGATATTGTCGGCATCGGCACGAGCCCGTCCCGGGGGCTGCGCAAAGGGGTAGTGATCAACATAGAGAGCACGGTCGCCTCCATCAGAAAGGCAGTGGAAGAGGCGGAGCTCATGGCGGGGTGCGAGATCAAGTCGGTCTACGCGGGAATCGCCGGGGGACATATCAAGGGGTTCAACTCCCAGGGGATCATCGCCATCAAAAACCGCGAGGTCTCCACCGAAGATGTGAAACGGGTCATCGATGCCGCCAAGGCCATCGCCATCCCCATGGACCGGGAGGTGATTCATATCCTCCCCCAAGAGTTCATCATCGACGATCAGGACGGGATTCGTGAACCGCTGGGAATGAGCGGGGTCCGTCTGGAAGCACGGGTACATATCGTCACGGGAGCCGTGGCCAGTGCCCAGAACATCATCAAGTCCTGCAACCGGGCCAACCTGGATGTGGCGGATATCGTCCTGGAGCAGCTCGCCTCCTCGGAGGCGGTCCTCTCCGCCGAAGAGAAGGAGCTGGGTGTCGCCCTGGTGGATATCGGCGGCGGGACCACCGACATCGCCATCTTCATCGACGGCGCCATCAAGCATACCTCGGTCCTCTCCCTGGGGGGGAACCAGATGACCAATGATATCGCCGTGGGACTCCGGACCCCCATGGCCGAGGCGGAAAAGATCAAACAGAAATACGGCTGCTGCCTCTCTTCACTGGTGGGGAAAGACGAGACCATCGAAGTCCCCAGCGTGGGGGGGCGCAAACCCCGGGTCCTCTCCCGACAGCTCCTGGCCGAAATACTGGAGCCCCGGGTGCAGGAGATCTTCGATCTGGTCAACCGGGAGCTCATCAAGTCGGGGTATGAGGATTCCATCGCCTCCGGCGTGGTCATCACGGGGGGAAGTACCATCCTGGAAGGGATGCCGGAGCTGGCCGAACAGGTCTTCAATCTCCCGGTACGGCGGGGGGTACCCACCAACATCGGCGGACTGATCGATGTGGTCAACTCTCCGGTCTACGCCACCGGCGTGGGGCTGGTGGTCTACGGCAGCAAGAATGCCTCCGTGGAGCCGTTTCAGCGAGGCACCGGCACCGGCACCAGCAACGACGACAACCTGTTCCGGCGCGTATCACGGCGGATGAAAGAATGGTTCAGCGAATTTTTCTAAAACAACGCGGCTACGGATAAGCACTTACCACACGACAAGGGGAGCGACATGTTTGAAACTGATGAGAACAGCGAACTAAAGAGCGCAAAAATCAAGGTTGTCGGCGTCGGCGGCGGCGGCGGAAATGCCGTTAATACCATGATTGACAGCCGTCTGCATGGAGTAGACTTCATCGTCGCCAATACCGACGCTCAGTCGCTGAGGCTCTCCAAAGCCCCGGTGAAGATGCAGCTGGGGGGCGAACTGACCAAAGGGCTGGGCGCCGGCGCCAACCCCGACGTGGGGCGCGACGCAGCCCTGGAAGACCGGGAGCGGCTGAAGCTGGCACTGGACGGCGCGGACATGGTCTTCATCGCCGCAGGGATGGGGGGGGGTACCGGTACCGGTGCGGCTCCCGTGGTGGCCGAAGTCGCTCGCGAACTGGGCGCCCTCACCGTGGGGGTGGTGACCAAACCGTTCACCCGTGAAGGGAAGCTCCGGATGGCCAAGGCTGAAAACGGCATCAAGGACCTGAAGAAGCATGTGGACTCCCTTATCGTCATCCCCAATGACCGACTCCTGGGGATCGCCAAGAAAAACACCTCCATCCTGGATGCCTTCAAGCCCTCCGACGACGTGCTCCGCCAAGCGGTACAGGGGATCTCCGATCTCATCACCACCTCCGGTTTCATCAACGTGGACTTCGCCGACGTCAAGTCCATCATGAGTGTCCGCGGGATGGCCATGATGGGGATCGGCCTCGCCTCCGGCGATAACCGGGCTATCGAGGCCGCCACCAGCGCCATCTCCAGCCCGCTGTTGGAGGATATCGACATCTCCGGCGCCAAGGGGGTCCTGGTGAACATCACCGGCGCCTCCACCATGACCATGGACGACTTTGACGCCGTGAACCGGGTCATCCACGACAAGGTCCACGACGAGGCGAACATCATCATCGGCGTGGTCATTGACGAAGAGATGGGGGATAACCTCAAGGTAACCGCCATCGCCACCGGCTTCGGTGACCGTTTCGATGTCAAGGAAGGGACCCCCAGGGATAGGCTCCGTAGCTTGCCGACGACTCCTCCGCGCGAGCTCAACCGGGACATCCCCACCTTCCAGCGGAACCAGGGAAGGATCGAGCGGGTAGAGCGCCAGCGGAGCCTGCTGGTGGACGATGACGACCAGTACGATATCCCGACCTTTCTCCGCAAGTCCGTAGATTAAGAACGCCGCGGTCCCCTCCGACCAAAGCAACCAGCTGCAGTACCCGGCTTTCCATCCCCCTCCAGGAAGGCCGGGTCTTTTTTTAACCGGAAAGTAACTACTCAGGCTGAAGGCTGAAGGCTGAAGGCTGAAGGCTGAAGGCGAAAGGCTATCAGGGAAATCTCTACAAGGTCAATAAAGGCGACCCATGCGAGATAAGTTTAACCTTCAGCCTTCAGTCTTCAGCCTCAATACATAAGTTTCGAGGCACGGTAGCGGATGACCTGGAAAATTCGGGAGAGCTCCCGGAAAAAACTCGCGGCAGAAGAGGGGTATCACCCCACCACACGGGGAGGGGACCTCTCCGTCTGTCTGATCTACCCCAACCGTTATCACGTTGGAATGAGCAACCTGGGGTTTCAGACCGTCTACCGATTGCTCAACAGCACCCCCGGCGTCGTCTGTGAGCGCGCCTTTCTCCCAGATGCCACGGAACTGAAGGAGTACCACGCCTCCCATTGCCGCCTCCTGACGCTGGAGACGCAACGGGAGGTCTCATCCTTTGATCTTGTCGCCTTCTCCATCTCCTTCGAACAGGATTACCTGAATCTTCCCGAGATCTTTGAACTGTCCGGCATCCCCGCTTCGGCCAGCGAGAGGGACAATTCCCATCCGCTGGTACTTGCCGGCGGCGCCGCACTCTTTCTCAATCCCGAACCGGTGGCCGATTTCCTGGATCTGGCGGTTCTCGGAGAAGCTGAGCCGACCCTGGCGCCGCTCCTCGCCTTGCTGGTGGGGGAGGGGGAACGGAGCGGGCTCCTGGCCGCGGCGGCCCGACTCCCCTCCGTCTATGTCCCCTCGCTCCTGACTCCTCGGTACGAGAATGATCTGATCCGCGGCTGGGATGCCGACGACGACACACCGGCACGGGTCAGCAGGCTCTGGGCTCCCCTCTCCGACGCCGACGCCAGCGCCACGGCGATCTACACCCCGGACACCGAATTCGGTGACATGGCGCTGGTGGAGGTCTCCCGCGGCTGTCCCCGTGGGTGCCGTTTTTGCGCTGCCGGGTTCATCTATCTCCCCTTCCGGCAACAGCCCCTTGAGTCGGTGCTGGCGCGGGTGGATGAAGGGCTTCAATTCCGGAACAAAATCGGTCTGGTGGGGGCCGCCGTCTCCGACTACCGGGAGCTCGGAGCGGTGAGCAGGGCGATTCTTGACAAGGGGGGGACGATTTCGGTTTCGTCTCTCCGCATCGACGGGCTGAACGACGAAATGATCGACGTTCTCATCAAGAGCGGCCACAAGACCGTGGCCCTGGCCCCGGAGGGGGGGTCCCAGCGACTGCGGGATCTGATCAACAAGGGGATCACCCGGGACGACATCCTGGCCGCCGCCGACCGCCTCATCGGCAAGGATATCCTCAACCTCAAACTCTACTTCATCATCGGTCTCCCCACCGAGACCGATGACGACCTGATGGAGATGGTTGAACTCGTCGGTACCATTCGGGAACGGGTCGTCACCGCGGCCAAGAAGAACCGGCGACTGGGGGAGATCACCCTCTCCGTCAACCCCTTCATCCCCAAACCGTTCACCCCGTTCCAGTGGTGCGGCATGAATTCCCTGAAAGAGCTGGAGCGGAAAGAGGCGTACCTGCGGCGCGCCTTTCGCGGTATGGCCAATATCCGGTTCCAGATGGAGGGGCCACGGGATGCCCTGCTCCAGGCGTTCCTCTCCCGTGGCCACCGCACCCTTTCCCGGTTCATCCTCAAAGCCCATGAACTGGGGAGTTGGAAAAAAGGGGCCAAGGCGCTGGGGCTCAATCCGGAAGAAGCTGCAGGACGTGAGATCCCCCGGGAGGAGCTGCTGCCGTGGGATTTCATGGACAGTGTCCCCAAGGAGCGGCTCCTCCGGGAGTATGAAACGGCCTTCAGCGACCATCTCCATAGGACAGGAGAAGAGAATCCATGACAACTCCTCATCAGGACAAGAGCGGCGCACCGGGTATCCGGCAAAAGATGATCTGGCAAAGCCAGGCAGCCCTCTTCAAAGGAGGAACCTTCATCCTGGCGCTGATCCCGACCCGGTTCATCCCCACCATCGGCTCGGCAGTGGGGGGACTCTGCTACCGGATTCTGGGATCACGGCGCCGCATTGCCCTTGACGGGATCACCGGATCACTCCCCTGTTTCCCCCCGGGGAGTGACCCGGTCCGGATCGCCCGGGAGTGCTTCAGCGGCCTGGGGAGGGCATTTCTGGAAAACTGCAAGCTCTATCACGGCTTCGGCAGTATCCTGGACAACGTGACCATCGACGGCCTGGAGAACTACCAGGCAGCCAAGGCCAAGGGAAAAGGGGTCATGTTCATCACCGGCCACTGCGGCAACTGGGAGATCATGGCCTTGGCCTTCGGCCATCGCCACGACCCCTTTGTCGTCATGGTCCGTGAACAGAAAAACCCCTACCTGACCCGCTGTATCGAGGAGATGCGGACCCGCTACGGCAACACCCTCATCTACAAGAAGAACGCTCTCCGGGAGATGTTCAGGATCTTCAAGAAGAATGGTGTTACCGGCGTGCTCATCGATCAGGCAGTGATGCCCACGGAAGGGTATCAGGTGGAGTTCCTGGGACGTCCTGCCTGGACCACCAGCATGCCGGTACTCATGTCCCGAAAAACCGGAGTGCCGCTGGTTCCCGGCTTCATCTTCAGCGATGGCAAAAACCAACGGATGATCATATATCCCGAGGTGACATTTCCCGACGACGAGATGACCGACGAGGCGCTGGCCCGGGATACCGCTACCATCACCCGTTACGTGGATGATTTCGTGAGGAGCCATCCCGAACAGTGGTACTGGCTCCACCGCCGCTGGAAGAGCCGCCAGGAAGGAACCGACGGCGTGACATCGGAGCGGGCGAAGAGGTGACCCCCAGACCGCAGCGGAACTATTCCCAGGCGGCCCGGCTGCACGACGTCATCCGTCTCATCGAGGCGCGGCGGGGGATCACCCTGGATGAGCTCGTCCAGGAGAGCGGCGTCAACCGCCGGACGGTGCACCGGGATCTGGCCGCCATCCAGGAAGCGGGCTACCCGCTGGTCTCCCAATGGGAGGGGAGCCGAAAGATCTACTCCTTCATCACCGGCTTCAAGGATGTCCCTCCCATCAGCTTCACCCTCCCGGAGCTGATGACCCTCTCCCTCTTCCGCTCCCAGTTGGAGTTCCTCAAGGGAACCCCCTTCCATGACGACATGGATGCCATCACCCGTAAGATCAGTTCCGTCCTCCCACCACGCTATGCCGCTCATATGGAACGAATGGCCCAGGTTACGGTGCCGCTTTTCTCCGGCAGCCGCGACTACAGCCGGGTGGCGCAGCAGCTGACGCAGCTCCGGGAGGCGCTCCTCTATCAGTACGGAATCACCCTCTCCTACGCCCCCCAAGGAAGAGGCAAGACGCAGAGCTATGAGGTTGAACCGTATACCCTCATCGTCTACAAGGGGGGGCTCTATCTTCTGGGGTATGCCCGCAACCGTAAGGCTCTCAGAACCTTTGCCGTGGAGCGGATCAAGAAGATAACGGTAAGCAGGGAGCGGTTCGAGATCCCCCAGGAGTTCAATCCTGAAGAGGAGCTTTGCCAAGCCTTCGGCATCGTTGCCCAGCCGGTCATGACCGTCAGGGTAAGATTTTCAGCGGAGATCGCCCCTGCGGTGCGTGAGCGGAGCTGGCACGCCAGCCAGCGGATCAAAGAAGAGCCGGGCGGCGGGATTATCCTCTCCTTTGAGGCGGGGGGGGAGATGGAGATTCTCGCCTGGATCCTCTCCTTCGGCGCCCATGCCGAGGTTCTGGAGCCGCCGGCGTTGCGCCGGGAGGTCAAGAGAGTGATTCGCGAGTTGACTCGGACCTATGGAGAAGAAATTGGCTGATTCGGAGATGCAGAGCTGCACCCTCTGCGGTGCCACCTTCGATCCCGACGCTCCGTCGTCGCTCTTTGCCGAGGCAGGAGAGTGGCTGGCCCAGGAAGTCTGGCACGATGCCGGAAAACTCTGCCCCCTCTGCCGGGAAAACCGGGCGCGACTGGCCATGATGTACTGTCAGGAGTATTATCGATGACCATTGTCAAGGATGATCATTACTGGATGGGAAAAGCGCTGCGCCAAGCGGCCCTGGCCGGGAAACGGGGAGAGGTCCCCATCGGCGCCATCGTCGTTAGGGAGGGGAGCGTCATCGGTACCGGCTACAACCTCCGGGAGACGGGGCACGATCCCACCGCCCACGCCGAGCTCATCGCCATCCGGAAAGCGGCTCGAAAGAGCGGCGCCTGGCGGCTTACCGGTGCGACGGTATACGTCACCCTGGAGCCGTGCCTCATGTGCATGGGGGCCATGATCCTCGCCCGGATAGATCGTCTGGTCTACGGCTGCCAAGACCCCAAGGGGGGAGCCGCCGGGACTCTTTACGATCTCTCCTGTGATCCGCGGCTGAATCACCGCTTCCCCGTGGTTTTCGGGGTGAGAGAAGAGGAGTGCTCCCGGCTCCTCTCCGCCTTCTTCGCGGAACTGCGCGCCAGGAAAAAGGAGCGACACCCTTGATCCATTCTCTCGTCATCGCCTACCTGATCCTTTCCGGCGTCGGGACGATCCTCCTGGCAGTCCATAGCTGGCAGCGGCGCGAAGCGGCCGGCGTGCGGCCTTTTGTCGGATTTCTCGTCACCATGGCCTTCTACCTCATCGGCTACGCCCTGAAACTGGGACTACCGGGACTTGAAGAGAAGCTCTTCGGCATGCGGGTCGAGTATCTGGGGGTCCCCCTCTCCCCGGTATTCTGGTTTCTCCTCTGTCTCTCCTTCACCGGCTACGAGCCGACACATCGCCGACGGTATCTCACACTCTTCATCATCCCTGTTATCACAATACTCCTGGCCTTTACCAACTCGTGGCACCAGCTCATCTACGTCAATCCCCACCTGCAGCAGTACGGTCCCTTCACGTCGCTCCACTTCACCAAGGGGGTCTGGTACCTGGTGCAGATCATTTATGCGAATCTGCTCATGCTGTCGGGCGCCGTTCTCCTCCTGATCTACCTCAGGCACGCCGCCCCCTTCTACCGGCGCCAGACACTGATCCTCCTCTTCGGCTTTATCCTCCCCTGGGTGCTGTTGTTCCTCTACCTGGCCGGCATCACCCCCTACGGCATCAACATTCACGCCTGCTCCATGCCGCTCATCGCGGCGGTCTATGCCTGGGGGCTCTTCCGAAGACAACTCTTTACCCTGGCCCCCGTGGCCCGCAACTCCCTCGTGGAGTCAATGTCCGACGCCATGCTGACCTTCGACCGGTCAGGGCGTCTCGTTGATTGCAACGTGACGGCATCCCGCCTCTTCGGTTTTTCTCCCGATTCGGCCATGGGAAAGACCGCCCAAGAGCTCCTCGGGGGGTGGCCGGAACTGACCGCCGCGTTGGCAATGACGGAAGGGGTGATAGAATGCTGTCCGGCTCCCGATGGCGCCGGAGCCTGGGAGATAACCATCACCCAGGTGACGCAGCGCTGGGGCCGAGACGGGGTACGGCTCGTGGTGTGCCACGACATAAGCGAACTCAAACGGGCCGGTGATGAACTGCGGGAACTGAACCGAACACTGGAACTGCGGGTTGAATCGGAGATCGGCCGGCGTCTCAAACAAGAGCGGATCATGGCGCACCAGGCAAAACTCATGGCCATGGGAGAGATGCTCGGCGCCATTGCTCACCAGTGGCGGCAACCGCTGGCCACCCTCGGCATGAACGTCCAGTGGTTCGCAGCCCTCCGAAAGCAGCGGGCGCCCCTCCCCGATGAATGGAACGAATTCGAAAAAAGCTCCCTCCACCAGATCCGGCACATGTCGGACACCATCGATGAGTTCCGTGATTTCTATCGAAACGACAAACCTCGGGTCCGTTTCCCCGTGACCGATTCGGTCAACGAGGCGCTCCGCCTGGTCGCCGCCCAGTTTGCCTCCCACGACATCCATCTCCGGGTGACAGCCGATAGAGCCCCCCTGCCGGAGGTGCTCGGCGTCGTCGGCGAACTGACCCAGGTTCTCCTCAATCTGCTGGCCAACGCTCGGGACGCCATCGCCGAACTCCGCCGCACTGACGGCTCTGCCGTGCAGGGGCTCATAGCGCTTCACGCATCCGTGGCCGAAGGGTCCGTTGTCGTATCGGTCACCGATAACGGCGAAGGTGTCCCCCCGGAGATAGCCGAACAAATTTACGAACCGAGCTTCACTACCCGAGAAGCATCGGGCGGCAGCGGGATAGGTCTCTACCTTTCCCGGATGATTGTCCAAGACCGTTTTGACGGTACCCTCACCCACCGGAGTTCTCCCGGCGGCACAACCTTCATCATCACCCTCCCCGCCCACGGGGAACCGGATGGACCCAAACGGAGCGGAGTATGAACGAACTAGCGGAGCTGACCATCCTCCTTGTGGAGGACGAAGACGAACTTCGACGCAAGACCGCCGCCTTTTTGGGCCTTTCCTGCAAGGAAGTCCTCACCGCGGCCAACGGCCGCGAGGCACTGGAGTTGATAGCCGCCCATCGCCCCGACTTGCTCCTCAGCGACATCCGGATGCCGGTCATGGACGGTCTGGCACTGGCAACTCGCCTCCGGATCGAAGCGCCGACCCTCCCCATAGTTTTCTGCACGGCCTTCACCGAGACCGACTACCTGCTCAAGGCCATCGAACTGGGGATTGCGGGCTTCATCCGAAAGCCCGTGGACGGTACGGAACTCCTGAGAACTCTGGCACGAGCGGCCCTGCCGGTGATCCAGGCGCGGCGCCTGACCGGGCTCACCGAAAATACCATTGCGACCCTGACCGCCCGCCTGGGGGGAACCCCGGCCATGCGTCAGGCCGCGTCGCAGGCGGTTCAGGCGGCAGCGACCCCCTTTGCCGTTCTGCTTCATGGTGAGACCGGTTCGGGCAAATCCCACTTGGCGGCGCTCATTCATGATCTGAGTCCGTGGCGAAACGGTCCCTTCGTGTCGGTAAATCTGGGGGCGCTCCCCGAACAGTTGGCCGAAAGCGAGCTCTTCGGGCATGTCAGGGGCGCCTTCACCGGCGCCGACCGGACCACCGCCGGACTTGTGACCACCGCCGAGGGGGGGACCCTTTTTCTCGACGACATCGATACGGTTCCGTTGGGGCTCCAGGCCAAGCTGCTCCGTTTCGTGGAGGAGAAGTGCTTCATTCCCGTGGGGGAAACGGCGCCCCGGTGTGTGCAGTGCCGCATCATAACCGCCACCAATCGTGACCTCCACGAACTGGCGGACCGGCATGAGTTTCGTGAAGACCTCTACTACCGTCTCGCCGATCTGGTCATAACCCTTCCTCCCCTCCGAGAGAACCGGGAGGCCATCGAGCCGCTGGTCCGAAGCTTTCTCCGGCAGACCGGCGACGAACTGGGGCGAGTTCTCCCCGCCTTGGAACAATCCGCCGTGGACGCCCTGACGGAACTCCCCTGGCAGGGAAACATCAGACAGCTCAAGAGTATTGTTCGGCGTCTGGCCATCACCGCCGGTCCGGCCATAGACGCCGCCACGGTAGCCTTCGTGGCAACGGCGTCTCCTCTTCCCCCGATGGACGTCGTCCCGGTGGGAGCCGAATTTCCTCCCCCCCCGTTTCCCTGTACCCTCGTGGAGATTGAGAAATGGCTCTTCACGAGGGCTATGGCCCACTGCGACGGCGCCCGGATGAAATGCGCCCGGATGCTGGATCTCAACTACAACACCTTCCGCGCCACCCTCAAACGTCTGGGAATCTAAAGGCAGTGAATGGTGAATAGTGAATGGTGAAAAGAGCTCCCCTCCCATTTAGAAGCGGTTGGAGGTCGTAAGGTCCTCAACGGTTTCCTGTATAAACAAGAACCACCCACGACTCCTCCCCGCAACCCGCCACTATCAAATTTTGATACCTGTTTTTGCTATGTGTAGTAAATCCTGCTACCCCCCGTTTCCCCTCAAATCATCCCAACTCATTGATTCATAAGCGTTCATCATTTTGGCACGTTTACTGCTAATGAGCGGCCATGACGATCAAATCCGAACTCGACGATTGCCCCTATCTGGCGCACCCGCTACGGGAGTGCTACTGCCGAAACATTTGCAGCAGCACCATTCCCAAGGTAGTGCGGTACTGCCTGAACCGTCAGCTGTCGTGTCCCGTG
>CAIUWK010000073.1 GCA_903902855.1 uncultured Geobacter sp. | reverse complement strand
GTCCCATCCCGCCAAATTGATCGACCAGCTCCTCCCGGATGCCTGGCTCGCTGCTAAGCGCTTGCCCCAAGCATAATCCCCTCACTTTGCCTAGATGGTCTCCGGTTGACGGTTACACCGGTGCTTCATCCTGGTCACGGGGTCGGCATCCTCCGGTAGTGGCGGCGGCTCCTTGAAACGATCCCATAAGGGCGGATGGTGCTCTTGCCGATCAACGGCAATATATGGTGTCATCCCGTTCTCTTCGGTAGCAGTGACATTGGTCTCGCTGAAGTAGCCACTGTCGGCAATTATTTCTGTTGCTTTGCCAAGTTCTTCCGAAAGAGACGACACCTTCTCAAGAGTCGGCACCAGTTCCTGCTTGTCGTTCGTGTGCTGGGTGACATATGCCGCAACAATGAGCTTGGTCTCCGTGTCAACGCCAGCCTGGACATTGTAGGTCTGCTCGAAGCCCCCGCCAGAGGTCGGCATGATCCGCGATTCTTCGTCAGTAAGGTTGACCTGATCCTTGGCGGTCGGTCCACTTTCCGGTGGTTTGGGCTGTTTGCCTTTGGCTTTTTTGCCGGTGGTTAGTTCTTTCTCGGCTCGCTGGGCAACTTTCTCTTCATAGGCAGCCTGCTCACGGGTATAACGTTCGGCCGCACGTTTTTCGATCTCAGCCTTGGCTTTGGCGATCGCGTCAAGGCGCTTTTCCCGGCGAGCCAGTTCCTCCGGGATGCTCATGCCGTCAGGAATATCTGATTTGTCAGCAGCTTCGGCCTTTTGGAGGAGATCAGCCACTTCAGCTTTGATCTGCTCCTCCTGCTTACAGGCGTACTCATAACTGAGTGCTTTATGCTTGGAAGCATTTGCCTTGATCTTGCTGCCATCCAGGTTAACGCTGCCTAATTTAAATATCTTCACCTTGCTGGCTATCAAGAGGATCTGGACAAACAACTTGATCAACTCAGGTAAAAACCGGCGTCGGAACGTGGCGATGGTATCATGAACCGGGTGACTGTTTGCCGCGATGAAGCGAAAGGCTACGGAGTCGTACGTGCTACGCTCCAGTCTTCGACTAGAAAAGACGCCCGTCGCATAACCTTAGAATAACAGAGAAACCAGTACCACCGGATTGTAGGGCTTAGAACCACGACCAGCGTATGATGCTTTCAGAGAACTCAAGTCAAGTTGCTCGACAGTGTCGACAACAAACCGTGCCAGATGACCCATGGGTAACCAGTCCTGCACCGACGGTGGGAGGAGATAGGGGGGGGTCCCGGTCAACTTCGATAAAGTTTGGTTTCACAACGCCTCCAATATCTATCTCTTTGATATTGCAGGCGAATCATACAGAAATGGCACCCAAAACGCAAGAAAAGAATGATGCTTAGCCTAACAATTTCAGCAGGTTACCTGAGTTTGCCTGACGGTGCGCTGAGTCATACGACAGGCATTAAGTCCGACAGACTCCTAGGGATAAATATGTTGCTTCAATCTTTTCAATACGTGCCTTTGGAGAATATTCGCACTGCAAATAAGATGCTCCTTGATCCGTGATCACCTGCCTGAGCGAATAATCCGTGAGTATGCGGTATATCGCATGTGCAAGACCAATTGGATCATCAGGCGAAACAAGTAGGCCGGTACAGCCATCTATAATAACTTCTGGCGTACCACCTGCAGACGTAGCCACAATTGGTATGCGGAAATGAAGAGCTTCAAGAGCTACATTGGGAAGCCCTTCACTTCGTGATGGCAGAACAATGGCGTCTAGCAAAGGATAATATCCGGCAATATGCTCCTGATAACCCGTAAAGATAACCCTATCTTCAAGATTGTATTGGGCAGATAGCTCTCTGAGTCTCCCCTCGGTAGGCCCCTCACCGATAAACAGAACTTTTATTTGCAGAGACACCGTGTCAAGCGTTCTCAGTGCCTCAAGTAAGACATCTTGTCCTTTTTCTGGACTCAATCGGCCTATAACACCTATAAGCTTTTCATCGTGTGTCACACCAAATGTCTCCCTTGTCACAGGAGTAGATTTTTCAAGAAATTGCCCAGGATCTAAGGCATTATGAATTACTATTGTCCTGTTCGCCGGTAAACCTTGTTTGATAAGGCGTATTTGCATCTCTTTTGATACTGTAACTATCAAGTCTGCTTGCTTAGCAAGTTGTAGTTCAATGCGATAGTACAATGCCATTTTACGGTTTTCAGTTGTATGCCCATGTATAACAGTAATCCATTTAATATTGTTAAACCTACTAATAATCCATCCTATTACACACGATTTGTACCCGTGAGTTTCTATGATATCGATACGTTCTTTTGAAATAATTTTACTCACGTTAAAAATAGGCGATGGATCATAGGCGCTGTTTTGATTAAGTAGATGGAGTCGGATGCCACGTCTGACAACTTCTTTGATAAAATCATACGGTTGAGATGTGCTCAGTTGGGTGCAAGCTAACAAAAGACGATAGCGATTACAATCAACTCGTTCAAGATTCTGTAGAACCTGTCTTCCAAGACCGCCAAGCCGGTCTGCAGCCATAAGTATCAGTACGTTAGTCATTAAATGTCAGGCCTCCTGCTTCTTGTCACGTCATGTTTAGTACCAAATCACGGGGTTCGAGCCGCTATTTATTGTGTGGGCATGGGGTGGCATGGGGTCGGGTGGTATGGGGTCGGGTATGGGGTCGGACTTCCAAGTTGCTAAGTTGAATTTCTGTGTGGGGTATGGTGTGAGAAAGGCAGTTGGGGTCGCTTTGGTCCTGTTGTTTGTGAGGGTCGGATCAACCATCGTAGATCCCACGCAAGTTGTCTACGCCATCATCGCCCGAGAGTGCGGGTGAGAGGCTTTCGGTTGTTGAATATTTGGCAGATTACATAAGCCAACGCTCAGAGAGGACGTGACTATTCTCAACCGATGTCTTCGGCATAAGCGTTACTCTCCGGCTTCCAGCAATGCTCGCTGCAAGATGGTGTCATGAAGCCAATATCCATTCCGCCGCATATCTTTCAAGGCGGTACCAACAGAACTTATCAGTCCGTTGCTCTTGGCATCCAAGAGTACCCGTACTGTGCCGATGACCCGGAGATGATAAACTGAACGGGCGACTTTTCGTCCTTTTTGCTCATCGATCAGTACCATGTCGGCGTGGAGCTCCCTGGCTAACTGAATAACAGCCGCTTCTCCCCAATCAAGAACGGTTATGAGAAGCGGATCTACTGGTGTCGCCACCTTTTGAACTTCAAGCCAATCAGCCGTTTCTGCAAACGGAAACCTCATGATACCATGGGGTGCGGCGTTCAATTCCTCCCTCACTTCGTCTGGTATGACAACTCGCTCGTACAGTTGCGGTAACAGGTAAAGGGCATCAATGGCGCCGAGTGCGATGAGCGGGCCGGTATTGGAAACCAGAAGACTCATCAGAAAGGCTCCTTGGCGAACTCCGCGTCAAGATCTTCCTGGTCCCATTGAACTGAAGCAGAGCCGTATTTGTGACTTGTCAACAGGAACTCAACTCGTGATAATGCCGCCATTTCGGCTGCTTGCCCGGAGGTAAGTCTCCCGAGATCAAAGAGTTTCATGGCAAGTGCAATACGAGCCTCAGCCTCGAAATGCTCGCGACTTTCGTTAAATGACACCAGCACCGCATCCGGATAATTAATGCAGAGGCTACTCATTCTCATAGCGGTCTCCTTATTGAAAGCTTCGGTTAGCCGACCATCGGAAGACTAGCATGCCGCAAAAAAGAAGCATAGATTAATTTCGCCGATACAACTGCCTGGATGATGCTTTCGCGATGGAGGAGACAATCAACACATCAAAATAGGGATGATGGGGACAGGCATTGACTACTTGATTCTAAGAGAGGTGCGGGTCGGGATTGCATTTGTTGAATCAATCGACAAATTCGAACAATCAAAACCAGACACCAAATGGCATTTATAGGACAAAACAGGCCGTTTTACCCAACTTCGGCGCGCCGAAGATTGGTGTAACCTGCCGGAAAACAACAATACACCTTTTAATAATCGAAATATGCGCAGCATCATTAGTTCCTCACCCCAATCTACATCTTCTCCACCCATGGATTTTATTACCTGATCATGCCGCCAATCCGGCGGCGCGAATTGCCGGGAAGAAGATGGAGGGTTGAAGAATCATTTCTCGCCAGGGGAAAGTCGATGTAATTCAAGAAGGTGCTTCTCCGCTGCTATTTCCCTGTTTTGCTGAACTGCCTGAGCCTGTTCGACCAACTCCAGGCTCAGGCCCCAGTTTCGTTGACAGAAAGCGGAAAACGCCTGAAACTGTGCCCCCTCCTGTACAAGTTCCGTGGTACGGGACGGGACGCCATGAACAAGCTGATATTCGGCAAGTGAGACAATATATTCATAGCGATCTTCTTTAGCGATAATGATTGGTGGGTAACCGGCTTTCAGGCAGGGGAGATTGGCAATAAGACGGGCAATACGGCCGTTACCATCCCAAAAAGGATGAATGCTCACAAAGGAGAGATGCAGCCGTACATATGAATTCAGCAGGTCATGCCCCGATGTTGCCGAAGCGATCTCCTGGTTGAGCAGATTAAGCCAGCGAGTCATTAATTCCTGGACTTCCCAGTGATTGGAATACTCAATAATGGTTTGCCGGTCGTGCAGCGTGATGCTGGTACTGTTGTTCTCTCTTTTCCAATCCCCTGTCGGCTTGTAAACATCGAGAATCTGGTCGGTAATAACGAGTCGATGCAGGTCGAACAGATCAGCAGCGGTGATTTCATCCTTGGCGGCCAGGGTGCGCAGGACATCCACAGCCCGGGCGTGCCCCTCAATGTCACGGTGATCTTTCAGGGATTTTCCGCTGATGGTCAGTCCTTCCCGTAGCACAAAAGCCGTTTCTCCCAACGAAAGGGTGTTCCCTTCAAGGGCGGTGGATGTATGAGTCCAAAGCACCCTCAATTGCTCCAGAAGGTTTATCCTGATATCTTCGTCTAACCTTTCAAGAAACATCATCTTCTCTCCTCACGGTTCCGGTGCGTACCTGTTTCTCAAGCCGGCATCATACCATAAGATCGGTGGAAAACGGAAAGCCAACAGACAAATTATCGGCAGGCAATTCCCTCCCTCCGGCAGAAAGCACCCGTCCGTCGCACCTCTCGATCACCCGGCCAATGGCCGATGGGTCTGATTGGGAAGGCTCGGGGTCGGATTTGTTGAAGCTATCGACAAATTCGAACAATCAAAACTAGACACCAAATGGCATATATAGGACAAAACAGGGCGTTTCACCCAACTTCGGCGCGCCGAAGATTGACGTAACCTCCCGGAAAACAACAATACACATGTTAATAATCGAAATATGCGCAGTATCATTTAGGGCAGACGTGGCCTTGACAACTTGAGCATGGGGGGCGGAAATTATTAAAATCAATTATTCAATGCCTGGCCCCACGCCCACACACCCATTCGTCGTAAAAATCAACATTCGTGATAATGGTAAAAGAGCATTGACAAATCGCTTCTATTCCTCTTTAGTAGCAAAATGAAAAATGACCCCGTAAAACAAAAATCGGCATCAAAAGCACCGGCCCGCGTCCCCACCGGAACGCTCCTTGACTTTACCATCTCCTCCCTGGATTCCGAGGGGTTTGGTCTGGCCATCCATGAGAATCGCCAGGTCCTGGTCTCCGGAGCACTCCCCGGTGAACTGGTGAGGGCGAAGATCACCCATGTGGGGGCTCGGACCTACTTTGCCGATACCGTGGCCGTGCTCCGGCGCTCGCCACACCGGCTCACCTCCCCCCCCTGCCCTCACCTCCCTAACTGCGACGGCTGTCCGCTGGTGACACTGCAGTATCCGGCGCAACTGGAGTTGAAACGGTCACGGGTTTCCGATGCCCTGGCCCAGTATCACTCCCTGGCAGGAGCGGAGTGCGGCGAGGTGATCGCCTCACCGGAACGGCTGGGTTACCGCTCCACCGCCAAACTGGTGGTGGCGGGAAAATTCACGGCTCCCATCATCGGCATCTACCGCCGTAACAGCCATGACGTCATGGACATCTCCGACTGCCCGCTCCATCACCCCATCATCAACCGGGTCATTGCCGCGGCAAAGGAGGGGATCAGGAAGGGAAAGGTCCCGGTCTTTTCCCCACGCAGCGGCTCCGGCTTCCTCCGCTACCTGGTGGTCAGGGTCGCCCCGGACAGTAACCGGGCCATGGTGCTGTTCGTCACCACCGAACGGGGGTACAACGCCGTCCATCACCTGGCAAAAACGGTCAAGAACGCCGTCCCCCAAGTGACGGTCATGGCCGAAAACATCAATACCACCACCGGCAACGTCATCCTGGGAAACCGGGACACCTTTCTGACCAGGGAACAGAGCCTCACCGCCGCCATCGGCCCGGTCCGCTTCAACCTCTCCCCCCGCTCCTTTTTCCAGATCAACGCCGGCGCCGCCGGCATCATCTACGAGACGGTGCGGCAATGGGCGGCTCTCACCGGCCGGGAACGGGTGGTGGATCTCTACTGCGGCGTGGGGGGACTGGCGCTCTTTCTGGCCGACGGGGCGAGTGAGGTCATCGGCATTGAGAACGTGGATGCGGCAGTCAAAGACGCGGAGGAGAATGCCCGGCTCAACGGTCAAGTGAACTGTCGCTTCATTGCCGGAGATGTGGCCGACCATCTGGGGTATCTCCGGAAAAACCGGCTCAAGGTTGACCTCATCACCCTGAATCCCCCGCGAAAGGGGTGCGATGAGGCGGTGCTCAAGGATGCTGCGGCCCTGTCACCCCAACGGATGATCTATGTCTCCTGCTCCCCCGAATCACTGGCCCGTGATCTGGATATCCTCTCCCGCCTGGGGTACCGCACCGTCCGGATCCAACCGGTGGACATGTTCCCCCAGACCCTTCATGTGGAAAACATAGCACTGCTGGAACGAATCTGAGATCAGACGCCGTACTCACCTGATATACACAAAAAAATCCGTCCCCCCTGACAGGAGGGACGGATTTTTTTGTGACTGGACGCCCTCCTCCTCTCCTCACCCGGAAACACCCCGACGCCCCGCAATCGGGCAGATCGGCTCCCCCACCGCGTAATGAGGCAAGCGAACATAACACAAGTCAACCGAGAGGAATATCACGTGCCCTTACCACTGTTCCCCTCTGTCCACTCCGATCTCAAGGAAAGCACTCTGCAACATCATATCGACACCAACCGCCGCGAGTATGGCCTCCGGTATGACCTGCTGAATTTCGGTGATTCAGCTCATCTGGCTGCGGCCCGTGGAGAGCGGGATGAACTCCTTTCCTGGCTGGAGACGCGGGCCCTGGTGGGATATGCCGGGACCAAGGTGGATTGCACCTCGCTTTCTCCCGGCTGCCGCTGCTGCGGAGACGGGGGGTGGTCCTGCCTGTTCATTAATGGCCGCTGCAACGGGCGCTGCTTCTACTGCCCCACCGCACAGGATGATGACGGGCCGCCGGTCACCAACGGCCTCTCTTTCACCACTCCGGAAGAGTATGCCGCCTATGTGGTTACCCTGGGGTTCAGCGGGGTCAGCATCAGCGGCGGCGAACCGCTCTTGACGCCCGAACTGACCCTGGCCTATCTCGCCGCCCTCCGCAAACGGTGCGGCGATGACCTTCACCTCTGGCTCTATACCAACGGCACCATGCTCACCCCCGATCTCTGCCGTCGCCTGCGGGATGTCGGCCTGAACGAAATCCGCTTCGATCTGGGTGCGGTCCGCTATAATCTTAAAAAATTACGCCTGGCAGTGGGGTGCATCCCCACGGTATCGGTGGAAATTCCGGCGGTGCCGGAGGATGAGCAACTGCTGCGAGTAAAGATGGTTGAAATGGTCCAGGCCGGGGTCAATCACCTCAATCTGCACCAGATGCGCCTGACCCCCTACAACTTCGTCCCCATGACGGAGCGGGGGTATACCTTTCTCAATGGCGATAAAGTCATGGTGATGGAGTCGGAACTCACCGCCTTAAGGACCGTTCGTTTCGGGCTGGAGCAGGGGATTCCCCTGCCGGTGAACTACTGTTCTTTCCCCTACAAACGGCTTTTCCAGCATGCAGCGGCCCGGCGTCGTGCGGCCCTGAACCTCTGCGCTGCCGGCGAGGTGGTGACGGAGGCCGGCTATCTGAGGACGCTGTCGCCAACCGGAGTCAGCTACTGCGAGGCCTCCCTCCTGCAAAATCCCACGTACCGTTCCCCTTTTGAAAAGATCGTACTGGAGACCGGACGCGCCTTATATCTGGAACGCCGACCAATGACGCCGGAACTGGAGCTCTCCGTTGCCGAGATGATCGCGTTAAAGGTGGGGGTGCCGCCGGAACGGGTCGCCCGTTTTGAAAAAATCGGGGGTGGAGGGGCGATAAATTCCTGGGGATAGCAGCGGGGTGCAGATGAAAAAGTCCGTTCCCCATGACAAAGGGAACGGACTTTTTACGACGGAGTACCGATGAGTTACATCACTTGCGCAGCACCTTCACCACCGCCGAGAAATCCTCCTCGCCCCGGCCGTCCTTGACCCCCTGCTCATAGAGCGAATAGGCCGCCTCCACTCCGGGGAGCTTCAGCCCCACATTGCTTGCCGCTTCCAGGACCGATCCCAGGTGTTCGTAGACGTATTTCAGCGCGAGATTGCGCGAGAAGTCCCCCCGGGCGATGGTGCGTCCCTTGGAGTGAAAGAGAGGGGAAGCCACGCCACCCGAATCCAGCACCTCAAGGATCTTGTCGGGAGCGAAGCCGAGTTTTTCGCCGAACACCAACCCCTCGGCCAAGGCCTGCATCAGTTCCGCTTGGACCAGATTGACGATGAATTTCATCTTGGTGGCATCGCCGACGACCCCCACATGAATGATGTTCAGGCCGAAGAAAGAAAAAATCTCCCGACAACGCCCCGCTGTGGCGGAATCTCCGCCGGCAAGGATGGTGAGAAGACCGTGGGCGGCGTGCTCCTTGGTCCCCCAGACCGGCGCTTCCAGGAAGAGGACGCGATGCTTGGTCGCCTCTTCCGCCATCTCCAGGGTGCTCTCCAGGGAATGGGTCCCCATGTCCACGAAGATCGTACCGGCGTCGATACCGGCAAAGACCCCATCCTCGCCGTAGATGTCCGGGCGGAGACGATTTTTCTCGGGGCGGATCATGATGACGATATCCTTCCCCTTGGCAGCCTCTTTCGGCGTGGCGGCGGACGTCGCCCCCAGAGCGACCAGTTCGGCCACCGGCTCAGGATCCGTGTCATAGACGGTCAACCTGTAATTTCCCTTGGTCAGATTGGCGGCCATATGCTTCCCCACGGTCCCCAACCCCAGAAAACCGACATTTTTCAGCATGCGTAACCCCTCCTTATCATGGTGCAGCGTAGAGATAGAATCCAGTTTACCTTCTCTTGTGTCAGGATACAACTGAAAAACAGCAGTAAATCAAAATACCGTTCTACTTATCTCCATCGTTCAACCCCCTTTCGGGGGCAAAAACGAGTCACGGGACAAACGGAACAGCGGGGAGAGACGGGGAGACAGAGATTCTGCCCGCACATGACCAACAGGTCATTAATCCCGATCCAGTAGCGAGAGGGGAGTTTTTCCCGGAGAACCGATTCGGTCTGGTCGGGGGTTCGGGTGACGACATAACCGAGACGATTACAGATCCGGTGCACATGGGTGTCAACGCAGATCCCCGGCATGCCGTATCCCAGGGTTACCACCAGATTGGCCGTCTTGCGCCCAACCCCCTTGAACGTAAGGAGTTCATCGATCCCTTGGGGGACGATCCCCCCATACTCACGGCAAAGACGACGGGCAATGGCGATGATCTGGGCCGCCTTGACTCGATAGAACCCCACGGGATAGATGGCCCGCTCCACCTCTTCCGGGGGAAGCTCAGCCAGGGTTGCGGCATCGGGGGCCAGACTGAAGATCCGTTCCGAGGCGGGACCGGTGGTCCGATCATGGGTCCTCAGGGAGAGGATGCAGGAGATCAGGACCTTGAACGGGTCACCTTCCCGCTGGGAGACGATGGTGACCGCCGGCGAAACCCACTCCCGAGAGGCCAGGGTGAAGTGCGCCATGACCTCATGGATCTCCTCATCGGTCACCGCCTCCCCCGGTTTCTGACGATCCGCATGAAGAGCACCCCCATCATGGAGAGGAGGATGCCGACAACCATCAGGAAAATACCGGCGGACAGACCCGAGGGACCCAGGGTGAACCAGCGCCTCACCGAAAGGAAGAGGCCGCCAAAGGTGAAGAGACCGCCGCAGATATAGAGGAGAAGCGCGGTAATCGCCAGAGGGGTGCTGGAACGGAGAGTTCTCCCTGCTGAATTATTCATGGCGTCATCGCTTCCCGGCGATCATTTTTCGCCACGGTACCGACGGTATTCGACGACCTGGAGTTGGTCGATCACCCGTACGGCTCCGGGAACGGCTTGGGCAATGACCAGGGCTGACTGACGCTCAGCGTCGGTATGCACATGGCCGGAAAAGGTGACGACCCCCTTCTTGACTTCGGCGCGAAAGTGGAGATATTCCACAACCCCTGACTTAAGCAGCTCGGTCTCCACCCGCTTGCAGAGGATCTTGTCCTCCAGCAAACTGAAGGAATCGGCCTCGCAGTATGCCAGGCGCGGGTCACGAACCGCAGCCACGATACTTTCAACCACGGAACCGGGGGAGAGGCAGCAGGTATTGAAAACCAGATCATACCCAAGGGGATCGTTCCATTCCCGCTCGAAGTAGTATGATATGAAACCGTTTCGTTGGTGATCGCTTTTCCGGATCAGCGTCTTGGCAAGGTCCGGGTCCAGCCACTCCCGTTCCGCAAACTTCTCCACTCGGACGTCGAAAGGAGCCACGAAGCGGAGCCGGAGCACGTTTTCCATCCCGGCAAGGAGATCCTGGGCACCCCTGCCGTAGATGATGACGTTCCCCTGTCGGCAGCACTCCAGCAGCAGCAGTTCAATGCCGCTGAGAAGCGCCGCATAGCGCCGATCTTCATCGGTGATGGTTGCAGGAGGCTTCTCGTCTACCCATTGAATCTCTTCCCTGCTGAGGCCGTAGGCCGTGGCGAGCGCCAGAATCTTCGCATCGTCCACGAGAGAGTACTTGAGGCGCTTCGCCAGGTCAGTGGCGATCTGGTGAGCTCCGGTCCCCATTTGTCGGGAGATGGTGATAATAGCCATGCAACTCTCCTTGTCATCCAGTTTGGCGCATAGTATCATGAACGCCGAGTGCGTACAAGTAGTACCCGCCAGAGACACCACCGTGAGAGCTTCCCGTGCCCGAACTAGCCTGCCGCTTCCTGCTCTTTGCCCTCATCCATTCGCTCTTGGCCACCGACAGGGTGAAGGGGCTCCTCTGCGGCAACCGGCGCAGCATAACCCGGTACTATCGTCTCCTCTACAATCTCCTGGCCATGGCGAGCTTCGCCTGGGTTCTGGCGTCGCTCCCCGGGTCTCCGCTGCTCTACTCCCTTACCGGGTATCCGCAGATCATTCTCCACTCCCTTCAGGCCTGCGCCCTTCTCCTCCTCTGCCGCTGTGCGGCCCAGACCGGTCTCAGCGACTTCCTGGGGATCAGACAGCTGCTGACGAAGGAGAAACAGCCCCCTTTCTTCACCCGAAAGGGGTGTTACGGCCATGTCCGCCACCCGCAGTATACCGTTGCCGTCATCTTCCTCCTTGTCTCACCCACAATGACCGTGAATCACGCACTCTTCACTCTCCTGTCAACGGCTTATTTCATCCTGGGAGGGGTCCTGGAGGAGACGAGACTCTGCGACATCTTCGGCGACGACTATCGACGTTATCAGCAAGAAGTTCCCATGTTCATCCCCAAGAGGTTTCAACGATGCCGCAACTGAATGCCATGGAAGATTTTCGACGGGATATCTCCCACCGTACCCTCCGCCGGAATGACGGGACCATCCTCCTTACCGCCACCATGAATGACCGCTTTCATGATATTCATCTGGAAGTGGTGGTGGACGCCGAAACCCTGACGGTGAACTCCGCCTTCGTGGAGTTTCGCAAGGCTCCTTCCCTCCACTGCCCCAACGCGGCGCTTCGTCTGGAACAGCTGACCGGTCTGGTCATCGGCCGGGGGCTCAACCGCAGAGTCATGGAACTATCGGGGGGAGAGAAAGGATGCGGCAACCTCCGGACCCTGCTCATCGGTCTTCTGCCGCTGGCCATGAATGTCAAGGCAGCCGCCGGCATCGACGACGAGCAGGAGCTGCTGGAGATGATCCATAACCGCCTGGTGGGGAGCTGCGCGGGGTATGCGCAACCGCTCCCTCCGCAAGATAACGGATAAGAGCAGAGAGTTCCCCCCCTCTACCGCCGCTCGATGCCCAGGATGGTGATGTCGTCGTCGTAGTCGTCTCTCCCCCGCCAGCGGCGCAGTTCGTCCCCCACCAGATCCAGGAGCTGGGCCAGGGTATGGTCGATCCCTTCGCTCAGGAACTGTTTCAGGAGATCCTGGGGGAAGAAGACCCCTTTGCGGTCGGCGCACTCGGTAACGCCGTCGGAGCAGAGGAGCAGCCGGTCCCCCGGTCCGAAAGGGACCGTGATCTCTTCGTAACTCATCTCTTCCAGAAGCCCCACCGGCGGTCCGCCGGTGCCGATTTCGCTCACCTGATCCCCCCGGGTAACCAGGAGCGGATGGGGGTTCCCCGCCTGAACCAGGGTCAGATGGTCGGCGCTGAGATCGATGAGCCCGTAGGTCATGGTGAAATAGGACGCAACATCCGGACCGCTCTGGAACTGTCGGTTCAACTCCGCCACCGCTTCCCGTGGCGGGATGATCTCATATCCCGGCGCATGGGGAATCAACCGCCGGAGCTGGCCGTTCTTGGGGGAGAGGATGGTACTGAGGGTAAAGGAGAGCATGGCCGCCGAGACACCATGGCCGGCCACATCGATGAGGTAGAAGGCCAGATGGGTTTCATCCAGCTGGAAATAATTGAAGACATCCCCGGCCACGAAGCGGCAGGGGGTATAACACCAGGCAAAGCGAAAGCCGCAGAGATCGGCAGGAGGAGGGAGGAGATGTGTCTGCATCTCGGCGGCAGAGCGCAACTCGCTGCGGGCCTGTTCGTAGGACAGAGCCAGTTGCCGCTCTTCCTGCTTGCGGCGGCTGATGTCACGGACTGAGGCGATGGCGTACTCGTTGTTCTCCAGATCCAGGTAGTTGACCGTCACCTCCACCGGGAACTCGGAACCGTCTTTGGTCCTGAAGCGGGACTCCAGGGTGATGGTCCCCTGTTTCCGGATCTTTCGCCAATGGAGGGGCCAGGCATCGTCGGGAAAGGCGGGGGCCACAACGCCGATGGTCATCCCCAGGAGTTCCGGTCGGGAGAACCCCAGCAGCCGGACCGCCATTTCGTTCACGTAAAATAACCGCCCTTCCACGTCCACCCAGAGGATGATATCCGAGGAGCGATCCACGGCAAACTGGGTCAACCGGAGCGACTCCTCCACCCGGCGCCGTTCAACGATCTCATGCACCAACTCCTCATTGGCGGCCCGCAGTTCGCCGTAGGCCTCCCGCAGGACGCTGTAGCCTGCTATCTCATTTTTGATGAGCAGTGCCGCATAGTTGAAAAAGGGGGAAAGACGCTCCAACGGTTCGCCGGTACCGAAGAGCACCCCCTCCAGTCGCAGCACCCCCACCAGTTCCGGTCCCACCAGCAGCGGCTGAACCCAGATGGAGAGCTCCTGCAGATCCGGGGCGGTCATCCCCGAAGGACTCTTCGTCGCCGCTTCCAGCTCAAAATGCCGTGTTTCAAGCACCTTCCGGACCATCGGGTCATCCGCCTCCTCCAGCCGCCGTCGCCCCCCATGCACATCAGCCACCCAGAGTTCGTCCCCCAGGGGATAGTAGAGGGAGATGGCGCCGCAGCCGATGGTCTCCAGGACCAGACGCAGAATATTCTCCACCACGTTCTCCAGGCCGGGAACGGCACTGAGCCGATTGAAAAGCTCCACCGTCGACAGGAGGTTCGACTTCTCCCGGGCAAGATTACGGGTCCGCTCCTTGAGCGCGTCCAGTTCCGACTTTGGTAGGGTGATCATCCCCGACATACGAGCATCCGCTGTTCCTCTTGTCAGATTTCCATGTTCATGACGCTCCGGACTTCGGACAGCGTCTGCTGGGCCACCTCCCGGGCGCTGGCGATCCCCTTCCGCAGCACGCTCCGGATATAGTCAGGCTCCTTTTCCAGCTCACGACGTCGGCTCCGCAAGGGGCGGAGGTACTCGTTGAGGGATTCGGTAAGCTGCTGCTTCAGCCTCCCCGCGCCCGCGTCACCGATCTCCGTGGCGATCTCCGTGGGGGTCCGGCCGGAGCAGAGGGAACAGAGGAGGAGGAGATTGGCGACCTCGGGACGGTTGGTGGGGTCGTAGGTGATGGTGCGGTCGCCGTCGCTCTTGGCCCGCTTGATCAGGTTGGCAGTCTCATCCTCGGTGGCCCCCAGCAGGATGGCATTGTTGCGGCTCTTGCTCATCTTCTGGCCGCCGTCCAGTCCCAGGATCATGGGGGCCGAGCTCAACAGCGGATGCGGTTCGGGAAAGAGCGTCGCCTTGCCGGCAAACCGCTCATTGAACCGGCGGGCGATGACCCGGGTCAGTTCCAGATGGGGGATCTGATCCTTCCCCACCGGGACCAGGTTGGCCTTGCAGAAGAGGATATCCGCCGCCTGGTGGACCGGATAGGTGTACATGCCGGCGTTGATCCGCGTCTGACCGGCAGCCAGAATCTCCTCCTTCACGGTGGGGTTGCGGTCCAGTTCGGCATTGGTCACCAGGGTCAGAAAGGGGAGGAGCAGCTGGTTGAGTTCCGGGACATGGCTATGGGGAAAGATGAAGGTGTGGCCGGAGTCGGGATCGAGTCCCGCGGCCAGATAGTCGATGGTCAATTGATGGACATTCTGAGCGATATTTTCAAAGGAATCACGATCCGTGAGCACCTGATAGTCGGCAATGACGATATAGATGGGAACCCCCAGATTCTGCAGGCGAACCCGATTTTGCAGCGAGCCGAAGAGGTGCCCGATATGCAGGGAGCCGGTGGGACGGTCCCCCGTGAGGACGCGAAATTTTTTCGGTGCGACCAGAAGTTCTTGTTCCAGGGCGGCACTGCGGGCTATGGTGGCGTCATAGGTGCCGTAATCGAGCTTTTGTTCATGCGTCATGGGAATTGCCTTCCTTACGGGGTTAAATAGTCACAAAACTCTCGGCATAGTACGCAGAAATCAGCGGTGAGGCAAGAGCGCAAAACAGTCCGGCGCTACTTTCCTCCATAAAAATCGGGTTAAACTTTGAATCTCTCCATATTTTCCGGTATGATGACCTCGCTAAACACCAACCACGAGGAGCCGGCCATGCCTTTTGAAACCCATCGTTCCGTCTGCCCCTATGACTGCCCCGACAGCTGCGGCCTGCTGGTAACCGTCACTCTCGGCAGAGCCGTCCGGGTTACCGGTGACCCGGAGCACCCGTACACCAAGGGAAAACTCTGCCCCAAGATGGCCGGGTACCAGCGGACGGTCCACTCTCCCCGCCGCCTGACCCGCCCGCTTCTCCGCACCGGCCCCAAGGGGAGCGGCCAATTCCGGGAAATCTCCTGGGACGAGGCGACGGCAACCATAGCCGCCAGATGGCGCGACATCATCCATAACTTCGGAGCCCAGGCGATTCTCCCCTACTCCTACGGAGGGACCAAGGGACTGTTCCAACGTAACGCCGGACACCCGTTTTTCCATTATCTGGGGGGATCACGCCTGGAGCGGACCATCTGTTCTCCGGCCAAGGAGGTGGGACTGGCAGCCGTGCTGGGAGAGACCCCGGCTCCCCGTCCCGAAGAGGTGCTTGCCGGAGACCTGGTGATCCTCTGGGGGATCAACGCCGCCGCCACCAGCATTCATTTTTTCAATCTCGTCTCCCAGGCCAGAAAGAACGGCGCCCGGGTCTGGCTCATCGACACCTACGAGACCCCCACTGCCGTCCTGGCTGATGAGGTGATCCTCCTCCGCCCCGGCAGCGACGGGGCCCTGGCCCTGGGTCTGATGTGGCTCCTTGACCAAAACGGTCTGACCGATACGACATTCCTGGAGCGCCATGTGCAGGGGTTCCGGGAGCTGCAGGAGCAGGTTCTCCCCCACTATCCCCCTGCGCGGGTGGCGGAACTCACCGGTATATCGGAGGAGCGGCTGACGGAACTGGCAACGGCCTATGGCTCGGCCCGCGCCCCCTTCATCCGCCTGGGGAGCGGGCTCTCCCGCTACGGCAACGGCGCCATGACCGTCCGGACCATCACCTGCCTCCCGGCGCTGGTGGGGGCCTACGGCAAGAAAGGGGGGGGACTCTTCGGTGAGACCTCCACCAGCGGGGCATTCGATCTCTCCACTATTACCCGTGAAGATTTCATGACAACGCCGACCCGCATCATCAACATGAACCGGCTGGGCACGGCCCTGAACAGCCTCACCGTTCCCCCGGTCAAAGCCCTCTACGTCTATCACTCCAACCCGGCGGTGGTGGCCCCCGATCAGAACCAAGTGCTGCAAGGACTCGCCAGGGAGGATCTCTTCACCGTGGTCCACGAACGGTTCCTCACCGACACCGCCCGCTACGCCGACATCGTCCTCCCCGCCACCTCCTCCCTGGAGCAGTCCGATCTCTACCGCTCCTACGGGACTTATTACATCCAGCGAACCCGGGCGATCATCCCGCCGGTGGGGGAGAGCCGCTCCAACGGTGAGACCTTCACCCTGCTGGCCCAGGCCATGGGATTTGACGAGCCGTTCTTCCGGCTGAGCGCCGACGAGCAGATCGACCGGCTCCTGGCAATTCCCCGCCCCCTGCGGGAAGGGATCGACTCTGCGGCCCTGGCAGCGGGCAAAGCGGTGGAGTTGTCGGTCCCCCAACCGAATGACCCACTCTTTGCCACCCCCTCCGGAAAGGTGGAGATCCTGAACCCCCGGGAAGAGTCCCCCCTCCCCTCCTATCTCCCCCCCCATGAGGCGGCGGCCGGATACCCCCTCAGACTGATGACCGCCCCGGCGCTCCTGGCGCTCAATTCCACCTTCTTCGAGCGGGACGACCTGCGCCAACGGCTGGGGGAGATGTCTCTGCTCCTCAGCCCGTCGGACGCGGCTCTTCGCGGCATCCGGGATGGGGCAAAGGTAACGGCGTTCAACGACCTGGGTGAGGTGGAGTTCATCGCCAGGGTCACCCCCAAGGTCCCTTCGGGGAGAGTGGTGGCGGAAGGGGTCTGGTGGCTGGAGTTCGCCCCCGGCACAAGATCAGTGAATGCCCTCACCTCCCAGCGGCTCACCGACCAGGGAGAGGGGAGCACCTTCTACGACAACTGGGTGGATCTGCGCCCTGCCCCGGATGCCTGACTCCAGGATTACCCTTGATCCCCAACTTTCCGTGGTTGTCCCGCTCCTCAACGAGGCAGAGGGGATCGAACCGCTCCTCCGGATGCTGGCCCGGCAGGAGGGGATCGCCTTTGAGGTGATCCTCAGTGACGGCGGCTCCACGGACGGCACCCTCTTCCGAGCAACGGCTCTCAGGGAATCTCTCCCCTATGAGCTGCGCCTGGTCACCGGGGAGCAGGGGCGGGGGAGACAGCTGAACCGGGGTGCGGCAGCGGCCAAGGGGGAGTGGCTCCTCTTTCTCCATGCCGACTCGCAGTTCTCCGACCCAAGGGCTCTCCGAAAAGGGCTCTCCTTCATCAGCCAGGCAATGAAGAACAACAGCCACGAATGGCTTGCAGGGCGTTTTGCCCTCAGGTTCGACACCACCGGCACTACTTCCCGGTTCGGCTACTCCTTCTGTGAAGGGAAGGCCCGCCTGGATCGCTCCGGCTGCATCCTGGGGGATCAGGGGTTCCTGCTGACGCGGCATCTCTTCCAGAGCATCCCCCCCTTTGACGAAACGCTCCCCGTTGCCGAGGATCTGGAGTTTGCGGAACGAATCCGGAGCTGTGGAGAATTTCTCCTCCTCCCGGCGGAGATCCGGACCTCTTCCCGCCGCTTCCGGGTGGAAGGGTATCGCGCTCGCCAGACACTCAACGCCCTGCTCATGGGACTGCTCCATTCAACTCAACGCAGTTTTCTGACCACACTACCGGAGATCTATCAAAGTCATGATAAGAGCAGACCCCTGGATTTGGAGCCGTTCTTTCGGGAGATAGCCGCGCTCATCGCCACCCTCCCGCTGCGGGAACGGCTTCTCTTCTGGTACCAGATCGGCGCCTATGTGCGCGCCAATGTCTGGCAACTCCCCTTTGCCCTGGATGTGCGACGAACCCTGCGACAGGGGATGGGAGCGGGAGAGACGGAGAGCAGGTGGCTGGGGAGGTACGATCGGTATCTGAACCGTTTGACGGATCATCCCCCGGGAAAACTGCTCTTCGCCGGAGTCGTCCATGTCTGGTTCTTTCTTGCCCGACAGTGGGGATGGCTGCGGGGAGGAACAGGTAAAAACGAAAAACGGGCCGGCGCATGAGCACCGACCCGCGGTCAGACATTGCTGTCGTCGGCCATCAGCAGCCGGCAACCTCTTTCTTCTTCTTGGCGGGGGCGGCAGCCTTGGCTTCGCCGACCTTGCTCATCTCCTTGCCGCAGCCGCACTTGCCCGGCTTCTGGCTGATGGTCTGACAGTCACACTGGGCGCCGCAGGAGCAGTTGTACTTACCGGTGAGGGAAACGGATGCGTCCTTCCCATCCAGCTTGTAGAAGGCTTTCCCTTTTTCCACCTTGTCCACCTTCACTTTGGTAAGATTCTGACCGCAGGCGCACTTCC
Organism: uncultured Geobacter sp.; assembly: GCA_903902855.1. Classification (GTDB taxonomy): domain Bacteria; phylum Desulfobacterota; class Desulfuromonadia; order Geobacterales; family CAIOGM01; genus CAIOGM01. Next base: position 8,638 of record CAIUWK010000073.1, on the reverse strand, counting down.
CTTCCTTCTTGGAGACGGTGTAGCAGTCACACCCCTTGCCGCAGCCACAGAGATAGATGTCGTCCCCGGCCTTCACCTCAAGCTTCCCTCCTTTCAGCTGCTCGGAAAACGAAACCGCGGAAAAACCGAATCCCAGAACCATGACCATCAGCACCACGAGAAACTTCTGCATGCCACTACCTCCTTTTGTCTGTTGTTGATGAATTTCAGAGTTTCACTGTAAATCATCCCTAAATTATTTGTCCAGTTTTTTTGTTCGAACTAAGGAAAAACCTGATACTCAACGTTACTCTGGTATTACCTGCGGGGAAAATCAGCGTAAGGTATCGCAGACAATCATGGGGTGTCAGACAATGAGCCGGAACAACTGCTCCACACAACTTATCCGTACCGGGGAGTAGCCGTAATAATCACCGTCCGTCTGGACCCCTTTCCTGCCGGTTACCACCAACTTGGAGGCGCTGAAGCGGCGAACCGCAGGGGTCTCGGGGTATCTCCCCGCAAGAGTATTCAGGAACAGCTTGAGGTAGGACCTTCTCCGATCGTCTTTCACGCAGACCACCTGAAATTCCGGGGCAAAGAGGTCGGCGTCCGGGGCCAGGACGACCCCACCCCCATAATGAGCGGCATTGCAGATGACCACCCCGTGGCAGTCGACGCGCATCTCATCAACGTAGAGCTCAAGCCGCTCCCGTTCCCATGCGGCAAAAAGACGTAATGCGGCCAGGAGATAGGCCCCCTTTCCCAGGCGGCTCAGCTCCGAGGGGCGGACCGTCTCGCAGATGAACCCATCGAAACCGATCCCGGCCATGAGCAGGAAATACCGTTTCCTCCGCTCCATCTGGAGCAACCCCACGGCGGGAGAGCGGGTGGCGCCATTGACGATCCGTTGGACGGCGTTCTCCAGAGAGCTGATCCCCAACTCCCGAGCCAGGACATTGGCCTTCCCCAGCGGTGTCACAGCCAGGGTTGCCTTGCCGAAAGTCAGGCCGTTGATGACACCGTTGATGGTGCCGTCCCCCCCCCCCACGATGATGAGAGGGTGCTCTTCACCGGCGCAGATGCGACCGGCGCAGCGGGTGGCCTCTCCCGGTTCGGTGACGGTATGCACCGTCACCGAGATCCCGTGGGACTCCAGAAGCCGGACAATGGAGCTTGCCCGTTCCGGAGTATATGATCCTGCCAGGGTGTTGATGATGAAATGATGCGGACGGGGCACAGCTAACCCTCACATGAGAAGCGGGTACAACGGGAACAGGAACAACCGGAACGTCAATGCGGTTTTTCCGCCCCCTTGTGCAGCGCCTTTTCCAACCGACGCCGACGCGGATAGGTAATGAGGAAGGAGACCGGGCCTGAAAACATGTAACAGATGAAGAAAATGAAGAGCATCTCCACCGGACGGGCGGCCACGATGATCAGCAGAAGGATGGCAAGAACCAGCATACTGAAGGGCTGACGCTTGATGAACTCCGGGTCCTTGAAGGAGTAGTACCGGAAGTTGGAGACCATGAGAAAGGCCAGGGAGTAGATGAGGACGAGGATCGCCAGTTTTTTGAAGGAACTGGGCCAACCGAAGTGGGAAAAGAGGAGAACCGTGGCCGAGACGATGCTTGCCGCCGCCGGAATGGGGAGCCCGACAAAACGCTTGCTCTCCACCGTGGCCACCTGGACGTTGAAACGGGCCAGACGGAGCGCTCCGCAGACCACGAAAAGAAAGGCGGCCAGCCACCCCAGGCGACCGAAGGGACGCAGAGCCCAGGAGTACATGAGGATACCCGGCGCCACCCCAAAGGCGACCAGATCGGCCAGAGAGTCGTACTCTACGCCGAACTTGCTGGTGGTCCCGGTGAGGCGGGCCACCTTGCCGTCAAGACCGTCGAAGATGGAGGAGACCAGAATCCAGATGGCCGCCGACCGGTAGTCGCCGTCGATGGAGGCGATCATCCCGTAGAATCCGGCAAAGAGGCTGCCGGTGGTGAAGAGGTTGGGGAGAATGTAGATCCCTTTTTTCATGTTCTCGGACATGTCGACCTTGTCACCGTTCATGGCAGGATTCCCAGGACCGTTTCGCCTGCCACGGTTTTCTGTCCCATGGAGACCTTGAGCAGTGACTCTTTGGGGAGGTAGACGTCCAGTCGCGAGCCGAAACGGATCAGTCCATACCGCGTCCCCCGCTGCAGCTTATCACCCTTGTTGGCGTAACAGACGATCCGCCGGGCAATGAGCCCCGCCACCTGCACCACCACCAGCTTGTACCCCTTGGCCGTCTCCAGGACCAGCCCCTTACGCTCGTTCTCGAAGGTGGCCTTTTCATGGCGGACATCGAGAAATTTCCCGGTAATATAGAAGGTATCAAGCACCCTGGCCGATATGGGAACCCGATTGATATGAACGCTGAAGACCGACATGAAGATGCTGATCTTGGTCATCTCCACCCCCAGATGCTCCTCCATGGCCGGGCCAAGATAGATGACGACACCATCGGCCGGGGCAATCACGGCATTTTCCGGAGCCGAACTGCTCCGTCGGGGGTTGCGGAAGAAGAAGGCGATGAAGAGAGAAACCAGAAGGGTGAATCCCCCCACGAAATAGAGGAAGGGGAGACTGTCGGCCAAGACAAACAGCAACAGGGTTACCCCCAGAGAGGGAACAAGAAACGGCAAACCTTCGGTGGCAAGGGGGGTGGAACGGTTACGCATGAATATCCTTGGAATTGGTACAGTCGAGGCCGAAGGGTCCGCTACTCGCTGGGGACTCCTCCGGCCTCGTCCGGTGCACCTGCAAAAAATATCAGTTCTTGGACTTGTCCACGATCTTCTTGATCCAGGGCATCATGCTCCGGAGCCGTTCCCCCACCTGCTCTATGGGGTGAGCTGCGTTGAGCCGGCGGCGTGCCGTCATCTCCGGATAGTTGGAGGCCCCTTCCAGGATGAACCGCTTGGCATAGTCGCCACTCTGAATGTTATCCAGACACTCCTTCATGGCCTTGCGGCTCTCGTCGTTGATCACCTTGGGACCGGTGACGTACTCACCGTACTCGGCGTTATTGGAGATGGAGTAGTTCATGTTGGCGATGCCGCCTTCATACATCAGGTCGACGATGAGTTTCAACTCGTGCAGGCACTCGAAATAGGCCATCTCCGGAGCGTACCCCCCCGCCACCAGGGTCTCGAAGCCGGCTTTCACCAGCTCCACCGCTCCGCCGCAGAGCACGGCCTGCTCGCCGAAAAGGTCGGTTTCGGTCTCGTCCTTGAAGGTGGTTTCGATGATGCCGGTGCGGCCGCCGCCGATGGCGCTGGCATAGGAAAGGGCAACCTCCCGGGCGAGACCCGACGCATCCTGATACACGGCGATGAGGTCGGGAATCCCCCCTCCCCTGACGAACTCGGAGCGAACCGTGTGCCCGGGCGCCTTGGGGGCGATCATGATCACGTCCAGATCCGGACGGGGGACGACCTGGTTGTAATGGATGGCAAAGCCGTGGGCAAAGGCCAGAGTGGCCCCCTGCTTCAGTTTGGGGGCGATCTCGTCACGGTAGAGCTGGGACTGAAACTCGTCCGGGGTGAGGATCATCACCAGATCGGCAGTCGCCACGGCCTCGGCCACGGATGCCACCTTCAGCCCGGCATTCTGCGCTTTGATGGCCGACGCGGAACCGGCCCGCAGGGCCACGGTCACATCCACCCCGGAATCCATGAGGTTACAGGCGTGGGCATGCCCCTGGGAACCGTAACCCACCACCACTACTTTTTTTCCCTGGACTATTGAGAGATTACAATCACGATCGTAATAAACGTTCATCTACTTCCTCCTGATAGTTGTAGGCAAAAGGTGAACGTTAGCCTTTCACCTGGAGCCTGGCGCCTCGTGCCTAGAGCCCGTTTAGTTTTATCCCTTCCATCCCTTGGCGCCGCGACCGATGGCCACGGGGCCGGTGCGAACCAATTCCTTGAGCCCCAAAGGGCGGAGGAGTTCCAGGATGGCGTTAATTTTTGCCGGCGCACCGGTGGTCTCGATGGTATAGGAGCGGGGGGTGACATCGATGATCTTGGCCCGAAAAATATCCACGATCCTGAGGACCTCTGCCCGGCTCTCGTCCTCGGCCGTCACCTTCACCAGGGCCATCTCCCGCTCGATACCGCTCCCATCGGTGAAATCGATGACCTTGATGACATCGATGAGCTTGTTCAGCTGCTTGTTGATCTGCTCCAGTATCTGCTCGTCCCCCCTGGTCTCCAGGGTGATCCGGGAGATGGTCTCATCGTTAGTGGGAGCCACGGAGAGGGAGTCGATATTGAACCCCCGCCCGGAAAAGAGGGATGACACTCTCGCCAGTACCCCGAATTCATTCTCCACAAGCACGGAGATGGTATGTTTCATTGGTTAATCTCCTTACGCATTCAGCACCATTTCGTTCAGCGACGCACCGGCCGGCACCATGGGGAGAACCTTCTCCTCCCGGGCTATCATGAATTCCATGATGACCGGACCGTCGTGGGCAAACCCCTGCTTGATCATCTCTTCCACTTCGTCTGTCTTGGTCGCCCGGAACCCCTTGGCGCCGAAGGCATCGGCAAGCTTGATGTAGTCGATGGGGAGCTCCATGCAGGTTTGGGAATACCGCTTGTCAAAGAACAGCTCCTGCCACTGCCGGACCATTCCCAGAAAGTTGTTATTGAGGATGACGATCTTCACCGGGAGCCGGTTCTGCACCAGGGTTGCCATCTCCTGGATATTCATCTGAACCCCGCCGTCGCCGCAGATGGTGATCACCTGGCGCTCCGGAAAGGCAGCCTGGGCCCCCATGGCAGCGGGGAGACCATATCCCATAGTTCCCAATCCGCCGGAGGTCAAAAGAGTCCGGGGTTTGGTGAAGGTAAAGAACTGGGCGGTCCACATCTGGTGCTGCCCCACGTCGGTGGTGACGATGACGTCCGGGTCGGAGAGCTCACGAAGTTTCTCGATGACGTACTGCGGCTTGATCACCGCAGCGGCATGCTTGTAGGTCAGGGGGTGCTTGGCCTTCCACCCCTCGATCTCGGCCATCCAGGGAGCGATGGCCTCCTGGAAGGCTGCTACCTTGTCCGGATGGGACTTGGCCTCCTTGATCATCTTGGTCAGGACATCCTTCACGTCCCCCACGATGGGAAGATCCACCCTCACGTTCTTCTTGATGGAGGTGGGGTCCACATCGATATGGATGATCTTGGCGTGGGGAGCGAAGGTGGAGAGTTTCCCCGTTACCCGGTCGTCGAAGCGCGCCCCCACCGCCACCAGCATATCGGTGTCGGTCATGGCCATGTTGGCGTAGTAGGTGCCGTGCATCCCCAGCATCCGGAGGGAATTGGGACGATCCTCGGGATAAGCCCCCAGCCCCAGGAGGGTGGTGGTCACCGGAACCCCCAGCAGGTCGCAGAGCGTGGTCAGTTCCCCCGCGGCCTCGGCCAGGATGGCTCCCCCACCCACGTAGAACACCGGCTTTTTAGAGGCGAGGAGCATGGAGATGGCCCGCTCGATCTGCTTGGGGTGCCCCTCAACCGTGGGCTTGTAGCTCCGAAGTTCGATGGTTTCGGGGTATTTGAATTCGGTCTGGGCGATCTGCACATCCTTGGGAAGGTCCACCAGCACCGGTCCGGGGCGACCGGTCCGGGCGATGTGAAACGCCTTCTTCATGATGGTCGCCAGCTCCTTCACATCCCGCACCAGAAAGCTGTGCTTGGTGCAGGGACGGGTGATGCCGATGATGTCCACCTCCTGAAAGGCGTCATTACCGATGAGGGGGGTGGGAACCTGACCGGTGATGATCACCATGGGGATGGAGTCCATATAGGCGGTGGCAATGCCGGTCACCGTGTTGGTGGCGCCGGGGCCCGAGGTGGCGATGACCACTCCCACCTTCCCCGTAGCCCGGGCAAGGCCGTCGGCCGCATGGGTCCCCGCCTGCTCGTGACGCGGCAGAATATGCCGGATCTCCTTGAAGGAGAAGAGTTCATCATAGATATTGATGACGGTGCCGCCGGGGTAGCCGAAAACGGTATCCACCCCTTCCTTCTTCAGGCACTCCAGCAGTATCCGCGCTCCGTTCATTTTCATGCTAAACCTCCAGGCTAAAGGCTAAAGGCTAAAGGTTAAAGGCTGACTTTCACCCTTCACCTTTCACCTGATTTATTTCATCACCGCCCCGGTATAGGCCGAGGTAACGGACTTGGCGTAGCGGGCCAGCCAGCCGCTCTTGATCTTGGGCTCCGGAGCACTCCATCTGGTCAGCCGGTCGGCAAGGGTCGCCTCGTCCACCAGAACTTCCAGCTTCCGCTCCGGGATGTTCAACAGTATCTGGTCCCCATCCAGGATGAGGGCTATGGGCCCCCCTTCCGCAGCCTCGGGAGAGATATGGCCGATGCAGGGTCCACGAGTCCCCCCGGAGAAACGGCCGTCGGTGATGAGCGCCACCGACTCCCCCAGCCCCATCCCCATGATGGCCGCTGTGGGTGCCAGCATTTCTCGCATGCCGGGCCCCCCCTTGGGTCCCTCATAGCGGATCACCACCACGTCCCCTGCCTTGATCTCCCCCTCCATGATGGCGGCCATGGCCAGTTCCTCGGCGTCGAAACAGCGGGCCGTCCCCTGGAACTTCATCATGGCGTCGGAGACGCCGGACTGTTTGACCACCGCTCCCTGAGGCGCGATGTTGCCGAAGAGGACCGCAATCCCCCCCTCTTTCTTCACCGGATCGGTGAGAGGATGAATGACCTCTTCGTCCACCTGCTTGACACTGGCGGCCAGTTCATGGGTGGTAAGACCGAACACCGTGGGATTATCGATGATCTTGTCCCCCAGCTGCTTCAGCACCCCCATGACGCCGCCGGCGGCGTCCAGGTCTTCCATAAAATGCTTTCCTGCCGGGTTCATGGAGGCGATCTGGGGGGTCTCCCGAGCCAGGATGTCGAAGGTCTCCAGGGGGAGCTCCACACCCGCCTCATGGGCGATGGCCAGGAGATGGAGTACCGTATTGGACGATCCTCCCAGTGCCAGGTCCACGCGGATGGCGTTTTCGAAGGCGGCCCGGGTCAGGATGCTTCTGGGGGTCACGTTGTTTTTCACCAGCTCGACGATCTTCTCCCCCGAGGCAAAGGCGATGCGCCGCTTGAGGGCCGATACCGCCAGAGCGGTGCCGCAGCGGGGGAGGCTCATCCCCATGGTCTCGGTGAGGATCGCCATGGTGTTGGCGGTGAAGAGCCCCTGACAGGAACCCATGCCGGGGCAGGCATTATCTTCGCAGAGCTGGAGTTCCTTGGCGTCGATGACCCCGGCCCGATAGCGGGCCATGGCCTCGAAGGTGTCGGTGACAAAGGAGAATTTACGTCCTTGGTCCCCTCGGCCGCTCATCATGGGACCGGCGGTGACCACGATGCAGGGGATGTCAAGGCGTGCGGCTGCCATGAGCATGCCTGGTGTGATCTTGTCGCAGTTGGTGAGCAGGACCAGACCGTCCAAGCGATGAGCTTCGGCTACCGATTCCACCATGTCGGCGATGAGTTCCCGGGTGGGGAGGGAGTAGTGCATTCCCTTGTGCCCCATGGAGATCCCGTCGCAGACGCCGGGGATACCGAAGAAGAGGGAATATCCCCCCCCCGTATGAACCCCTTTTTCGATGAACCGCTCCAGATCCCGCATCCCCACATGACCTGGAATCAGGTCGGTGAAGCTGGTGGCCACGCCGATGAACGGCTTCTCCATCTCGCTCTGGGGGATGCCGGTGGCCTTAAGAAGCGCCCGGTGCGGGGTCCGTTCCAGCCCCTTTTTGATCATGTCGCTTCGCATATATATGGTACGCCTCGCCGGATATTTTAAGAAAAAATGAGAACAGGAACGATACTACAGTGCGAACATCCCTGTCAACATGAATAAAACAATGGTTCTCCGGCTACCGAAAAGAAATCTTCGCCAAACATCCTCCGGGGACCCACCGAAAATTCAAGCAGGATGTGGTCATCGCCCTCCAGCTGCAACTCCCGATTGAAGCAGGAATTGCTGAACCAGATAAAGGACAAATGACTTTACATGCGCCGGGAAAAGCGCTACATTATCCGGACTTCACGTATACGGGATAATCCATGACAATCCTCAAGACCAACAACCTGAAAGTTGCGTCCATAACCCCCATTATCGCTCCGGCGGACCTGCGACAGGTCTTTCCCCTCTCTCTGGAAGCCAGCGAGTTTGTCAGCGCCAGCCGGAGTCAGGTAAAGAACATCATCCGGAACCGGGATCACCGGCTCATGGCGGTGGTGGGCCCCTGCTCCATTCATGACCCCAAGGGGGCGCTGGAGTATGCCGGTCGCCTGGCGCGACTGGCCGAGGAGATCTCCGATCAGATCTTCGTGGTCATGCGGCTCTATTTTGAAAAACCCCGCACCACCGTCGGGTGGAAGGGGCTCATCAACGACCCGGACATGAACGGCACCCACCAGATCTCCAAGGGGCTGGGTATCGCCCGGAATCTTCTCTGCGACATAACCAGGATGATGCTCCCCATCGCCACGGAGATGCTGGACCCCATCACCCCCGAATATCTGGCGGACCACCTGACCTTCGGCGCCATCGGCGCCCGGACCACCGAGTCCCAGACCCACCG
>CAIUWK010000072.1 GCA_903902855.1 uncultured Geobacter sp. | reverse complement strand
GGACTGCTCGATAATAAAGCGCTTCATAATTCACCTGCCGGGTGAGTATTTTATGGTAGCACCATATCATAATTATCAAAGAACTTCAGCAAGTTACAGCAGATAGAAACGATTTTTTGGACTTACCGTCACGGAGTCAGGAAAACCAAACGAATAAAGGGGGATCGGGGTCGGGGATCGGGGGGATCGGGGTCGGGCTTGCATTTGTTGAATCTATCGACAATTCAAGGGATCGGGGTGCGGGCTTGCATTTGTTGAATCTATCGACAAAATCAATCAACCAAAACCAGACACCAAATGACATTTTTAAGAGAAAATAAGCCGTTTTACCCAACTTCGGCATGCCGAATATTGCTGTAACATACCGAAAAGTAACCATACACCGTTTAATAATCCGAAATATGTGCAACATGATTTTGCCGGCAAAACGGAGACGGTGGGGGGTGTAGCCGCTCGTGATTAGATCCGAATGCAACTTTGGGCTGAGAGGGACGTAGTTCACTTGTTCACTTACTCAGGGGACCGGAGGAGACGACAGAGACGATTCTACCTGAACATTCATTGAACTTGCCACCGTTAGACGGGAAGTGAACAAGTGAACTACGTCCCCTTGCCCCCTTAATAGGTGAAGAAATTGAAACCCTCGATTTTCGTCCGCGGGAATTTACCGCTGACATTGACAAGGGGAAAATAGATGGAAGAATCTGCCTGTTGACGGTGTATCGCCTTGACTTCAGCGCCACGATTAAAACCGGTGACGGCTTGAAACAGGTTTTGATCGAGATCCAAAAAGCAAAATTCGCCACTGACATCATGCGTTTCAGGGGTTATCTGGGGAGCCAGTACAGCAACAAAAACAATACTAAAATAGATACGATCAATAACCATTCAAGAAGAATCGGGATACCGATCATCGGAATATACTTTCTGGGGCATAAGCTTGATAATACCGATGCTTCTATAATTGGTGTAAAACGCAACTACAAGGATCTGGTGACCGGCGAGCAATTGCATGTAAAGGAAAGTTTCATCGAAAGTCTGACCCATGACAGCGATGTGATCCAGATTCCGAGCCTGGCACAGAAGCGTCGCAATGATCTTGAAAAGCTATTGAGCATATTTGACCAGAGTATGTATGTGGACGCGGAACATCATATCTTGAACATCAAGGAAGAAGAGTATCCCGAGAAGCACCGCTCACTCATCCGCCGTTTACAGGCGGCGATACTGGAACCGGAGATGAGAAAGCAGATGGAGATAGAAGATGGTATTCTTGGCGAATTTGAGGATATGCAGCGTGTGATCATGCAACAGCGGCAGGAGATAGCTGAAGTCAAGAGTGAGGCAAAGCGGGAGGCCGGCGAGGCTAAGAAAAATGTTGCACGCAACTTAAAAACAGCGGGTGTCACGATCACGATTATCATGCAGGCAACCGGTTTGAGCCGGGAAGAGATTGATGACATGTGATCCGGAAGGTTTGACTAACGTCAGAACTCACCCCAGTGTAACCATCCGAAACTGTTTCAGATTATCCTCCGTGTCTCCGTAGTGGATTCCTTTTTCTTGGTTGATCCGACATGGCGCGTCGGGACGGCAACGGCTTTGGAGCCGGGAAGAGATGATTGGGGTGATGGTGTCTAGCAATGAGAGGCTACATAAATTATCAACGGCCTACCGGTACTCGGGAAGAATTGGAGTGTGTCGAATGTCTGAATGTCAAGCCTGACACGGGGAACCCCGTCCGAGGCGAAAATGCAATAATTTATCCTTAAATTGATGCAGAACAGGCCATTAAATTTGCAAAAACAGTTTTTTATGAATTATATATAAGATTTTGCATGCGGAGACTATAAATAATGATATTCATTGTACGATATTTTATTTGTTTTTCATTTACTGTATTACCATGTGATGCACATTCAGCAATTATCGAAGAATTTTTAAAACATACAATTATAAATACAAAAAAAGCTATTAAATAAGTTACAAGTGTGGTTGATGATGCTGGTGCCGAAAGTGGCATAGCATCTAATGTCAACAATATGGATATTTATAATTATATCAATAAAATAAAGTCTTCAGACAGTATAACTGATATTGAGCGTGAACAAGGCAGAGTTGCTGAAGAAGCATTCAGGCGTGATAAAAATATAGAAAGCGAAGCGCGCAAAAAGAATAACAATAACGAGCGGGATAAAATGATTCAAAGGTGGGAAAAAAATCTCAAATCGCGGCTCTTCGACGTTTCAGGTGGGTTGAACTGTATGCACCTTCTGGTCGAATAGAGCATCAAACTTGAGTTTGCCTGCAATGAGGTAGGCCATAGTGATCAGGTTCTTGGTGTTCCGATAACCTCTTGCCCGAGCCTTGGCTGCCTGGATGAGACTGTTGACTCCCTCCAGAAAGCCACTGTTCAGGTTGCTGTCGAAGTGACCCAGGATGCCGCTCCAATGTGCTTTGACCGTGGCAGCCATCTTGCGGATGAGTGGAACGCGGCTAGCCGAGGCTTGATCATGCCACTGGGTAAGGAGAGCTTCCGCCTCTTGACGATTTTCGGCAAAGTAAACGTTCTGTAGGTTCAATTTGTGGAGATAAGCCTCGGTACTCTTCAGGTTTTGGCCAGCAATAATGGCATTCAGCCGCTGCTCTTCTTCCGAGGTCAGGTTCTCTGGGTTTTTGAGAAACAGATATCTACTTTTGTTCAGTATTTCCGGAAACAGTCGAGATTCCTCTGCTCTGATCTTCGACAAGGTTTTGGTCATCAACTGAATAACGTGAAAATGATCGAACGTCAGAACGGCATGAGGGAATTTGCCTTTAGCTCCCTTGATAAAGGCTTTGGACATGTCGATGGCGACATCGGTAATTTGTTCCGGATCACCGCCATGTTTTATGAGATCTGCCGCAAACTCCGTAACAGTCTCATGGTCTTTGCCCGGAGTCCCGAACAATAGCTTGCGCTGATCCAAGTCATAGAAAAGAGTCACGTAGTTATGGCCCTTTTTAGCGGAGGTTTCATCCATGCCGATGCGACTGACAGCAGAATGGTCCTCGTTGTCTCGGGCCTTTGCCACATAAGCGTCAAGGACGCGCCAGAGACGGTTATCGGTTACGGTGAGCAAGCGGGCCATCACATTGACTGGCAAGTCACGGGCGAGAGTCATCACCAATGCCTCAAATAACAGCGTAAAACCGGAATTGGCTCGAGCCCACGGAACTTGAATGAGTTTCACTCCGCAGTCGTTGTTTGGGCATTTGACCCGCGGTACCCGAGCATGAAGATAGGCCTCATACTGAAAAAAGTTAAGATGTCGCCACTCTTTCTCGGTAGTGTCATGCACTGGTGACGAGGCGCCGCACACCGGGCACGGGAAGGTCGCGCCACGCTGAAAATCGATGGTCAGGTCGATCCGGTTGGCTTCCTTAGTGAACACTACTGACGTTACCTCCCAGGGAGGAGTTATTCCCAGGGCCAATCCAAAAAGGGCTTCAGGTTGCATGGTCGTCAAATCCTCCGATCAGTGGGATGGTAGCCATAATACCATTACCCACTCGGAACGTTGAAGAGCCGACATGCTCAGCTACTACAAAAAAGGGTATTTAGAGAATGATAGGTATAAATATATAACAAAATCAAAAAATATTGATGAATTAATTGATTACTATAATGCCGAGCTTATAAGTAGGTGTGGACTAAAAAAGGCTGGTAAGCTTAACGCACAACCTGACAATATTGCGTTTATATCTTTTGCGTATAACGATATTAAATCAGTAACATATCTTTTGAACTCTATTACAAATCACGCTAGAAACGTAGATAGTTATTTAGATGAAAAAAGAGAAGAAATTATTAATGTTAATGATAGTTATGGTATGAATGACTTAAAGCAACGATTAAAGCAAACTGAATTGTACACAACCATAGATAAAAATTGTAAACTGCTAGAATCACTACTCAAAGATATGTATGATTTTGGATATTCGGAAGAGACCGAAATTTTGAGGAGGCTTACTGGTGATAAATTCCTTGGCAGGGCTTACGTGGGTAATATGCCATTACCATATCTTTTAAACGGAATAAATTGGCGGCCAAGTGAAAATTCACCTTATATACTTGAAGGACTCAAATCAATGCAAACTGTTAGCGGAGGCATTTTAGCGAATGGAAGCTATCCTTATAATACGCCTGCCCCTATTTTTTTGTATACTGATGACATTTTTATTGACGGACAATGGCTTAATAATGTGTATGCATATTATGTTGGGACGTTTAAGTATAATTCAGCGGTAGGAATGAGGCATGTTTATGCTTTCAGGCAATATAAACTAGAAAAAGTAAAGAAATTAAAGAACAGAAAACAATATTTTTATCCTGAGATCGTATATGATGATACTCAAAACGTTAAATATGGGACACGTATTTTTGGGACGTCTGGTCAAGATGCAGTCAGTAAAATTTTAGAAGAAATAAATCCCCATCAATAAAAGTATTGCAAGCTTTAGTTATACTCGATGTTCAAGTTTTTAATTCTTGACACGCCAGTGTTATCGTTATGTCAGCACGGCACGATGAGCCAGCGAAGAGGGGTCAGGAGGGGTCAGGGTCAGGCTTGGGGGTCAGGGTCAGGCTTGCATTTGTTGAATCTATCGACAAATTCAATGAACCAAAACCAGACATCAAATGGCATTTTTAAGGTGAAACAGGCTGTTTTACCCAACTTCGGCACGCCGAAGATTGACGTAACCTACCGGAAAACAACAATACAGCGTTTAATAATCCGAAATATACGCGGCATTATTTTGCCGGCAAAACGGAGAAGGAGGTGGTGTACCCCCTAATGAACCAAAGCTTCTTGGGCGAACTCCCCGAGTTTGCCGCAGCCAATATCAGCGACAAGCTCCTTATCCCACCGTTGTGCGTCAAACTCGTCAAACCATGAGCGAAACTGCCGGAGTTCAGATTCGGGAAGGGCTGCTACCTGAGATTCGAGACGCTGGAGTGATGGCATAATATCGATTCCTTGTATTTGATGAATCACGTTATCACTACAGTGTATGGATATCAAGTTTGATTTCTCTATGCGGCGGCGAGGTCATACCTGCATTTGCTGAATCTATCGTGAGTGCATGCCGATTCACAAAGAGCCGATCTTGATTGCTCGAGATCGGCTCTTCGTTCCATATTAACCAGTTCCAGTATTATTCACTCTTTCCGGAACAGCAATCTTCGTTGACTGCCTTGACCTGACCTGTACTACAGCACACCGGCTTCTGTTCAACTACCACGGCTTCTTTCTTCTCACCACATTTAGAACCAACTTCTTTCGTTTCACATTTACACATGGTTCGCTTCCCCTTTTTTCTCTTAGTTGCTTATGATTTTCCATGTTCTCATTTTTTAGCGACAAAGGCCAGTTTTAAAACAGGAGAGACATAACAGGGAGTCATGCGGCGTGAGAGCGGCGGGGTCGCGTTAGTTGAGTCTATCGACAACTCAATCAACCAAAACCAGACACCAATTGGCATTTTCAAGACAAAACAGGCCGTTTCACCCAACTTCGGCATGCCGAAGATTGGCGTAAGCTGCCGGAAAACAACAATACGACACAAACAGGAACCGCCGGTGGACTCTTCCCCACCGGCGGTTCCTGTTTGTGAAACAATGTGCAACTCTCGCCTACCCGTTACGTCCCTTGCGACCGATCCGGATCTTGCCGTGATGGGTGATGATATGGGCGTTCAGGTTGGCCGATCTCCGGAGCAACATCCCGTGTTTGACAGTGGTCATCGCCGTCATCCTGCGCCGCGGCACCTTGGGCATAGTCGTCGTTTTCATGATTGCCACCTCCTTTCTCCTTGTTACCCCGCTAAAGTATAGCACGACAGGCGCCGAGGGAAAGCGACCGGCATCGATCTCAGAAAAGCGCGTCGATCTCCTCGAAATTGATATATGTCTCCGCCGACGAGTGGAGCAGGTCGAGTTTTTCGTGATCTTCCGCAGTAATCTTGGAAACGTGGTCCAGAAGGGCGGAATAGACCTCCGCCGTGGACTTGTGAATCCGGATGTACGGGATGCCGCTCTCATCCAGAATGCTCTGGGTAATGGCCGACACCGGCGAATGCCCGGGAATGACGAGACCGGCGATATTGTCGCGATAGGTCTGAATATTGTAAAGGGATGAGGCGGTGACCAGGAGTTCGTCCCGGGAACTGGTGGTGATGAGCAGGGTGGAGTCCATGAGATGATCGATGACCGTCTGGGATGAAGCCGCCCCCAGATGGATGTTATGCACGATCCGGTTGCGCCCTTCCGGGTTGCCGTGCAAAGGGTGCTTCAGGAGCCGGGAGATGTTCTGCAGAGTCGGATTGGCCAGAATGCGGGAATAGTCGAAGGCGCCGGCCACCTTGAGATACGAGGAGTCAAAGGCCTTCCGAAGATACCCCAGCGTGGATTCCCGCTTTTCCGGCACGAGTTTGTTCACAAGCACCATCCGGACATCCGCCTGGTGCTTTTCATAGAGCGCCAGGTTCAACTCCACCGAGTCCACCACGTTGCCGATCCCGCCGTTGGTGATCATGAGGACGGGAGAGTCGGCAATCTTGGCCACCTGGGCGTTGTTCAATCCGAGAATCGAGCCGACGCCGCCGTGGCCGGACCCCTCGATGATCAACAGATCATGACGCTTTTCCAGCTCCTGGATAGCGGTAACCAGCAGCTCTTTCTGATAATCCAGGGGAAACTCCCGGTCCAGATATTTCCGGGTGGTCCCCCGGGGGAGAACCACTGGCGACATGTACCGGATATCCTGGTTCAACCCATAGATACTAGCCATGAGGGCCGCATCCATGTCCATGGTCAACCCGTGGTACGAGACGCATTTGGGGCCGATGGGCTTGATAAAGCCGACCCGCGAATATTTTTTTCGCGCCAGGTGCATGAGAGAGATGCTGATGGTGGTCTTGCCGGTATGCTGCCCGGTTGCCGCGATAAATATTTTTTTACACATGAGGTAACTCCGCTGGTAAGGTCACTTGGTCTGCGCCCCCTTCTTGAGCAGTTCCCACCCCTTGAGGAGATCGAAGGCCCGGAGGAGCTGGTAATCCTGTTTCACCTGATCGTCGGTGAGATTCTTTGACGGGAGATGCATCTCGTCAAGCGGGATCTTTTTGTCGCCGTCGGGTTTGATTGCGGGAATCGGATCGGCCTGGGGCAACGGACCTGATTGTCTGGTCGCACCGTCGGTGATGTGATTATCCAGGTCCTTCTCCCGGAAGGGTGCTGATTCCGGCTTGTTTTTCCCGTTGAGCAGAAGGTTTTCCACCACGATATCGGGGGTGATCCCCTTTGCCTGGATGGAACGCCCCTTGGGGGTATAGTATTTGGCCGTGGTGAGAAGGAGCCCGGCGTTGTTGGGGAGCCCCATGATGCTCTGGACAGAGCCCTTGCCGAAACTCTGGGTCCCCATGATAACGGCCCTACCATGGTCCTGAAGGCAGCCGGCAATGATCTCCGAGGCGCTGGCACTGCCGCCGTTGATAAGCAGCACAATGGGATAGAGTGGCTCCTTGTCGCCGATACTGGCCATGAAATCCTGGCGCGACGATTCCGTGCGGCCACGGGTGTAGACGATGAGAGAGTTGTCCGGGCGCTCACCGATAAAATGATTAGCCACGCTCACCGCCTGGTCCAGGAGTCCCCCCGGATTGTTTCGCAGGTCCAGGATCAGCCCCCGGAGGGTGCCGCCGTTTTCCTTCTTGAGACTCTCCAGGGCCGCGGCCAGGTCGATACCGGTGCGGGATTGGAACTGCATGATCCGGAGATAGCCGAAGCCCGGTTCCAGTGTCCGGAAGCGGAGGCTCTTCACCTGAATAATATCCCGCACCAGAGGGACGACGAGAGGGTTATCCCCCCCCTTTCGGAGGAGTGTCAGGGTCACCTTGGTATCCTTGGGACCCCGCATCCGCTTCACTGCGTCGTTGATAGTCATCTCCCTGGTGGGGACGCCGTCGATGAGGGCGATATGGTCCCCCGACTTGACACCGGCCCGGAATGCGGGAGTATCCTCGATGGGGGAGATGACCGTCAGCCTCCCCTCCTTGATGGTGATCTCGATCCCCAAACCGCCGAAGGCGCCGGTGGTGCTGATCTGCATCTCCTTGAACGAATCAGCAGCCATGTAGACGCTGTGAGGGTCCAGCGAGGAGAGCATGCCGTTGATGGCCCCCTTGAGAAGCTTCTTATCGTCCACCGGCTCCACATAGCTCTTCTTGACGATCCCCATGACCTGCCTGAGCAGGGTCAGGTACTCCTCATCACTCCCGGAGCGGTGGGAAGAGCCCCTCGGGTAAAGTTGCAGCGCCACAACCGCCAGAGCCAGGAGGACGATGATGCCAATGAAGATTTTCTTGATAAATGTACCGGTCATGATCTACTCACAAAAAATCCCCCCCTCCCTTGGCGGGAGAGGGTCAGGGGGTGGGTGAAGCAAACGGACTGTTATTTCAGATACCTTACCACGGCCCGGTTATGCTCCTCCAGGGTGGCGGAAAAATGGTGGGTCCCGTCCTGTTTCGCCACAAAATAGAGATAGGGGGTCCGGGCGGGGTTCAGCGCCGCCTCCAGAGCCTGGTCACCCGGGTTGCCGATGGGGCCCGGGGGGAGCCCTTTGATAAGATACGTATTGTGGGGGGACGGGCGGAGGATATCGCTCCTGGTCACCTTACCGGCAAAGGCCCGGACCCCATAGACGGCGGTGGGATCGCTCTGAAGCCGCATCCCCTTGGCAAGCCGGTTGTAGAAGACCGAGGCGATAACCGGACGCTCCGCCGAGATCACCGCCTCCTTGTCGATCATGGAGGCAAGGGTCAAAAGCTGGTGCCAGCTCTTGCCGGAGCCCCTCACTCGGGCCTCATACCTGCTCAGGCGGTGGAGGGTGAACTGTCCCACCATGGCAGAGACCAGGCCGTTCTCATCCATGTCCGGCTCCACGTTGTAGGTACCGGGGTCAAGGTATCCCTCCAGGCTCTCACCTGGAATACCCAGCTTCCGCAGGAGCTCCCGGTCGCCACAGCGCGCCAGGAATCGCTTTCCGTCAAGGAGTCCCTGCCGCTCCAGCAGTTCCGCCGCCTGAAAGGTGGAGTACCCCTCGGGGAGGACAAAGGGGCGGAGATAGATCTCGCCGGCCACCAGCTTCCTGAGGATTTCCCGGGGGGACATCCCGTCGCTTAGCTGGTAATAACCTGCCTTGACCTTGCCGTCTTCACCCCGAAGACGACCATAAAGGGTAAAGAGGAGCGGACTGGCTATGACCTGCTTATCCGCCAGCTCCTGGGCGATCTTCCGGAACGTAGACGCACCCTTGAAATTGAAGATGACGCTGCATTTTCCCGATCCGGGCGCGGTTCTGATGAACAAGGTGAACCTCAATACCGGCAGCAGAAGCAGCAGGAAGAGGATCAGGAACACGCGTCTGTTCTTGAGCAAGGGGAGGAGCATCATCAAACGGTATCCGGAGAGGTGTGGGCGGCAGAGTCAAGCTTTTACGTCTAGGGCATCCGGCCAAAGATGTCAAGAGCAAATCCCCTGATTCTTGACACAATTACCGTTTACTGCTACAACAGTGCCACCGGAGGACCGGTGTATGACCATCGATGGAAGGAGAACCAATGAGCCTGGATACCTTGCAGGAGATCCTAGATTTTGCCATGGACAAGGAAGACGCGTCCTACCGGCTCTATCACGAAGCGGCGGAGAAGGCCGGAAGCATCTCGGGGAAAAAGATGTTCCTGGAGATGGCGGAAGAAGAGGCAGGACATAAACGACTCATTGCCAAGCTCGACCGGGAGATCGTTGCCCGCTACAAGTTTCCCCATGTGCCTGACCTGAAGATCGGCGACTACCTCCATGAGGTTACCTACCGCCCGGATATGACGTTTCAGGAGATCCTCATCTTCGCCATGAAGGAAGAGGAGCGGGCCTACCGGCTCTACCAGCAGGCGGAGACGATGACCACCGATCCTGACCTCAAGGAGATGCTGCTCATGCTGGCCAACGAAGAGAAGCGCCACAAGTTCAAGCTGGAGGCGCTCTATGACGACAAGGTGCTGACGGAGGGGTAGCGGCACACTGGGCGACGCAAGCGTCGCCCCTACAACATTTTCCGGAGAAACTGCCCGGTGTAGGAGCGGGTGACCTTGGCCACCTCCTCCGGGGTTCCCACGGCGATGATCTCCCCCCCACGGTTCCCCCCCTCGGGCCCCAGATCGATGAGCCAGTCGGCGGTCTTGATCACATCCAGGTTGTGCTCGATGATGACGATGGTGTTCCCCGAATCCACCAGTTTCTGCAGCACCTCCAGCAGCCGGGCGATGTCGGCGAAGTGAAGCCCGGTGGTGGGCTCGTCCAGGATGTAGATGGTCCGGCCGGTGGGGCGCTTGGCCAGCTCCTTGGCCAGCTTAACCCGCTGGGCCTCCCCACCCGAGAGGGTGGTTGCCGACTGCCCCAGCTTGATGTACCCCAGCCCCACATCCTCCAGGGTCTTGAGTTTGTTCCTGATGCGGGGGATGTGCTCCATGAACCGCACCGCCTCGCTGACGGTCATGTCCAGCAGCTGGGCGATGGATTTCCCCTTGTACTGCACCTCCAGGGTCTCCCGGTTATACCTCGCCCCCTTGCAGATCTCGCATTCCACATAGACATCGGGCAAAAAGTGCATCTCGATCTTGATGATCCCGTCACCGCTGCACGCCTCGCATCGCCCCCCCTTCACGTTGAAGGAGTAGCGCCCCGCCTTGTAGCCGCGCATCTTTGACTCGGGCACCTGGGCGAAGAGCTCCCGGATCTCGGTAAAAACCCCGGTGTAGGTGGCCGGGTTGCTCCGGGGGGTCCGACCGATGGGGGACTGGTCCATGTTGATGACCTTGTCCAGCTGCTCCGTCCCCAAGATCTCCCGCACGGCCCCCGCCTTTTCCCGGCTCCGGTAGAGCCGCTGCCCCAGCACCTTGTAGAGAGTGTCCAGAACCAGGGTGGATTTACCCGAGCCGGAGACCCCGGTGACGCAGGTCATCACCCCCAGGGGGATCTCCACGGTGACATCCTTCAGATTATTTTCCGTGGCCCCGGCAATGGTGAGGAAACGCTCCGCTTTGCGCCGCTGGGCAGGGAGGGGGATGGTCAACTCTCCGGAGAGATAGCGCCCGGTGAGTGACGCCGGGTCGGCCATGATCTCCGCCGGAGTCCCCTGGGAGACCACCTGGCCGCCATGGACCCCGGCGCCGGGCCCCATGTCGATGACATAGTCCGCCTCCAGAATGGTCTCCTCGTCGTGCTCCACCACCAGAACCGTGTTCCCGATGTCCCGCATCCGTTTGAGGGTTTTCAGGAGCCGGGCGTTGTCCCGCTGATGGAGGCCGATGGAGGGTTCGTCCAGGATGTAGAGGACCCCCACCAGAGAGGAACCGATCTGGGTGGCCAGCCTGATCCGCTGCCCCTCCCCCCCCGAAAGGGTACCGGAAGTCCGATCCAGAGAAAGGTACTCCAGCCCCACATTCACCAGGAAGGTGAGCCGCTCCCGGATCTCCTTGAGTATCCGACGGGCGATCTCTTCCTCCTTGGCGCTGAGGGTGAGAGCGGCGAAGAACTCCAGGGCGTCGGTGATAGCCAGGGCCGTCACCTCACAGATATTCTTCGCCCCCACGGTGATGAAAAGCGCTTCCTTCTTCAGCCTCGCCCCGTGACAGGTGGGGCAGGGCATGATATTCATATACTTTTCCAGCTCTTCCCGGACCTGCTCCGAGTCGGTCTCCCGATAACGCCGCTCCAGATTATTGAGAACCCCCTCGAACTCCTTCTGGTAGGTATGGCGACGGCCACCATCCTCCTCCCACCAGAACTCCACCTTCTCCCCGTTTGACCCCTTCAGGATCACCTGCCGCACCTTTTCCGATAGCTCCCCGAAGGGGGTGGTGATCTCGAAACTATACGCCTTACCCAGCGCCTCCAGGGTCAGATGATACCACCCCGAGAGCCGCTTCTCCCAGGGGGCGATGGCCCCCTCGCGGATGGAGAGGTCCGGATTGGGGATCACCAGGTCGGCGTCGAAGTAGTTCCGGGTTCCCAGGCCGGTGCAGTCGGGGCAGGCGCCGTAAGGATTGTTGAAGGAGAACATCCGGGGGGTCATCTCCGGATAGGAGATGCCGCAGTCGATACAGGCCAGGTTCTCGGAGAAGAGGATCGTGTCCTGTTGGGGCGATTCATGAATCGCCCCAACGGTCCCCCCCACGATCTGCACCTTGACGATCCCTTCGGCATGGTGCAGCGCCGTCTCCAGGGAGTCGGCCAGTCTCCGTTCCAGCCCCTCCTTCACCACCAGCCGGTCCACCACGATATCGATATCGTGCTTCTTTTTCTTGTCCAGCTCGATCTCTTCGGAGAGTTCCCGTGCGACCCCGTCGATAACCACCCGGACGAACCCCTCCTTCCGGAGCTGGTTCAACTCTTTCTTGTACTCCCCCTTGCGCCCCCGGATCATGGGGGAGAGGAGGACGATCTTCGTTCCCGCCGAGAGGGCCATGATCTGGTCCACCATCTGGGTGACGGTCTGGGAAGCGATGGACTTACCGCACTGATAGCAGGCGGGTCGGCCGATGCGGGCAAAAAGGAGCCGGAGATAATCGTAGATCTCGGTGACGGTTCCCACAGTGGAGCGGGGGTTCTTGCTGGTGGTCTTCTGCTCGATGGAGATGGCCGGGGAGAGTCCTTCGATGGACTCCACATCCGGCTTTTCCATCTGCTCCAGAAATTGCCGGGCATAGGCGGAGAGCGACTCCACATAGCGCCGCTGCCCCTCGGCATAGATGGTGTCAAAGGCCAGGGTAGACTTCCCCGACCCGGAGAGCCCGGTGATGACCACGAGCTTGTCCCGGGGGATATCCACATCGATGCACTTCAGGTTATGTTCGCAGGCGCCTTTGATGATAATCTTGTCGTGCAGCATGAACGGCCTCTCAATCAGTTGCACCACAGAGTCACAGAGGACACGGAGAAAGACCATTTAACAGGGATATACAGGATAAAACAGGATGGAATCCGAAACCTGTTTCCCGTCCATCCTGTTCATCCCTGGAAAATATTGCTTTTGTTTTTCTCGGTGTCCTCTGTGACTCTGTGGTGAAGGTATTCTCTGATGGCGTGAACGGGGAGTATAGCACGGGAGAGGATGGGGAAGGAAGGGTGAGAGTGAGTGACTCTGTGGTGAACGATTTTCGCGTTTACCCCGGCTTCTCCAGATCGACCATCCTCCCGCCGGGAAGAACCCGGTAACGATGCCCCCGCCAGCTCACCCGGTTGCCGAAGAACGAGAGAAACCAGGTGGTGAAGGCGATGAAGTCTCTCAGAGGAAGAAGCCAGAGCCGCCCCGGCAGGAGCCGGTCCCCCAGATAGCAGCAACTGTAGATGATCGCCACCCCTCCCCTGACCAGATAGAGGAGCAAGGCCGCAGCCACTCCGGGAAGAGTGAAGCCGGAGACGAGGAGCGCCAGGAGCGCCAAAGGGAACGGCTGCACGATCCCTGAGCCGGCATAGCCACCGGGACGGCTCACCCGCATGGTCCGGCACCACCGAAGCTGACGGGAGAAGACCTCCCGAAAGCTCTCCTCCTTCATCATGCTCTCCACCACATGGTCGGAGAGTTCCAGACGCCAGCCTGCCAGGTGAACCTTGTTCCCCAGCTGATAGTCATCCGCCAGATACTCCACCAGCGAGGAAAAACCGCCGATCCCCTCCAGCGCCTCCCGCCGCACCGCCATGGAGGCGCCCAGGGCAAAGGTGAGTCCCTCCAGAGAGCGGGCCACCATGACGTTGGGGACCATCTCCGTGGTGAAACCCAGCGCCTCCAGAGCCGTGGTCCAGCCATGGACATGGGAACTCCGGTAGAGGGAGGAGACCAGCCCCACAGCCGGATCGGCAAAATGGGAGCAGACGTTTCGGAGATACTCCGGCCCCACCCGGATGTCGCTGTCGCAGACGATAATCAGGTCATGCCTGGCCAGCGGATAGGCATTCATGAGGTTGCAGACCTTGTAGTTGGGCCCGTACTTCCGGTCGTCCACCACCAGGTCAATGGTGATCTCCGGATATACCGCCATGAGCCGTCGGATGACCGGCAGCACCGGGTCGTTCTCGTCGGCCACGGCAAAGATGATCTGAAAAACCGGATACTCCTGGCAACAGAATGAAGCGAAGTTCTCGAAACTCTCCCCGTCCATCCCCTTCACCGGTTTGATGATGGTCACCGGCGGCGTATGGTCTGGAAGAGTTGAGGTTCGCCGAAAATAGCGGTGACCGCACCGGAGAGCCAGGAGGTTGTACGCCAGGGGGGGAAGGATGACAAGAAACGGGAGGATGGTCCGGAACATTCAGCACCCCTTTTCGATGAGGATCAGATACGGCGCCACAGGGGAGCGGTTCATCTGCCGGCAGCGCCAGACATGAAACTCCCTGGGGAGGAGTCCGGCAGCCCAGCCATCCACGGCCTCCGCCTCCTCCGTTGCGCCGGGGTGACCGGTATAAAGGGCGATGCAGATTCTTCCGCCGGGGGAGAGGAGTTCGGCTCCCCGAGCCAGCGCCGCCAAGGTCTCCCGTGGATGCGTCACACAGCTCTTGTCCCCGCCGGGAAGGTAGCCGAGATTGAAGACCATGGCATCCACCGGCCCGGAGACAAAAGAACCCAGCTGTTCGTGCCCTCCGTGGATCAGTTCAACCTGATCACGGCAACCGGCGGACTCCAGCAGGAGGGAGGTGGCAACGATGGCCGACTCCTGGATATCAAACCCCCAGACCTTTCCTCCCCCCCCCACCAGTTCGGCCAGGAGGAGGGTATCGTGGCCGTTACCGCAGGTGGCATCCACCACCCGGTTTCCCTCTCTCACCCCCTCCCGGAGAAAGAGGTGGGAGAGCGCCGTAGCCCCCCGCAACCCGTCAGCACCCATCTTTACTCCTTTACACTCTCTCTTCACCAGCGTCATCTCCCAATCACCGTCCCCCTCACCCCCGGCCCCTCTCCCACAAGGGGCGAGGGGAGAAGCGCCACAGGCCAAGCGTCAAGAATCCGATTTTACCGGTCCCCAGTCCCGAGTCCCGGCCTTCACCGCCTCTTCCCCACCAGCGTCAGGATCGCCGGAAGCACGAGGATGAAGGCGAACTGGCAGGCGATCATCCCCAGGGACATGACCGCGCCGATACTGAAGACCCCCTGATGGTGGGCCACCATGAGCGCCCCGAAGCTGGCCATGATGGTGAGGGTATTGTAGATCACCCCGAGACCGGTGCTCCGGGTCACCACCTCCACCGCGGTCTCATCCTCCCGGCGGAACCGGTTGATGATGTAGATCCCCGAATCCACCGCGATCCCCAGGATGAGCGGCAGCACGATGATGTTGGCGGAGTTGAAGCTGATCCCGCAGAGCCACATCCCCGCCACCATGAAGAGGAGTCCCACCACCAGCGGCACCAGACCGATGAGGGCGAAAACCACGCTCCGGAAGGCGAGGAGAAGGATGGCGACAATGGCGATAAAGGCGTAAATGAAGGCGGTCTCGTAGGATTCGCGCATGATGGTCATGGACTCGTAGACCATGACCGGCTCCCCTGCGGCGGCAGGCGCCACCGAGCGAACCCCCTTGAGATAGGCCTCCAGCGGCTCCCGGTCAAAAATTTCCTTCTTGGGAGCGATCTGCAGGGCGAATTTCCCGGTTTTACCCACGAACCGCTTCCGAAGCTCCTGGGGGATATCCGCCTCGGTTACCGGTGCGGCGTTGAGGGTCTCCTTGAGCATCCCGATCTTCTGGGGGAGCGAGGCGAACATCCCCCCCTGGAAATCCCGGAGCATCCCCACGGCGTTGGTATCTTTCTCCTTCTCCAGCCCCTTGAAGAAGCTGTCCAGTGTTCCCAGGAATTTCCCCACCGGCCTGGCCTCGCTCCTCTTCTCCGCGGCCAGGAGTTTCGTCAGCTTATCCACACTGTCCCGGAATTTTTCAAAGACCGCAGGGAGCTCCATGACCTTCAGATCCTCTTCATAGGGGGCCGGCTTCACCTCCCCCAGCTCTTGCCGGAGTTCCGCCAGTTCCGCCAGCTTCTCCTGTTGCTGATCGGGAATGAAGGTGAGGAGGCTGACCACATGGTCCACCTCGGGGAGCGCCTCCAGCCGCTTCGTCTTTTCCCGGACCTCCTGTGGTGAATTCGCCATGGTCACGGCAAAATAGCCGGAATTTTCAGAACTCCGCATCAGCTTGTAGGCGTAGGTCACCGACTCCAGCCCTTTGGCCTGGAGGTTCATGAGGTTGTAATCGAAGACGATCCGGCTCACGGGGTAGAGAGAGGCGAGACAGAGGAGCGCCGTGACCACGAGCACACCCTTGGGATGGCCGAAGAGGAAGGTATATACCGGCGCTTGGCGCTTGGCACTTGGCGCCGGGTTTGAACTTCCAGGTGCCCCGCGCCCCGCGCCTCGTGCCTGTCTTCTCCTTGCCATGATGACCAGAAGGGCGGGAAGGACGGTAAAAGTCACCAGAACGCAGATGGCGACCCCACCCCCCGCGATGATCCCCAGTTCGGAGATCCCCTTGAAGTCCGTGGCCACAAAAGTCAGGAAGGCGGCAGCCACCGTGGCGGCAGCCATGACTATGGCCCAGATGTTCCGGTTCAGTCCCTGACCGATGGCCTCCTCCTCATCCATCCCCAGGGCCAGCTCTTCCTTGTAACGAAGCACCACCTGGATGCCGTATTCGATGCCGATACCGATGAGCATGATGGCAAAGACCATGGAGAGGATATTGAGATGCCCCACTGCCAGGGTGGCGAAGCCGAAGGAGAGGGAGATGGCCACCCCCAGGGAGATCATGGCCGCCAGCATGGTGCTAAGCCCCCGGAAGGCGACGAGGAGCAGGATCACCGTGAGGATCAGGGAGACCACCGTGGCCAGGGTGATATCCCTCTGGCTGGTGGTCATCTCCTCATGCTCAAGAACCGGGACGCCGGTGAGCCCCACCGTCACCCCCTTGAATTCGGGGAGTTTTTTCAGAAGTTCGATCTCCCGGCGGACAGTGGCGATGGCCTCCTCCGCCGGAACGAAGCTGCCGCTCTTTTCCACGGGGGTCACGGTGAGGATCTGCATCTTCCCGGCCCTGGCAAAGGCCGAATCTTCGCCGCCGGAGCCGAGGAAAAACCCTTCCAGGGAGAGGTTGGAGAGCCCCCCCTTGCCGAAGGAGCTGAAACCGATATCCAGCTTCTCCAGCATGAAGGTGATCCGGGCCAGCCGCGCCTGTTCCACGGGGGAGCTTCGGTCCCCGGCCAGCCAGGCATCGATCTCGCCGGTGAGAAAGGTGAAGAGCGTCTGCACCGAGGGGGAGGCGGAGAGCGCCTTCAGGACCGGTTGCGCCATGAGGAGGTTCTTCTTCAGCGCCTTGATATCGGCCAACGGCATGAAAAGGAGACCGTTTTTACGGAAAAAAGGGAGCCCTCCGGGGAAGAAGATATCGCTGAACCGCCCCTTTTCCTTCCTCAGCGCCTGCTCCAGCCGCTCCCCGAAGAGAGTCGCCTGCTCCCGGTCACCGCTCTCCATCACCGCGACGATCTCGTCGGGTCCCCCGAACTCCCGGTTGTACGTAGCGTTGTTGAGAAAAAACTGCCGGTTCTTGGGCATCAGGTCATCCCGACCGGTGAGATATTCCATGGAGTGCTTCGTATAGAGCAGCGAGAGGAGGGAGAGGAGGAGTGAGAAAGCGACTATCACACGGGGATAGGCGGCGACAACCCGGAAGAGTCTTCCCGGGAGAATAGATGGGGTCTGCATGAGACAACCTTTCTGCTGAGGGTGAAATGATCAAACGGGCTATTCATAGCACAGAAGAGGTCGAATGAAAACCTTCGTGCAGACGTTACTGGCAAAGGGTTCCCTGGCAATCGCCCTCAAGATGCTTTCGCGAGCCCGCAAGTTTTGTCGTCAGAGTGGATAAATCAGATGGTGATGGTGTCACCGGGACGGGGGCGGGGTTGCCGGGGGTTTTCCACGGAACTGTAGAAGAGTACGAAAAAGAGGATCACGGCCAGGACGAGGAACAGAAACGAGAGGAGAAGACGAACCTCGCGACCGCCGCCGGTGCGGAAAAAACCGGTGACGGTGATAACGGCGCCGAGGCCGCCGCAGAGCCCTCCCCAGAAGAGACCGGCCACGATGAGATGAATCTCGCTCTCATGGGTGAGTTCCAGGACGACGGCCAGCCACTCGTGGCAGAAGGTCGACACCGTTACCACCGCAATGCCGGCGGTGATGACCGTGAGACCGGTTTTCACGGTACTCTTTCTCATAACCCTCTGATCACCGGAACAGCGAGATGTCGCCGATCCCCTGACGGAGCACCAGAGGCTGATCCCCCACCAGGCTGACCACCGAGCTCACATCCGCCGTCAGAATTCCGCCATCCACCACCAGATCCAGCAGGCTTCCCAGCTCCTCGTCCAGCAGGAACGGATCACCCAGCGGCTCTTCCCCGGAGAGGTTGGCGCTGGTGGTGACGATGGGGTGCCCCAGTTCCCGGACAATGGCCAGACAGATGGGGTTATCCGGCACCCGGATCCCCACGCTCTTTTGCCGGGTCATGAGGAGGTCCGGCACGATGCGGGATGCTTCCAGGACAAAGGTATAGGGGCCGGGAAGAAGCCGCTTCATGGTCTTGAAGGCAAAGTTGCTCACCTGGGCATAGCTGCTGATTTCGGCCAGATCGGCGCAGATAAAAGAGAGCGGCTTGTTCCGCTCCCGCTGCTTGATCCGGTAGATCCGCTCCAGCGCCTTCTTGTTGAGGATGCTGCAGCCGATTCCGTAGGTGGTGTCCGTGGGATAGGCGATGACCCCCCCCTGTTTCAGAATTTCCACCACCTGGCTGATGAGGCGGGGCTGCGGATTATGCGGATTGATTTCGACGATCATAGTTTATTTCAGTCCCGTGTGCCCGAAACCGCCCTCGCCTCGCGTGGTCTCGTCAAGTTCGACGACTTCCAGCAACTCCCCCCGCTGGAACCGGGCAAAAACCATCTGGGCGATCCGGTCGCCGGGGTTCACCGTAAACGGCTCACCCCCGTGGTTGACCAGGATGACGCCGATTTCCCCCCGGTAGTCGGGGTCGATGGTCCCCGGACTGTTCACCAGAGAGACCCCACGCTTCAGCGCCAGACCGCTGCGGGGGCGGATCTGGGCCTCATAGCCGTCGGGAAGGGCGATCGCTATGCCGGTGGGAATGAGGCTCCGCTCTCCCGGCAGCAGGGTCCGCGCTGACGGCAGATCGGCCAGGAGATCCATCCCCGCAGCATGACTGGTGGCATAGCAAGGGAGCGGGTTCCCCGACGGCCTGACCCGACGGAGTTTGACCTGGAAGAGTCCGTCGATCATGAGAGATTAACCATGTCGCTCTCCAGAGGGATGTCGGCTACCCGGCCGATGAGGGCCAGAGAGAGAGACGAATCGTCAAAAAGATTGTTGGCCAGGTCCAGGATATCCTCCGCCGTAACCTTGCGGAACGCCTCCAGCAGCTCTTCCACCGGGATGTTCCGGCCGAAGTGGAGCTCGGTCTTGGCCAGCCGGGTCATCCGGTTGTCGCTGCTCTCCAGGGAGAGGAGCATGTGGCCGGCGAAGTGGTTCCGGGCCGCCTCCAACTCCTCGTCAGGGACCGGTTCCCGTTTCAGCCGTTTCAGCTCCGCCAGGACCAGTTCCACCACTTGGGCGATCTTCCCCTCCTCGGCTCCGGCGTAGACCACCATGGAACCGACGTCGGTATGAGGGGAAAGGTAGGAGTAGACCGAATAGACCAGCCCCCGCTTCTCACGGATCTCCTGGAAGAGTCGGGAACTCATCCCGGAGCCCAGCAGGGTATTCATGAGGTAGCCGGCATGCCGGTTCGCATCCGTATGGCTGATCCCCCGGGTGCCGAGACAGAGGTGAACCTGCTCCAGATCACGCTGGAACCGCTCCATACCGCCGCAGGGAACCGGAACAATGCCGGCCTCCTCGGCTTTTTCCGGGATCATGGCGGCAAAGGGGGCCAGAAGCTTCACCAGCTCGTCATGATCCACCCGACCGGCGGCGGAGATGATGATGTCGCAGGGGAGGTAGCGCCGCTTCCGGTACTCCTGGGCCATGGCCCCGGTAAAGGATCCGACACTCTCGGCCGTGCCGATGATCGACTTCCCCAGAGGGTGCCCCCCCCAGAAGTTCCGGGTAAAGAGGTCATGAATCAGGTCATCGGGGGTGTCCTCGATCATCCCGATCTCCTGGAGGATCACCTGCCGCTCCTTCTCCACATCCTCGTCGGCAAACAGAGAGTTGAGCAGGATATCGGCCAGCAGGTCCACCGCCCTGGGGAGAAACGTGTCCAGCACCTTGGCGTAGTAGCAGGTGCACTCCCGGGAGGTGAAGGCGTTGAGGACCCCCCCCACGGAGTCGATTTCCCGGGCGATCTCCCGGGCGGTGCGGCGCTCGGTCCCCTTGAAAAGCATATGCTCGATAAAATGGGAGATTCCCCGCTCGCTCTCTCCTTCGTGGCGGGAACCGGTGGCGACCCAGACCCCGATGGAGGCCGAGTGAAGGTGGGGAATATGTTCCGAGATGACCCGGATGCCGTTGTCGAGAACAGTCTTGGTTATCATTTGAATCCTTCTTTAAAAACAGGAGAAGTAATTAACAGGGATATACAGGATGAAAAGGATACAACCAGGGACGACCTGATTTCGAGATTCTTTGCTATCGATGAGAATGACAGGAGAGTAGAAACGATAAAACCGGGGTTTTCCTGTATATCCTGTATATCCCTGTTATATGGTTTTTCCGACTTTTTGTGAGAGGTAATGGAAAAAGGGCGGATTACCAAGCGGCAACCCGCCCCTGTTGACGGTTACAGGCTACGTGTGAACGACACGTTTACTGCGGAAGCGTGGATCCCAGGGCATCCTTGCGGGAGAGCTTGATCTTCCCCTGCTTGTCGATGCCGATACACTTGACCAGCACCTGGTCCCCTTCCTTGACGATATCGGAGACGTTCTTGACCCGCTCCGTATCCAGTTCGGAGATGTGGACCAGGCCGTCGGTGCCGGGGAAGATCTCCACGAAGGCGCCGAAGTCCATGATCTTCTTCACGGTCCCCATGTAGAGTTTCCCTTCCTCGGCCTCGGCGGTGAGGTCGCGGATCATCTTGATGGCCAAGTCGCAGGCAGCCTTGTCAACGCTGGCGATGTTGATCTTGCCCGAATCGTCGATGTCGATGGAAACGCCGGTGGCCTCGGTGATGCCGCGGATGTTCTTGCCGCCGGTGCCGATGACGTCGCGAATCTTATCGGATTTGATCCAGATGGTGGTGATCCGGGGTGCGTAGCTGGAGAGGTCGGCACGGTTGGTGGAAAGGGTCTTTGCCATCTCCCCAAGGATATGGAGCCGCCCTTCACGGGCTTGGTCCAGTGCCTGCTTCATGATCTCCCGGGAAACGCCGGCGATCTTGATATCCATCTGGAGTGCGGTTACTCCGGCTGCGGTACCGGCAACCTTGAAGTCCATATCACCCAGATGATCCTCGTCACCCAGGATGTCGGAGATGATGGCAACATCGTCCCCTTCCTTGATGAGTCCCATGGCGATACCGGCCACCGGCGCCGTAATCGGGATACCGGCGTCCATCATGGCCATGCTGCCGCCGCAGACGGAGGCCATGGAGGAGGAACCGTTACTCTCCAGGATGTCCGAGACGATCCGGATGGTGTAGGGGAAGTCATCGTGCTTGGGAAGCACCCGCTCCAGAGCCCGCTCCGCCAGCATCCCGTGACCGATCTCACGACGGCCGGGGGAGAGACGGAAACTGGTCTCGCCCACGGAGAAGGGAGGGAAGTTGTAATGGAGCAGGAACTTCTTCCGGGTCGCCCGGTAGAGGGAATCGATCCGCTGCTCATCAACGGAGGTCCCCAGAGTGGCGGCCACGATGGCCTGAGTCTCCCCCCGGGTGAAGAGGGCGGAGCCGTGGGCACGGGGAAGGAGCGTCACTTCGGTGGTGATGGGGCGGATGGTCTTGGTGTCGCGACCATCGATCCGCTCGCCATCCTTGAGGATACGCTCACGCACCAGTTCGTACTCGAAATCTCCCAGGAATCCCTTGATCTCCTTGCCGCTCCCTTCGTTCTCGGGGAGAAGCGCCTCCAGGGCTGCTGCGGTGATTTCATGAATCCGGTTGTGCCGCTCGGTCTTGGCCTTGATCCGGACGACCTCAGCCATGCCGGCGTAGGAGAGCTCCTTCACCTTGGCGCGCAGAGCCTCGTTCACCACCGGCGGCGTCAGGACGCGCAGTGGAACTCCGGCCAAACGCTTCAGCTCATCCTGTGCGTCAAGAATCGGCTGAATGGCGTCCTTACCGAAAAAGATCGCTTCCAAGAGCGCCTCTTCGGAGACGTTGGCGGCGCTCCCTTCCACCATGATGACCGCGTCGCGGCTGGCAGCCACCACGATCTCGATGTCGCTGAGCTCCTGCTCGGCCACCGTGGGGTTGGCCACGAACTTGCCGTCCACACGACCGACTTTTACCCCGGCGATGGGTCCGTCAAAGGGGATATCCGAGACTCCCAGAGCCGCCGAAGCGCCGATCATGGCGAGGATGGCGGGATCATTGTTCTCGTCGGCGGAGAGGACGGTGGCCATGATCTGGGTGTCATTGAGGAAGTAGTCAGGGAAAAGGGGACGGATGGGACGGTCGATGAGGCGGCAGGTCAGGGTCTCGTTATCCGAGGGGCGACCTTCGCGCTTGAAGAAACTACCGGGAATCTTGCCGCCGGCATATGCCTTTTCCTGATAATTAACGGTGAGGGGGAAGAAGTCCTGCCCTTCCTTGGCGCTCTTGGTGGCCACTGCGGTAACGAGTACCACGGTGTCGCCGCTCTGAATCACTACGGCGCCACTGGCCTGTTTGGCCATCTTACCGGTGGAGATAGTCAGTTCCCGGCCGCTGAACTGTAAAGTTACTTTTTGTTCCATGGTGATACGATCTCCTCATCTTGTTGGTACCGATTACGGTAGAAGATGTTGGGGCCGTCGATGCAGAAGACAAAGTACCAAGTCAGAGGTTAGGGGTTAGGGGTTAGAGGTCAGAGATAAAATAACCGGAAACATCCTCTCACCTATTACCCATGACCTATAACCTAGGGCCTAGCGCCTTGTCTATTCCATCCGCGCCCCCAACAACAAAAAACGGGCATGACGCCCGGGGGAAAACGAAAAAGGCAATATACCCGCCGTAGACGAAAGGTATACTGCCTTTTATTACCTTCTGATGCCCAGTTTTGCGATGATTGCCTTGTAGCGGTCCTCATCTTTTTTCTTCAGATAGTCGAGAAGTCTCCTTCTCTGGCCGACCATCTTCAAGAGACCGCGCCGACTGTGATGATCCTTTTTATGGATCTTGAAATGCTCCGTCAGATAGGTGATCCGCTCGGTGAGGATCGCCACCTGTACCTCGGGAGAACCGGTATCACTGTCGTGACGCTTGTTGGATTCGATGATTTCCTGCTTTTTTTCGGTTACCAGCACGCTGTTACACCTCCCTTCCTTTTGTGTGAAGTATATGGCCTTTGCGCATATTTTTAGAAAGATAAACTATTTACCACAGTATCGCCAAAAAAGTAAAGATGAAAATCCCCGGAGCGGCGGTGACGATGCAGAGGGATACCCCAAGGACGGGCGAAGCAGATCAACCTTGCTTCGCCGCTGTCGGCGAAAGACGACTCACAAACGAGAGTTCAGAGATAATAAAAATGGGATCGGGAAGCGGTAGCTTTCTTTCAGGGGTGGAGTTGTGCAACGTGGTGATGAAGTTACGGGTGGACAGGGGAGATTCCCATGCGGCGCTCTGCGATGATGACCAATTACATGAACCCCCGGACAATCAGGATTTTTTCGTCCTGCTCCTCCGCCACGGCCACAATCACCCCATCCCTCGCCAACACCACCTTTTGACCTGGGGCGAGTTGCCGAAGAGGCTCCGCCAGATCATCGGCCTTCGGGGAGATGCCGTTTCTGACCCGGCGCTCCCCGTCAGTTGTAAGCTCCAACCGGGGGAGATGCGCCAGAGCGCTCTTGAGAGAAACGATCCCCACCTGCTCCGGCCCCGCTGCCGCCTCATCCGCAAGCTGCTCCAAGGTCCGGGCCTGATCCAAGGTAAACGGACCGCTACTGGTTCGGCGCAGTGAGGTCAGATGGGCGCCGCAGCCGAGAGCTCCTCCCATATCACGGGCCAGGGAGCGGACATAGGTCCCGCGGGAACAGCGGACGGTGAAGGCAACCAGGGGGAGTTCGATACGGTCAATGATGAGGGAGTGAATGGTCAACTGCCGGGGTTCCCGCTCCACCTCTTCACCCTTGCGGGCCAGCTTGTAGAGCGGTACTCCGTCCCGTTTCAGGGCGGAAAACATGGGGGGGATTTGTGAGATGGTGCCGGTGAAAAGCGCCAGGGAACCACGGATCACCGCTTCGTCGATACCGTCCAGGGAACGCTCATACAGCACCTTCCCTTCCAGATCTTCCGTGTCGGTGGTAATCCCCAGCTTCATAACCGCCCGGTACTCCTTGACCCCTTCGTCAAGATACGGGATGGCCTTGGTCCCCTCACCCAGCGCCACCGGAAGAACACCCGTGGCAAAGGGATCGAGGGTGCCGGTATGACCGACCTTTTTCATCTTCAGGATGCGGCGGACACGGGCGACCACGTCATGGGAGGTGAGTCCCGCCGGCTTGTCCACCACGATGAACCCGTGCATCAGACGGCGAGAGCCTCGTAGACACGATGCAGGACAGAGCTGCGCACCTCTGCCAGAGTCCCGGTCACATTGCACCCTGCTGCGTTGTGATGACCGCCACCGCCGAAAAGTTCCGCCAGGGTCGCCACGCTGATCTTCCCCTTGGAGCGAAAGCCGACTTTGAACAGCCCCGGTTCCATCTCTCGCAGAAAGATCGCCACCTCCACCCCTCGGATGGAGCGGGGATAGTTCACAAAGCCGTCGGTGAGCTCCGCCGTCCCTCCGGTCAATTCGTACATCTCCAGGGAGACGGTAACTGACGCCACGTCCCCACGGGGGGAAACCTCCAGGGTCTTGAGGGCTTCGGCGAGAAGCTTCAACCGTTCAGCGGGCTGGCTCTCATACAGATGCTCCGTGACGTACCAGGCATTGAGCCCCACGGAGATCAGCTCACCGGCCACGGCAAAGGCCTCGGGGTTGGCATTGGAGTAGCGAAAGGAACCGGTATCGGTGAGAAGAGCCGTGTAGAGGCAGAGTGCCGTATCATGGTCCAGGGTCGCCCCTGACTCCTTGATGATACGATAGATCATGACCCCGGTGGCCGCGGCACTGGAATCGATGTAGTTGATGGCGCCGAAGAGATCACGGGTGATGTGGTGATCGATATTGATGAAGCTGTCGACGGTGCGGCACGAGGTGACGGCCGCGCCGGCCCGACGGAACTCTCCCACATCCAGGACAAAGCAGACGTCATAAGGGCGATCCGGGACCGTGGAGATAACCTGATCCACCAAAGGGAGGAACCGATAGAGATCCGGCACCGGGTCCTTGAAGTGAACGATGACCTCTTTGCCGGCATTACGCAGGAACTGGGCGAGCCCTAAGGAAGAACCCACCGCGTCACCATCGGGATTTTCATGAGTGGTAATAAGAAAGGAATTATTCTGCCGGATGGCCTCAAGAATCGACGGTATCATGAGCCTCCTCCTGGATCTGGCGAAGGAGTCGCTCGATGTTGTTGGCGCGCTCCAGCGAGTCATCAAATTTGAAATGTATTTCCGGGACATGGCGCAACTTCAGCTGGGCCCCCACTTCCTTCCGGATGAAGCCGGCGGCGCTCTTGAGCCCGGCGTGGCTATCCTTCTTCTCGATATCGTTCCCCACCACGGAATAAAAAATCTTGGCGATACTCAGGTCATCGGTCATCTTGACCCCGGTGATGGTGACAAAACCGATGCGCGGGTCTTTCAACCCACGGAGGATGAGCTCGGAGACGATCTTTTGAATAGCCTCGGCGACTTTTTCTGGACGTTTGGACATGTGAAATCCTGGGGACCGGGGACCGGGGATTGGTAAAAGCAGTTACCAGTCCCCAGTCCCTAATCCCGGTAGTTACAGCGTTGCGGCGAACTTCTCCATCTCGAATGCTTCGATGATGTCGCCGACCTTGATGTCGTGATAGTTTTCCAGGCCGATTCCGCATTCGTAACCGGTGGCAGCCTCTTTCACGTCATCCTTGAAGCGACGCAGCGAAGAGAGCTTACCGGTGTAGATCACGATGTTATCCCGCAGCAGCCTGACCTGGGCATTCCGGAGCATCTTCCCGTCCAGGATGTAGGAACCGGCCACGTTCCCGATCTTGGGTACGGAGAAAACTTCTCGAACCTCGGCCCGTCCCATGTACTTCTCTTTGAAGATCGGCTCCAGCAGCCCTTCCATCGCCTTCTTGATATCGTCAACGGCGTTGTAGATGATGTTATAGAGGCGGATATCCACCCCTTCCTTCTCGGCCATGTTCGCGGCCTTTACTTCCGGACGGACACTGAAGCCGATGATGATGGCGTTGGAGGCGGTGGCCAAGTTGACATCGGTCTCGGTGATGGCGCCCACCCCCGAATGGATGACATTGAGCCGGACCGCAACGGTGGAGAGTTTTCGCAGCGTCTCCCCCACTGCTTCCACGGAACCCTGCACGTCACCCTTGACAATGACATTGAGATCCTTGACCTCGCCGCTCTGGATCTGCTTGTAGAGATCTTCCAGCGACAGCTTGCTGTGCTTGGCCAGTTCGGTCTCCCGCTGCTTGATCTGACGGAGGGTAGCGATCTCCTTGGCCTGCTTCTCGTCGGCAATGGCCACGAAGATATCACCGGCATCCGGAACCCCGGAGAGTCCGATGACCTCCACCGGCATGGAAGGACCTGCTTCGAGAACCTTCTCTCCCCGGTCGTTCTGCATGGCCCGCACCCGACCGGAATGGATACCCACCACGCAGTAATCGCCGGACTTGAGCGTCCCTTCCTGAACGAGGATCGTCGCCACCGGGCCGCGTCCCTTGTCCAGCTTCCCTTCCACGATGGTACCGCGAGCAGCCTTGTCCGGGTTAGCCTTCAGGTCCATAACGTCGGCTTGGAGCAGCACCATTTCCAGCAACTCTTCCAGGTTCAGCCGTTTCTTGGCCGAGACCTCCACCATGGTGGTGTCGCCACCCCATTCTTCGGAGACCAGCCCCTGCTCGGTGAGTTCCCGTTTGACCCGTTCCGGATTGGCATCGGGCTTGTCGATCTTGTTGATGGCCACGATGATGGGAACCCCGGCCGCCTTGGAGTGATTGATCGCCTCCTTGGTCTGGGGCATGACGCCATCGTCGGCGGCGACCACGAGGATGACGATGTCGGTGACCTTCGCCCCCCTGGCTCGCATGGCGGTGAAAGCCTCATGACCCGGCGTATCCAGGAAGGTGATCTTCCGGCCGTTAAGCTCCACATCGTAGGCGCCGATATGCTGGGTAATCCCGCCGGCCTCGCCGGAAATGACGTTGGCCTCGCGGATGGCGTCCAGAAGCGAAGTCTTACCGTGATCAACGTGTCCCATGATGGTAACCACCGGAGGACGCTTCAGGAGGCTCTCCGGCTCATCGGGGATGAACTCCATGATCTCGTCCAGGTCCACCGCCACGTTCTCGATTTCATACCCGAAGTCGGTGGCCAAGATTGAGGCTGTCTCGTAATCCAGAGGATGGTTGATGGTGACCATGGAACCCAGTTTCATGAGCGCCCTGATGAGATCAGTAGCCTTGACCCCCATCCGCTTGGCCAGCTCACCCACGGTGATGCTCTCGGAAACCTTGATGATTCGCTTGATAGCCTTGGGCACCGTGATCTCGGTCCGCTTGCTTTCAGGGGCCCGCGCCTTCTCCTTCCTCCGCCCTTTACCGGGACGACCAGGTTCAAAGGCTCGTTCACGCTTCTCCAGGAGTTCCGCCTTGCGCAGAGCCTCCTTCTTCTTATCCACAGGAGGAGCGGCTCCCCCCTTCTTGACCGCCTTGGCAGGGGCCGCCGCTATGGAGAACTCTTTGCCGCGCCGTTCCTTCTTCTCACCAGGCGGAACTTCCGTCACCGTCGGGGTAACCGGACCACGACCGGGAGTCGCCGGGCTTCGGCTGGGGACCGCCGGACCGCGACCGGGTGCCGTGGAGGGGCGTCCGGCTCCTCCCGGACCGCCGGCAGGACCGGAGGTGGTTGTCGGACGATCACTGGGCCTGCGCTCTCCGGGACGGTCGCTGGAACCGGCAGGACGCGGGGCACGACCGTCTCGCCGGTCACCGGGACGTCCGGTGGGCTGGGGAATGGGAATTTCGACCCGACCGATAATCCTGGCACGGTTAGCCGTCGCCCTTTCCGGCTGCTTCTCCACCGGTTTTTCAACCGGTTTTTCAGCCGGTTTTTCAGTAACTATTTCCACCGATGCCGTAACCGGCGTCGTGGCCGAAACCGTATCAGGGGTGACAATCGGAGCCGCAACAGGCGTAGTAACGGGCGTCGCAACAGGCGCCGTAACCGACAGAGCAATCGGCGCCGCAATGGGTATCTCCACCGGAGGTGCCGCCACGAGCGGTTCCTTCGGTTTTTCCGGGGCCGGTTTTTCGACAACAGGTGCCTGTACCGGTTCCGGTGGCGCTGCCGGAACTACCTGCACTACCGGGGCTACCGTAACGACGGGAACCGGCGCGACAGAAACTACCGCGACAGAAACCTTCTCCGGCTCCGGCGCTGGGGCCGGTGGAACCTCGCAACGAGGAGGCTCAACTTCCACGGGTGGTTTCGCCTGAGGGATAACGACTTCGGCAACCGGTTCAACAGCTGCTTCAACCGCGAGAACCGGTGACGGCTCCTCCACAGCCTTGCGGCGCCGGATCACATCAGACTTGACGCGGACTTCCCCCTGGCCGTGCTCCTTGGAAGCGGGAGGCTCCTGCAGCTTCTTGACGACCTCTTCATCCAGCAGGGCGTTTGCGGATTTCACCTCGACCCCCAGATGCTTGAGCCGCTCCAGGATTTCCGTACTCTCCACACCCATCTTCTGCGCCAGATCTTTTATGCGGGTTTTGCTCATCTAGTCATACCTCACCGTCGAAGAAGTTCCTGAATATCTCCAGCTCCCGTTTAAGCGGCGCAATAAAACCGCCAGGTTCCACGGCAACCACACCCCGGTGCTCTTTTCCGATGAGCGTCCCGAGGCTCTCCTTATCAAACATCGCCACCAACTCCACGCCGGCATTACCGGCCATGGCGGCAAACTTTTTCCTGCTCTCATCCGAGAGGTCGGTGGCGATGAAAAGCACTCCCACCTTCCCCCCTCTCAATCGCCCGGCAACGGCATCACTACCGGAGAAGACCTTCCCTGCCTTGGCAGCCAGAGAAATATATCCTTTTACCCGCTCAGTGATCAACATTCTGATCCCGGAGCAGATTTTTTCTTGAACAACTCCCTCAACGGGAGTTTTGAATGTTGCGGGAAACCGCTTTTTCTTGATTGCCAGCGCCAGGCAGGCACGGTGAGGGCAGATATATCCCCCCCGTCCGGGCAGCTTTGCCTTCAGATCCGGAGTCAGACACCCTTCCGGACTGAGAACAAAACGGAGAAGGTCCCCTTTGTCCTTGGTGGCGCCGCACCCAAGGCAGCTTCTTTGCGGCTTATTCCCCGTCATTGCGCTCCGCGACCGTCACTTCTTCATGTGCGGTAACCGCCTCCTCAGAGACCTCCTGACTGTTTTCAGGGAGATCCGAGACATCAACCGAAAGCTCGTCCACGCTTTCCGGTTCCACGACTGCTTCCGCTTCGGTAGCCGCACCGTCGAAGGTGGAGAATTCCAGTAACTCCGCGGCAGCAGCCTTGGATTCACTCTTGATGTCCAACTTCCAGCCGGTCAGTTTGGCTGCCAGGCGGACATTCTGGCCTCGCTTGCCGATGGCCAGAGAGAGTTGATCATCAGCCACGACGACTTCCATGGCCGAGATTTCCTCTTCGATATAGACTTTTGATACCTGAGCCGGCTGCAGGGCACTGCAGGCGAAGCGAACGATATCTTCGGACCAGGGGATAATGTCGATCTTCTCCCCCCGCAACTCCGAGACTACATTCTGCACACGTGAACCGCGCATCCCCACACAGGCGCCCACGGGGTCCACATCATGATCGTGGGAGTAGACGGCGATCTTGGAACGGCTCCCCGCCTCGCGGACAACCCCCTTGATCTCCACGATTCCCTCGGCAATCTCCGGAACCTCGGACTCGAACAGTTTAGAGATGAGATGCGGGTGCGCCCGAGAGAGCATGATCTGCGGTCCCTTGGTGGTCATCCGGATATCCATGATGAGCGCCCTGATCCGATCGCCGGTGCGGTAGACCTCCCGTGGCGCCTGCTGATCCACAGGAAGCACCGCTTCGGCACGTCCCAGGTCAACAACCAGATCGCCACGCTCGAAACGCCGGACCACGCCGTTAATCAGTTCACCCATCCGGTCCTTGTATTCGTTGAAGATGGTCTCCCGTTCGGCCTCTCGCACTTTCTGAATGATCACCTGCTTGGCGGTCTGCGCGGCAATCCGACTAAATCCGGTGGCGTCCATCTTGAGGCCGAGGGAGTCGCCTATCTCAACCTCAGGGTCGATTTCTCGCGCCTCTTCCAAGTCTATTTCCCGGTACGAGTCCTCGACTTCCTCCACCACGGTGACGAACTCGAACAGCTCGACTTCGCCGGCATCGTCATTATAGTGGACCTCCAGCTCGCGGGTATTACGGAACTTTTTATTGGCCGCCGTCAGCACCGCCTGCTCCAGCGCCTCCAGGACTATCTGCCTCTCGATTCCTTTTTCCTTGACGATCTGGTCGATCGTATGCTTGAGGTTTAGACTTGCTTCCACGTCACGATCTCCTTGCACGGGTTTCTAACAAAAGTTCAGGGTTCAGGGCTCAGGGTTCAGGGTTCCACGTTCTTAAACATTGAACCTTGAACAGTGAACCTTGAACTTATTCAATTATTCAAATTCAAGATTGGCCTTGGCGATCTCGGTCAACGGCAGGGAGGCGGTCTGCCCCTCATTCAACTTCATCCGGACGATGCCGTCGTCATACCCCAGCAGTTCGCCAAGAAAAGTCTTTCGCATGTTACCCTTGTCGTCGGGGGTGGGAATACGCGTCTTGATCTTCACCAGCCTCCCCACATAACGCCGGTAATCCGCCTCTTTTGTCAGTGGTCGATTAAGCCCCGGCGAGGAGACCTCCAGCAGGTAACGATCGGGTACGACATCTTCCACGTCGAGAACCGCCGACAGTTCCCGACTGACGTCGCCGCAGTCATCCAGGCTCAACCCGCCAGGCTTGTCGATGTAAAGCCGCAGGACCTGGGCGCGCCCCTCACGCTTGTACTCGATCTCCACGAGTTCCATCCCAAGGGAGGAAAGGATTCCCTCGGCTATCTGTGTAACTCGCTGCTCTGTTGTCATTCCGACCATAACAATCCGCCCCAAAAATGAAAAAAGTGAGCTAACTGCGCTCACTTTCCAATACTACAGAAAGAATGTCATAGTATTTAACATGATGCTACTGTAAACGCAAGTTTTTTTTCAGACTTATTCCTGCTGTAACCTGCCGCTACAGGGAAA
The DNA here is from genome assembly GCA_903902855.1 of uncultured Geobacter sp. Classification (GTDB taxonomy): domain Bacteria; phylum Desulfobacterota; class Desulfuromonadia; order Geobacterales; family CAIOGM01; genus CAIOGM01. Next base: position 107,593 of record CAIUWK010000072.1, on the reverse strand, counting down.
TCCGCTTTCATTGCGGTTCCCATCGACACGCTCCGGATATTGAGCCCAGCAGTCATCTATCACGGCAAAAAGAGGAGGAATCAGGAGAGGGTGCCGCGCTTTGACGGAGTGCTAATGGTTATAACACGTTACCGGAAAAAAGCGAATACCCCGGCAATCAGGCATACCAACAGCACGGCGGCCGGCAGTGTCTCAACGGCAGTCTTTGCCATCAGGGCGAACTGAGTCGCGCTATGGAGATTAACATGATTGATTTCAGGCAGTTGCAAGTTGCCGGACTGATGGCTCTTGTGATTCATGATGCGCACCCTCGCTTCAGGAGTTAACTAACCTGGAGCAAGACTTGCAAAAAGCGAACCATAACGCGCACTTTTCATGATAAATACAGTAAAATAGCAACTATTGTTCAAATTCGAAAGTCGGGTTACGCCGTCATCGCCTTCCCTGGATACGCAACCCTTCCCGTTCCGCCATAACACGACATCCCGAAAACCCCCACCGTTTCAACCGGAACAGAACAAAGGGCGCAGCAAAGTGGAGTGCCCCCGGCACAATGAGGGTGAACGCACCCCTGCTATCGGCATACTCTCCCCAGTTGGCGAAAGAGCGGCAGAGTGCGTCAGGGGAGACGGTCCGGCATGAGCCTGGGAGGTGCAGAGAGATTGCAGCAGAAACGTCGGGAGTATCCGGAGGAAACAGCAAACAGCGGATGAGACGGAGGGTAACCGAAAGCCGGGTGATGCGCCTCATGCAGGTACCCTGAAAAACAAACCAAAGAAGAACCAGAAAAATTTTCACGCGGATCAGATCCGATAATTCCGGAAATTATCCGCGTGAAGCGATTATAGATATTTCAGAGTTGCAGGAGAATCCCCCCCCAGGAAAGACCGCCCCCGAACCCCATCATGAGGACCCGGTGCCCCGGTTTCAGGACTCCGCTCTTCAGATTTTCGTCCAGAACCAGCCCCACGGATGCCGCGGCAGTGTTCCCGAAACGATCCAGGTTCAGGAGAAAGCGCTCCTTGGGAATCCCCTTCTTCTTGGAGATGAAATCGATGATCCTGATGTTGGCCTGGTGAGGAATCAGGTAATCGACGTCGTCCAGGGTGATACCGGCCTTGGCCACTATCTCGTCTATCAGTCGAGGCACCATCTCCGTGGCAAAGACGAAGACGCTCTTCCCCGCCATCTTGAAGGTATTTTCCTTCAGGGCGATGCTCTCCGCCGATATCGGCTTGCGGGAACCGGAGGAGGGAACCGTAATCATCTCCCACCGGGAACCGTCACTCTTGACGACGGTGGAGATGATCCCCGGTTGGTCGCTTGCCTGAAGAATGACCGCCGATGCGCCGTCCCCGAAGAGGGGGCAGGAGCCTTTGTCGTCGTAATCAAGAATCTTGGAATAGGTATCCGCGCCGATGACCAGAAGCGTGCGATATTTTCCCGAACGGATCAGGCTGTCCGCCGTATCCACGGCGTAGACAAAACTGCTGCAGACTGCGTTCATGTCGAAGGCAAAGGCATTGGAGGCGCCGATATTCTTCTGTACCATGGCGGCGGTGGCCGGCATGATCATGTCGGGGGTCGAGGTAGCCACGATGATACAATCAATCTCCGTGGCAGCCATGCCGGCCCGCTCCAGGGCATCCTTGGCCGCGACGGTGGCCAGATCCGAGGTTGCCACCGTTGCATCCACAAAGCGGCGCTCGCGGATGCCGGTGCGGGAAAAGATCCACTCGTCCGCATCCTCCACCAGATAGCTGAAGAAATCATTTTTTACAACCCGGTCGGGAATCCCGGCGCCGGTGGCTCGCAGTGTGGCGTACATATCTATTCCTTTCTGCCTGCATGGCCGTAACGTCGGCCCTTTTCGAGGAAGCATACCATTGTTCTATCTCACAAAACGCTGGTTCTGTCAACCGGATTCACGGACAGTTCTCCTCCTCGACCTCCTCCCTTGGACGATCAATCAAGGCGTCCACGAACGCATACAGCCATAACCCGAAAAACCCGGCCAGGAGCCAACTGGGACCTCTGCCGCCATTTTGCCGGACCTGTTCCAGAATAGTGGCCACATCAGGAGGTGCACCCGACTTCATGGTAATCACCAGTTGTCCCACCCCCTTGAGAACGAAAAGCAGGGAGATGAGAATGAAGATATTGACGATAATGATGAGGGCAAACCCCTTCACTTTTTTACCGTTGACGATCTGCCCCAGTCCGGGGAGAATCAGGCCGGAAAGCACGGCCGCCTTTACATTTATTCGCATACCATACTCCTGCTTCGCATTTTTAACGTTCAGAACTGTAGCGGAGAAGGCAAATCGTTGTCAATCAATTACCGGGAAAACGTATGACATTGACACCGCTGAAGCATGAGGATACCATCCGGCAATATCCAGGGAGGTTCATGCAGTGAAGATCAAAACCGTTTATACCTGTCAGAGCTGCGGGTACCAATCCGCCAAGTGGCTGGGGAAATGCCCCGACTGCGCTGGCTGGAACACCCTTGTGGAAGAGGCCGTCACCCGTAATGAGCCGTCCCGTTCGGGGCTCTCCTGCTGCGGCCCGACCCCCTTCACCGAAATCACCGCGGCAGTGGAGGAACGGACCCTTACCGGCATCTCCGAGTTCGACCGGGTGTTGGGAGGGGGTCTCGTGGCGGGATCGCTGGTTCTCATCGGCGGCGCTCCCGGCATCGGCAAGTCTACCCTGGTACTCCAGGCCATGGACCGCCTCTCCGGAAGAGCCGGCGGGGCGCTCTACGTCTCCGGGGAGGAGTCGGCCCGGCAAATCCGGCTTCGGGGAGAACGGCTCTCCATTCGGGCGGAACAGCTCATGCTTCTGGCCGAGACCTCCCTGGAAAAGATCATCCCCACCATAGAGCGGCTCAAGCCGGGGGTCGTGGTGGTGGATTCCATTCAGACTGTGTACACGGATTCACTGGAATCAGCCCCAGGTAGCGTCAGCCAGGTCCGGGAGTGCGCCGGCAAGCTCATGGCCCTGGCCAAGGGGAGCGGCATCCCGGTCTTCATCGTCGGCCATGTCACCAAGGACGGGACTCTCGCCGGCCCCCGGGTCCTGGAACATATGGTGGACACCGTACTCTATTTCGAGGGGGATTCCGGACACCCCTTCCGAATTTTGCGGGCCATCAAGAACCGCTTCGGCTCCACCAACGAGATCGGAGTCTTCGAGATGCGGGAGGAGGGACTGGTGGAGGTGACCAACCCCTCGGAACTCTTCCTCAACGAGCGACCGGAAGGGGTCTCCGGCTCCCTGGTGGTGGCGGCCATGGAGGGAACTCGTCCGCTTCTGGTGGAACTGCAGGCACTGGTCACGGGAACCTCCTTTGCGGTCCCCCGGCGAACCACCATCGGCGTGGACGCCAACCGGCTGGCGCTCCTGGTGGCGGTGCTGGAGAAGAAGGTGGGATTGCATCTTTCCGGCCAGGATATTTTCCTCAATGTGGCCGGCGGAGCCAGAATCAGCGAACCGGCTGCGGACCTGGGGATGATTCTGGCGGTGGCGTCAAGTCACCTGGACAAGGTGATCGATCCCCATACCGTGGTGCTGGGAGAAGTGGGGCTGGCAGGGGAGGTCAGGCGGATCACCCATCCGGAACTTCGGGTGCGGGAGGCAGCCAAACTCGGCTTCACCCGCTGCGTCATCCCGGCGGGAAGTCCCCGCAAGATCGACGTGCCGGGGATAGAACTTATCGAAGTAAAATCAGTGGAAGAGGCGCTACAAAAAATCATGTGAATGAGGTTAGAGGTTAGAGGTTCTGGGTTCTGGGTTCTGGGTTCTGGGTTGAAAAGCGTAATTCCAGGATACTCGTGCAGATCGTCGGCAATAGACAAAGACAAAGGCTGACGGTGACGAGACCATCAGCCTTTATCTTTAACCTATAACCTACAACCTATAACCTACAACCTATAACCTGCTTTATTCGAACGGATTTCTGACCACCACCGTCTGATCCCGGCGGGGACCGACGGAGACGAGGGCCATAGGGCACCCCACCAGCTCTTCCAGACGCCTCACATACTTCTGAGCGTTTTCCGGCAGATCGGCAAAGGTGCGAACGCCGGTAATATCCTGCTGCCAGCCGGGGAGTTCCTCGTAGATTGGGGTACAGGCGGCAAAGACCTCCGCATTGGAGGGGAGTTCATCCAGAAACCCTCCGTTATAGGTGTAGCCGGTGCAGACCCTGATGGTCTCGAAACCGTCCAAGACGTCCAGCTTGGTGAGGGCAATGCCGCTGAGACCGTTAACCCTCACCGCGTAACGAACCACGAGAGCGTCAAACCAGCCGGTCCGTCGCGGTCTCCCCGTGGTGGCGCCGAACTCCTGTCCCACCTTACGCAGCTCTTCCCCTACCTCATCATCCAGCTCCGTGGGAAACGGACCTGAGCCGACCCGGGTTACATAGGCCTTGGAGATGCCGATCACCTCATGAATATCCCGCGGGCTGACCCCGGTTCCGGTACAGGCGCCGCCGGCGCAGGTGGAAGAGGAGGTGACATAGGGATAGGTGCCGTGATCCACGTCAAGGAGAGTCCCCTGTGCCCCTTCGAAGAGAATACGTTTTCCCTCCTTGATATCCCGATGGAGGATGAGGGTCGTATCAGCCACGTACTTCCTGAGAATATCGGCATACCGGCTGTACTCTTCAAGGATCTCCTCAAAGGTGAACGGCTTGTCTCCCAGAAGATTCTCCAGGATGAAGTTTCTTTCCGGCAACAGCTCCTTGAGTTTCCGGGCAAATACCGCCGAGTCCAGCAGGTCGGCAAGACGAATCCCCCGACGAGCGACCTTGTCCTCGTAGGTGGGACCGATCCCTCGTCCGGTGGTGCCGATCTTGCCGGCGCCGCTCTTCGCCTCCCGGGCGATATCGATCCGTTTGTGATACGGCATGATAACATGGAGCGACTCGCTGAGAAGAAGACAGGAATCATCCTGAAACTTCCCCTTGGCCTTGAGATTGGTGATCTCGCGGATGAAGACCTCCGGGTCAAGCACCACGCCGTTACCGATAATGCACCGCTTCCCAGCGTGAAGAATGCCGGAGGGGATCAGGTGGAGCACGATCTTCTCGTCGCCCACCACAAGGGTGTGACCGGCGTTGTTCCCCCCCTGATAGCGAACCACATCATCGGCAAACTCGGTATAGATATCGACTACTTTTCCTTTACCTTCATCGCCCCACTGGGCGCCGACCACCACTACGTTTGCCATCCGGATCTCCTTGTTTCTTCGTATATCTGTAAACTGCTATTGTTCTCTTAACATCTTAACTTTTCAGGCAGTTATTACTCCAGTCATCATAACTCCCCCTGACCCCCTCTTGTCTCAAGAGGGGGGACGTTCTCCGCAGCATTCCCTTAGCAGGTCCCTCACCTTGGGTTAAGGGGAGGACAGGAGGGGTTACGATAGGAGCAGGATCAGGATATAAGTTATTTCTTTGGTATAACTCCCCGCAACAGCTCTTCCTTTCCCGCAAGCATCTCGCCCCCATCGTCCACATTAATCAGTCGTAGCTGATCCACAAGAAGATCTTCACCACCGATAACGATAACGCGCCGGATACCGACACGCCGAGCATAATCAAGAGAACTCTCCAGATCCCTCCGGATGATATCCCGGGCAACGGAAAAACCTTGCTCCCGAAGTCGTCGGGCGATCTCCAGGGCATCGCTCCGGTCTTCTTTCTTGTTGAAGATGAGAAAATCTCGCCGGGCGCTCTCCCCTAGGTCAGGATTCCCTTCCAAAAGCGGCAGAAGCGTCAGGAGGTTAAAGGCAAAACCGGTGGCAGGGGTATCAAAACCGTAGACCCCGGTGAGGGTATCATACCGGCCGCCGCTGCAGACCGCAGCGCCACCTCCGGTGACGAATCCTTCCATGGTCACGCCGGTATGGTAGTCCAGACCCCGGATCTCTCCCAGGTCGATGGTCAGGTATTCCGAAACCCCGTAACGATCCAGGATATCCACCACCTCCACCAAATTGGCCAGGGCCTGCCGAGACCGCTCGTTGGAGACCACCAGAGCGGCGGCGTCCAGCACCTCGCGCCCGCCGAACAGCCGGGGAAGCGCCGCAATCTCACGGGCCGACTCGTCGGACAGGGGAAATTCCTTGATGAGTTCGGCCACTGCCGAGGCGTCTTTACGTCCCACCGCAGCCCGAAGAGCGGTGCGTGCCTCTATGGGGAGGCCGCTGGCAGCCATGATTCCCCGAAAGAACTCCACCTGTCCCAAGTCGACGGAGAAACGCTGGAACCCCAACTCCTTCAGGGCCTGTACCGCCATGGCGGCCATCTCGGCATCCGCCTCGGGAGAGTCCAGCCCCATCAGCTCCACCCCCACTTGGAACAGTTCCCGGCTCCGGCCGGAATCGCTCTCCGCATGGCGCAGAACCCGCCCGGCGTAGGAGAGGCGATGGGGAAGCGGCATCCCGCGCAGTCGCGTGGCCACCATCCGTGCGACCTGGGGGGTAATATCGGGAGGGACGGCCAATAGTCGACCGGTCTGACGGTCGTCGAAGCGAAAGGTCTTCCCCTTCAGCTCCTCCCCTACCCCGGCGGCCATGACATCGTCGAACTCCAGAAGCGGCGTGATGATCCGCCGAAAGCCCCAGAGATCGAAGGTATGAAGAATCTGCGCCTCGATCCGGGTGATCCTGGCGGCCTGCTCGGGAAGCAGGTCTGTTACCCCCTTGGGGAGAGAGACGTCGAGTATGGAGCGTTCATTCACAAATATCACCGCACAACAGGTGAAAGGCATTCCACAAAGGAATGCCTTTCGTTAGAGAACCGATCGACTATTTAACAACAGGATAGAGGAATGTCAAGAGTTATCGCAGAGCTACTCAACCTTCTTCACGCTGAGCATGCTGGCGCCGGCGTTGAGAAAAGACTCCTTCTTGACAACCTCCAAGACAAACAGCTCTTTTTTCTCCGGGATATAAAGATAATCCGCCAGATAGCTCGGGATCTCCTTGGTATGCCATTTCTCATCCAGAAGCGAACCGTTCCACCCCAGACAGAAGAGAGAATTCTTGTTGTAGGCCCGATTGATTCCCACCGTGAATAACCCGCTGTTTTTCGGAACTATAATATTACCGGACGAGGTGACCGTAATCCGCTGCTCCATGAATATCCATCGAAGCCTTTCGCCGGCGCCGCGATTCTCGCGTTGAAATGATGTCTCCGACCCGCCGAACCGGTCGCTGGAACGCCAAAGCTCCTCACCGGAATCCGAGGAGACGATGAGATAGCCGTCACCGTTAATGACCACGAAATGCTTCTTCCCGGCGGCATCGGCAAAGCGGTTGAAGTTGTACAGATTCCCGAAACGGGGAAGCGAAAACGGATTCCGCAGCTCATACCCCTTGGCTGTCTTGATTACCTCGCCGACACCACCATAAAAATCGTCATCCGTCGCCATCTGCTGGCCATAGAGCCTCGGCTCCCGGCCATCCAGGGCGATAACCCGGAAATAGTAGGGGAGATTACTTGCCTGCGGCTCAAGCCCTTTTTCGGTGGGAATCCAGACCTGGGAGGCAAGCTGATCCCCTCGCACCAGGGTCACGTAGAGCTCGGGAACACCGTCATGGTCCAGGTCAAAGGTGTCGATAGCCAGGACCCGCTCATCCCCACGCAGCTTGACCTCCTGCACAAGACGGAGCTCCTTCCCCTGGTGGTAGTACTGGATAACATTCATCGAGCTGATAAAGATTTCCCGATCGCCGTCGGGGAGTGTTCGGCCAAGGGCCAAGCCGTTGTAGGCGCCCGTCAGCCGGAGTCCGGACAGAGTGCCGGACGCACTCCTTACGATGTCGGCAGGAGTTACCACCGCTACCGGTGATGCGGCAGGAACGATATCGGATAGAGGCACAACAGCAGTAACTGCGGGTGTGGTCACCGTTGGCAGGGGAACAGCCAGAGGAACTGCGGTCGCCGCCGGAGCAAGAGAAGTCTTAAACTCGGCCGAGAGCCGCACTGAAAGCTCAGCAGCCAAACGGGTTACCGCCAGCAACAGGTCATTTTCCGTCACCCCTTGCTCGAAAGCCCGCACCCTGATCTTGCCGCTACCGTCCTTGACCACTGCGTCGATGCTGAAGCTGGAGCCGGACTGGAAGTAACTGCCGGAGATAATGGCAGTCGCCTGGGAAGAATTCTCCGCCACCTCCAGCCCCCGGACAGCCAGGCGGGACGCAAGCAGTGACGGCAGCATCTCCTTCAGCTTGAGGGCTTGTTCGCCCCCCACCACGGAAAATCCCGCCACATACACGTTCAAAGGCGCGGCGCCTGCCGATGCGATGATGAAGAGCAGAGAGCAGAGAGCAAGCAAGAGGGTAACGACATTCTTCATGAAGGACTCCACGATGGCGCTAAACGCACTAAGTTAGCATGCGATAAAAAGGGGCGAGCTCTCGCTCGCCCCTTTCGGACTGACTCAAACATCCGTGTGACTGTTTGATTTAGAAGTTGTAGCTCAGGATGACACGACCCAGGTAGGGAGAGTTTGCATACTCTGCGCCATCGCTTCCCGAAAAATGGGATCCGAGTGCAACAAAGGCGCCCTGAACGCTGAGTTTCAGGTTGTCATACAGTTTGTAGCCCACTTCGGCGTTAATTTCCGTACCGAGGTATTTGGCCTTACCGTCAGCCTGCTCCTTGGCGGCGGAGACAAAGGCGGCATTGAGGTTGAAGAAGGTCTTGTTGATAGCGCCATCATAACCGATGAAGGCGGCCATGATGCCTGCGCCCTTGTAACTGGGGTCGGCAACGATGGTCTGATCGGTGTTGGAGGTACGGTAGCCGTTACCCCTGAAGAGGAGCACGGAGTTGGCGCCGGAAAAGACGCCGCTCTCCATGTAGGCATTTGAGGTTTCGTTCTGTGCCGAGATGAAGGAACTGCCGTAGTTGCCGTTAGTGGCATTGTTGCTTCCCGAGGTGTAGAGGAAGTTGGCCTTGACGCTACCCACGCCGGCCTTGGCTTTGGCACCCAGGTTGGCGGCAAAGGCGTTCTGGTGCTGAGTGGCCGGGGTAAAGCCGCGCAGCATGCCGTTCTGGTAGAGGAAGAAGCCGTCAAGAGTAACCGGACCCATGGTAGCAGAGGCATTGAGACCCAGCATGTGAATGGCGACATTCTTGCCGCTTGTCCAGAGGACGGGGTTGGTCACGCCAGCACCCATCACGGAGTTGTCGTCGTTGTAGTAGTAGTAGCTTGCGCCGACTTTCGTATCCTTGGAGATGGCATAGGCGCCGTCCAGGTAGAGGAAGTCACGGGTGTTCTTGCCGACGGTCTGACCGGCAGCACGGGCATCATCTAAACGGAAAAAGCCAGCGCCGTAAGTGCCGGAGCCGAGTTTTTTGCTAAGAGTAAGGCCAGCGGCATCATTGCCGACGAACACACCTTTATAGGCATCACTCCATCCCTGCAGACCAGCCTTGACATTGGTGCCGGTAATGGGGCAGTTGAAGTCGAGATAGACGTTCTTGGTCTCGAGGTTGATGGAATCACCGCCGAGAGCCATGCCGTTGTTACGACCGCCGCCACTGTAGGAGTTATCCCCCCAACGACCGTCGATCTCGAACTGAGTAACCAGTTTGAGATCGTCACTGGCCTTGCCGATGTACTGCAGGCGAACCCGCTGATCCACAAATGTCTTGGTGGCATGGAGGTTGGCTTGGTTCACATCCACCGAACCGGTAGTGCCATTGAGAAGGTTAGATGCGATCCCCTGAGTCTGGAACATGCCGTGAACTTCGCTCTCGAAGGCCATTGCCGGAACTGCGGATGCGGCGCACAGGGCGCTGACGGCGGCTGCTACCATAATCTTATTCTTAATTTTCATCTGTACTGCCTCCTTCATGGATGTAGGATTACGTAAATAAAGAGATAACAATTTCTTCGCTGACCTGCTCAATGTGGTTCGTTCCACCTCCTCTCTCTCCTGGTCACTGCTCATAAACGAAAAAGACTACTTCTCCTCGCACGGCAGCCACCACATCGGTGAGTTAGTTACTCCGCCCATCCTGTCCAGCACAATTAAAAAAATCTGCGACTGAATTACAGCCGACCAAAATCAAGAATCAGACGATCTCAAAATTTCGGGTAAAATACAGTTTTATTTACGACGTTGCAAGAAAAAAATGCAACGTCGCCTAAAAAAACCCCAGATTCAGCCTGTTACAGCGCTGTTCCCTCCTCAGTGTCCCGGTTGGCAGAGTTCGGTCAGAACACCATTGCTGCTTTTGGGGTGGACAAAGGCAATCCGGGTGCCGTGAGCGCCGGAGCGCGGCACAACGTCGATCATCCTGGCTCCCTTTCCCTGAAGGTGGGCGATGGCGGCCTCCACGTCCTCGGTCTCATAGGCCACATGGTGGACCCCCGGCCCGTTCTTCTCCAGAAACTTCGCCACCGGGCTGTCGTCGGCAGTGGGTTCCAGGAGTTCGATTTTGGACTCCCCGATCTGGAGCATGGCGACCTTCACCTTCTGCTCTGCCACCTCCTCACACCCCAGGAACGTCATGCCCAGTTGGTCGCGGTAGAAGGGAAGGGAATCTTCAAGAGATTTAACGGCAATGCCGATATGGTTTATCTTGGTAAGCATGGGTAACCCCTGTGGACCACGGAGACACGAAGAACTACAATACCAATCTCTTTATGCCGTCCTTTAATACGTGGGTATGAAAGTTGAGAATGAGCCCGGTCCGCAAACCGGAAAGTTTTATATATGTCAGCAATTGTGCTTCATGGATCGGCAATATTTTTTCGACGCACTTGAGTTCGACCACAACACGTTCAGCCACAACAATGTCCATCCGATAACAGCACTCCAGCCTTAGCTCTTTGTAGATAAGTGGTAAAGCTTTCTGGCGTTCCAGTGACGTCCCGTGCAAAATCAGTTCATAACAGAGACACTCTTCGTAAGCCGACTCAAGGAGACCGGGGCCAAGAGTCCTGTGAACTTCGATTGCTGACCGTATAATCAAATCAGTTAAATCAGAATCATTGAGGATTTTCTCCGTGCCTCCGTGGTTCAAACATGATTACAGCACCACCGTCTCCCGATGAACTCCGAAGACTTCCCGGAACACATTGGAGATCTCACCCAGGGTGGCGTATGCCTTCACCGCGGTGAGGATGGGAGGAAGGAGGTTGTCGGTGCCGCGGGCTGCAATGTCCAGGGCCTTGAGCGTTTCGGCAACCAGGGCGTTGTCCCGTCCGGCCTTTAGTTCGGCCAAGGACTTCTTCTGACCGATCTCCACCGCCTCCTTGACCCTGAGAAGGTCTTTGGGGGGAGGTTCCTGCACGGTGAACTTGTTGACCCCCACAATCACCAGATCATCGGTTTCAATACTCCGCTGATAGGCATAGGCCGAATCCTGGATCTCTTTCTGCTGAAAACCGCGGGAGATGGCCTCCACTGCGCCACCCAGCTGATCGATCTTCTCGATGTACTCCAGCGCCGCCTTCTCGATCTGATCGGTGAGGGACTCTACCAGGAAAGAACCGGCCAAGGGGTCCACGGAATCGGCAACCCCTGATTCGTAGGCGAGAATCTGCTGGGTTCGGAGGGCAATCCGGACGGAATCTTCCGTGGGGAGCGCCAAGGCCTCGTCCCGGGAGTTGGTATGGAGCGACTGAGTCCCGCCAAGCACCGCCGCCAGGGCCTGAATGGTGACCCGCGGGATGTTGTTGTCCGGCTGCTGAGCCGTCAGGGTGCAGCCGGCAGTCTGGGTATGAAAACGGAGCATGAGCGACTTGGGATCTTTGGCGCCGAACCGTTCCTTCATGATACGGGCCCACATCCGGCGGGCAGCCCGGAACTTGGCGACCTCTTCAAAGAGGTTGTTATGGGAATTGAAGAAGAAGGCCAGACGGGGGGCAAACTCGTCCACGTCAAGCCCCACCTTGATGGCGGCGTCCACATAGGCGATGCCGTCGGCCAGGGTGAATGCCACCTCCTGCACCGCCGAAGAACCCGCTTCGCGGATATGATAGCCGGAGATGGAGATGGTATTCCATTTGGGGACATTATCCTTGCAGTAGGCAAAGATGTCGGTGATGATCCGCATGGACTCCTTGGGGGGATAGATGTAGGTCCCCCGAGCCATGTACTCCTTGAGGATGTCGTTCTGGATGGTGCCGGAGATCTTGTCCGGCGAGACCCCCTGCTTTTCCGCCACGGCGATATACATGCAGAGAAGGATGGCTGCCGTGGAGTTGATGGTCATGGAGGTGGAAACCTTGTCCATGGGTATGCCGTCGAAGAGGATCTCCATGTCGGCCAGGGAGTCGATGGCTACACCCACCTTACCCACCTCACCTAGGCTCATCCCGGCGTCGGAGTCGTATCCCATCTGGGTGGGAAGGTCAAAGGCGATGGAAAGTCCGGTCTGACCGGCGGAGAGGAGATACTTGTACCGCTCGTTGGACTCCTTGGCGTTACCGAAACCGGCGTACTGGCGCATGGTCCAGAAACGTCCCCGGTACATGGTCGGCTGCACACCACGGGTATAGGGGTAGCGCCCCGGAAAACCGAGCTCCGCCTTGTAACCGGGATAGTCGAACTCCGGGGTATAGCAGCGCTCCACGGTCATGTCGGAGCTGGTGACAAATTCCTTCCGGCGCTCGGGAGCCTTGGCCAGCCCCTTGACCACCGCTTCCTCCCATGTCTGCTTCTTTTCGGTAATACTCATCTGGTTCTCCTTGTTTATTCCGCCCTGCAACCAAGTAGAGACGCAAGATCTTGCGTCTCTACTCTCCCATGTTATAGTTCGCCGCTTCTACCAGAGGATCGGTTTGACCAGTGCCCAGGCATCGGCAAAGATCTCTTCCTGGCTCCGATCGGCCGAGGCATCGATGCGATAGCCGTGCCAGCGGGAAATCTCTCCAAGATAGAAAGACCTCATCTTCTGGTAATATTCTATCCCCCCCTCATGATGGATCTGCAGGACATCCTCGATCCGCTCGAAGGCCTCTTGAGCCGGCACATCGTAAAAGAGGGTCAGGTCAGGGTAGATCTCATCGTCGAAGAGGTACCCGCGGGAAACCTTTTCCAGTTGGCGCAGCACGTCAAAATGATTGGTATGCCCGTTGACCCAAGCATTGGCCAGAGAGGAGATGCTGGACTGCTTGCACAGGACGATCTTCCCTTCGTCAATGGCCGGTCGGACGATATTCTTGAATATTTCGGCCCGCACCGCCCCTTCCAGGAAGAAGTCGGCCCGGATATCCTTGCCGAACGGCCAGTTGAAAACCGAGGCAAGTCCCAGCTCCTGGGCGCGCCCGGAATCGGGATTGGCGCACTCCACCACTTCGTGCCCCGCCGCAATAAGTGCCTGTTTTAATACGGTTATACCGGAGGTAACCTGCTGGCCGGAGCCGCTGATCCCCTCGATAACGATCAATTTTCCTTTTTCCATATCTCTTTCTCCTTGATTTGATTTGCGCGGCATGACGAGGGCTCCACCGCGACGCAGGGAGCCCTCTGTTCATCCGTCAAACTCTTGCCTAGAGAACGGCCCTGAGGTACGTTGCCGTCCGTTCCCGCTTCGTCCGGTCGATCTCATCCGGGTTGATGTCCACAAAAATTTCGTCCGGAGTAATCTTGAAGAGCGGCTGCCCTTTCTGGACGATGGTCCCGTCGCTGCCGGTCATGAGGATCTTGTCCAGGGTCCCGGAGAACGGGGCCAGGACCTTGTTGAACATCTTCATGACTTCGATGATATAGAGCGTCTGCCCCTTCTCAAAGTGCATCCCTTCGCTCACGAAGGCCGGCATCCCCGGCGCCTCCTGGGCATAGTACATCCCGCCGCACATGGCGACGATCTCGTCGGCCTTGGTAGCCGGCGGCGGCACCAGGATCTTCTTCATCCGGGCCTGTAGTTCGGCATCGAAGAGATATTCAGGAATGGTGACCTCCAGATCCTCTTCCACACGGAAATCCCAGAATTTTACATTTTCGGCGATGAGGTAGAGCATCCCCAGCAGTTCCAGGCCGGCGGTGAAGCCGAAATGAGCCGAGCGGATCTCTTCCCAGCTGGAATCATCGTACCCCCCCTGAGGAGCCTCCATGGCAACCAGTTCCGTCAGCTTGTCGTACTGGCCGCACTCCAGATCAAACGCAGTATAAAGACTTGAGTAGAACCGGAGCGCCTTCTGCAGAACCTCGTTGTCATGGTCCCAAATGGTTTCGGCAGCCGGAGCGGCCGGGTTCCAGGACATGTTCAGATAACGATAGGTCTCGTCCAGGACTTTAAGCGGATTATTGTGCCAGACCACCTTGCCGTTTTCCATGCGGAAACTGTCCCGGTTCAGACTGAGCCAACCGGAAAGGCGATGCGGGTCTTCCAGGAGCTTCTCCATGGGACGAGTCACCAGAGTCCCCTTCCGGTCCAGAATCTGGGACATCTCCCTGGCAACCTTTGCATCGCCGGGAAACTGCTCGGTGATCTGCCGGGCATAGGATTTCTTCATCTGAATGAAGGCAAAGACCGGGTCGATCTTCTGTGCCTCTTCCTTCAACTGCCCCACAAGGGTCAGGTAGGGGACCACGAACCGGGTGGTCGGTTTAGCCAGGACGTTCTGGCCGATGAACCAGTTGACTAAGCCGTAGTGGAACTCAAGATTGGTGGCGGTATCGGTGCCGCGGAGACTGGTGGTGCAGAGAACCGTGGACATATGACGGTAGCAGGCCAGCCGGTCTTCCCCCTTGGTGAGGAGCAGGGCGATGTTGGAGTCATAGGCGCCGGCAACCCGGTAGCGCATGAACATGCCGGTATCGGGGTTGACAAGGCTGATTCCCTGGTCATCCCGGATCTCCCCTTGGATGGGCTTGGACCAGTAGCGGATGACACCGCCCGCGTGGGGGGAGAGAGAACAGTCGGTGGCGTTGAGTCGAGCCTCCACGGAGGCGCTGAACCGGCGCACCCGCTCGGGACGGGGGAGACGCTCCTTGTGTCGGGCCAAGAGAGCCATGGCCTCCACCAGCGACTCCACCATGAAAAAATCAGCAGGATCATCGGGGTTGGAAAATTTCAGACTATAGCAGAGCTCGGTGACCCGGTGCTCCACCTGGATTCGGGTATTCACCTCCATGAAGTAATGGCGATCCCGGTCAACGATGCACTCGAAGGTGGAAGCCGAGTCCAGCCCCACGGCCAGACCGAACCGCTCGGCCTGCTCCTCCATCCGCTGGAGGACCAGCAGGTCACTCTCCAGCGACTTTACCTCGGCGGCCTTACCGGCGGCACGGGCCGCGGCGATGGCCTCCACGAGCCCCTCCTGGGTGACGGAGACCTCCAGCAGCTTCTGCTCGTGCATCTGCAGCGAACAGTCGCGCCCTCCCAGGGCGATGCTCCACTGACCGTTCCCCAGGAGCTGGATCTCGTTGTGGCGGGTCTGCTCGATGTTCAACTCGATGAGGACGTTCTTGTTGTCCCCCACGCCATTGGCCTTGACCTCGTTGAGAGCCTCCCGAACCAGGCCGGGAGCCTCGGCTGCCGCCTCGGCGATCTGCTGGGAAGTCGCCTGTTTCAGGTTGAGCAGGGAGCCGCCGATAATCCGCTGCCCCTTTCCCCCCCCGCCGCCGATGGCCTTGATCCGGAAACGGCTCCGGGGAGAGCTTTTGAACAGCTCGGTGGCTTCGATCTCCACCTGCCGCCCCAGCTCTTCGATGGTAAAGAGATCAATCCCCTTCTCGTAGGAGGCAAAAAGGATATGATCCGCCAGGGTCTCCAGGGAAAGCCCGGCATTCCCCAGAACCGCCGGGTCGCAGGTGAGTCCCTCGACGGTCACCACCGCCAGCAACGTCTCACGGGTGGGGTACTTCTTCACCAGGGTACGGGCGGTGACATTGTCGATACCCGGCGTGACGCTGACATCCACGGAAAGTGCGGTTCGCTTGGCCTCGTCCTTCTTACCCGCGCCGGCCTGGGTGGCCGAGCAGGGACCGATGAACTTGAGCCCCGCCTTCTCCACGGTGGCCACGAACTCCTCATCCTCGGCCATGAAGCCGTAGCCGGCAAAGATGGCGTCATAGCCGTTATCTTTGGCGATCTGGACGATCTGTTGCATCCGCTCCACCCGCTCCTCCTTGGAGGCGCCGGAATAGTCGGGTACCCGGTGGACCCGGGTGGAATCGGTCAACTGCCGCAGCTCGGGAGCCAGGGCGTTGGGGTAGATGATGGAGTCCTTTTCCGAGAGGAGGATGCCGAAGTGGGTTATTCCCATCTCTGCGTAGACATCCATGGCCTCCTTCCGGATGGGACCACGGCAGACGATGAGCGGGCACAGATCTTCGCAGGCAAAAGAGCGGACCCACGCGGAGTCGGAGTGACTCAGGCGGCGGTCGCGATGAATGAGTGGGTTATGCTGGTACAGGTCGGTCATTGGTCTCTATCTCCATTTAAGTTATTAGTGGAATTCCCGCTGGGGTCCCATCATGGGGCCCGGCTTGTAGTGCCGGAGCAGGAAATTCATGTTCTCTCCCAATACCTGACGCAGGTCGGTGGGCATGACGATGGAGGAGATGGAGCCCAGAGCGAGTCCTTCCTTGGGGTTCATCAGCTCTTTTTCGTAGCGCTGATTAAGGAGCGCCTCTTCTCCCTTCAGCCAGTCGGCGGCCTCCTTGTCGGCGTCCCGTTTGGCTTCGTCGCCGTTCATGCCGGCAGCGATCCGCTCCTGGGTCCCCTGCTTGACCCTTTCGGCCACGGCACCCCGCATTTTGCGGACTTCGTCCTTGTAGACGAATTCCTTACCGGCAGGGCCCATGACGGCCAGACGGGTGGTGGGGAGGGCCAGCACCAGGTCGGCGCCGGTGGAGTAGTTGTTATAGGAGGCGTAAGCACCGCCGTAGGCGTTGCGCAGGATCAAGAGTATGCGCGGAGTCCGGACATCCACGATGGAGTCCAGCATGGAGCGGCCGGCCTGGACGATCCCCCGGGACTCCTGCTCACGCCCCGGCAGGAAGCCGGTGGTGTCTTCCATAAAGATGATCGGGATGTTGTAGATATTGCAGAACCGGACGAAGCGGGCGATCTTCACCGCCGTGTCGCAGTCGATCTGTCCGGAACCCACGGCGCTGTTGTTGGCGACAAAGCCGACCACGTTGCCACCCAGACGGCCGAAGGCGGTGATAACCTCCCGGGCCCGCTCCGGCTGCATTTCGAAATAATCGCCATGGTCGCAGATCTGCTGGATGACGATGGAGACGTCGAAGGGGGTGTTGAACCCGGTGGGGGAGTTGAACGCCTTCTTGAGGAGCGTATTGATCTCCCAAGTCTTCCGGTCAAGGGGGTCGCTGGTCTCCTGGAACGGGGGCGCAATGGAGTTATTGTCAGGGATGTAGGAGAGGAGCCGCACGGCTATGCGCAGTGCCGCAACCTCGTCGGATACGGTGAGATCGGCCACGCCGGATTTACCGTGGACCTTGGGTCCCCCCAGCTCCTCGGGGGTGATATCCTCCCCCAGAACCGACTTGACCACACCAGGGCCGGTGAGACCGAAGAAGGTATCAGCCGGCTGGATGACGAAACTCCCCTGCCGCGGCAGATAGGAGCCGCCGCCGGCGTTGAAGCCGAACATGCACATGATGGAAGGGACCACGCCGCTGATCTTGCGCAGGGCGGTGAACGCCTCGGCATACCCGTCGAGCCCCCCCACCCCTGCGGGGACATAGGCCCCGGCCGAGTCGTTCATCCCGATGAGCGGTATCCCCTTCTCACCGGCAAGTCTGAAATGATCAGCCAGCTTGCGGCCGTTGGTGGCATCCATGGAGCCGGCACGGACGGTGAAATCATGGCCGTAAACCGCCACGTCCCTCCCCCCGATATTGAGGATGGCGGTGACCAGCGAGGCCCCGTCCAAGTTCTTCCCCCAGTTCTGGAACAGGATGTTGGGCGCCTTGTTGGAGAGAACCTTGAGCCGCTCCCAGACGGTCATCCGTTTCTTGAAATGCTGTTTTTCAATCTGGTCGATGCTCACCGACTTGATGGGGCGCTGGATGAGGTCGTACCCCTCCTTCATCGCCACTTCATAGGGACCGGTGGCCCGGGAGATCTCCCCCGGAATGGTGAACTCGACTTTTTCGGGTGGGTCAAAGGGGTTCTTCAGCAACGGCTTGATCGCTTGTCTGGACATCTGTACCTTCCTTTTCGCATCGTAGTGAGTGTGACATAAAACCGGGACCGGGGACCCGGGGACTGGGGACGTGTGAATGGTGAATAGTGAATGGTGAATGGTGAATAGTAACTGGGAACATGAACCTTGCTTTATCGCGACACTACCGCCAGGACCTTTACTTCGGAACCGTCTTTGGAGAGGAGCCGATGCCGGAGTGACGAATCGAAGTAGATGCAATCCCCCGCATCAAGAGTCAGCCGCTCGTTGTCAAGGATCAGCTCGGCCGTCCCGGACATGACATAGAGGAACTCTTCGCCATCGTGACTGTAGGTGTTCTCTTCCGAGGCCATGTCGGTCACGATCAGGAGAAACGGCTCCATCTTCTTGTTATGCTTCCGGAAAGAGAGGGACTCGTAGGAGTACCCCTGGCTGGTGCCGGCGCGGGAGATGACCCGTGACACCACCTTTCGCTCGGCGGCGCGTACCACCTCGTAGCGGCACTCTTCCTCGTCTTCCGTGAAAAACATCCCCACCTTGACGTCGAAGAACTTGGCGATCCTGGAGAGGGTGGCGATGGGGGGTGAGACGTTATTATTTTCTATCTGGGAGATGAGTGCGGGAGAAAAACCGGTTTCCCTGGCAACGGCCTGAAGTGTCAGCTTCTTGGCAAGACGGAGCTTCTTGATCTTCTGACCAATATTGTATTCCGTCATCGGCAAGGTCCGTTGTCAAGGGATAAAACCTGTTTCTATATATCGAGATTACATAAACAATTTCGAGTGTAATGTCAATAAATTTAATTTATTGTGCGTAAATATGAAGAAGCGGACGGACAACTACAGCCGTTCATGGAACTACAGAGTTGTACGGTGGGGATTAGCGGCGCGGCGCCCCATAGTGCGAAACAGGGGAACCGCACCGAGATGATTATTTCCGGATACCGCGCGCCAGAATTTCCAGGGTATGCAGCACCTGCGTCCTGGAGCCGTGCTGCTTGAGCCCATCGGAAAGTTGCATCATGCAACCGGGGCAGCCGGTGACCACGGCGGCGGCGCCGGTGGCGAGTATGGCCTTGCTCTTGATGGCGTTGATGCTCATGGACGAGTCATAGTGATAGACGTTGAAGGTCCCTCCCAGACCGCAACAGTTTCCGGCCCCCTCCATCTCCGCCAAGTCGACCCCTGTCACCCCTTGAAGCATCTCCCGTGGCGGTTTCGTGATCCCGTGGGTCCGGAGATGGCAGGGGTCATGATAGGTGACCCGGATGGCGGGACCGCCCCCTGTCTCCTGGGGATTCAGCCCCAGCTTCTGGAGAAGCACCGTGGCATCCACGGTCTTATCGGCCACTGCCTTGATTCGGGCAGCCAGTTCCGGATTCCGTTTTCCCACCACCAGGGGATAAAGGCGGGAGAGTGCTCCGCCGCAGGTGGCGCAGGCGGTGGTAATATAATCGGCCTCGTACTTCTCCAGTTGGGCCAGGTTCTTCTCCGCCAGCTCCCGCACCGTATTCAGATCCCCCCCCGACATGCCGGGAAGCCCGCAGCACTGCTGCTCCTTGGGGATTATCACGGTGCACCCCAGATGGCGGAACAGGGCCAGGGCCGCCTCCGCCGTCTCGGTGTAGACAAAATTGGTCATGCAGCCGACGAAATAGACGATGCGCGGCTTCCCTGGCTCACCGGGGATCACCTCCGGGTGCCGCTCCAGAAACGGCTTGCGGGCGATGGCGGGAATATGCCGCTTGTTCCCCACGAAGGGGACTGGAAAACGGAGTCTCAGTCCCGAGGTGGCCGGAACCTTCTTGAAGAAGAGCGGACCAAGAAACCGAGCCGCCTTGGCTCCGAAGATCATCAGTTTCCTGTTTTTGATGACGGTCCCCACCGCCTTGTGGAAGGTGGTGAGCCCCCGCCGCTGGGCCAGCGACTCCCGGGCCGCAATGACGATCTCATCGGTGGGGACATCATTGGGGCACTTCTCCACACAACCGCCGCAGAGAAGACAGCGGGACATGGCGGCATAGGTGGCGTCATCCAGGGGGAGATCCCCTTTGAGAATATGCTGAGCCAGGGCGATCTTCCCCCGGGCCACGGCAGGCTCCCGCTGGAACGCCGTAAAGGCAGGGCAGTTAACCCGACAGGTACCGCACTTGACGCATTTTTTAAGTTCGCTTTCAACCCGCTGCAACGGGTCTGAGAGTGGCAATTCCGGCACGCTAACCTCCAGTAACTTCCGCTACACTTTTGTTGCTCGTACCATAGCACCATTCGGGATTAAGTTACAAGCGGTGGAACTCGGTGACGGACTCATCCCCACGACTCTCCATCCCGAACTTACGTGCTAATCGAGAGAAAATATGCTATGAATTGCCACTATTAACCTACGGAAGGAGTCGTCCATGTTTCTCACCCTACGCCTTGCGCTCTGTACACTGCTGCTCTCGCTCGTCCCACTCTCCCCCCTCTTTGCCCAGGATCCGGATCAACTCAGGAAACAGGCAGTGGAGGGGGATGCCGCCGCGCAGTATCTCCTTGCCGTGAAGTACGACAGAGGAGAAGGGGTGGGTCCGGACTACTCCCAGGCTCTGACCTGGTACCGCAAGGCCGCCGAACAGGGGATGGCTCCGGCTAGGAACAATCTGGGGGTCCTGTATCAACTTGGCCAGGGAGTCCCTCAGGACCTCAAGGAGGCGCTCTCCTGGTATCGTCTGGCCGCCGGTCAGGGGTTTGCCCTTGCTCAATTCAACCTCGGGCTCATGTACGCCGAAGGGATGGGGGTCGACCGGGACTACGGCGAGGCGCGCCGCTGGTATGAACAGGCGGCACGTCAGGGGAATGTGGCGGCGAGAAGCAAGCTTGACAAGCTCCCTGCAGTCGACCAGACGCCATCCATCGCCGCTCCCCATACCGGTCAGCTCTCTCACTTTGCTGAAACCGGGAGCCCCGAAGCTCAATACAGATTAGGGTTAATGTCACTGCACGGCCAAGGGGTCACCCGTGACAAGGAAGAAGCTTTACGCCTGTTTCGCCTGGCTGCGGATAAGGGGTACGCTCCTGCCCAGAATGAATTGGGAACCCTCTATTTCAACGGAGAAGGGGTAACCACTAACTATGCCCAGGCGCTCCGCTGGTTTCGCCCGGCAGCGGAGCAGGGGTACGCCCTCGCCCAGAACAACCTGGGAGTGCTCTATCAGCAGGGACTTGGCGGCTTGGTTCGGGATTTCGGCAAGGCATCCATCTGGTACCGGCTGGCTGCGGACCAGGGGGTACGCGGCGCCCAGCGTAACCTGGGACTCCTCTATTTCAATGGGGAGGGGCTGGCAAAGGACAACCGGGAGGCGGAGAGATTGCTGAGCCTGGCTGCGGCCAAAGGTGATCCGGCTGCGGCGGAGATACTCGCAAAGGTAATCAAGACGAATCTGTCTGCCCGTTAAAACCGGCGTATTTCGTGGTTCAAATGCTTTCCGGAATAAAAGAGGAGGGTCGCGCAGACGCCGCTGACCCTCCTCTTTTTTATCGTCACTCTTGTAGACAGGCGCTTATTCCGGCTGCACATACCTGATGGCGGCGTCGCGTACCCTGAGAAGATGGGCCTTGACATACTCCGGTGTCAGCCGGTCTCGATCATAATAATTTTGCGAGACCGGAGTGACCGGCGGAGTTTCACCGATGGAGACGAAAACCGAATTGGCACCGGTGGGACTCTTGGTGACGGTCTGGAGACGGTAGCTCCAGTCGTCGTCCCCCTTCACCTGTACGGGATACGGCTTCATCCCCTGACGGAGGGTGAGAGGAAATGCGACCTGAATTCCACCGATCTGGTAACTCTCAGCGTTAACCGTACGGGACGCCTTGTAAAAGAGAGAAAAAGTCGTATCTCCCCAAGATCGGGTCAGATCGGCTCGAACACCTTTATCATTGTCCCAGAAACTCCCTCCGGTTAACGTGAGAGAGCTATCCAGCGGGGTATAGGTATAGCGGTAGGAGCCGAGATACGCCGTATGATTGAAGTTATAGGTATTGTCCTTGCCGAAACCCTGCTGGAAGCCCAACCGATGATTCCCCTCTCGTGAATACCAATAGGCCTCGTTCACGGTACCATAGACATCCTTACTTATCATCCCTGCACTCAACGAGATCATAAAATCAGGCCTTGGTTTGAGTGCCTGGAATAGCATCACACTATCAAGGCGTGGGTCATTCCGGTAACCTCTGAACGATTCATCATCGTTAAACCCCTTACTCCAGGAAACCGGTATATCGGCAGTGGCGTTCAGAACGCCCCCCTTCCAGAGATCAACAGCAAGTGAAGGGGCAAAGGAGAGCAGATAGTCCAAGGTCCGGACATCCGTCGCCACAAAAGTCTTCAAACGTGGTGCCAGTGTCAACCGGGAGCGGAACCTGCCGGCAAAACTCCCTTCTTCCACGAACTCTACCCCGTTGTTGCCATCGATTCCATAGGATACCGCGACGAGGTCGGCAAAGGTTTCACTGGTGCCGGCGTCACGAAAAAAGGAGTCGAGATTTCCTCTGGGCAGGGTTACCTGCAACATCTTGATTTTCCGGACCTTCAGAACGAGTCGTATCGTTTTGAACTCCAGCGGCAGATATTTTACCACCATCCCCAGCACCACCCCCATACCATCCAACTGGCTCTGGGTATAGCGATCATTTTCATATTCGACCACAAGAAGATCGGTCCCGCTTGACCCGACCCGCACGTCCACGAATCCGTCGGCCACGAGCTTGTCACGAAAAGCGGATAAGGCTTCGGTTCTGGAAACAACCACCCTGTCGGCGCCGACCCCGATGGCAGCCGTCCCGGCCTTGAGTGGGAGGAGCTCCGGATTTTCAGAAGATGCTTCGGGTGAGACGGCGGCAACAGCTTCAACTCCGGCCTTGAGCGGCAGAGTTCCTGCTCCGGTGGCACTCTCCCCCGTAACCGTGGCATGGGCATCATCGGCAGGGGTCACGCTACGGCGATGCCGATCTTGACCCAGTGCGAATTGAAACCCCACCGAAAAATCGATGTTCCCTGGGTGATTGTTTACGGCCGACTTGACTGTTGACTGGATATTCACCGGATAGCCGAAGAGCTCCGGCGAGACGACTCGGATGCCGGCGTTCGTATTCCTGGTGTCATACTCCCCCAAAAGGTAGAGCCAATCCAAAGCCTTCAGCTCCCCCCCACCGAAAAGACCGTCCATCCGGTCCGGTCCGGTGCCGTATCCCAAGGAGACACGGATTCGGCTAAGCTCCTCCGTCGCCACGAGATAGGTTGAACGAAAATGATGCGCGCCCCCTCCCAGATCCTGCGTACCAAAGGCCAATGAGGGGAGCCAGGGGTAACTCTTTGGAGTGAAGGGGGCCGTCGTCACCTTGAACTGTGCAGAAAGATCCTTGTACCCTTGGGCTACACGCCCTCCCCCCTCCAGAAGGGAGAAGAACCCGACGGAGAAGAGATAATTCTCTTTATTCTGAACGCCCTTCAAGGACTCCTTCTGATTCGCATACCAGAGGGCCATGGTCCCTTCCTTCTGGACGTTGGCCGTGGGAATGTTCATGATACCGGTAAACCCTTGCAGGGACAACGCGGAGGGGAAATCTCCGGCAATGCCCCCGGTGACGAGACTTATCAGAATAAAACCGCTCACCGTAAACAGTCCAAACAACTTCAAGCCTTGTGACATATCAACCTCATGAATGCCCTGGATACGACAAAAGAGGAAGCGTTAACTTCCTCTTTTGTCGACATCAGCTACCACGTCAAGATTTCATCGAATGCACTACATGGAAATAGGATCGATCTAATCTGCTCCGGTTATTGAGCAGAACTCCCACAAACCGCTAACGAACTGGATGGTACCACCGTTAGGGGCATTAGAGATGAGATCCGCGTTTCCGACAACCTTCGCGCTACCATCAGCGACAACGATCATATCCTGAACAGCCTTAGCACCGTAGGAAGGACCGTTCGAGACGCTCGGCCTCCCCACACCCCAGGCGTTTTTCTGTACCGCCGTAGGCTGCACGAAGAGGTGATCGAGAGTGTTCAGCAGGTACACAGTGGCCTCACCGGTGCCGTTGGTAGTCGTGACCAGTCGGCAGGTTCCGTCAAGGGTGGTTGCGGTTGGTGAGCAGTCATAAATAACTACATTCGCAAGAGGCTGTGTCTGAACGGTATCCCGACACTTCCGTTGCAGGGTCCAGGCAACCGGAGTCTCCGGAATATTAAGAGATAGTGTGTTGCCTCCCGTAAAAGCACAACCCGAAATAATTTTCGTTCCAACAGGCGCGCCGTCATAATACGCAGTCAGGGTCGTTGTGCCGGTGCCCGGCACGTTCTGGAGCGTGATATTTGTATCAGCCGCAGGCTTGATCGCATCGATAAACTTGACGGTGGGGTAAGATGGGTTGGTGACCTTCAGGGCCAAGGCCACACCGTTGATACTGAAGCCAAGTGGGGGAAGAGCAGCATAGAGATGACCGCCGACGGTGGCGCCGTTACATTTTATGAGACCAGTAAAGCCCAGGTTCCAGTAAGAGAAGTGGGTGACCGTGTACTCCACAAACAGCTTGCCGCCAGCAGTACGCACCGTAACAGCGCCGGTTGCCTTTGTCACGGTATCCGTGGCCTTAGTATCCTGCTCCCAGACGCCGGTACTCTTGTTATAGGTCTGGAGTTCGATGGTGTCACCAGCTTTCACTGCCTGGGCATTGCCATTAGCATCGTACGTCTGCGCACCGTCGACGTTCATCCTGATCGTCACCGGTTTACTTGCTGTTTTTGCAATTTTACCGGTGGCGTCTTTCACCGTGACATCGGTGAATGCGGCAGAGGCAAAGATGGAGTTGCTGGGATTAGGCGCAAAGCCGGCGGCGGTCGCCGGGTCATACATGGTCGTGGTGAGGGTCAGCGTGCCGTTATCCAGAGCATTCCCGTTGGCATCAGACAACGTCGTCCCTGATGTGACGGTGGCGATAGTCGTCGCTCCATTTACGACGAGGTCCTGCCCCACGATCGTGCCTGTCGTAATTTTCGATGTTACCCCATTTGCATCCTTTGTCACGGAAACCAGGCCAATCGTGGCCGCCTGATAGGCTTTCACCCCTGACGTGCTGGAAATTGTCACGGTGGTAGAGTTGGGCAAATAGCTTGAATCCTTTGGGGTGGCGGTGATGGCGATGGTCTGATCTTTTGTAGGAAGCTGGTCAAGGGTTACGGAATAGTTGCCGGTGCTGTTGATGGTCACCTTCTGTTGCGCCTGAGTTGCTACGTCCACGGCGGTAACCGTCACATCCAGCAGAGTGCCTGGAGTGGTCGCGGTAACTGAAGCGGCATCCACCACGGAACCTGTGATGGTCACCGCGCTGTTGACTATGGCCGCAGCCGTCGGGCCGGAACTTGATCCGCCGCCACAACCGGCCATGAGACCGGTCATAATGAACATTGCTATGAGAGTCGGAATCCTCATCGTATACTCCTTTTTGTTGGTTAACGCTTCACTATAATCGACTTACTGAAACAGCGTTCAACCGAAGCGCAGAATCTCTGCTTTGGTTGAACGCCCGTCACTGGAGAGACATTTTATTTTCTCTATTTACGGCGACGCAGGAACATAAGTCCGCTCAAACCGGCGCCCAGCAGGAGGAAGGTGGAAGGTTCAGGGACCTGATTATACTCCAACTGAGTCATACCGAAGGTTTGCGCATCTCCAGTCGCACTCTCGATGATGAGTCCGTCAATCTGGAGACCTGTCGGGTTGGTGCCGGCATCTATGGACCATCCCCAAAAACCGGACGTGACAGTACCGGAATTACCAAGGGCGGTTCCTCCGGCAACCGTGGTCCCGTCGGAAAGCAGCAAGGTGAAGATGAGGCCGATGTTGTTTTCAACCGGGATCAACCCATACGGATCCTGGAGAGTGAACTGGGCGCCCAAGGCCGTCACTCCCCAGAGATTAGTGGCATTGGGATAAAACAGAAACTTCGTCGTGATGCCGGTGGACACCTGATCGCGCCATACAGGAAGGGTTCCAACCCCCGGAACATAGGCGTAACTGACGCCGAGCAGCGGGTCGGGGTTCAGAGAACTGACGCTGGCGTTCACATGTACGGTGCCGGCATTTAATGTCAGAAAATCAACATTGCTTGCCTGCGGATTAAGAGACCCCGTATGGGTCACCAGTTGGTCGAACAGCACGACGTTACGTGACGTCTGTCCCTGGCCATAAAGGCCCAAGAGGAAGTTCGAATCATCAGCCTCTCCGTTATACGTGGTAATTGTCAGCGCCTGCGCGACACCGGCAAACATCATGACCGCCAGAAATGACCCCACCAACACTTTCCCTACATTTTTCATAGCCACTTCTCCTTTAATTTTCATTCGACTGACCAAGTTTCTTTGTTGTTTACGTTCAAGCTGTATGCCGCATACCCCAATGTAAATTTTTCGTCAAACCATCCTCCTTTCTTCGACCTTCCCAAAAGAGATGAGGCAAAAGCTACGCTCTCAAGTTCGGGAACTATTTGCAAGGAATATGCCACTCACCACCATCACATTTACAGCTACTTACAATGTCTCCTTCTTAATCCATATGACCGATTGTAAAGTTTTCCGACACATTTTTCGGAAAACTTTACACCAAACTCCTCAGACAGGCGACATGGCATACCCACTCGGAACGGCGGAGCACAACCAATCCCCCCGGAGACAGCAGTCACTCAAACAAGCTTAAACTTCAGATAAACGGAAAAAAGACGGATAAATAAAAGTATCATCACCGATTGCGGACAGACGACAAAACAATAAACTTGATATCTAACGTCTCTTACAATATAATAACATAATTTTGAGTATAAAAATTAAACAATATCAACCACTTACTGGCAGCCATTACAATGTGCCCCTCAGGGCGACATGCCGATGAGAATACATCTCAAAGACTTATTCTGTATACGAAATGAAGCAAAGAACTAAATTTTCCGCAACGTAACACAAGAAAATCCATTTTGGAATCATTTTCACTTCATACCCCCATCGAAGTGCAACGAATCGCCGCAAGGCTTTCATCGTTTCCCCGTGATGGGATCACATGCACCGACAACCGGGAAGGACACCATGACCAGACTAAACATCTCTGTCGTATTTTTGTTGGCAACCTTCATGCTATTGCTCGCAGCGCCGCACAACAGCATGGCGGCAGTACTCCCCCAACAGATCGCTGCCGGCGCCTCGTACGGTGTGGCGCTCAAGAGCAACGGCACGATCTGGTCTTGGGGGTTGAACGATTCCGGCCAGTTGGGAAACGGTACGCAGGCCGACAGCTCCCTCCCGGTCCCTGCGACTATTCCCACCGGAAGCGCCTTCACGATGGTCTCTGCCGGGCGAAGTCACACAGTGGCGCTCAGGAACGACGGGACCGTCTACACGTGGGGTGAAAATACCTACGGTCAGCTGGGCTACACGACCACGAAAGACACCTTCACCCAATTTCCGAAACCCCAGCTTACCCCTGCCAAGGTGACCGCCACCATCATAACCGGCGTTGTGGCAGTGGCTGCCGGAGACTCTCACACGGTTGTGGTGAAAAGCGACGGCACGGTCTGGGCATGGGGACTCAACTATTACGGCCAACTCGGCAACGGCACGACGACTAACAGCGTGACACCGGTCCAGGTGATCGGCCCGTCAGCGGCGAATCCGGCTCTAGCGGTATCCGCAGGGACAAACCATGCCATAGCACTGATGAAGGACGGCACGATCCTGGCTTGGGGAGACAATTCCAGCGGCCAACTGGGCGATGGTACCACCACCCAGCGTCTCACTCCGGTCGCCGTGAGCGGCCTGCCCAGCGTTGCCACGACACCAGCCGTCTCGGTCGCTGTTGGCAGGGCACACTCGGTTATCCTCCTGCAGGATGGCTCCGTCTGGGGATGGGGGGACAACAGTGCCGGCCAACTGGGCGACGGGACACTAAGGGCCAACAGTCTGGTCCCGACCCGGGCAACGTTGACAGGCACGGCCACGGCAATCTCCGCCGGTTCCAACAATACCATGGCAATAGTCGGCGGCACACCCGTTTCTGTCTGGAACTGGGGGGAGAACGGTGACGGCCAGTTGGGCAACGACACCAGAACAAAAAGCCTCTCACCTGTTCAGGTTCAGGGCATAACTGCTGCGGGTTCTGTCGTGATGGTTGCAACAGGAACCGCTTTCTCAATGGCCTTGAAAGCCGACGGGTCTGTCTGGGCGTGGGGTAACAACCTGAACGGGCAGTTCGGCAACGGCACCAAATCCCTGAGTTCGCTCCCCGTGCAGGTCAATAGTATTACCGACGCCACGGCAATCGGTGCCGGAGACGCCCATTCCCTGGCAGCCTTGAGCGGCGGCAACGTTAGCGGCTGGGGGGCGAACGATTACGGTCAACTGGGGACCGGCCTATTCACGGAGCAGAGTTCCGTGCCGGTCTCTGCTTCGGCTGTTTCCGGAGCAATACACGTTACGGGCGGACTCAACCACTCCGTAGCCCTGACCATTGGCGGGCAGGTCTATACCTGGGGAGACAATTATTTCGGGCAACTCGGCACTGGGACGGCCACGACCATCTCCTTGCCGCTTCCGATTACGGCACTGAGCGGGATAACCGCAATTGCGGCAGGAGATAATCACTCCATCGCCCTGAAGAGTGACGGAACCGTTTTGACCTGGGGAGACAATGCTTTCGGGCAACTTGGCAACGGTGGTGCGTCATTCAGCGCCTCACCGGTCAAGGTTAATAAGTACATAGACCCCGTGAGCAGTTCCATCATTTCGTGGCCTCCCGCAGGAATGACCGTCAAAGCGATCGCAGCTGGTGGGTACCGGACCGTAGCGGCACTTACCGACGGTTCTGTCTGGTACTGGGGGGTCATGGGTAACGGGAACATGCAACCTATCCCGTACCCAACCCGGATAAACGGCTTCACCGGCATCAACACTGTTGCCTGCGGCTTCTATCACATTCTGGGACTAAAGAGTGACGCTACGGTCTGGGCCTGGGGCACGAATGATTATGGCGAGCTTGGCGCCGGCACGATAGGCACGACCGTAACCACGCCGGTCCAGATAGCCTCTCTCACAGGGATCACCGCCATCGCCGCAGCGGGCTGGCACAACCTGGCATTAAGGTCAGATGGAACGGTGGCGTCATGGGGCAGCAACTTTTCCGGTGAACGTGGCAACGGGACCTTTACCGGCACCCTGGCGCCCACTTCTGTAATCGGTCTCTCCGGGATAACGGCGCTGGCCGCCGGCACCAACCACTCTCTGGCTCTGGCGGGTAATGGCGCAATTTTTGCCTGGGGATCAGATCAGTACGGACAGCTCGGCACAGGCATGGTAACGATCGTGCCGCAACAAGCGCTCATAAATCTCACCGTCAGTGATATCGTTGCGCCGACTGGCGGTGCACTGACCGCCTCTCCCGGTAACACCAGAGTAGGTCTCTCCTGGAGCGGTTTCAGTGATGCGTCGAGTGGCATCTATGGCTACAAACTTGTCTACGCCACCGGCGCCGCGCCGGCAAGTTGCGCCGCAGGAACGACTTTGTATATCGGTCCGGGCACCAGCTATCACCAGATAGGTCTCACCAATGGCACGGCCTATTATTACAGGGTCTGCGCCTATGACAATTCGTTCAACATCTCCGGCGGTGTCACCGCTACGGCAACGCCGCAGGCAGCTCTGGGGGTCTCGATTACCACCACATCTCCTCTACCGGACGGGATAGTCGGGATACCGTACACTCAGACCTTAACGGCAACAGGCGGCACTCCGGGTGTTCTCGGGTACAGCTGGAACAGCACCGGCCCCCTGCCCCCCAATCTCACTCTCAATGGCGCCATATTGAGCGGTATGCCGCAAAATCCCGGGATGTATACCTTCCCTGTCACGGTCAGTGACCCTGAAGGGAATTGGGTAACAACGATATTCACCTTAAAAATTATTCCGGTCTACACCGTCACCTACAACAGCAACGGCGGGAGCGCCATCGCCGGCCAGACCGTACCGTATAACACTACCGCCACGCTCCCCGTCGCCCCCACCAGGACCGGTTACACCTTTGCCGGCTGGTTCAGCGATGCCGCGCTGACGACCCCCTTCGTCTTCGCGACACCGGTCACAGCAGATATCATGTTGTACGCCAAGTGGACGGCCAACACCTACGCCGTCACCTTCACCAGCAACGGCGGCAGCGCCGTCGCCAGCCAGACCGTCGCCTACAACACCACCGCCGCGCTCCCCGTCGCCCCCACCAGAACCGGCTACACCTTCGCCGGCTGGTTCAGCGACGCCGCGCTGACGACCCCCTTCGTCTTCGCGACACCGGTCACCGCTGATATCACCCTCTACGCCAAGTGGACCATCACCAGCTACGCCGTCACCTTCACCAGCAACGGCGGCAGCGCCGTCGCCGGCCAGACCGTCGCCTACAACACCACCGCCACGCTCCCCGTCGCCCCCACCAGAACCGGCTACACCTTTGCCGGCTGGTTCAGCGACGCCGCCCTGACGATATCCTTCTCTTTCACGACGGCGATCACTGCCGACACCACTCTCTACGCCAAGTGGACTGCCGCGACCACCCGCACCAACGTAGCACTCCAAACCAACGGCGGCGTGGCGACCGCCTCCAACGCTGCCTCTGCAAGCTATCCCGCGTCCTCAGTGAACAACGGCGACCGCAAAGGCTCTGTCTGGGGTGCCGGCGGCGGCTGGTACAACGGCAAAAAGAATAACTTCCCCGAGTGGGTTCAGCTGCAGTTCAACGGCCAGAAGAGCATTGACGAGGTCGATATCTTCTCTATTCAGGATGCCTATGCCAGCCCGATTGTCCCGACAACAACCACCCTGTTCACCAAATACGGAGTCACCGCCTTTAACGTTCAGTATTGTACTGATACAACTGCAGCCACGTGTACTTCAACAGGAACGGGCTGGGCAACAGTAACGAACGGGAGCATCACCGGCAACAATCTGACATGGCGCACCGTCACATTCCCGGCAGTCACCACCGACCGAATCCGTGTCCAGATCACAGCAACCGTGGATGGCTACAGCCGTCTGGCCGAAGTCGAGGCGTACGGAACCTCTGGTGATAGCGTGCTCCCCACAACGTCGACCATCACTTGGGCTAATCCGGCGACCATCACCTACGGCACACCTCTCTCCGCCACCCAGCTGAACGCCACCGCCTCCGTGCCGGGAACGTTCAGCTACACCCCCGCCAGCGGAATGGTCCTCAGCACGGGAACCCAGACCTTGTCAACCACCTTCACCCCCACCGACACGGCGAACTACACCTCAACCACCGCCACGGTGAGCTTGGTCGTCAACAAGGCAACCCCCGTCATCAGCTGGGCTAATCCGGCGGCCATCACCTACGGCACGGCGCTCTCCACTACCCAGTTAAACGCCACCGCCTCCGTACCGGGAACGTTCAGCTACACCCCCACCAGCGGGACAGTGCTGTCTGCGGGAACCCAGACCCTGTCGGGCACCTTCACCCCCACCGACACGGCGAACTACACCTCAACCACAGCCACGGTCAATCTGGTCGTCAACAAGGTGACCTCCGTCATTACATGGGCGTCCCCGGCTGCAGTCGCGGTGGGAACCACCCTATCCGCCACCCAGCTGAACGCCACCGCCTCCGTAGCGGGCACCTTCGCCTACACCCCCGCCGCCGGCACGGTGCTTTCCACCGCTGGGACGCAGGCACTGTCAGTTACCTTTACCCCCAAAGATCCGGCCAACTACACTGGGGCCACCACTTCCCTCTCCCTGATCGTTACGGGTGCCGTCACCCGCACCAACGTGGCCCTCCAGGCCAACGGCGGCGTGGCGACCGCCTCCAACACTGCCTCTGCAAGCTATCCCGCTTCCTCGATCAATAACGGCGACAGTAGGGGCTCTGTCTGGGGTGCCGGCGGCGGCTGGTACAACGGTAAGAAAGGAGCGTTCCCTGAGTGGGTCCAGGTGCAGTTCAACGGCCAGAAGAGCATTGACGAGATCGATGTCTTCTCCATTCAGGATGCCTTTACCAGCCCGATTATCCCAACGACAACCACCCTGTTCACCAAATACGGAGTCACCGCCTTCAATGTCCAGTATTGTACGGATCCGACTGCGGCCACGTGTGGTCCAACAGGAACGGGATGGACAACGGTAACCAACGGAAACGTCACAGGGAATAACCTGGTATGGCGTACCTTCACATTCCCGGCAGTCACCACCGACCGGATTCGTGTCCAGATCACTGCAACCTTGGATGGCTACAGCCGTCTGGCCGAGGTCGAGGCGTACGGAACCGCTGGTGGTAGCGTGGTCCCCACAACGCCGGCCATCACTTGGGCTAATCCGGCGGCCATCACCTACGGCACACCGCTCTCCACCACCCAGCTGAACGCCACGGCCTCCGTGCCGGGAACGTTCAGCTATACCCCTGCCGGCGGAATGGTCCTCAGCACGGGAACCCAGACACTGTCGACCACATTTACCCCCACCGACACGGTGAACTACACCTCGGCCACCGCCACGGTGAGCCTGGTCGTCAACAAAGCAACCCCCGTCATTACCTGGGCTAATCCGGCGGCCATCACCTACGGTACGGCGCTTTCCGCCACCCAGCTGAACGCCACCACCTCCGTACCGGGAACATTCAGCTACACCCCCGCCAATGGGTCGCTCCTCAGCACGGGAACCCAGACACTGTCGATTACCTTCACCCCCACCGACACGGTGAACTACACCTCGGCCACCGCCACGGTGAGCCTGGTCGTCAACAAGGCAACCCCCGTCATCACCTGGGCTACCCCGGCCGCGGTGACCATGGGAACGTCTCTCTCAACCACCCAGTTAAACGCCACCGCCTCTGTGGCAGGGACGTTCGCCTATACCCCCGCCGCGGGGACGGTACTCTCCGCCATGGGAGCGCAGACCCTGTTCGCGACCTTCACCCCCTCCGACACGGCCAACTACACCACCATAACGGCCTCAGTCTCCCTGGCGGTTAACGGCAATGTGGCCCTCCAGGCCAACGGCGGCGTGGCGACCGCCTCTAACACTGCCTCTGCAAACTATCCCGCTTCCTCGGTCAATAACGGTGACCGTAAGGGCTCAGTCTGGGGCGCCGGCGGCGGCTGGTACAACGGCAAAAAGAATAACTTCCCCGAGTGGGTCCAGGTGCAGTTCAACGGCCGGAAGACCATTAGCGGGATTGATGTCTTCTCCATTCAGGATGCCTTTACCAGCCCGATTATCCCGACGACAACCACCCTGTTCACCAAATACGGAGTCACGGCCTTTAATGTGCAGTATTGTACGGATCCGACTGCGGCCGCGTGTGGTCCGACAGGAACGGGGTGGGCGACTGTAACCAGCGGGAGCGTCACGGGGAATAACCTGGTATGGCGTACGTTCACATTCCCGACAGTCATCACCGACCGGATCCGCGTCCAGATTACGGCAACCTTGGATGGCTACAGCCGCTTGGCGGAGATCGAGGTTTCCGGCTATTGATCGTTGAGATGTTAGCATTTTGAGCGACTTCAAACTGACAGAGCACCACTCCTCCCGGAGACACAAGCGCCCCCCAATCCCTTTAAAAGTACATCGATGGGGTTGGGGGGCGTTGTTTCAGGGGCATACGGAGAAGGGTGCGACTTCAGATCAGAGTGCGAAGCGCGGCAATGAGGTAGGGCGACTCTTCTTCCTGCAAGGTGCGGAGGTCCAGGAGAAAGCGACCGGAAGAGATCCGTCCGATGACCGGCACGGGAGCTCTCCGGAAGCGCTCCTCGATCTCCTGGGGGGAGATCCCTTGGCACGAGATGAGAAGAAGGGTGGTGGGGAGAGAGAGAAGCGGGTAGGAACCGCCCCCTGGGTGTGAAACACCGTCCATGAGCTCCAGGGAGACCCCCGCCGGGAGCAACTGTCGGAGCTTTCGGAGCAGCTTCCGGCCACGACTACGAAGTTCAGCTGCGGAGAGGGTGAGCATCCGGAGAACCGGAATCTCCGCCAAGGCCTGCCGCTCGTCTTGATAAAGACGTAAAGTCCCTTCCAACGCAGCCAGGGTCAGTTTATCCAGCCGGAGCGCCCTCAAGAGCGGGTGGTTGCGCATGGGGCGAAGAAACTCCTCCTTCCCCACGATGATTCCTGCTTGGGGCCCCCCCAAGAGCTTGTCGCCGCTGAAGGTGACCAGATCCACCCCGGCGCAGATGAACTCCCTCACCATCGGCTCACCGCTGATCCCGAAACGGGTCAGATCGATGAGACAGCCGCTCCCGGCGTCCACCATCACCGGCAGGGAGTGCTTCCGTCCCAAGCGAACCAGATCGGCAGGGGAGACCTCCGCGGTAAACCCCACCATGGCGAAGTTGCTGGGATGCACCTTGAGGAGGAGCCCGGTGGCGGGAGAGATTGCCGCTTCATAATCCCGGAGGTGGGTTCGATTGGTGGCCCCCACCTCCCGGAGAATGACTCCGCTCTGCCCCATGATGTCGGGGATACGGAAGGCCCCGCCGATCTCCACCAGTTCCCCCCTAGAGACGATCCCCTCCCGTCCGCTCCCCAGCGTGGTGAGGGCAAGAAGAAGCGCTGCGGCGTTGTTGTTCACCACCAAAGCCCCCTCCGCGCCGGTCAGTTCACGAAGCAGACCGGCCACATGCTCCAGGCGACTCCCCCGCTCACCGGTGGCCAGATTGTACTCCAGAGTGGAATAGCCGTATGCCGCATCATTCAGGGCGGAGGCAACGGCGCGGGAGAGCGGCGCCCGCCCCAGATTGGTATGGATGACGATACCGGCGCCATTGACAACCTTACGCAGAGTGGGGGTGGTGGCGGAGTCCAGGGCGTTGCGGAAGCGGTCCGACAGGGAACTCTCGTCCAGAGGAATCGCTTCTCCCCGGAGAAACCCTTTCCTCACGGTATCCAGCACCGACCGGAGCGCCGCCAGCACCACAGGGCGGGGATGCTCCCGGAGCGCGGCAGTCATAGCCGGCCAAGCCAGCATTCGGTCAACCTTGGGGATATCGCTATAGGGAGTCATGACCGGCATTCTAGTGAAGAGGTAATAAATGTCAAGAGATCCCTGGGTACCGTTGCCGGGAAAACGGCTTGAAATTTGCGCCGGGACCACGTAAAGTCCCCAGCGGGAGAACTATCGTATGGACCCTGTCCGCCATCTCAAAGTTTCGCTCCTAGTCCTGTCCCTCCTGGTCACTGCCGGGACAGTGGGGTATATCACCATCGAGGGGTGGCGTCCTCTGGACGCCCTCTACATGACCGTCATCACCCTGGGGACCGTGGGGTTCAAGGAGGTCCACGACCTGAGTGACGCCGGGAAGCTCTTCACCATCGCCCTGATCATCGTGGGGGTCAGCGTCCTGGGGTACATCGTCGGGAGCCTGGCGCAAATCATGTTCGAGGGGCAATTTCAGCGGATCATCGGGAGGAAGAAGGTGGAAAACCGGATCAGATCACTGAAGAATCACTACATCATCTGCGGTTATGGCCGCATCGGGAGTCTCATTTGCAAGGAGTTCGCCGCCAAACCGCTCTCCTTCGTGGTGGTGGAGAAGGATCCGCAGATCGCCGAGAGGCTGTCCGACGTCTATCTGGTCATCCATGGCGATGCCACCGCCGACGAAACCCTGCTCCACGCAGGGATCAAGGATGCCAAGGGGTTGATCACCGCCGTCACCTCGGACACGGAGAATGTCTATATCACCCTGACAGCCCGGGGGCTCAACCCCGATCTCTATATCCTGGCCCGCTCCGGCGAAGAGGGATCAGAGCTCAAACTCCAGCGAGCCGGAGCCAACAAGGTCATCTCCCCCTATACCATCGGCGGCAACCGGATGGCCCAGGCGGTCCTCCGTCCCAACGTGGTGGACTTCATCGAAATCGCCACCGGCCGGGGACACCTGGAGCTCCAGATGGAAGAGATCGAAATACCTGATCACTCCGCCTTTGTGGGTGAGAACCTCATCACCTCCGGCTTCCGAAGGGAGACAGGGGTCATCATCGTCGGGATCAAGAAAAAGAACGGACGAATGGTCTTTAATCCCGAGCCGAAGTCGACTCTGGAGGCAAAGGATACCCTCATCGTTCTCGGTCAGCCCACTGCCGTCCTCAAACTGGAGGACTTGATCCACCACACCCCCAAGGTGGGACAAACACCAAGGAAGAGCCACCATGGCTGACACAACTGTTCATGTTCACGTCCCCTACCCGCAACTGGAGAGTGCCTTCCCGTTCATCAGGGAGCGGCGGCTCAACATTGAGCTCTTTTTCTCCGCAGAAACCCTGGACGGGCTGATCCCGGAACAGCTCGCCTCATGGGTGGCGCGTCTGGATGACGCAGAGATCAGGAGGACGATCCATGCACCGTTCATGGACCTGAGTCCCGGCTCCTTTGAGCCGCTGTTGCGGAAGATCACCAGTCGCCGTTTTCACCAAGTCATGGATGCCGCAGCACTCATCCGGCCACGGGTGGTGGTCTTTCACCCCGGCTACGACAAGTGGCGCTACGGCGAGAGCCGGGAGAGATGGTTGGCGGAGAGCCTTCCCCTATGGCAGGAGATGGTGGAACGGGGAGAGGAGTGCGGCTGCATCATCGCCGTGGAAAACATCTTCGAGGAGGAGCCCTCCACCCTCTACGACCTGATCACCTGTGTGGATTCCCCCCGACTACGCCACTGCTTCGACATGGGTCACTGGAACCTGTTCAAGAAGGTCAGCCTGGAGGAGTGGTTTTCGATCCTGGGCCCGTTCATGGCCGAGACCCATATCCATGACAACCATGGCGAGAAAGACGAGCATCTTCCCATCGGGGAAGGAAACCTGGACAGCCGGCTCATCTTCTCTCTTCTGCAGCAGTACGCACCGGACGCCGTCCGGACCATCGAGGCCCATACCCGGGAAAGAATGGAGCGGGCTCTGTCCAATCTGGATCTGGTACTAAAAAGCAGGCTGAAGACTGAAGAGTATCTGATCAATAAAGGCGTCCCATCCAAGACGGATTTAACCTTCAGCCTTCAGCCTCAACACCTGAGTATTGAAAAGGGAGTCACAGTGATAACTTCAACGACAGAAGCAGAGATTTCCTCCCCCTCCCCCTTCCCCATCGTGGATCTCTCCGGCGAAGCAGGCTGGGAACTCTTCGACGCCCCCTCCCTGGTGGGCGAATCACTCCGCTTTGTCTCCGGAGATCCGGAGGGGAATCGCTTCCGGGTTCGCTACTACCGGGATGAGAACAGACATCTGCACGCCCGGCTCTGGTTCGGTCCCGAGACAGGAGGCCCCCCCGGTCACGCCCACGGCGGTTCCATTGCCGCGGTAATGGACGAAGCCCTGGGCCTGGCTGCCTGGGCCGCCGGCTATCCCGTCGTGGTGGGGAACCTCAACGTTAACTTCCGGAACATGCTCCCCCTGGAAAAAGTGGTCACGCTGGAAAGTGAGGTGATCTCCGTGGAGGGGCGCAAGATCATGGTTCATGGTCGACTCTTCCACGGGGAGACCCTCTATGCCGAAGGGAAATGTCTCTGCATCACCATTCCCGGCAGATAATCCCTCGCCATGATTCTTGACCTGAGTCATGGCGACCATGGCACGCCTCCGATACTCTCCGGACTTCCCACAGGGGTCACCCTGATCCGGGTATCTTCAGATGAGGAGTTTGAGCCATGTCACAGTGCGGATGCGGCAACACGGCAGGTGTGGGACCTTTTGCCCAAGGGCGGGAACTGGTGGAGTTTGTGGCGCGAGTCCACGGCGGCGAGATGAGAACCAAGGCGATTCCCGGAGGGGGGCTGGCCACGCATTGCCAGGGGTGCGGAGCCCCCTTCATCCTCACCACCTTTGTCGCCGGCTGCCCGGCCTGCGGTGGAGTTCATGCCGTCTCCCCCCCGCGCAGCAGCGATCCGGGGAACATTCAGTTTGCCGGTGAGGGATATACGTTGCCATGATAAGCTGACCGGTAAGTTTCACAAGAAAGGCCCGCAATTGCGGGCCTTTCTTGTGAAGCCACCGGGATTTCTTCCCGGCCGGAGGAGTCCGGGAATCAGATGAGGCCGTGAGCGACCATCGCCTTGGCGACCTTTATGAAACCGGCGACATTGGCGCCGAGAACGTAGTTACCCGGTGCGCCGTACTCTTCGGCGGTCTCGTAGCAGAGGTTATGGATGTTGACCATGATCTCTTCCAGCCGCTTCTCGGTGTATTCGAAGGTCCAGGAGTCGCGGCAGGCGTTCTGCTGCATCTCCAGGGCCGAAGTGGCGACCCCGCCGGCGTTGGCGGCCTTGCCGGGACCGTAGGCTATCTTCGCATCCAGGAAGATCTTTACCCCTTCCGGTGTCGTCGGCATGTTGGCCCCTTCCCCCACGGCGATACAGCCGTTATTTACCAGGGTCTTGGCGTCCTTACCGTTGAGCTCATTCTGGGTGGCGGATGGCATGGCAACCTGACAGGGGATATCCCAGATATTCCCCCCCTGGATATACTTGGCATCCTTGTGAAATGAGATGTAATCGGAGATCCGGCGGCGCTCCACCTCCTTGAGCTGCTTGATCAGATCGAGATCAAGCCCCTTCTCGTGGATGATGACCCCGTTGGAGTCGGAGCAGGCGATACAGGTTCCCCCCAGTTGATGGATCTTCTCGATGGTGTAGATGGCCACATTACCTGAGCCGGAAACGAGGCAGGTCTTGCCGTCAAAGGAGTCGTTACGAACCCTCAATGCCTCATTAATAAAGTAGGTGGCGCCGTAACCGGTGGCCTCGGTCCGGACCAGCGACCCGCCCCAATCCAGCCCCTTGCCGGTGAGCACCCCCGGCTCGTAGCGATTGGTAATTCGCTTGTACTGTCCGAACATATAGCCGATCTCCCGGCCACCCACGCCGATGTCACCGGCAGGGACGTCGGTATGCTCCCCCAGGTGCCGGTAGAGTTCGGTCATGAAGCTCTGGCAGAATTTCATGATTTCGTTGTCGCTCTTCCCCTTGGGGTCGAAATCGGAACCACCCTTGCCGCCGCCGATGGGCATGCCGGTGAGGGAGTTCTTGAAGATCTGCTCAAAGCCGAGAAACTTGATGATCCCCAGGTAGACCGAGGGGTGGAAGCGGAGCCCCCCCTTGTACGGTCCGAGAGAACTGTTGAACTCTACCCGGAAGCCGCGATTGATATGCACCTGGTTATTGTCATCCAGCCAGGGTACCCGGAAAATGATCTGCCGCTCGGGCTCACAAATCCGC
The DNA here is from genome assembly GCA_903902855.1 of uncultured Geobacter sp. Taxonomy (GTDB): domain Bacteria; phylum Desulfobacterota; class Desulfuromonadia; order Geobacterales; family CAIOGM01; genus CAIOGM01. Next base: position 68,169 of record CAIUWK010000072.1, on the reverse strand, counting down.
TCGATGATCTTACGATCGGCAAATTCAGGATTCTTCACCAGCACCGGTCCCAGAGATTCAAGGACTTCACGTACTGCCTGATGAAATTCTACCTCCCCGGGGTTCCGCTGCAGTACTTCCTGAAAAATCGGTTCAACCTTTTCGTCCAAGTGGTTCATGTTGCCTCCTGATGGGGGTATCAGCTGAATTTTTAATCAAAAAATCCACTACAGACCAATATGAATGCATAATATGCGCCATTTTTAAGCATTAGTGCACATTTTATCAGCAACAACAACGATTACCGATGCTTACAACCACAATCATCGTCAGAAGTAGATCACAGAATTGCTACTTTGTGCAGCACAATTACCCTTTACGTGCACACTATCTACTCACACAGGTGGAGAGGAGAAGGTTTTTCTGTGCGGATCTTTCGCCGTAATGCTCACGTCGGCCGGGATTTCGTGGCGACTGCGCCCTGCAGCACATTTGCCTCTCCCGTTCTCCTTGTGCGAAATCACAAGGTGCGCTAGAATGCCGATGGACATGATTCGGAACGTATGGGAGGTGACGAGTGGTTCATCTGCTCAGATTCAGCATGACTTATCTGCTCATGATCGTCTTGACGGCTGCGAGCGCCTGGGGTGAAACCCTCAACCTGGACAAGGCCCTCAAGATCGGCACGGGCAAGACCACGATCATCGAATTTACCGATCCCGACTGCCCCTACTGCCGGAAGGCGTACCAGTATTTCCTGACGCGACCCGATGTTACCCTCTACATCTTTTTTAACCCCCTTTCCAGCCATCAGAACGCTCGGCAGAAAGCCCAGTACATCCTGTCGTCGGATGACCGGGAGCGCGCCTATGCCGAGGTCATGTCGGCTCTTTTTGATACGACGCCACCGGAAGGGGTGAACGACAAGGGGAAACGGCTTCTTGAGGAGCAGATGGCCATAGCTCAAAAAATGGGGATCATGGAGGTGCCGGTGTTCATGATCTACGGCCGGATCATCAAGGGGTTTGATCGCGGCAAGATCGAGGCGATTCTCCCCCCGTCCCGTTGAAGAGAGGAAGCGCAGGTAGCCATGGAAACGGATGAAATCCGGGTCATCGAGACCCACATCGATGACATGAATCCTGAACTCCTCGGATTTCTCATGGAAAGACTTCTGGACGAAGGGGCCCTGGATGTGGCCTTTTCTCCCCTGCAGATGAAGAAGAACCGCCCTGGGGTCAAACTCACCGTCATCTCCTCCCCCTCCCTTCTGGTTCACCTTTCCCGGATCATCCTGCTGGAATCCACCGCCATTGGTGTCCGACACTATCCGGCGCAGCGGCTGACCCTGGCTCGACGTATGGAAACCCGGCAGACAACCTTGGGCCCGGTCCGGGTCAAGGTTCTCAGTGAGGAGGGGGTCGTCGTGAGAGTCGCGCCGGAGTTTGAAGAGTGCCGCTGCTTGGCGCTGGAGAGCGGTCTGCCGCTGGCCGAGGTCTACCGGATCATCGAGAGAGAAACCGCATGAAAATTTCGACACTCTCCATCGGAGACGAACTGATCTACGGCGAAATAGTAGACACCAATGCCGTGCATATGGCTACCAGGCTCTACGATCTGGGGATCAAGGTGCAGCGCCACCTGCTGGTGGGGGACGATCTTTTCGCCATCGTCGATGCTCTTCAATACCTGGCAGAAGGGAGCGATATTCTCATCGTAACCGGCGGTCTCGGTCCCACCTGCGATGATCTGACGGCTCAGGCCGCTGCCATGGCCACGGGGCAAGAGTTGCTTCTCAATGAAGAGGCCCTTGCCCGGATGGTGGAGTTCGTGGGGCGGGAGGGGGGAGAATTCATGGCCGCCAGCCGGCGGCAGGCGCTTCTTCCGGCTCACTGTACACTCATCCCCAACCCCACCGGCACCGCCTCCGGCTTCATCGTCAGCTTAGACGGCTCCTTCCTCATCTTTCTCCCCGGTGTCCCTTCCGAGATGACCCGGATGCTGAATGATACGGTACTCCCCTTCATTCAGGAGCGACTGGTCCGGAAGCCGGTCATCCGGACAAAGGTTTTCACCCTCTTCGGTATTTCCGAGGCGGAGATCGACCGAATCATCGGCGATCTCCCTGCACCTGCTGCCGGCCTTGCCGTGGCGTTTCGCGTCAGCTTTCCCGTCATTGACGTGAAACTTCGAGGTGAGGGGGTTGATGAGAGCGTGGTGGCGGCTTTACTGGAGACGGCCACCGCAACCATCAGGGAGCGTCTGGGGGAGTTCATCGTAGTCGAGGACGGAGCAACCCTTGACAAAGAGGTGGCGCGCCTCTTCCGAGAAAAAGAGTTGACCGTCTCCCTGGCCGAGTCCTGCACCGGCGGACTCATCGCCAAACGGCTCACAGATATGGCAGGAAGTTCAGCATATTTTCTGGAGGGAGCGGTGGTGTACAGTAACGGCGCCAAGAGCCGGCTGCTGGCGGTTCCCCCAAAGATGATCCGGGATAACGGGGCGGTGAGCGCACCAGTGGCCACGGCCATGGCAACGGGGGGGCGGATAGCTGCGGGGAGTGACCTCGCTCTGGCAGTGACCGGCGTGGCCGGTCCCGGCGCCTCGGAAGAAAAATCCGCAGGAACGGTCTTCATCGCCCTGGCGGATCAGTCGGGATGTGAGGTCAGGGAGTATCACTTCGGAGGGGACCGGCGTCAGGTGAGAAGCCTCACGGCATATACCGCTCTGAATTGGTTGAGACGGTACCTGATGTTGCGGTAAAAAAGCATTCACCACAGAGTCACAGAGGACAGAGAGAAAAAATCTTTAAGTTTCCGATTCTTTCTGTGTCCTCTGTGACTCTGTGGTGAGAAATTTCAGGTTTATTTACCCAGGGATTTTAGGTCATCCAGGTTCTTTTTCGTCGCATCCTTGACCTGGCCGGCATCCCCCTTGACCTTTTCTGCGGACTCTTTGCTCTGCTTCACCTTCTCGCGCTTCTTGGCTACGGCATCCTTCACCGCGCCGTCGGCTTTCCCCTTCTGCTCATCAATTTTCTGCTGATGCTCTTTCACCGCCTTACCCGGCGCCTCTTTGGCATCCTTCACCTTGTCGCCGACTTTTTTCTTCTTATCCTTCAGCTCCTGATCCTTTTTCTGGACCGCCTCCACGGCCGTCCCCTCTTTCTTGAGCAGGTCAGCGGTGGGATCGGCGGCAACGGCTGCTCCGGTAAAGGCGGCGGCGGTGAGGAGTGCGGCAAGCGTGGCTACAATTTTATTCATGATAAGTCTCCTTTTGAGCAAGATGGCAAAGCGCGGGCATTCTAGCAATAGACGCTCGAGCGTGCAACAGAATTTATCAACATCTACGGGCAGATCAGCTCATCATCGCGAACTGCCTGAGGATGGTGAGCCCCTTTTCCTGCGATTTTTCCGGATGAAACTGGGTGGCGACGATGTTCTCCTTCCAGATGGAGGAGCAGAACTCGATGCCGTAATTGGTGGTGGTGGCAACCACACTGTCGTCGTCGGGCTTCACGTAGTAGGAGTGGACGAAGTAGACGTTGGTCCCTTCCTCAAGCCCCTCCAGCGGTGCCGGACGACGTTTGAAGGAGAGCTGATTCCACCCCATGTGGGGCACCTTCAGCGCTTCCCCCCCCTCGGTCATCCCCTCGGGAAACCGAAGCACCTTGCCGGGGATGACATCCAGCCCCTTATGGCGACCGAACTCCTCGCTTTCCGTAAAGAGAAGCTGCAGGCCGAGACAAATCCCCAGAAACGGTCGCCCCTCTTGGATGACCTTGAGGATCGGCTCCACAAACCCGCCGGTCTCCAGATTGCGGATGCAATCCCGGAAAGCGCCCACGCCGGGGAGAACGATCCTCTCCGCCTCCAGCACCACCCTGGGATCGGCGGTGACAATCGCCTCAAACCCCACCTTCTCGAACCCCTTCTGAACGGATCGAAGGTTTCCCATGCCATAATCGATGATTGCAATCATTTAGAACTCCGGTGATTGGGGACTGGGGACTGGTAAACCCGATTTGCTGTTACCAGTCCCCAGTCCCTGGTTTTAGTCACCACTCCCCAGTCCCCGGTCCCGGTTTTTACAACGTTCCTTTGGTGGACATGACCCCCTGGATGCGGGGGTCGAGAGAGGTTGCCAGGTCCAGGGCCCGGGCCGTGGCCTTGAAGCAGGCCTCGATGATATGATGGACGTTGTCGCCGTACCGGATGTTCAGATGGACATTGGCTCCGCAGTTGTTGGTGAACGCCTGAAAGAACTCTTTTACCAGTTCCACATCCAAGTCACCGATCTTCACCTTGGGGAGGTCCACATGGTACACAAGGTAGGGGCGACCCGACAGGTCGATGGTGACCTCGGCGAGGGTCTCATCCATGGGGACCACGGCATGACCGTAGCGCCGGATTCCCTTCTTATCCCCCACTGCCTGCCGGACGGCATCCCCCAGCACAATACCGATATCCTCCACCGTATGGTGGTAATCGATATCGATATCCCCCTGCGCCTCAACCTGCAGATTGAAGAGGCCGTGGCGGGCGAAGAGATCCAGCATATGGTCGAGAAAGGGGACCGAGGTGCAAATCTTCGCCTCCCCCGTGCCGTCCAACTCCAGGGTCATTCTGACCTGTGTCTCCCGGGTAATCCGTTCTATGGTCGCGCTGCGGGACATGACTATCTCCTTGGGTCAGAGTGAATTTTTCAATCTTACGCTCACCGATCTGCCGTGAGCTTCCAACCCCTCCAGTTCGGCGATCCGGACGATGTCGCTCCCCAGACGGTTCAGACCGGCTTCCGAGAACCAGACGATGGAGGATTTTTTCATGAAATCGTCCACGGAAAGAGGGGAGAAGAAACGGGCCGTCCCTCCGGTGGGGAGCGTATGGTTGGGGCCGGCCAGGTAATCCCCGGCAGCCTCGGGGGTGAAATGCCCCAGGAAGATGGCTCCGGCATTGGTGATCCGGGGCATAATGGCAAAGGGGTCGGCCACGGCCAGCTCCAGATGCTCCGGGGCGATCCGGTTGGAAAAAGCGATGGCCTCGTCCAGGGTCCCGGCCACGATGATGGCACCGTAGCTCTCCCAGGATTTGCGGGCAATCCCCTCCCGTTTCAGGCTACCAAGTTGGCGTTCCACCTCATGGGCCACCTGCTCTCCGAAGTCGCGGTCAGTGGTGATGAGGATGGACGAAGCCAGCTCGTCATGCTCCGCCTGGGAGAGGAGGTCGGCGGCAATGTGGGCCGCGGTACCGCTGCCGTCGTTGATGACGAGAATCTCGCTGGGACCGGCGATCATGTCGATCCCCACCTGACCGAAGACCAGTTTCTTGGCGGTGGCCACGTAGATATTGCCGGGGCCGGTGATCTTGTCCACCTTGGGGATGGTGGCTGTGCCGTAGGCTAGGGCCGCCACCGCCTGGGCGCCCCCCAGCCGAAAGATCCGGTCCACACCGGCAAGTCGCGCCGCCACGAGGACGTGGGGATTGATCTCGCCGCCGGGGGTGGGAGCCACCATGACGATCTCCCCGACCCCCGCCACCTTGGCCGGGACGGCGTTCATGATAACGCTGGAAGGGTAACTCGCCTTGCCGCCGGGGACGTAGATCCCCACCCGGGCCAGGGGGGTCACCTTCTGCCCCAGCAGGACATCTTCCTCCTCGGTGGAGAGCCAACTCTGCTGCTTCTGCTTTGCGTGGAAACGGGTCACCCGTTCACAGGCCAGCTTCAGGGAGGCGATCTCCTCCGGGGAGACCCTGGCAAAGGCGCCGTCGATCTCCTCGTCAGTCACCTCAAGTTCGGCGACAGTGGTCGCTTCCAGCCGGTCGAAGCGGTTGGTGTACTCCAGCACCGCAGCGTCCCCCCGCCGGCGCACGTCGGCGATGATCGCCTGCACGACCTGCTCCACCTCATGGGAAGTTTCCTCCCCCCGCGCCAGGATGGCGGCAAACTTTTGATCGAAATCGGTATCGGTTATGTCAAGGAACTGCATGATAGTGTCCTTCGATGTAATCTATGCTGCTTGTTTCAAGGGAGGGGAATTCGTTTGATCCATCATACCCATAAGCAGATGTTCTACACTTATGTCTTCATCCAGTTCATCCCAGTGTAGCCCGACGCCGCCTCCGCTTATCTCGTATGTTTTGCGCTGAGATTCCGTTGCATGGAGAAGTCGAGGGAAATAGGCGAGCGGAACCGAGAGACGCCGACCATCCCTGAATTCAATGGACATATAATCTGCATCAAACGAAATGGAGCTCGCCAGAGGTTTAAGCGCTGAAGAATTCATGCCATGTCCTTTCTATCAGGTCTCGATTCGATACCACAGCTCGAAGCAGTTCTCGCAATTCAGAAGGAGTAATACCGTAACTCTCTGCAATACCCACTTCCGGTTCGATCCAGAACTTTGCAAGGGAGCTTCCTTGACGGACGTGGACATGCAACGGCTCAGGAGGAGACCCTTCGTTGGAAAAGAAAAAAAAGCGATACCCTTTGTAACGAAAAATTACCGGCATATGTTGCCTGTTTCAGCGTTTGACTACCCAACTGCGCTTTAAAACGTACTTGATTTCCATGTCGGCGTTTACCGCATATTGGGTAGTTTCAGGGTATACAATAACGTGTTCGAGGGCACGAAATGACATATGTCTGCTCCTGAAAGTCTTATGGTCATACGTCTCGTCGTACGTTACAGTTCCGTACAGTGCGAAAGAGTTGTGTGAATAAAAGTGCTATATGTGCTGCTCCAGCCCTCGGATGATCTCCGTGATCCGCTGGTGCCGGGTCTTGAGACTGGCGCGGTTGACGATGAGACGGGTAGTGATGTGGGCAATGGTCTCCACCTCCACCAGGCCGTTCTGCTTCAGGGTCTCACCGGTGGAGACCAGGTCCACGATCCGCTCGGAAAGCCCCACCAGCGGCGCCAGCTCGATGGAGCCGTAGAGCTTGATGAGCTCCACCTGCACCCCCTTGGCGGCGAAATACTTTTCGGTGATATGGGGGTACTTGGTGGCGATACGGATATTGGACCAGCGGGAGGGGTCGTCGTCACGGGCCAGCCCCACCGGTTCGGCCACCATGAGGCGGCAGTAGCCGAACTTCAGGTCCAGCGGCTCATAGAGCTCCTTCTCCTGCTCCATGAGAGTATCTTTCCCCACGATCCCCAGATCGGCACAGCCGTACTCCACATAGGTGGGGACGTCGGTGGCCCGGACGATCATGTAACGCATCCGCTGCTCAACGTTCTCGAAGACCAGCTTTCGGGTGTCGGAGAGGAGCTCGCTGCAGTCGATGCCGATCTTGGCAAAGAGAGCCACGGACTCCTGAAGGATGCGCCCCTTGGGGATGGCGATGGTAATAAAATCATTCATAAGAAAACCTTTTTACAGGGATGAACAGGATGGACAGGAAAAAACGGGAGTTTCTCTCCATGCCTTTGTAGCGGGCTGTTTTTCCCAGGACTACATTCCTGTTTATCCTGTATATCCCTGTTGATTTATTCTTTGACCCTCTGGATGTCCGCGCCAAGACCGGCGAGTTTTCGTTCGATGGTCTCGTACCCCCGGTCCAGATGATAGATGCGGGAGACCTCGGTGACATTGTCCGCCGCCAGGCCGGCAATGATGAGGGAGGCAGAGGCCCGGAGGTCGGTGGCCATCACCGGCGCTCCGGAGAGTTTCTTGATCCCCTTCACCGTGGCGCTCTTCCCGTCCACCGTGATGTCGGCGCCGAAACGCATCAGCTCCGAGACGTGCATGAAACGGTTCTCGAAAATATTTTCGGTAATGACGCTAGCGCCGTCGGCCACACACATGAGCGCCATGAACTGAGCCTGGATGTCGGTGGGGAAACCGGGGTAGGGGCGAGTCTTGATGTTGACGCTCCGAAGCCGGCGCGGTCCCTTCACCCGGACCACCCCATCCTTGTTGACCACGTCCACCCCGGCATCCTGAAGTTTGAACGTCAGGGCATCCAGGTGTTCCAGCTGCATCTCATGAATCTTTATGTCACCCCCGGTGATGGCCGCGGCGATCATGAAGGTTCCCGCCTCGATCCGGTCCGGCATGACCCGGTAGTCCACCGGTACCAGCTCGCTCACCCCCATGATCCGGATGGTATCGGTACCTGCCCCTTCGATCTTTGCCCCCATCTTAATGAGCATGGCTGCCAGATCAACGATTTCCGGCTCACGGGCGGCATTCTCCAGCACCGTTTCCCCCTTAGCCGTGGCTGCCGCCATCATGAGATGCTCGGTCCCCCCCACGGTGGCGACATCGAAGTTGATCCGCGCCCCCTTGAGCCGTTTGGCCTTGGCCTCCACGTAACCGTGGGCCAGATGGATATCCGCCCCCAGCGCCTTCAACCCCTTGAGATGCTGGTCGATGGGGCGGGCGCCGATGGCGCAGCCGCCGGGGAGCGACACCCGGGCCACGCCGAAACGGGCGAGGAGCGGCCCCAGAACCAGCACCGAGGCGCGCATGGTCTTCACCAGATCATAGGTCGCCTCATGGGTGTTGATCCCTGTCGTGTCGATCCGGACCAGATTGCCGTTACCCTCCACCTGAGCACCCAGGCTTTCCAACAGCTTGATGATGGTGTTGATATCCCGGAGAAACGGGACATTGCTGATTTCATAAACACCCGGCGCCAAGATGGTGGCAACGAAGATGGGGAGAGCGGCATTTTTGGAACCGCTGACGGTGACGTTGCCGGAGAGCTTCTGCCCTCCCTTGATGATAAGTTTATCCAACTGGTTACCTCGGAATGAACTTGTAGGGGCAAACCTCGTGTTTGCCCTGCTGTTGGGCGATCACAAGGATCGCCCCTACGGAACCCGTCCTCCCACAACCCGCCGGATGTTGCCGGGGTCAAGGGAGGTAAAAATTTCCAGAAATCCGGCGGCCGCGAACATCCCCTGCACCGCCTCCGCCTGTCCGGCTCCGACCTCTACCATCAACCAGCCACCGGGGTTCAGCTGCTCCGGTGCCGCCGGGATGATGAGGCGATAAAAGTCCAGACCATCCCTGCCGCCGTCCAGCGCCCCCATGGGTTCGAACTCCCGGACCTCCGGCTGGAGTCCGGCAAGATCCCCGGTGGCGATGTAGGGAGGATTGGAGACGATGAGGTCGAACCGCTCTCCCGACAGGGGGTGAAACAGGGAGCCGGAGATGAACCGGACCTTCACTCCGTTCGCATCGGCATTCCCACGGGCCACGGCAAGGGCCTCTGGGGAACAATCCACCGCAACAACCTGAGCGTCGGGCATGAGTTTCGCCAGTACCACGGCGATACAGCCGCTCCCGGTCCCCATATCCAACACCCGCACCGCATCACCGGCACGGTTTATTGCTTCGTGAACCAGCGTCTCGGTGTCGTAGCGAGGAATGAGGACCGCCGGGGTGACCCGGAACTCCATCCCCATGAATTCCTGGCTCCCCAGGATATACTGAAGCGGTTCCCGTCGAGCCCGCCGCCCCACGGTGCCACGAAACGCAGCCAGTTCCTGAGGGAGAAGCGGCTTCTCGAAGTTGACGTAGAGTCCCACCCGGTCAAGCCCTAGCGCGGCGCAGAGGAGCCATTCCGCCTCCAGCCGGGCATTCTCCACCCCCTTCTCCGCCAGGTATCCCTTGGTCCAGTTCAGGAGCTTCAGGGTGGTCCACTGTTCGTTTTCGGTCGACATGTTTTTTCCCGGACGAAAGGACAAAGGTGAATGGTGAATGGTGAATAGTGAATGGTAACAAGAACAATCGGAACTATTTACCTCTTCGCCTTGGACCTTGAACCTTGAACCTTGAACCTTGAACCTCTAACCTGACACACTCTGCTCCTGAAGCGCCTCCATCTGGTAATGCGCTCGGAGAGAATCGGCGATTTCACCGATGTCGCCGGTCATGATGGTATCTAGCCGGTAGAGGGTCAGGCCAATGCGGTGATCGGTCATCCTCCCCTGGGGGAAGTTGTAGGTTCTGATCCGCTCGCTCCGGTCACCACTCCCCACCTGCTGCTTCCGGTCGGCGGCCATTCTCGAGTTCTGCTCCTGGTGGAGGATATCCAGCATCCGGGACTTGAGGACCTTCATGGCCTTGGCCCGGTTCTTGATCTGGCTCCGCTCTTCCTGGCAGGCCACCACGATCCCGGTGGGAAGGTGAGTGATCCGGACCGCCGAGTCGGTGGTGTTGACGTGCTGACCACCGGACCCTTGGGAGCGGTAGACATCGATCTTCAGATCCGTGGGGTTGATATCGATATCGAACTCTTCGGCCTCGGGCATGATGGCCACGGTGCAGGCGCTGGTATGAATCCGCCCCTGGGCCTCGGTCTCGGGAACCCGCTGGACCCGATGGGTGCCGGACTCGTACTTGAGCTTGGCATAGACCCCCTGCCCTTCAACGGAGGCGATGATCTCCTTGAACCCTCCCCGCTCCGATTCGGAGGCGGAGATAATCTCCACCTTCCAACGATTGGCATCGGCAAAGCGGGAGTACATGCGAAAAAGGTCGCCGGCGAAGAGAGCCGATTCGTCCCCCCCCGTTCCGGCCCGGATCTCCAGAATGACGTTCTTGTCGTCGTTGGGATCCTTGGGGAGGAGCAGGAGTCTGATCTCCCCCTCCATCTCCGATTTTCGCTGTTCCAGCTCCTCCAGTTCCGCCTTGGCCATCTCCCGGATCTCCAGGTCGGGCTCGGTAAGGAGCAGCCGGTTGTCCTGAATCTCGGCCAGCAGCTTCCGGTGCTGCCGGTACACCTCCACCAGCGGCGCCAGCTCGGCATGCTCCTTGGAAAGCTTGCGAAATTCACCCTGATTGGACATCACCGCCGGGTCCGAGAGGAGCGATTCAACCTCCAGGGAGCGACGTTCCAGTTCTTCGATCTTGTCTAACATTAAATCACCAGCCTGTCATCTTTGAACCCGGCGTTCATCTCCAGCGCCTCCTGCATGGAGCGGATGGCGACCTCCAGTTGGCTGTCGTCCGGCTCCCGGGTGGTGAGCCGCTGCAGCGCCAGGCCGGGGGAGATGAGAAACTTCACGAAGGGGGTGGAATCGTGCTTGGCCGTCCACTTGAGGATCTCGTAGGAGACTCCGGCGATGACCGGAAGAAGCAGCACCCGTGACCCCGCCTTCATGTAGAAGGGCCAGAGCTTGGGGATCAGGGAGAAGATCACGATACTGATGAGCATGACGATGAGAAGAAAGCTGGTGCCGCAGCGAGGATGGAGGCAACTGTATTTTCGGACGTTCTCCACGGTGAGCTCCTCCCCCGCCTCGAAGGCGAAGATCGACTTGTGCTCGGCCCCGTGGTACTGAAAGACCCGCTGAATGTCCTCCATCCGGGAAATTATCCAGATGTAGAGAAGAAAGACCGCTACCCGGATGACGCCGTCCACCAGGTTGAAGACGATGTTGGAATCGCCGATGACCGGAACAAGGAGTTTTGTCAGGTAGAGCGGCATGATGAAGAAAAGGAGAATACCGAAACCGAAGGCCACCGCCATGGTCCCCCCCATGGCCCAGGGTGACATCTCCTCCTTTTCCCCATCCTCCTCCACCATCGCCTCGTTGGCGGAAAAATTCAGCGCCTTGATCCCGACAATGAGAGAAGAAAACAGGGCCACAGCCCCCCGGATGATGGGGTACTTGACGATGGGGTAACGCTCGGAGAGCGGGACTACTTCGTTTTTCTGGACAACGATCTCGCCGGTGGGGCGCCGGACCGCAATGGCCATGGAGCGGGGCGCCCGCATCATGACCCCTTCGATGACCGCCTGACCGCCGATGTTGATTTTCGACATGGGTATCCTTTTGGTATGTTTGCCGTAGGGGCACGGCGCGCCGTGCCCCTACGGCAGGGTTTTAAAACGTTCCCGGACCTCTTTCATCTTCCCGCAGCAGAACTTCCCCTCCGGACAGGGACCATTCAGGCATCCGGGACCGGCGTCCCGGAAGAAGGTCGGAGCCACCGGCCGTACCAGGGCAAGCATCTCCACCGCCATGGCCCGGATCTCCCACTGAGCCCGTTCACAGCAGCGGAGCGCGAAGAAGTGGCGCAGCCCCCGGGCGTTCATGGTGACGATGATCTTCGTCTCCGTGGCGTTGGGGAGAATATAGCGGGCGTCCTCGGCGGGCACTCCGGCCTCAACCAGGGTACGATAGCAGTCGTGGAGAGCCTGAAGCTGGCTCTCGAACTTGGCCAGCAGCTCCGGTTGAGCTGCAATGGAGTCGGGGACGACGGCCTTGAACCGCTGGGCGTGGGAGACGTAACGCTGGGACTGCTGGGAGTACGAGGCGATCCGGTGCCGGACAAGCTGATGACTGGCGGCCCGAGAGATGCCGTCGATCCCGAAGGTAAAGGAGGCATGCTCCAGTACCGAATGGTGTCCCAACGACATGATCTTGTCGAGAAAGGCGGTGATATCGCCGCCGGTCAGTCGTTCCTGGAGTTCATCGATGTCGGCGGGGGAATAGCAGAGGCGAGCGGCTAAAGCCACTGTCCGTTCAGGTTCCGGGGTATGTTGAAGAAGTGCAACCTTCATGAGGAGCGAAGTTCTCCGAAGGGAGTTATGCGGCGCAAAAAGCCCCGTCCCTCGTCAGGGCAACGCAATGTAGGCCGCAAAAAAACAGAAGGGGATTTCGCCATGGACAAAATCCCCTCGCAGCATGCCGGCCTGGATTTTGTTACATGCCGTAGCGTCTCTTGAACCGCTCCACCCGTCCGGCGGTATCGATCAGCTTCTGCTTGCCGGTGAAGAACGGATGGCAAGCGGAGCAGATCTCGGTGTGGATCTCCTTGATGGTGGAACAGGTCTGGAAGGTATTGCCACAAAGGCATTTTACGGTCACTTCCTGATACTTGGGGTGAATTCCCTCTTTCATTAGTGCTCTCCTCCTGAACGGGGTGGCGTGTCCCACTCCGGCTAAAATCGTGATGAATTATTATGTTTACCAGCTTACCCTTTTTTTTTCAAGGGTTTTTTCAGCGGCTCATGGAATCGAGAAATGCCTGGTTACTCTTGGTCTCCGACAATTTATCCAAAAAGAACTCCATGCAGTCCACCACGTTCATGGGGTGCAGCACCTTGCGCAAGATCCAGATCCGGTTGAGGGACGCCTTGCCGATGAGCAGCTCCTCCTTCCGGGTGCCGGACTTGTTGATGTCGATGGCCGGGAAGGTCCGTTTCTCCACCAGTTTCCGGTCCAGATGAAGCTCCATGTTGCCGGTCCCCTTGAACTCCTCGAAGATGACCTCATCCATTTTGCTCCCCGTATCCACGAGGGCGGTGGCGATGATGGTGAGGGAGCCTCCCTCTTCGATGTTACGGGCCGCGCCGAAAAACCGTTTCGGCTTCTGGAGGGCGTTGGCGTCCACCCCGCCGGTGAGGATCTTGCCGGAGGGGGGGAGGACCGTGTTGTAAGCCCGGGCCAGACGGGTGATGGAGTCCAGGAGAATGACCACATCCCGTTTGTGTTCCACCAGCCGCCGGGCCTTCTCGATGACCATCTCGGCCACTTGGACGTGGCGGGTGGCCGGCTCGTCAAAGGTGGAGGAGACGACTTCTCCCTTCACCGAGCGCTGCATGTCGGTGACCTCTTCCGGCCGCTCGTCGATGAGCAGGACGATGAGGTAGACCTCGGGATGGTTCTCGGCGATGGAGTTGGCGATATTCTGGAGGAGCATGGTCTTGCCGGTGCGGGGGGGGGCCACGATAAGGCCGCGCTGCCCCTTGCCGATGGGGGCGACCAGCTCCATGATCCGCATGGGCATATTGTCCTGTGTCGTCTCCAGTGTCAGCTTTTCCTCTGGGTAGAGGGGGGTGAGATTGTCAAAGAGGGTCTTCTCCCTGGCCACCTCCGGCGACTCGAAGTTCACCGTCTCCACCTTGAGGAGGGCAAAATAGCGCTCCCCTTCCTTGGGGGGACGGATCTGTCCCGAAACCGTGTCGCCGGTCTGGAGGTTGAAACGACGGATCTGGCTGGGGGAGACATAGATATCGTCGGGTCCGGGGAGATAGTTGTAATCCGGGGCGCGCAGGAAACCGAAGCCATCCGCCAGGGTTTCAAGAACCCCTTCACCGAAGATCATGCCGTTTTTTTCCGTCTGGGCATTGAGGATGGCGAAGATCAGCTCCTGCTTCCGCAGGCTGGACGCCCCCTCAATATTGAGACCCTTGGCTATAATGGTCAATTCGTTACTTTTCTTTTCTTTCAGTTCCTGCAAGTTCATTCGTTGCTCCTGGAAGACGCGCGGTGCTACGGCAGCGGCAAGCGTGGTATGGTGGCTATTCAGGGTTTCAGCTCTGATATGGTGGTGGAAGTAGTCGGGGAGAGCGCTCGTTGGTCAGGTTGTTGTGGAGAATATCTTCGATAATGAAATGGGGTGGTCTGGGTGCAGGTAAAGAATCGGGTGCTGTTCGAGGTTGTGAACCTTATAGGCGCACTTTCAGCCGTTTGTCAACGATTTTTTGGGGAAAGAGCGCAAAAATATCTTGTCCGGAGGAAACTTTCGTTGACCTTCACCGGTAGATGTGAGAGTTTCCGCTCAGGTATACCACAGAGAATTTCAGGAGCGGCAGATGTTTTTCACGAGTGAAACCCTTTCACCTGCTCCGTTGCTTGTCATGGCCGGCATGCTGCTCATGGCCTGCTCCGGTCTTCCCGGTCTCATGTTAGCCCGACACGATGGGTGGGGGCAGAAGATCGCCACCCTCCTCATGCTGGTCGGGTCGGCGACAGGGGGAGCCGGTTCGCTCCTGACACTCCTCTCCGCCACTTCCCAGCGATACGCCGTTGACAGCGGCTTCCTTCTGGGCGAAACCCAGTGGGGGGTCGATCCCCTCTCCGCTTTTTTCCTCATCCCTCTCTTCCTCATTGCCGGCTCCTGTGCCCTCTATGCCGTGGGCTATTTTCCCGAAGCGAAACATCCGTCAACCGCGCCGCGACTCACCTTCTTCTTCGGTCTCCTCGCCGCCTCGGTGGCACTGGTCTTTACCGCCCGTGACGGCATCCTCTTCTTGGTGGCGTGGGAGGTCATGGCACTCTCCTCTTATTTTGCCATGACCACCGAAGATCAGAAGAAAGAGGTTCAGGAGGCGGGTCTACTCTTCCTTATTGCCGCCCACATGGGGACCCTCGCTCTCTTCGCACACTTTTCCCTGCTCAGAGGAGAGAGCGCCACCTTCGCCTTCCCCGTCGCCGGCACCCTCGATGGTGCAGCCCTGTCGGCCACGGCTATTTTTCTTACCGCAGTGGTGGGATTCGGATTCAAGGCAGGAATCATGCCGTTCCACATCTGGCTCCCCTCGGCCCATGCCGCGGCCCCCAGTCATGTCTCGGCGCTCATGTCCGGCGTCATCATCAAGACCGGCATCTACGGCATCGTCCGGGTCACCTCTTTTTATCATCTTCCCCCCAGCTGGTGGGGGATGACCCTCCTGGCTCTGGGGATCGTCTCGGCAGTGGCCGGAGTCCTCTTCGCCATCGGCCAACATGACCTGAAACGACTCCTCGCCTATCACAGCATAGAAAACATCGGGATCATCACCATGGGTATCGGGTTGGCTCTCATGGGGAGGAGCTCGGGAAAGCTTCCACTGGAGCTCCTGGGCATGGGGGGGGCGCTCTTCCACGTGCTCAACCACGCTATCTTCAAGGGACTCCTCTTCCTGGGAGCCGGGTCGGTCATTCACGCAGCAGGAACACGGGAGATCGACCTGATGGGAGGGATCGCCAAACGACTCCCCCTCACCGGGCTCTTCTTTCTTGTGGGGGCTGCGGCCATCTGCGGCCTCCCCCCTCTCAACGGATTCGTCAGCGAATATCTCATCTACCTCGGTCTCTTTCGCGGTGTCAGCGGGATTGGAACCATGGTGACGACCGGGGTTCCGCTCATGGCTCTGGCCATCCCGGCCCTGGCCCTGGTGGGGGGGCTTGCCCTGGCCTGCTTCGTAAAGGGCTACGGCATCGTCTTTCTGGGGACACCCCGCCGCGAAGTTCCCACGCAACCCCACGAGGCGGGGATGAGTATGCTCTTCCCCATGGGACTGCTGGCACTGCTCTGCGTTCTCATCGGACTCTTCCCCCAGGGAGTCGTGCGACTCCTGGGGTCGGCGGTGACCGCGGCGCTTCCCGGTTCCCGTCAGACGGTCACCGGCTTGACGGCTTTGATCCCCCTGGGGTGGATTACCGTCATGGGACTCATGCTGACCCTGGTGGGGACAGTCATCGCCCTGCTTGCACTCCGGAGACGTCCCGGAGGGGTCACGACTACGGTCACCTGGGGTTGCGGCTACCTCCGCCCCACTCCCCGGATGCAGTATACCGCCTCCTCCTTTGCCGGGATGCTGGTGGAGCTGTTCGGCACTCTGCTCCGCCCCCGGCGCCACGCACCGAAGTTAACCGGTCCATTCCCGGCACCGGCCGGTTTCTCCAGCCACGTCCCCGAGGCGGTACTGGAACTGCTCTATCTCCCGATTTTAAAAAAGGGAAACGAGCTGCTCATGCCGCTGCGAAAGCTTCAGCATGGCCAGATCCCCCTCTATATCCTCTATATCTTCGTGACCGTCATCGTCCTGCTGGCCTTGGCGCCGTGAGTTTTTTGCAACTGGAGCGACGTTATTCCGTTGCCAGAATCAACCAATAATGTAAGGATTACGAACCGTCAGACTCCCCATACATTCTTCCTGACTCCGGACAACTTTTCATGACCGACCTCGCCATCCACATTCTCCTGGTCCTCCTCATGCCGCCGCTTTTGCTGGGGGTCATCGGCAAGAGCAAGGCCGCCTTTGCTGGAAGAACCGGGGCCCCCTACCTCCAGCCCTACTACGACCTGGCACGGCTGTTCCGCAAGGGGATGGTCTTCAGTGAAACCACCACCTGGCTCTTCCGGGCCGGCCCCATCATCTCCCTGGCCACACTGCTGACATCAAGCCTCCTCATCCCCCTGGGAAACCACGCAGCTCCCATCTCCTTTGACGGCGACATGATCCTCTTCGCCTATCTCTTCGCCCTGGGTCGCTTCGCCACCATTCTGGCAGCCCTGGATACCGGCTCCAGTTTTGAGGGGATGGGGTCGGCCCGGGAAGCAACCTACTCCTGTCTGGCCGAGCCAACCCTCTTCTTTGCTCTCATCGTCCTGGCGCGGCTCTCCGGCTCCCTGTCGCTCTCCACCATGCTCACCAGATCCCTGAGTGCTGTCTGGGCCACCTCCGGCGCATCCATGCTCCTCCTGGTGGCCGCCCTCTTCATCATCCTCCTGGCCGAGAATTGCCGGATCCCCTTCGACGACCCCACCACCCACCTGGAACTGACCATGATCCACGAGGTGATGGCCCTGGACCACAGCGGTCCGCTCCTGGGGTGCATCCAGTACGGTGCAGCCCTCAAGCTCTTCGTCCTGGGGGCCTTCTTCCTCAACATTGCCCTGCCGCTCCGGGTCGGCGACAACCTGAGCGACTGGGGACTCTTTGTCATCTCCCAACTCCTGCTGGCCATGGCCATCGGCACGGTGGAATCGGTGATGGCACGGCTCCGGCTGACCCGGGTCCCCCAGCTCCTCATCGCCGGGAGCATCCTGTCGGCCTTTGCCATGCTCCTCATCCTGAGATAGAGAATGAATTCGCTCATTGATCAACTCCTCGTCCTCGTGATGCTCCTTAACTTCCTCGGCCTGGGTACCAGCCGGATGCATATCGCCATCCGGACCGTCGCCTTTCAGGGGGTGATCCTGGGGCTCCTTCCGGGGCTCACCCATACGCTGACCCTGCACCTGGGGCTGATTACCGGGGGGATCATCTTCGCCAAGGGGCTCTTCATCCCCTGGCTCCTCTTCCGGGCCATGCGCCGGGTGGAGATCCGCGAGGAGGTGGAGCCGTTTCTGAGCCACACCGCCACCCTGCTCCTCTCTGCCCTGGCCACGGCCCTGGCCTTTGTCTTCGCCGCCAAGCTCCCCCTGGCCCCCCAGCATCAGGGACTCCTCTTCGTGCCGGCGGCCATTGCCACCATCATCACCGGATTCCTCGTCCTGACCACCCGGAAGAAGGCGATAACCCAGGTCATCGGCTACCTGATCCTGGAAAACGGGATCTTCATCTTCGGCCTCCTTCTCTCCGAGGCGATGCCGGTGATGGTGGAGGCCGGGGTGCTCCTGGATCTCATTGTGGGGATATTCGTCATGGGGATCATCATCAACCAGATCAGCCGGGAGTTCTCCTCCATCGATACCTCGCGGCTCACGGCCTTGAAGGAGGAGCAGTGATCTATCTTCTCCTCCTCCTCGTCCCGCTCATGGGGGCCTTCATCTCCTGGTACATCCGGTCGAACCTGCAGCGCCCGCGGATTCTCCCCCTGTTCGGCCTCGCCCACTTCATCCTGACCCTGGCAGCTCTCGCGCTCCGCCCGACTCCAACCCTCTCCGGCTGGATCGCCCTGGACCCCCTGGGGATGGTGGTGCTTCTCACCATCAGCACCCTCTATCTTGCCTGCTCTCTCTACGCGGCAGGATACCTCCCCTCACGAAGGGAGCGTTCCAACCAGGTTCTCTGTTTCGGCATGCTCATCTGCCTCTCGGCCATGACCCTGGTCACCCTCGCCCACCATCTGGGACTCCTCTGGGTCGCCATGGAGTCCACCACCCTGAGCATGGCCCCGCTCATCTATTTCAACCGAAACGCCCGCTCCATCGAGGCCACCTGGAAATACATGATTATCTGCTCCGTGGGGATCGCCCTGGCGCTGCTGGGACTCTTTTTCCTGGCCTATGCCACCCTGGTGGCCGGTCAGGAGACGACCCTCCTTCTGGAGCCTCTCATCGCCGGGGCGCGCCGGCTCTCACCCGACTGGCTGAACGCCGCCTTCATCTTTCTCCTGGTGGGGTTCGGCACCAAGATGGGGCTGGCGCCGCTCCATACCTGGAAGCCGGACGCCTACGGGGAGGCGCCGGGGCTCGTGGGGGCGCTCTTGGCCGGGGGGCTGGTGAACTGCGCCCTGCTGGGGGTAATCAGGGTCTATCAGATCTGCATGGCCGCCGGCGACATCCGCTTCTACCAGCAAACCCTGGTGGGGATGGGACTCCTCTCCATGGCCTTCGCCGCCGTCTTCATGCTGCGTCAGTCAGACTTCAAACGGATGCTGGCCTACTCCAGCGTGGAGCATGTGGGGATACTGGTCATTGCCCTGGGAGTGGGTAAAGGGGCTCTCCCGGGTGCGCTCTTCCACATCATCAACAACGGCCTGACCAAGGGGGTTCTCTTCCTCTCCTCCGGGAACATCCATCGCTCCTACGGGACCAAGAACGCCGAGAAGGTCCGGGGGCTGCTCCAGAGGCTCCCCCTCACCGGCGGACTCTTCCTTGCCGGATTCTTCGCCATCACCGGTTCTCCCCCGTTCAGCCCCTTTCTCAGCGAATTCGGGATCATCTCCGGCATCTTCGGCTCCGGCAGGTATCCGGTCGCCACCGCACTCCTCCTCTTTCTGGCAATCATCTTCATGGGTATGGCCAACACCATCCTTCCCATGATGATGGGGAGCGCTCCCCGGGAGGCCGGTACGATCGTGGGATATCGCGACCAGTTTTTCACCGTTGCTCCCCCCCTGGTATTGATGGTCGTCATCCTCATCCTGGGTATCTGGCAACCGGAGCCACTGCGGCAGCTTCTGACCGACGCCGCCCGACTCCTGGAGGTACGGCCATGAACCTCTCCGCCAAGGTGAGAACCATCAAGAACGGCGGTACCGCCCATCTCGGTGACATTCCGCTCTTGCCCATAGACGACTTCTGTCAGACCATCCTGGACGCCATTGATCACGGCTGGCGGGTTGCCTCCTACTTCGGGGTTCCCCAGGGGGATGAGGTTACCCTCTTCGTGGTGCTGGGGTACAAGGTAGAGGGAATCATCGCCCTGCTCCGGAGCGTGGTGAAAGAGCAGTTTCCGTCACTGGCCCTCCTCTGTCCCCAACTGCAGCTCTTCGAGCGGGAAATTTGGGAGGAGTGCGGGATCACCCCGGAGGGGCATCCCTGGCTCAAGCCGCTCCGCTTTATCCCGGATGCCCGAACCGGGATCAGGCCGCTGCCGGGGGTAATGGAGCAGTACCGGGTGACGGGGGACGAGATCCATGAAGTGGCGGTGGGACCGGTGCATGCGGGGATCATCGAGCCGGGGCATTTCCGTTTCCAGTGCCACGGGGAAGAGGTTTTTCACCTGGAGATCTCCCTGGGGTACCAGCACCGGGGAATCGAGGCGCGAGTCGTGGGAGGGCCGTATCCGGCCACCCTGTTTCAGATGGAGGCTGCGGCGGGAGACACCACCATCGGCCACACCCAGGCCCACTGCATGATCATGGAGTCGCTCACCGGGCGGCGGGTTCCGCACCGGGGGGAGGCGCTTCGGGGGATCGCCCTGGAGTTGGAGCGACTGGCAAACCATACGGGGGACCTGGGGGCCATTGCCGGGGATGTGGGGTACCTCCCCACTGCCTCCTTCTGCGGTCGGATCAGGGGAGAGTTCCTCAACATGACCGCGCTCCTCTGCGGCAGCCGCTTCGGCCGGGGGATGCTCCGTCCCGGCGGCACCGGTTTTGATCTCGGTGACCGGCAGAGGGAGGAATTGTTGCAGCGGCTGGAAACGGCCCGCAGGGATCTCACCATTGCGGTGAATCTCCTCTGGTCGGCACCGTCGGTCATGGCGCGGCTGGAAAAAACCGGGACGGTCTCCCTGAAGGATGCCAGGGAGATCGGTCTGGTGGGACCGGCTCTGCGGGCCTGCGGCGAGGCAAGAGATGTGCGCAAGGAATACCCCTTCGGCATCTATCGTACCCGGCAGCTGCCGGTGGCTATTGCCACCACCGGTGACGTCCATGCCCGGGCTCTCATCCGGTGGCGGGAGGCGGAACATTCCCTTGATTTCATCCGGGAGCTGCTGGGAGAGCTCCCCAGAGGAGCGACCCGCAGCGGACCCCATGCGTCATCCCCTCCGGCGCCGGAGATGCTCTGCGTGGCCTTCACCGAGGGGTGGCGCGGCCCCATCTGCCACGTGGCCCTTACCGATACTCACGGACTTTTCCGGAAGTACAAGATCACGGATCCGTCGTTTCACAACTGGTCCGGTCTCGCCCTGGCCATGCGCAACCAGCAAATCTCCGACTTTCCCCTCTGCAACAAGAGTTTCAATCTCTCCTACTGCGGGTTCGACCTCTGATTCCCCCCATCAAGGCGAAACATGCGCTGCAGCCATAACGGCTGTGACGTTCCACCAAAGAGGCGCGGGAGTGTGAAGACTTGACAACAGGGGCTGATACGGAGTAAAGAAGCAAAGAAACGAAGAATTCACGCCGCACGTCGCGGCAGTCAGTGGAGGATAGCATGGAGATCAGAGTACTCCCGCTCCCGGAGGAGCGAAAAAAATCGAAATATACCGACGAGACCCAACTTGGCTTCGGCAAACTCTTTACCGACCGGATGCTGGTGGCGGAGTGGAAGGCCGGCCAAGGGTGGGTGGACGCCCGGATCGAGCCCTATGCCCCCTTTCTCCTGGACCCGGCCTGCCTGGTCTTTCACTACGCCCAGGAGATCTTCGAAGGGCTGAAGGCGTATCGCTGGGAAGACGAGACCATCACCCTCTTCCGCCCCGAGATGAACGCCCGGCGGTTCAACCAGTCGGCAGCCAGGATGTGTATGCCCGAGGTTCCGGAAGAGCTCTTCCTGGACGGCATCGCCCAGTTGGTCTCCCTGGAACGGGAGTGGATTCCCTCTTCTCCCGGCACCTCCCTCTACATACGCCCCACCATGATCGCCGTGGAGCCGGTGCTGGGGGTCAAGCCGTCGGACCACTTCTATTTCTACGTGATCCTCTCGCCGGTGGGGGCCTATTACGCCGCCGGCTTCAACCCGGTGAATATCCTGGTGGAGGACAAATATGTCCGCGCCGTACCCGGAGGGACCGGCGAGGTGAAGACCGGCGCCAACTATGCCGCCTCCCTCAAGGCGGGGCTGGAGGCCAAGAAGAAGGGGTACGATCAGGTCCTTTGGCTGGATGGTGTGGAGCGCCGCCACATCGAAGAGGTGGGGGCCATGAACATGTTCTTTGCCTACGGCAACAAGATCGTCACCGCCCCGCTGGCGGGGACCATCCTCCCCGGCATAACCCGTGAATCGGTGCTGCGCCTGGCCCTGGAACTGGGATACGGAGTGGAAGAGCGGCAGATCGACGTGGACGAGCTCATGGCCGACATCAAGGGAGGCAGGGTAACCGAGGCCTTCGGCAGCGGTACAGCGGCCGTCATCACCCCGGTGGGAAAACTCTGCTACAAGGATGAATGCTTTCAGGTGGGTGAAGGGGGAGTGGGGAGCATCACCCAAAAGCTCTATGACACCCTCTGCGGCATCCAGACCGGGAAGCTTCCCGACAGCTTCTGTTGGCTCCGGAAGATCGACTAACCTTCAAAGAGGCTGTAACCACGGAGTCACGGAGACACGGAGAAAATCACTGAAAATCTGATTTTGGATTTAACCCAAAAGGTTTGACCAGCGTTAGAACTCAGCTCGATATGACTATTTGTAAATGGTCTAAGATTATCCTCCGTGTCTCCGTGCCTCTGTGGTGAACGCCTTTTTGAAAAAATTTTATCTCAACACAAGGCGCTTTTCGTGATTAAACCGCTCAAGAACCAGAAAGAAACCCCTCTCAATACCCTCTGCCTCTCCTGCCGCCGCGGCTGCAAGCAGAGTTCCGCCGCGCTCATCGCCGAGTGCAAGCGGTACTATGCCGGACCGCGCGGTTCCCGGAAAGAGTGGAAACAGCTCCCCCTGCCGCTGTAGTGGGGGGTATCTCCTCCCCCCCCGGTATCATTCCCGCACGTTGCACCGGGTGCGGCCGCTGCGTCGCCGCCTGCCCTCTTCATCTTCTGACTCTCGAAGTTTCCGGTTACCGCAAATACGCCCTCCTTACCGACGCCGGACGCTGCAGCCGTTGCGGCAGCTGTGCCGAGGCCTGCCTCGTGGGGGCGGTGGCTGCGAGAGACAGCTTTTTACAGGATGAAGGGTGACCGGGTGGAACGGGGGATAATGCCGGCTGCCTCTCCCCGCTCCAGGAGGGTCATGACTGCGGCTTCGCCGTCATCCCCCAGCTCCACGGAGTGGCGGTTGACGTAGAGAGTGATGTGGGCGTCGCAGACCTCATCGCTCATCTCCTGGGAGTGGGCACGGATATACTCCCGCGCCGCATCAGGATAAGTCTGAGCATAAAGGACGCTCTCCCGAAGGGCATGCTCAATCACCAACAGCGTCCCGGTTCCCAAGTCACGACGGGCCACGATCCCCCCCAGAGGAATCGGCTGTCCCGTTTCCTCTTCCCACCATTTCCCCAGGTCAAGGATGGAGTGAAGCCCCTGCTCCCCGTAGGTGAAACGCGATTCGTGGATGATGACCCCGGCATCCACCTCCCCCCGGGCCACCCCCCCCATGATCTCGTGAAACGGCATGATCACGAGGGTATCAAGAGCCGGGTCAAAGAGTCGCAGCAGCAGAGATGCCGTGGTGTACCGACCGGGGATGGCGATCCGCTTCCCCCGCAACTCGGAAGGATCAAAGGGATGGCGAGCCACCACCAGCGGTCCGCACCCCCTTCCCAGAGCCCCCCCCGACCGGAGGAGGGCATAATCATCACGAATGTGCCCCAGGAGGTGGAAGGAGATCTTGCTGATGTCAAGGGAGTGATCAAGGACCAGCCGGTTGAGACTCTCCACATCCTCCAGCCGCTCCCGGAAGGAGAGCCCGCCGGCAGAGACGAGACCATGGATCAGGGCATGAAAGATGAAGGTATCGTTGGGACAGGGGGAAAAACCCAGAGTCAGGTGGGACATATGGAGTACTCCTTGCCCCGTGAGGCAATAAACTTCAGAAGAAAGAGCTGGGACCGCTCCACGGCCAGCGGGATGTTCCAGCGGGAGAGATTCCGCTCTTCAACCAGGTTGCTCACCCCCCGCAACTCCAGCGCCTCCACGCCGTAACGGAGCGCCACCTGGACCACGGCGGCCCCTTCCATATTCTCGCAGAGGGGAGCTCCAAACCGCTCATACAGCTCACGCCCCCGCGCAACGGTACCGCTGCAGGTGGAGACCGTAAGAAATGTTCCGCAGCTGAGGGGGTCACCCAACTCAACAGCCAGGCTGAGAGCTTGCCGGGCGACTGCGGGAGAAAGGGGGAATTCGTTAAAATAACGTCTCCCTTGGCTCTCCACCGCAGCGATGCCGATCCCCTCGTAGGAGAGCCAACCGGTGGAGGTGAGAACCCCTTCGTCGGCAGCAATTTCCACTCCGGCCAGCGCCAGATCCCCCACGGTCAAACCACTTTCGGGAAAAGCCCCAGCGCAGCCGGTGTTGATGATGAGCTCCGGTCGGAACCGTTCGCACAGGACGGCGGCAGCGGCGGCGGCGTTGATCTTCCCCATGCCGGTAACGGCCATGACGATCCGTCCGGCGGCAATATCACTCTCCCAGATGGGGAATCCGCCGGCGGTTTCCACGGTCCGGCCTCCCAGGCTCCTGAGCATCAGGGAGAGCTCAGTATGGGTGGCTGCGGTGATGACGATTGTCTCGGACATTGATTTATCCTGTCTATCCTGTACATCCCTGGTTAAATGCCTTGTTTCGTGTCGTCAATACACAAGGGCGCACCGAAAAATCCGGTGCGCCCTTGTCATGAATCACGTCGGAACCAACACCGACCTCTACTCCACGAAGCTCTTCAATTTCTTGCTCCGGCTGGGATGACGCAATTTGCGCAGCGCCTTGGCCTCGATCTGCCGGATACGTTCCCGGGTCACCTCGAAGTCCTGACCCACCTCTTCCAGAGTATGGTCGCTCTTTTCCCCGATGCCGAATCGCATCCGGAGCACCTTTTCCTCACGGGGGGTAAGGGTGTTGAGGACCCGTGCCGTCTGCTCGGAAAGATTGGCCTTGATCACCGCCTCCAGGGGAGAGACGACCCCCTTGTCCTCGATGAAGTCACCCAGGTGAGAATCTTCCTCCTCGCCGATGGGTGTCTCAAGGGAGATCGGCTCCTTGGCGATCTTGAGGACTTTACGTACCTTGTCCAAGGGAAGCTGCATCCGCTCGGCGATCTCCTCCGGTGACGGCTCCCGACCGATCTCCTGAACGAGCTGCCGGCTGGTCCGGATCAACTTGTTGATGGTCTCGATCATATGCACCGGAATCCGGATAGTCCGGGCCTGATCGGCAATGGCGCGGGTAATCGCCTGCCTGATCCACCAGGTGGCGTAGGTTGAGAACTTGTACCCGCGCTGATATTCGAACTTGTCCACCGCTTTCATGAGGCCGATATTCCCCTCCTGAATCAGGTCCAGGAACTGCAACCCACGGTTGGTATACTTCTTGGCGATGGAGACCACCAGCCGGAGGTTGGCCTCCACCAGTTCGCTCTTGGCCAGTTTGGATTTGCGCTCCCCTTCTTCGATGGCCTTGATGGCCCGGGCCAGTTCGGTGGGGTGGAATCCTGATTTCTGCTCGATCTCCTTCAGGTCGCGCCGGGCACTGGCCAGTTTCTTCTCCAGCTTCTGCGCCTCCTCAGCATCGATCCCCAGCGTGGCAAGGATGGCGGCACTCTCTTCCGGGGCAGTTGAGAGACGAGCCAGCAGCTCTTCGATCTCGGCGGGAGTATGTGGGAGAGCGACGGAAATCTCCTGGTTTCGGGACATCAGCTTCTCGACCTTCTGGGAGAGCTCTTTCAGCCGCTGGGCAATGATCTCGATGTGGCGGTCCTTGAGTCGGAGCGACTTGACCAGTTCAGCAGTCTTCTCCTTCACCCGGATCAGTTCACCGACGGCCACCTGCCGTTCCGTCTCCCCGAGAGTGGCGGGCTCCAATACCAGATGCAGCTCCTCCATCCGTATGTCATAGGCTCGAATCTCGTCTATGACCGCAAGGAGACGGAGCTTGCTGGGGTCCTCCTCGTCCTCCTCCAGTTCCACATCTTCTTCCACATCCTTGCTGATCTCGGTGGGGACGATCTGCCCCTTTCGAAGACGCTCTCCCAGGGCGAGGACCTCTTTGACGGTGATGGGGGTGTTGAGGATGACGCTAGCCACATCCCGGTCCCCATCCTCGATCCGCTTGGCTATTTCAACCTCGCCCTCCCGGGTCAACAGGGAAACCGACCCCATCTCCCGGAGGTACATCCTCACCGGATCGCTGGTTCGACCAAGGGTCCCCGGTTCGAACTCCATCTCTTCCTGTTCGCCCTCGGCCTCTTCGTCTTCATCCAGATCCAGCTTGATCTTGGGAATTTTCACCTTTTGAGCGGAATCCACCACCTCGATGTCCATCTCACCGAACATGCTCATGACATCATCGATCTGCTCGGAGGAGACGATATCGGGGGGGAGGAGGTCATTCACCTCGTCATAGGTCAGAAAACCTTTTTCTTTGCCCATATCGATCAACTGTTTCACTTCTTCCATACTCTTCTTGGCCATCAATGCACCTCTGTCTGATTCCTGCCTGATGATGATACCAGAGATTTTCTGGCTCGTAACTCATCGAGACGTCTCAGAATCTCCCAGTAACGTTCGCTTTCCGGTTCAACCCGGAACAATTCCTGCCGGAGGGTCTTGGCCTCTCCAAGAAGGGCCTTCTCCCGGCTCGCCCGACACTGGGCGACCGCCTTGTCCACGTCCATGTCGTTGAGATGGGTTTCGTCGATGAACAGCGCGGCCAGCCGGCTTCGTTCCTCGTCCGGAGTTACCAGCCGGAGTACCGCCGGCCAATCCACCCGTTCTACTTCAAGCATCTGCCGCATGATCTCGCCGGCGATGCCCGCCAACTCGGGACGAAAGAAGGCGTCGACCCCCTCGGCGGCCACACTCCGGGCCAGCGGAGGAAACTTCCCCATGATCGCCAGAAGCATCTCCTCGGGATCTCCCCCCGTGGCAGGTCCCCGCTCCCGAGTTGCAATCCGCTCGGCTCGAACCGGGTCGCGCCCCATACTCTGCCGCAGGAGCCGCGGATCGATATCCAGCGAACGGGCAAGCTCCTCAAGATACCGCTCCCGCTCGATGAGGTCCCGGATTTTCAAGAGCCGCGGCGCCAACTCGTTGGCCACCCGGGCCTTGCCGTCGGCGCTCCCCACGTTCTCCCGCTTCAAGGTCTCCCGTGTGAGAAAATCAAAGGCAGGACGCGCCCGCGCCACCAACGCGGCAAAGGGTTCTTTTCCCTCTTTCCGAATAAAGCTATCGGGATCTTCCCCCTGGGGGAGTTCCACCACGTTGGCCGGCACCTGTTCCGTGAGACAGAGGTCCACGGTGCGCAGGGTCGCCTTCCGACCGGCCCCGTCGGCATCAAAAAGGATATCGATCCGTCCGGCATAACGGCTGAGGAGTTTAAGGTGCTGTTCCGTCAGTGCCGTGCCACAGGCAGCCACCACGTTTTTCACCCCGGCCTGATAGAGAGCCAGGTGATCGAAGTATCCCTCCACAATGAGGACTCTGCCGCTTTCCCGCATGGCCGGCTTTGCCAGATGGATGCCGAAGAGCACCTCGCTCTTGCGGTAGACCGGCGATTCCGGAGAATTGATATACTTGGGGAGCGAGTCATCCAGCACCCGACCACCGAAACCGATGGTGTGCCCCTGGGGATCGGCAATGACGAAGAGGAGCCGGTTCCGGAAGGTGTCGTAATAACCACCGCCATCCCTTCTCCGGAGCAGCCCCAGCTTTTCCGCCTGTTCCGGCGCCACCCCCTGCCGCTCCAAGTGGCGGGTCAGAAGATCCCACCGGTCGGGAGCGAATCCCAGTCGGTAGGCCTCGGCAATGGCATCATCCACTCCCCGTCGTTTCAGGTACTCCCGGGCCGGTGCTGCCTCCCGATCTTCCAGGAGGTAACGGCGATAGAAGGCCACCGCCAGCTCATTGATCCGGAAAAACCGTTCCCGCTCATCCACCCGCCGCTTCTCACCGGGGGAAACGGCACGCTCTTCGATGACGACACCCACCCGTTTCGCCAGAAAACGGACCGCCTCCGGAAAATCAAGCCCCTCGATCTTCATCAGGAAGGTAAAGACATCACCTCCCACGCCGCAACCGAAGCAGTGAAAGATCCCCCGTCCAGGATTGACGTTGAACGACGGGCTCTTCTCACCGTGAAAGGGGCAGAGCCCCAGGGCATTGGCACCCGCCCGCTTCAGACTGACGTACTCGGCTACTATCTCCTGAATCTTGGCCCGATCCCGGACCTCGTTGATGATCTCGTCGGAAAGCTGAGCCACAATTAAATCCAATCACGAATTAGTAAGTATGAATTACGGGTTCAAATTCGTAAATTGTCATTGCTTTACCCGCCGCCATCCATCCAGAAGTTCCCGGCCGCAGCTCACGAAGGGGCGAGCCGTGGCCGATCTTTCCACATTCTGCTTCACGGATTTCGGCGCCCACGGGCCGCTCCCCAGGGCCAGCAGTATGCAGAGAAGCAGAGCTCCTTCCAGCAGGCCGAAGGCGCCCCCCCCCATGCGGTTTACCCCGCCAAGAAGAACCAGCTTGAACAGAGAGGTCAGCAGGTGCCCCACTAGCCAGGCAAGAATTCCGGAGATGAGAAGAATCAGCACGAACGCCAGAACGATGGATATGCCATGGGGTAACGGCAGGAGCGGCTTCATCAGAACCGCCAAGGAGGGGGAATACCGAAAGGCAGCCCACCCGCCCCCCACCAGACCCAGCAGAGAGCAGACCTCCCGGACCACCCCTTTCAGGAAACCTTTTACCATGAACAGCAGTAAAACGCCCCAGATCAGGTATTCTATCAGGACATCCCCCCGAAAAGAGAGTACGTAAAAGTAGGGGCAATCTTGCGATTGCCCCTACGGTGGAGTTACTAACGGCAGGAAAAAGCAGCGGTGATCTTTCAGGAAAGCTTTTCCTTGACAATTCGGCTGACCAAGGAGCCATCCGCTCGACCGGCTACTTGAGGAATGACGGCTTTCATCAACGCTCCCATATCCTTCATGGAGAGGGCTCCGGTTGCGACCATCGCTGCGGAAACGATCTGCTCTATCTCTTCAGCGGTCAACTGACTGGGGAGAAAATCGAGCAGCAGAGCTAACTCGCTCTCTTCCTTTGCTACCAGTTCATCCCGACCTGCCTCACGAAACATCCGGATCGAGTCCCGGCGCTGCTTGACCAGTGACGTGATGACTTCGGCTATTCCCGAGTCGTCAAGGATACACTTCCGGTCAATCTCCCGGTTTTTAACCACCGAGCGGATGTTTCTGATGACGGAAAGGCTGACATCATCTCTGGCCCTCATGGCCTTTTTCAGATCATCGTCCAGCCGTTCACGCAGGGTCATGATTCTCTCTTACTCAATGATCTTGCGCTGTTTTTTCAGCGCACGCTTGCGGGCGGCAATTGCCTTCTTTTTTCTCTTGATACTCGGCTTCTCGTAAGCCTCTCTCTTGCGCAGTTCCGAAACAATGCCCGCCTTCTCGCACTGCTTCTTGAACTTCCTCAAGGCAAGTTCAAACGGCTCAACATCTTTTACCCTCACTCCCGGCATACAAATCCCCTCCCTTCTCGACGAAAAATTTACAGACGTATCAGGGTTTGCCAGTAAGCACTTCTTCAGGGAATGGACACAGTACGGAGAAGCGAGAGGATTGTCAAGAAAAAAACAAGCAGAGAGACTTTCAATCCAGATCGAACTAAAACATTTTTTGGTTCAACTATTGAGACGTGACGCCTTTTCGGCGATACCGGAGACGCCGAAGCGGCGGCCAAGCTCGTCATAGACTTCTGTCGGTGTGATATCACGGTACCCCAGGAGGACCAGCAGGTGGTAGAGCAGATCGGCGCTCTCGTAGACAACCTCTTCTCGGCTCCCCCCCTTGCCGGCGATGACGACCTCGGTGGCCTCTTCGCCGATTTTTTTCAGGATCTTGTCGATCCCCTTAGCCATGAGGGAGGCGGTGTAGGAGCTGTCCGACGGATTCGCCTTCCGGTCAAGAATGACCTGATAAACGGCATCAAGAATATGTTCAGACATAAGAACCTCGGTACGGGTTTAAAGCCTCACCGCAACTCCCCGGCTATGGAGATATTCCTTGGCCTCGCCGATGGTGTATTCGCGGTAATGGAAGATGGATGCGGCAAGACAGGCGCTGGCGCCGGCGGTGACGAAGCCGTCATGGAGATGCTCCAGGTTTCCGACCCCTCCCGAGGCAATGACCGGGATATTTACGGCGTCCACCACTGCCCGAGTCAAGGCAAGGTCATATCCGTCCTTG
The DNA here is from genome assembly GCA_903902855.1 of uncultured Geobacter sp. Lineage (GTDB taxonomy): Bacteria > Desulfobacterota > Desulfuromonadia > Geobacterales > CAIOGM01 > CAIOGM01. The sequence continues at coordinate 37,918 of CAIUWK010000072.1, read as the reverse complement.
GTGCCGTCGCAGTCCATGCTGGTAAGAAGGATCTCACCGGAGCCGTACTCTTCCATCTTCACGGCCCACTCCACGACATCGATACCGGTGGGTTTGCGCCCGCCGTGGGTGTAAACCTCCCAACGATTTTCTCCCGACACCCGTCGGGCATCGATGGCGACCACCGTGCACTGGGAACCGAACCGCTCCGCTGCTTCCCGGACGAATTCGGGGCGGTGGACTGCCGCCGTATTGATAGAGGTTTTGTCCGCCCCGGCATTGAGGAGGCGCCGAATGTCGTCCACCGTCCTGATGCCGCCACCCACAGTGAGAGGCATGAAGACCCGCTCTGCGGTGCGACGAACAACATCGATGATGATATCCCGCTCATCCGAAGAAGCGGTGATATCCAGAAAGGTCAGCTCGTCGGCTCCCTGCCGGTCGTAGCTCTCGGCCACCTCCACCGGGTCTCCGGCATCCCGCAATTCCAGGAACTGCACCCCTTTGACAACCCGCCCCCCTTTGACATCGAGGCAGGGGATAATCCGTTTAGTCAACACTGAACTGACTCCTCTACAGGCATTATTTCATGCTGGGGCGCTACTATAGCAGTCGTCCCGGCTAAAATCCATGCGAAACTCCCGTATCGGCGTGCCACAACCGCCACTCCCGACAAAATTATTGATTCCGATTCACGATCGGAGTATTATCCTGAAAAATAATTATTTCCAATATTAAGCTGCTAACCATGAAGCTCTACATTGAGCATGCAACCTTTTCCCCAAAACATGACGGGAGTTGCTCATGAATACCGTTTCCAACCTGCGATCATCCATACTGATAGTTGATGACGTTCCGACAAACATCCAAGTACTCCTCAACGTTCTGAAAGATGATTACGATCTCCTCTCCGCCACATCAGGACGCCAGGCACTCTCCCTGCTGGAATCGGATCGAAAACCGGATCTGATCCTCCTTGACGTGATGATGCCGGAGATGGATGGGTACGAGCTCTGCGTGGCACTCAAACAGGATGCCGCTACGCGGGAAATTCCGGTAATATTCATCACTTCCAAATCAGACGCCGAAAGCGAAGCGGAGGGATTGTCCACAGGCGCCGTTGACTTCATCCGCAAACCGATCAACAGGGAGGTGGTGCTGGCCCGAGTCGCTCTTCATCTCCGACAGAATCAGCGGGCAAAGGAGTTACATCTGGAGAATAATGAGCTGGCGGAGTGGAACAGCAATCTGAAGAGCCGGGTACTCCAGCAGACGGCGTTAATCCGGAAGAAGCTCCAAGAGGCGCACCAGCAGAGTGACCACACGCATCAGTACAATGACGCCGTTATTGGTCCGGTTTTGAGCTCGCCACCGAACCACGGTGTGCTCCTGCCTGATCAGCCTCTCAGCATTCTTTGCGTGGATGACGAAGTAAACATCCTTAATTCGCTTCGTCGTCTCTTCCACAAGGAACCGTTTCGAGTGCTGACAGCCTCTTCGGGAAAGGAAGGACTCGCTATCCTGAAGCAGACCGAAAATATCGGTCTGATCCTGAGTGACCACCGAATGCCCGAGATGACAGGTACGGAGTTTCTTCAGGCGGCAACAGCCATCTCACCGGATTCTTCCCGGATGATCATGACCGGATATGCGGACATGAACACCGCCATCCAGGCAATCAACCATGCGAAGGCCATTAGTTTCCAGACCAAGCCCTGGGAGGATCAGGAATTGCTGCAACTGGTGCGGGATGGAGTGCAGCAGTACCGGACGATACGTGAAGCCCGTCTACAGGAAGAAAAACTTACTAAATCAAATGCCGTTCTCAAAGCTCGTATTCTTCAGCAGACAGAGACTATTCGTGAACATCTGGAAAACAACCAACTGCTACATGATAAAAACCAGGACAAGTGCGAGTCCATTGTCTTCCTGCTGGCGGACCTGCTGGACCAGCGCCATCGTCGTCTCAGCAGACATTCCCGCAATGTGGCGGAGCTGACAAAATCAATGGTGATGTTACTGAATCTATCACAGAGCCAAAGGGAAGAGATCATCCACGCGGCGCTTCTCCACGATATCGGACTGATCGGCGTAGCCGACCGAGTACTCCTCAATAACATGGAATTATTGATTGGCGATGACGTAGCCGAATATCGGGACCACTCGATCAGAGGCCAAAAGCTGATTGACACCTTCGAGGAACTGCAAGGAATCGGACTCCATATTCGCCACCATCACGAGGCCTTTGACGGCAGCGGTTTTCCAGACGGGCTGGAGGGTGAAGAAATATCGTTGGGTGGTCGAATCATTCACCTTGCCAGCTATATTGACAAAAACTATACCCCATTAACCGGCGTCAACGCTAAATATTATCTAAGCAGAAAAGTGGCTTCTTGCCTGGGGACCCTATTCGATCCGGCCTTGGGTGCAGCGGCCAATCATGCTGTGCTAACAGCATTGCATGATCCATCGGTCGGGAGTCCCTTTACTGCCGAACAAAAAACAGCTATCACGTCTCTGCAGGTAGGCATGGTTTTAACACAGAATATCTATAGCACCTCCGGAGCGTTGGTCATGGAGGGTGGACGCAGGCTAACCCACGAACGCCTGAATTTAATTCAGCAGCATCAGCACCTGGATGCCCCGACCAATACGGTGTGGATAAGAAAATCAACGTGTTGATGTGGGTCAAATCATTCCACCCAGCACTCTTGTACTCTCATTGTGCCTGTTTATGCCACCGGACAAACAATGAGGGAGGTTGCCATGGAAAAAGCGCTGGAACAGTTGATCAACGAAACCCCGGATGCGATCCTGATCGCCGATGGGGAAGGAATCATCATCTTCTGGAACCAGGGAGCCCAACTGATATTCGGCCATACCGCAGCCGAGGCGGTGGGGCAATCGCTGGACCTGATCATCCCCGAAAATCTTCGGGATCGCCACTGGGACGGCTACCGGCGAGTCATGACCTCCGGTGAGACGAAATACAGCACCAGACTTCTCTCTTCTCCCGGTCTGCGCAAAGACGGGACTCGGGTTTCACTGGAATTCAGTATGGTGCTGTTGCGCAACAGTGCCGGGGAACGAGAAGGGTGCGCCTCAATCATGAGGGATGTAACGCAGCGATGGCAGAAAGAGCAGGAACTGCGGGAACGGCTTGCGGCCTGTGAGTCGAAAAAACCCTGACATGCCCGACAAACGACTTTCCTCTCCGCAGAAAATCTCCCGGGTACTCTTCGGCCGACTGACCGGTCTTCCCCGATGCTACCGGGCCCCTCTGCGGGGTTTCCCCCAACCACTGTCGCTCCGTTATTGCATCTGGAGTTTTCTCAGCGGCACCCTGGGTATGCTGGCCATCGTCGGGGTAACCAACCTTGTGGGGCAGCCACTCCTCATCGGCTCGTTCGGTTCCTCCGCAGTGCTCCTCTTCGGCGTCACGGACTCACCCCTCGCACAACCCCGCAACCTCATCGGTGGCCATCTGGTCTCTGCCGGGGTGGCAACCCTCGTGGTCGCCCTCATCGGTTCCACCCCCCTTGCAATGGCCGTCGGGGTGGGATTGGCCATTTTCGTCATGAACCTGACCCGCACGAATCATCCGCCGGCCGGCGCCACCGCCCTCATCGGCATTCAAGGCGCCGTCGGTCCGGACTTCATTTTCGTCCCGGTGCTGGCGGGAGCCCTGATCCTCCTGGTTGTAGCCCTCTTCACCAATAATATCGTCTATCATCGCACGTACCCCCGCCACTGGCTCTAGCTCCTGCCCTATAAACTTCCCGTCAGGTGCCGGTACGCTTCATTTATTTTACCAAGCTTCTGTTCAGCAAACTGCTGTAGCTGAGGATCATGGGCGAACCGGTCAGGATGCCAGACTTTGACCAGATTCCGGTAGGCCTCCCTAAGGTCACTCCGCGAGGCCCCCGGGCTCAGATCAAGCAGGCTCAAATATTGAGAATTATCCGTACCGTCCAGTGCCGGGTCAAGCTGGTTTACTCCACCGTTGGCTTGATCTCGAAACAGATCATCAAAACCCTTAAAACTGTTATCGGCAGTATGATAATTCTTTTCCCGGGGCCCATAATAATCATGCTTTTTATTATTTGAATCACTCTCCTCGGACCGTGGCGCAGTAAAATCCACTTCCATGGGGTTGCGTTCAACGGAGCGGCTCCCGGCAGGAAAATACTCAATGGCCGCGACGTCCTTCGCCCTCCCCGAAACCCTTGCCTCCAGATCTCTGATATATTTGGACAAAATAGTCCCGGCATAGGTGTCACATCTTCTTACTTTATTACATTCGGAAAATGCCTCCCCGAATTTCCCCAAATCCGCAGCCGCCATCCCTGCCCAGAAATGGCCATGATAATTATTGTCATCAAATGCAATCGCCTTCCTCGCCTCTTCCAGTGATTTTTTAAGTTCTAACTTGTACCGGTAGAACATGGAATTCGCTATATGCGCAAAATATTCCGAGTTGAATCTCAAGGCAATTCCTGCATGCTTCTTTGCAAGATAATAATGCCCGGATTGGGCGTATGCAAAACTGAGATATTCATGACACCGGCCGTTATTGGCATCAAGAGCGATACTCTTATTCAGATTATCTATGGCGCCCTGCAAGTCATTATTCATGAAGCAATTCAGCCCTCTGCGAAGCAATCGCATGCTCGACTTGTTAAAGACACGAACATGCCGCTTCCCTTGCGTCAGGAATACCAGTGAGGCTATTGAGGCGATCACCAGACCAGCCATAATCAGCATAAAGCCTATCAATGTGTGCATATCCCCATCTTCATCGCCTTGCCTGCCGCGATCCAACAGAAGCTGTTACGTGACGAAACCTCCATCAGCTTCCTGCTGTAGCTGACTACTGCCATACCACCTTTACCTTCTCCGCTTCAACAGCTTTCTTTAGTGCACCCTCAAAATCACAAAAAACGCTCAAGAGCTCCGGAGCAGTGCCGATACGTATAATAAGGAAAAAAATACCATAGAGAGGACCGGACATGGACATTGCAGCTCTCAGCAGCAGCTTGGCCTCCAGCAAACTCAACTCCCAGAGCAACATCATGGTTGCCAAGAAGGTTCTCGATCAACAGGAACAACTGGGAAAGGATGCTGTTGATTTGATCCAGAAATCCGCACCCGACGTCGGTAACGGCAACGGGAAACTTCTCAATCTCTACGCTTGAGTTCTTCCGTGAAATGCTGCCCAGGCTGTGACCGGAAAGGAGGGATAATGCGTCGTCCCCTTCCCTCTACGGCCGCAACTCCCAAAAGGAGGCATCAGAGATGTCAACAATCTCGGGAATAGCGACATCCGCTCTGGGCGCCTTTGGCTTCAAGCAGGCCGTAACGGCAAACAATATCGCCAACATCAACACCCCCGACTTCAAGAGATCGGATACGATATTGAAAGAGAACAAGGGGGGTGGGGTGACTGCGGAGGCAAGGCAGGGGAATGACCGTGTGGAAATATCCAGGGAGGCCATAGATATGATGGTCACCTCTTCCAACTATGGCGCCAACTTGAAGAGCATCCAGACGACTGATAAAATGGCGAAGGAGGCCCTTGATCTCTTGAAGTAAAGCTGCGAAACAGATCAAATCCGCACCACACATGACAATAGCCCTTTCCGGAGAAACTCATTCCGGAAAGGGCTATTTATGTCTGAGCCGTTACGGCTTGGTTGAAAAAGTGGCGGAGAGAGAGGGATTCGAACCCTCGATACCGGTTTCCCAATATACTCGCTTAGCAGGCGAGCGCCTTCGGCCTCTCGGCCATCTCTCCGTTTGCACCTCTTACAGATACCGTCGGTGCCGGGTTACGCCTGCACAACAGTAAGCAGTCATATAGCCTGTACTTCCACTTTTTGTCAAGCGATATTCGCACCACTGGGGGACAACGCACCGTCCAACGCTGTAATCATCCTCCATGGGGGGACTCCGACTATCGCTCGTTCCAACTCTCCGGAGTAACCGAACGTACCGGTCCGAAGGTGGCGAGCGGTTTGTCGAATTTGGTATCGTTACCCACGACAACCTTGATGAGCTTGTCGGGATGCAGGTACTCCCTGGCCACCCGCAGAACATCCTCCCGCGTCACCAGGGCAATATTGTTACGATACTTCTCCAGATAATCAAGGGGATACCCGTAATATTCCAGACGCGCCCGCTGGTTGACAATCATCTCCGTCTTGGTGAAGCCGAAGACGAAGGAGTTTATCATGGATTCCTTGGCCAGCGTCAACTCCTGTTCCGCTACCGACTCCTGCGTCATGCCGGTCATCAGCTGGAGCATGAGTCCCATGGCCTTTGCCGTGGAACCGGATTTGGTCTCGGTCTCGGCCAGGAAGATGCCGGGGAGTCTGCGCCCCACATCGAAATAGCTGACCACGTTGTAAGCCAGCCCCTCCTTGGTCCTGATTTCACTCATGAGTCGCGAGTTGAAGCCGTTCCCCCCCAGGATGAAGTCCATCACCCGAATGGCATAGAGATCGGGGTTTTCCTTGGTGATCCCCATATGCCCCATACGGATCACCGACTGGTCGATTTCCTTCTTCACGAAGAGCATCTCCGGCTTCATGGTCATCTCCGGCCAGGGGACCTTGGGGAGTTGAACCTCGACTTTTTTCCACTGTCCGAACAGGAGATTCAGCTTCTCTTCCAGCTCCTGACGTCCGATATCACCGGATACCGCCAGGATGATGTTGTTGGGATGGTAGTATTTTTTGTGGAAGGCAAGCAGGTCGTCACGGCTGATCCCCTTCACCGTGGCGGGGGTGGGGAAGCGCCCCAGAGGGTTCCCCGCGTAGATCGCCTTGCGCAGTTCCCGATCCGCCACCCCCTTGGGGTCATCATTCTGGCGGCGGAGTGCTTCCAGGCTCTGCTTGACAGCCAGCTCGAACCGCGCCTGGTTGAAGGCGGGGTTCATCACCACCCCGGCAAAGAGCCCCAGGGTCCGGTCGAAGTTTTTCCCAAGGGTCGCCATCCCTACATTTCCCAGATCGGCCCCCATGGAGGACTCCACCGAGGAAGCCATGAACTCCAGTTCGGTGTCCAGCTGCTCCGGCGTTGAACCTTCGATGCCGCCGCTGCGCATGACAGCCGCCGTGAGGCCTGCCAGGCCGACCTTCTCCGCAGCCTCATAGATGCCGCCGGTCCCCACGTAGGCGGTGACGTTGATCAAAGGGAGTTCCCGGTCCGACATGAGGTAGACGATCATCCCGTTGGCCAGGACAAACCGTTCGGCCTTGGGAATATCGTAGGTCATGGGGGGAAAAGTCATGGTCCGGGGGTTCGTTGCCAAGGGCGATCCGGCACAGACGGTGGCGCCGAGGAACGAAACGGTCAAAAGGAGTATCGCTGTGAAGAGCTTCATTTCGTCACCTCCTTCTTGGTGATAGTGCCCACTGTACGATTTTCAGACACAAAATATTTCTTTGCCACCCGCATGACGTCGGCCGGGGTGACCTGTGATAACTTCTGCCGGTGCTGGATGAGGTAGCGCCAGCTTCCGGTGGTTGCCTCGTACTCGGTGAGATTACGGGCCAGACCGCCGTTGGAGCCCATCTGCCGGATCTCCTCGTATTCCAGCCGGTTGAGGATCTGCTGCAGCTCCCGCTGGGTCATGGGCTGGTTCTTCAGCTTGTCGATCTCGGCGTAGATGGCCTGCTCCACCTGAGCGGCGGTGTGGGGGCTCCGGGGTGTGGCCCCCAGAAGGAACAGGTTGGGGTAACGGCTACCGGGAGCGCCGAAGGTAGAGACCTCCGTGGCCAGCTGCTGTTCCTGAACCAGGCTCTTGTGGAGCCGGGAGGTCCGGCCATCGGCCAGGATGGCGTCGATGACGTCAAAGACATAATCTTCCGGGTCGGGATAGACCGGCTTGTGAAAACCGATGAGGAGCTGCGGTTCCGAATCCAGCTGCAGATCCATCCGCTTCTCTCCCGGCTGACGGGGTTCCTCCACCGCCACCGGCGGCACCGGGGTCCCAGGCAAGATATCGCCGAAATATTTCTCTGCAAGGGCGATCACCCTGTCCGGCTGGATATCCCCCACCACCGCCACGATGGCGTTGTTGGGAGCGTAATATTTATGGAGGAAATTTTCAGCCTTGGTCCGGGTCAGATTCTCGATATCGGACATCCAGCCGATGGTGGGCTGGCCATAGGGGTGGGCCACAAAGGCGATGGCCAGAAAATTTTCCCAGAGCTGCCCTTCGGGCTCGCCGTCATAGGTGCGCCGCCGCTCTTCCATCACCACCGAACGTTCGGTATAGAATTCGCGGAGCACCGGGTTCTTCATCCGGTCCGACTCGATGGCAGCCCAGAGTTCCAGCTTGTTGGAAGGGATGTTGATGAGGTAGGTAGTGCCGTCCTTGCTGGTGAAGGCGTTGTAGTTGTTGCCGCCGTTCTTGGAGTAGAGCTGAAAAAACTCCTCCTTCACCGAGTACTTGCCGGCCTCCTTCTCCAGGTCGGCCAGCTCCTTCTCCAGGCGGCTGACGACCCCCTTCTCCCCCAGTTCCCGTTTGGCCTTTTCCGCTATGAGCTGCTGGGCTGTCTGCTCGATTTTGTCAAGAAGCGGCTTTTCCTTGGCATAATCGGTGGTCCCAAGTGTCTTCGTCCCCTTGAAGAGCATATGTTCCAGGAGATGGGCCAGTCCCCGCTCGTCGCTCCGCTCATCCACGCTTCCCACCTTGTAACGTATCCAGGTAGAGACCGTGGGTGAGGTATGCCGCTCCACCATGAGGAGCTTCATCCCGTTCTTCAACGTGTGCTCTTTCACCTTCTCTTCCAGCCCCTGACCCAGGGCGGCGGTGGCCGTCAGGAGGAGGAAGAGTGCTGCCGTTCGTACCATCTTGTGCATGCGTTTACCTCGTGATTTCATTCATGATATTTTCAGATAACAGTCAATAATAGAGTCTTATATACCCATAAGCCTTCTCAAACAACTCCTCATCCTGATGCAGGCGATATTTGAACAGCGACTTCCGCAGAGCCTTCTTCACATCCCGCTCACCCGCCAGGGTTTGCTGCCAACCGGGGAAACTGACTAACCGTACAAGCTCATCAATGTCGGCAACAATCCGTTCAACTATGACCGGCGTCGACTCGGTCTTCACCTCTTGGAACAGCTCGGTCAATGCCGCCTTGCCGCGATCTTCATCCTCTTCCGGAGGTGTCTCTTTTTCCGTCTTCAGCAAGTCCTCGGCAAGTTGCAGCAACTGCTTCAGGAAATCCACGCTGCTGATCAGCCCCTGCTCCTGCCGGTTTTTCAGCTCTTCCAGTCGGGTGGAAAGCGCTTTGAACTTCGGGTTCCCCATGTGGCGACGCAACCGGCGAGCGATCTTGATTTCAATGACCTTGGCGTCCTTGGAGTCGGGGTTACTCAGCACCGCCTCCAGCAGGTCGGCATCCAGGATCAACGTGTCCAGGTCATCCCGTAGCGCTTCTACGTGAACATTCTGATGGATCAACTCGATGGTCTTGGCCCCAAGAGCATGCCAGAGAAGCTTTCCTTGCCCGCCTGAAGGTTGCACCGATTGGTAGACCTGAGAGAGCCACCGGTAGTTAATTTCGTACTGACTCAGAAAAGGGTCCGGTGAGATAGCCTCCCAGAGTCGGTTGAGGACGCTGAACTCGGCGGCAAAATTATCCCGCACGGTGTTGTTGGGGAGGCACTCCTGGGCGGCTATCAGTCCTTCATACCCCTGAACCGTCCGGTCAACGCCGGTAAAGAAGGTCAGGCACTTCTGCATCGCCTCGGGGAACGTGTTCTTCAACTCCTGAATGTTGGAGACCACCTTCCGGACACTCTCGTCGTCAAATTCCAGCGCCTTGGCCACGTCGTCAAATACGCCGAGATAATCCACGATCAGGCCGTAACTTTTGAGGAGTGAAAAAGTCCGGTTGACCCGGCAGATGGCCTGAAGTAGGGTATGGTCCCTCATGGGCTTGTCCAGGTACATGACCTGGAGGATGGGCGCATCAAAGCCGGTGAGGAGTTTGGCCGTAACGATGAGGAGTTTCAGCGGGTCGTTGGGGTCGCGGAACCGTTCCAGCAATCGCTCTTCTTCAGCGCGACTCCTCACGTACGCCTTGTACTGGGGTTCATTGCCATTGACCGTCATGACGATATCACTCGCCTCCGACGGAAGGAGTTTGTCGATTGCCTGCTTGTAGAGGAGGCAACTTTCCCTGTCAAAGGTGACGATCTGCCCCTTGAAGCCGTTGGGTTCGATCTTGTTCTGAAAGTGCTGCACGATGTCGGCGCAGATCCGCTGGACCCGCTCCGGCGTCTTGACCAGGATTGCCATTTTAGAGGCGGCCTTGGCCAGATTGTCCCTGTCCAGATCGGACAGGTCGCCGGTCAAGTCGGCAAACGCCTCATCAATGGCTTCCTTGTTGATGTGCAATTCCACGAGACGCGGTTCGAAGTGCAGCGGCAGAGTTGCACCATCCCGAATCGACTCCTCAAAACCATAGCGGCTCAGGTATCCGCCTGTGTCTTCGTCGGCGCCGAAGGCATAGAACGTATTCCGGTCGCTCCGGTTGATGGGGGTGCCGGTGAGACCGAACAGGAAGGCATTGGGGAGTGCCTGGCGCATCTGGCGGCCCAGATCACCTTCCTGGGTGCGATGGGCCTCGTCCACCAGGGCGATGATATTGGACCGATCGTTGAGGACGCCATCTGCTTCGCCGAACTTGAAGATGGTGGTAATGATTATCTTCCGGAGATCCTGAGCCAGGACCCGTTGCAGCTTTTCCCGGGACTCCGCCTTTTCCAGATTGGGGATATCGGCGGCAGTGAAGGTGCCGGTAATCTGGGAGTCCAGGTCGACCCGGTCCACCACGATGAGAACGGTGGGGTTTTTCAGCATTGGATGCATCCGGAGTTTCTGGGCGGCGAATACCATGAGGAGCGATTTGCCGGAACCCTGGAAGTGCCAGATGAGTCCTTTTTTCGGGTATCCGCTCAGCACCCGCTCCACGATCCGGTTTGCGGCGTCGTATTGCTGGTAACGGCAGATGACCTTGCTCCGCTGTTTCTTCTTGTGGGTGGCGAACAGGGTAAAACTGGCAAGGATGTCGAGGACGATGTGTGGCCGCAACATGCTTTCGGCCGCCGCTTTGAGCTTATACAGGGTGCTCCCCTCAGCTCTTCCTGACGGGGGGGTGAGATCGAGATTCCATGGCCCCCAATCCTTGATGGGGACGCCGATGGCACCGTAGCGGAACTCTTTTCCTTCGGTGGCGACAGAAAAGACGTTGAAGACGAACAGCTCTGGGACGAACTTCTCGTAATCTTCATGAACCTGGAGAGCGCCGTCCACCCAGCTGGTTGCCCTGCGCACTGGTGTCTTGGCTTCGATGAGGACCAGCGGCAGGCCGTTTACCAGCAGCATCAAGTCGGCCCGCTTTTCCGTCCATCCCGCACGGAAGGTATACTGCTGGGTAATGACGTAATCGTTTTGGTCCGGTCCTGCGCCTGATGACAAGTCGAAGTTTATCAACCGTACCGGCACATGTTCATGATTCAGGCCGAACGGCATGGTCCGTTCGCCGCGTAACCAGGCGGTCATCTCTTCGTTGGCCCGGATCAGCCCATCCGAGCGGACAGAGAGTACGATAGCCCGGAGTTTATAGATGACCTCGTCGGCACGGTCTGGTTGTTCCTTGATTTCGGCATTGAGGCGGAGGAGGGCATCACGCAGGTAGGATTCAACAAAGACTTCATGACTCTGTCGGGGGAGGTTGGCTGGCGACACATACCGCCAACCGGTACCCCTTGCCGCTTGCTTGACCGTATAAAGTGGTCCCGGTTCACCGGCAACACCGGGAACGGTCTCTTGACCCGGCCCGGCCAGCAGGTCACGGAGATAGGCTTCAACGGTGTTAGATTCGGTGAAGCTCATTTCACCCTCCCGATTCATGATCTAGATATACGGCGTACGACGTAGTGAAAAGCAAAAGCTTCATCTGCTTCGCCCTTCTTGCAGGCATTGAGCAAAGGCGGTGAAACTGTTCATCCCAACCGACCACCGGATTGCTTCGCTTCGCTCGCAATGACAGAATTTGCGGGAGCATCATTGTTGGGGTTCAAGATAAAGCCGTTCACCCTAACCCACTACTCCTGAGAAGTGGGCTTGCAGTAATTGATGTTTCAATCCAGACGCAGAGAGAATCCTCTTCGCAAGCACTGATTTTGCAGCACGATGTTTTCTATAATCAGCAAGAAAAATATCCTGCTCTTTGAGAGGAGGCACTATAAGGGAATGCTTACGAATGTCAGCCCCATTAATCTTCCAAATGCCATTTGTGGACTTTGCTCTGCTGATCAGTTTGTTATGAATTGAAGGCGAATTCCATTGGAGAACGGCAAAATCCGTACGTATGGTTTTCTCGTCAAAACGAAGTCTGATTAGTAAATCGGGATAAAAGCAGTGTAAAGGAACATTGCCGACGATCCCGCACTTCCCAGTCAATAGCTTGTTGCCGTTGCCACGTACAACAAGTACGTCTCTCTTCTGGAGTAAAAATTGCTGCACATCAGATTCGGAGACATTGGCGTATTTGGTATTTCCTTCTGTTACAATGGCTCCTTCTCTTACCGCACTGATGCTTAACGTGGGATAGCCATTTTCGTCGGCATTAACCTTTGGTGACAACCCATTGCGAGGCGCACTAGTTACCAAATTATCGACTGTCGTTACCTGTCGACTATTCCAACGTGCAAGAAAACTGTCAGTATGCGACTCAATAAGACGTGCGTGGAAAGTTCTAAGTGATAGAAGCGCTTCGATCTGCTCCTCAAGCGCCAGTAGCCTCGATACTATATGTTGCTGTTCCTCCAACGGCGGCAGCGCAAACTGCTGAACCGCCATCGTCTTCCAATTGATCGTCGGTGACAACGACCCTACGGAGATCTCCACCGCCCGATTCATGAACAAATCACTCTGCATGAAGAACGGCAGGAACTCCGGCAACACGACATCGGTCCGTGGCCTCAGCACCATGGCGTGGGCCGAACAGATTCCATCGAACTCCGCCACACCCAACTTCCGCTGATACGCCCTTCGCCGCGCAAAGATGATGTCGCCCTTCTTGAAGCAGAGCTTGGTTGCCTCCACATCTTCCGGCTTTCCCCAGCGCCGAATCTTCAACGAATCCGGATCAAGATGTTCCAGCCCGACGTAAAAATCAACGCCGGACTTTGATGGATCATCAATCCGTTCATTGACGTTGATCGCTATCTGGTCAAAACGCCAACTATTCCAGCCGGGCTTGAGATTCCTGTCAGTCATTCTGAACCTCGAAAAGTTGCAAGTAAGGTTGCAACTTTGTTTGGCAAGGTTGCAACCTTACTCATGATCACTGTCCTGATCTGGAGCCATATACGCTTGGTGGGGATGGTTGGGGGATTCAGGGTATCGCATTACCAGTTCACCCGCCTGAAGCATGGGCCTGACATAGTTATTCATCAAGTATTTTCGATTCTTACCCAACAATCGGACAAGCTCGTCAACCGTGTAAGGACTATGTTTGCACAATGCAACCAGGATATTTCGGTGCCTTCTTGAGCCGGTTCTCTTTCCTGTCAGAGAGCAAAGCTCCACCGCCAGCTCTGATGGCATCTCAACGAGCATAGAAGGTTTCTCTTCGAGCTTGGTAGGTTTCACGTCAAGCTTGGTAGGTTTCCCCCTGAGCATAGAAGGTTTCTCTCCGAGCTTGGTAGGTTTCCCCCCCGATCATAGAAGATTTCTCTCCGAGCTTAGAAGGTTTCTATGAGACGGTGCACCGAAGCGTTTATTCTTCCCATGTTCCAGCTTATCGGCGGTGGGCGCGACGACCGACGACGTACTGAGTATTCTCCAAAGTCCTGAGCACTACGCATCCATGGCTCCTTCCCCGGAAGTCAATTCATCCAGAGTTTTCACCAGATCATCCATCTGTTGCCAGAAATGGTCCCCACCCTCCTGCCACTGTTTCCAGGCACTCTGCAGGCTCACTTCCTGTCCATCTGCCCCTCGTTCGGTGGCCACGGCAATTTTCTTCACATAGAGCGGGATGGAAAGGTTTGAACCGTTGGCAATAATCTCTTCAATCGTGGCGACTTTGGCGAAGCCGGGCTCGTCCTGAAAGGTACGGTACGCGCCGAGGATATGTTCCTGATGCGCCGGAGTGAGAAAACTCTGCGCCCGTTCCCGGGTGACATCGTTGAGGGCATCAATGAAAAGCACCTTCCCTCTGCGCTCCGGGCTCTTGCGGCGACGACAGACGACAACACACGATTCCATGGGGGAGTTGTAGAAGAGATTCGGCCCGAGTCCGATGACCGCATCCACCAGATCCTGCGCTACCATCTTGTTCCGCATTTCCCGCTCTTCATTGCGAAACAACACGCCATGGGGCCAGAGAACGGCGCACCGCCCACCGGTTTTATCCCCTCGCCCCTTGGCGGAACCGGGGGTGAGGGATTTCAGGATATGCTGAAAGAAGGCGTAGTCGGCTCGCCCCTGGGGAGGGACGCCCAGGAAGTTACGCCCCCATTTGTCGGATTCAAAGGCGGCGCGATCCCATTGCTTGATGGAATAGGGAGGGTTTGCCAGGACCACATCGAATTGTCTTAGTTGATCACCCTCTATGAGCTTGGGGTCTGCCAGGGTATCACCCCGAGCGATCTGAAAATCCTCGATCCCGTGGAGAAAAAGATTCATCCGGGCAATCCCGGAGGTCATCAGGTTCCGCTCTTGGCCATAGAGTTTGAGGGTCCGATATTCACCGCCGGAACGTTTCACCTCCGCCAGCGCCGACAGAAGCATGCCACCGGTGCCGCAGGTGGGATCATAGATCGACTCGCCGGGCCGCGGGTTCAACAGTTGTGTCATCAGATGAACAACGGTGCGGTTGGTATAAAACTCCGCCGCCGTATGGCCGGAGTCATCGGCAAATTTCTTGATGAGAAATTCGTAGGCGTTGCCAAGCTCATCTTCCGGGACATTGGCCACCGAAAGAGTCTGGGTTGAAAAATGCTCGATGAGGTTCTTCAGGGTTTCGTCCGGCAACCGCTCCTTGTTCGTCCAGGGAGCATCGCCGAAGATTCCCGGCAGTTGCTCGGGATTAGCCGCCTCCATGGCCCGCATGGCCGCCTGAATCGTCATGCCGACGTTTTTGGGCGATTGGCGGACGTCGTTCCAGTGGGAACCGGCCGGTATCTGGAGACGGTGATTCTCGGCGAAATCACCACCAGATTCGTCCATGGAGTGTTGATACTCCTCGTCAAATACATCAGAGACCCGCTTGAAAAACAGCAACGGAAAGATGAACTGCTTGTAGTCGCCGGCGTCGATCAACCCGCGCAGCAGCGTTGCCGCTCCCCAGAGATAGGATTCCAGTTCCTGTTGAGATATGCGGGAAGTCATAACAGCCAACCTCCTTCGTCCATCAGCGTCGTCAGACGGCTTTCCGCCTCACGACATCGCGCAAGAGCTGCCTTGAAATTCTCTATGGCCTGCGGCAACGGTGGGATATCCTCGTTGAGGGGTGGCAAAACATAGCGTGATATATTCAGAGTCCAATCCTCGGCCTTGATCTCATCAAGGTCGACAATACGGACTCGATCCTGGACATCTGCAAACTGCTGGAACCAAGTCAGGATCTCCGCTCCCTGTTCCGGCTCAAGGTAGTTCTGAGCCCTGCCCCGACGGAACAGGCCGGAAGCGTCGGCTATCATCACTTTCCCCTTGCGGTCAACCGGCTTACGCTTACGAAGCACCAGGATGCAGGCGGCAAGACCGGTGCCGTAAAACAGGTTCGGCGCCAGACCAATGACCGCCTCCAGAAGGTCCAACTCCAGCAGCTTTCGCCGAATCTCTCCTTCCACCCCTTTACGGAACAACGCTCCCTGTGGCAATACCACTGCCATCCGCCCGGTGACATCTGCCATGGACTTGACCATGTGCTGCACCCAGGCATAGTCGCCGCTGCTTGATGGCGGCATTCCGGCAAAGTTGCGGCCAAAGGGGTCGTTGAGCCAGACGTCCTCACCCCACTTCTCCAGGGAAAAGGGGGGATTGGCAATGACACAATCGAACGTGGCCAGCCGGTCGGCTTCAAAGAAAGCGGGATTCCGGAGCGTATCGCCACGGACGATCTGAAAATCCTCTATGCCGTGAAGAAAGAGATTCATCCTGGCAATGGCCGACGTGGTGAGGTTCTTTTCCTGGCCGTACAGCTTGCCCCAGAGCCGCTTGGTGTCACCATGCATCTCATGGACGTGCTGCAAGGCGGCGAGGAGCATGCCGCCGGTCCCGCAGGCAGGGTCGTAGATCGTCTCCCCCTCTTTCGGATCAAGCATCTCCACCATGAGCCGGACTACACTGCGCGGGGTATAGAACTCCCCGGCTTTCTTGTTGGTGGCGTCGGCAAATTTTTTGATCAGGTATTCGTAGGCATCTCCCAGAACATCCGAGGCAACATGCCCGTTGCCCAGCGGCAGTTGCGAAAAGTGCTCGATGAGATCTTTCAGGAGTGCATCGGTGAGTCGATCTTTATTGGACCATTGGGCGTCACCGAAGACGCCGTACAGTGTCTCCGGGTTTACCTTTTCCAGTTCCCGCAGCGCCCGCTGCAATGCGGACCCCACATTGAGGGGAGTTTCCCGGACATCCTGCCAATGACATCCCACCGGAACCTGAAACCGGTGAGACTCCGGAAACATGGTAAGCGCCGGATCACCCATCTCCTGGGCAATTTCCTGGTACTCCTCATCCCATACGTCACAGATCCGCTTGAAGAAGAGGAGGGGGAAGATATAGGTCTTGAAGTCGGCGGCGTCCACCGGTCCACGGAGGATATTGGCAGATTCCCAAAGGTGATTTTCCAGCTGCGAGAGGCTGATGCTTGTCATGTTTTAGCACTACCCACGATCGTTCAAGGCTATCTGTTTATGCCCCATTCTTATCAGAAAGCCGCCTCAATAGCCACCGGAATGAAAATTCAGGAGTAGGGTGCGCACCGTAACCACGTGCGTATCCTGCAACGCTTGCTTACATTGCATCAGGAGATGTCAACATCAGACGGGGAGAGTTATGAAAAGATACTTTCGGCACGGTTACGACAAGTAGCACTGAACAGCGCCTCGAGCTCATCCGTATCCCGCGGGTTCGGCCAGGGAAGAGCACCCTTTTCTCTCAAGGCATCCAACCCCTGGGACGGCTCTCCCGTGGATCGGACATACACGGGAATGCGTGGGAATCGGCCCAACTGTTCCACTGCTCCCGACCAGGTTCCCCCCTTGTTGGAATCCGAGCTTACCACCAGCGCCGCATCGGCCAAGGCATAGATCAACTTGTTTCTCTGCATGGCGTTGCCGACGGTAAAGCCCGTGCCGGGGTCATGAGGGGAGATCAGCAGTAATTGCCCCCCCATGATGACGTTGCGGTGATCACGGTTCATGGCGCTCTTTTCCAAGCTGTCTCCGAGAACGCCGAGAACCTTACCCCCTGCTTCCAACGCACCTGCCATGGCCGCCTGATCGCCCCCCTTCGCCCCACCGGAGAGTAGCGTCTTCCCGCATCGAGTTGCCAAGTTGCCGACGGCCATGGCGTACTCCATCACCGCCTCATCCACATGACGCGACCCAACCACCGCAAGGCCGCCGCTCTCCAGCAGCCTGATATCACCGCAGCCATACAGCAATGGAGGAGCATCTTCTTTCAGACGCCCCTTCATGCGCCGGGGGTATTCGGCGTCAGCCCGACTCATGACCCAGATGGCGCGAGCCTCCCAACGCTCTATGACCTGGCTCAAAAGGAAACCACGAGCCAACAACCGTTGTAAACGGCCTTCTTCAATTACCGGTTGGCAGGCGCGAAGCAGCTCACCCCCGTCAGCAGCCAAAAGATCCGCCGGCCGGCACTGCAGTTCGCGCAGGTGACGAGCAAGAAAATTGTACTCGACGAGGGTCAGCAGATCAGGAGATGAGGGGGCGTGTCCGGCCATCAGCGGCGCCGTGAGGAGAAGGATTGCCTGAGTGTTGAGTGAGAGCTTCGGCGCCATCAATCCCGCCCTGCCTGTGCAAGTGCCACCGGCCAGACCTCACCGCTGCCGTGACTGCGCAACAGCCACGCGGCCACGGTAAAGGTCCAGCGTGAATCAACCAGGTCGTCCACGAGAAACATGGGGCCTCGCCGGGGGAGCCTTGGGGCGCAAAAAGCGAGAGAGCCGTCGATGTTTCGCGCCTGCTGGGTACTGTTTGCCATACTCTTCTGTGCAGGACGAGGGTCGGTTTTGGCCAGAACAACATGAAAGGGGAGTCCCAGAGCATCGGCCAGCCGCCGAGCGAAATCGGGGACAAGATCAGGGTGGCGAAGGGACGGGATACAGGTCACCCAGGTGGGGAACGTTTGCGGGTTCCACTCTCCGATCATCTTCGCGCATGCCGCCACCAGGTCATCAGAGAAGTGGTGATCAAGGGATCTGCCGTGCCCGACGACTCCCCCCCAACCGGCATCCCCCAGGATGGAGAGTGCTCTCCCCGGTTGTGCCAGATGCCCCTCGTTAATAAACCCCTTCACCTGGTACTGAGGCATCCCGCCGTCCGGCCATTTCTTGCGCGGCTCGATGATGAGCCCCTCGCGGCGCAGAAATGCCACCGCCTCCCGGACCAGGACCTCATCCACGGAGGTGGGGAGCGGCGCCAGGAGAGGAGGAGTGACGCCGCACGGGTCGCCATCAAGCGCCCTCACGAGAAACCCCATATGCTCGCCGAAGGGGAGCCTGACATACTCCTGCATCTGCTGCTGTTCGGTGCGGCGCAGGGCAGTGAGTCGCTCCGCACGCGCCCAGAACTCCTCGCTCAGAGTTGCGACCGTGAGCTGCCACTTGTGTCCCTGTTTTGCGATGGGGGCGGGAGATTCCAAGGAGAGGAGAGCAATCGTCTTCTCGATCCTCCCTTTGCTCACATTTACCCGGGCCATGATCTCGGGAACCGACAACCCGTCAGACTCTTTCTCCAGCGCTTCCAGGACGGCGGCCACCTCCCGGCGGGTGGGAAAGGCGCTCTTGATGAACCAGTCGGTGATGTTCGTCTCTTCTTCGCCGCTCAACAGGACCCCATAAGCTGCATCCAGAGCGCGTCCGGCCCGGCCTGCCTGCTGGTAGTAGGCCACCACGGAACCCGGTGTTTGATAATGAATGACAAATGCCAGATCCGGCTTGTCGTACCCCATCCCCAGGGCCGTAGTGGCCACCAGCGCCTTGACCCGGTTCTGGAGCAGCGCCTGTTCCAGCTCTTCCCGGCCGGGACCGGTTTGTCCGGTGTACGCTGCCACGCTGAGGCCACGGCTCTTCAGCCAACCGGCAACCTGCTCGGCGTCACGCACCGTCAGGGTGTAGATGATGCCGTGCCCCTGAAGCGTTGCCAGCTGTTCAGCCAGCCAAGACAGACGCTCCGCCTGACTGGGTAAGGAGATGGTCTGAAGCGAAAGCGAGCTCCGGTTCAGATCTCCCCGTGACACCTCCAGCTTGGGACCCAGCACCGTGGCCAGGTCAGCCAGCACACGATTGTTGGCGGTGGCCGTGGTGGCAAGGAGTCGCAGATTGGGGGGTAATGATCTGACAATCCGCTCCAGCAGACGATAATGAGGACGAAAATCGTGGCCCCAGTCGGAAATGCAGTGAGCCTCGTCGATCACCAAGAGCGAAATCTGCCCGGCGATGCGAGCCAAAACCTGGGTGCGGAACCGTTCGTTTGCCAGCCTCTCCGGTGAGATCAACAGGATGTCGATCTCATTGCGCCCGAACCGCTCTTCAACATCACTCCATTCGTCCAGGTTATCGGAGTTGACGGTGGCGGCCCGCACCCCCATCCGCTGCGCCGCTGTAATCTGATTTCGCATGAGGGAAAGGAGAGGAGAAATCAACAAAGCGGGTCCGTTACCCCCTTCCCGGAGCAGCTTGGCGGCGATAAAATAAACGAAGCTCTTCCCCCAGCCGGTCTTCTGCACCACCAGCAAACGACCTCGCCCCTCCACGATATGGCGAATGGCCTCTTCCTGCCCGTCACGGAATTCGGCTCCGGGAAACCCCGAGCCGACCCTGAGAAGCTCCCGTGATTTTTCCGCCAGGTAGGTCATGTTCACCTCCGGAAAGCTACAGTACGTCGCTCATCGATGTCACCAGCAGGCGGGTGGAGACGGCAGTTAATGGCGACGAGAGGCACTTCCTCAAAACAGCGAGAACTTCACGTACCGGCCGGGGTTCTTCTTGATATCGTTCACCAACTCGTCCACCGAGTTCACCATCTTGTCCAGCTTGTTATACAGCTCCTTGTCGCTCACCAGTTTCCCCGCGGTCCCCTCCCCCTGGTTGATCCGGGTGGTAACCTCTTCCAGAGACTTGAGGGAGTTGTCGGCGCGGGTCAACAGGTCGGTGCTCTTGTCGTAGAGCTTCCGGTCATTGATGAGCAGACCGATGGTCCCTTCCGATGAGGTGATCTTCCGGTTCAGAGCCCGCACGTCTTCGGCGGCCTGGACGCTCTTGTCGGCCAGGACCACCAGCTTGTCGTAGAGCTGGCGATCATGGATGAAGCGGTTCATGGTCCCGTCGGACTCACTGATCTCCTGAAGAGTCCGGTCAGCCCGATCAAGAATGGTGAGGAGCCGGTCATAGGGTTCGCTGCTCCCCACCAGCTTGCCGATGGTCCCTTTGCCGCTGTTGATATTCACGACGATCCGGTTTAACTGCTTGGAGAGAATCACCAGATTGTCATAGAGTTTCGGGTCCTTGGTAAACCGTCCGAAGGTTCCCTCCCCCTGATTGATCCGGCCGATGATCCCGTTGAGCATCTCGAAGGATGAGTCAGCCTTCTTCATCACGTCTTCCATACGGACGGTCTGCTGCCCCACCAGCCGCCGGAGCGGCTTGGCCGAATAGTCATTGGTGGGAGTTATGTCCACGTACTTTTCCCCCATGAGCCCCCGGGTCTTGATGGTGACGATGGAATCGTGTCCGATCTTTTTCAGCGACTTTCCGCCAACCTCCAGGACGATCTCCACCTCGTTGCTCTTTTCGGGATGTTCAAAATCGATGCTGGTGACAACCCCCACATCCATCCCCGCCAGCCAGACCGGCGCCCCCACCTTCAGGCCGGCAACGTCTTTCATGATCACCGACAGAGTTTCCATGGAGGAGAAGAGCTTGGTCTTCTGCCCCATGAGAATGATTCCCCCCGCCAAAAAGAGAAGGGCGCAGATGATGAATATCCCCACCCGAACCTGGGCCCATGCTATATCGTCGCTTCGTTTCATCGTGTTCCTCTCTGAATAACGTGAATGGTGAAAAGAACAAAACCCTCTTTCTGCCGCCCTGCACTTTTCACCATTCACTATTCACGTTTCACAGTTTTTTCACTTTCTTGTAAAAAGCGATTCGTCCGTCGGTTCCAGAAACTCCCGGATCGCCGGTAAATCCGAGGAGAACATCTCCTCCTCGGTTCCCTCGAAGATCAGCTTTGCCTGGTGGATAAAGGAGAAGCGGTCCGAGACGTTGAAGGCGGTCTCCAGATCATGGGTCACCATGAGGGTGGTCTTCCCCTCGGCCTGGAGCCGCCGGATGACGTTGCAGATATTATAGACTCCGATGGGATCGAGGCCGGTGGTAGGTTCGTCGAAGAAGATGTAATCCGGCTCCGAAGCCAGTGCCCGGGCGATGGCTGCCCGTTTTTTCATACCGCCGGAGAGCTGGGCCGGATAGCGGTCGATGGTGTCCTCCAGCCCGACAAAGGAGAGTTTCTCCCGGACCACCCGCTCCACCTCTGCTCCCGGTCGCCCCTCTTCCAGTAACCGGTACCCCACATTCTCCCCCACGGTCATGGAGTCGAAGAGCGCCCCCCCCTGGAAGACGATGGCGATGCGGCTTCGGACTTTGATCAACTTCCCCTCGGAAAGGTCGCAGAGCTGGTGTCCGTCGATGCTCACCCTCCCCGAATCAGGCTTGAGGAGTCCCAGCATCAATTTCAGAATGGTGGTCTTCCCCACACCGGAGGCACCCAGGATGGTCCGGTTCACCCCTTTTGCCACCAGAAGGTTCATCTCCCGAAGGATCGTCCTGCCGTCAACGGAATAGGTCAGATTGTCCAGCCGGATACCTTGTGTCACTGGTTAACCCCTCTCTTTATCACCGCAGCGGCTACTATATGCGAAAAGTGATGTAAGGGCAATATTCCTGAAAAGGGGGACGATGCACAACACGGTTGCCGCAGCGGCATAAAGAAGGTATTCTCCCGTCCCATGAAGCGCTATTTTACCGAACATGTCCTGAATCGGCTGAGGGAAGAGATCGCCGACGCCGGCGGCAATGAAGTCTTTTTCCTGGGACGGACCGACGAGGCGAAGGTCGTCATCGATGTGGAGCCGCTGGCTCGGGGGAACCGGGACGCCGTGGCCGCCATCATGATCACCGCGTCCTACGGCGACGTGGTGATCCATAACCATCCCTCCGGTCAGCTGACCCCCTCTGAAGCCGATATCGGGGTCTCTTCCCTCTTCGGCAATCGCGGGGTGGGGTTCTACCTCATCAATAACGATGCCACTCACTGCGTCCAGACCGTCCCCCCCTTTGCCCGGAAGGAGGTTATCCCTCTCTCGTACCCCGAGATAGAAGGGCTCTTCGGGCCGGAAGGGACCATCACCAAAAAGCTCACCGGTTATGAATTCCGGGAGGAGCAGGTCCGGATGTGTTTCGCCGTGGCCGAGGCGTTCAACGGTGGCCGGATCGCCGTCATCGAGGCGGGGACCGGCACCGGCAAGTCCCTGGCCTATCTCCTCCCAGCCATCTTCTGGGCCCTGCGCAACAAGGAGCGGGTCGTCGTCTCCACCAACACCATCAACCTCCAGGAGCAGCTCATCCGGAAGGATCTCCCTTTCCTGCAATCAATCATCCCGGAAAAATTCCGGGCGGTGCTGGTCAAGGGACGGAGCAACTATCTCTGCATCCGGAAGCTGGAAGGAATCAAAATCGAACCGGCTCTCTTTGCCGACGAGCATGCCACGGAGCTGCAGGCGATCATCCAGTGGAGCGCCAGGACCGCTGAGGGGTGCCGCAGCGACATGAGCGTCCCCCCCCGGGACGAGATCTGGGAAGAGGTTCACTGCGAGGCCGACCAGTGCGGCCGGGTCAAGTGCCCCTGGTATACGAAATGCTTTTTCTATACCGCCCGGAGGGAGGCCGCCGGAGCCGATCTCCTGGTGGTGAACCACGCCCTCCTCATGGCCGATGTGGCGGTTCGCTCCGAGACCGGCTATGAATCGTCGGCAGTGCTCCCCCCTTTTTCCCGGCTCATCTTTGATGAGGGACACCATCTGGAAGACATCGCCACCAGCTTCCTCTCCAGCCAGGTCTCCCGCTACGGGCTCCTCAAACTCCTGGCCGGGCTCCAGCAGCCCCGCAAGCCTCAGAAGGGACTCCTTCCCCGGCTGTCGGCCCTCCTTGCCAAGGAGATCCCCGAAAATATGGACGGACTGTTTCATGAACTCACCGGGATCGTGGAGACGTTCCTCCTTCCCCAGCGGCTGCTGCTGGCGGACGCCACCACCTCCACCATGGACGACCTGGCTCTGGGACTACTGGAGCAACTCCGGGTTCCCAAGGAGCGCCATGGGGAGTACAAACTCCGGCTGACCCCGGCGATCTACGCCACCGGTTTCTGGCGGGAGACGGAGGAGCGGACCGAGGAGTTGGCGCGGCTCATGGGCGACTATGTGGCGGCGTTGGGGCGGCTCTTCAAGGGGTGCGAGAAGCTCCCCGACGAGATTCTGGAGAAATTTTCCGGTCTGCTTACCGATCTCAAGGGAATTCGGGGGCGACTTGAGGGGACCGTGGAGAATCTGGGAGCCTTCACGCTGCGAGGAGAGGGGTGCTGCCGCTGGTTCGAACTGAAGAGCGGCGGGCGGGGGATGATCCTGAAACTCTGCGTCTCTCCCCTGGAGATCGCCACGGCCTTCAAGGGGACGGTACTGGACCGGTTCCGCACGGTGGTGGTGACCTCGGCCACCCTGGCCATAGGGGATAGTTTCAGCTTCCTCAAGAAGCGGACCGGGATCGCCCTGGCGGCACCGGAACGGGTCACGGAGCTCCTGCTCCCCTCCCCCTTCGACTACCAACATCAGGCATTTGTCGGTATCCCCTCCGACATCGCCGAGCCGACTGCCCACGGCTTCGACGCCATTCTGGAGCCGCACCTCCTAGAGGCACTCCTCATCTCCCAGGGGAGGGCCTTTGTCCTCTTCACCTCCTACGACCTCCTGCGCCGGGTCTACGACCGGCTGGCCGTCCGTCTTGCGGCAGAGGGGCTCACCCCGCTGCGCCAGGGGGAGATCAACCGGAGCCTGCTGCTCAACCGCTTCCGGAAGGAAAAGAACGCGGTCCTCTTCGGCACTGATTCGTTCTGGGAAGGGGTGGATGTAAAGGGGAAGGCCCTGGAGCTGGTGATCATCACCCGGCTCCCCTTCCGGGTCCCCACGGAACCGGTCCTGGAGGCCCGTTCGGAACATATCTCGTCCCTTGGAGGTGACCCGTTCCTGGAGTACACCGTCCCCCAGGCGGTGATCAAGTTCAAGCAGGGGTTCGGTCGGCTCATCCGGAGCCGGGACGACCGGGGTGGGGTCCTGGTCCTGGACAGCCGGGTCCTGTCAAAAAACTATGGAAGGATTTTTCTCCGGTCGCTCCCCCAGGTGGAGACGGTGAGCGGCCCCGGCGCGGAGGTCTATGGCCGGATGCGAGAGTTTTTCAGGGAATCGTGAACCCCAACGCCATATTGTTGAGGTTCACGATGAAACCGTTCACCCCAACCTACTGGTGACTGGTAATTTTTTCAGGCAACAATTTTCTTATCCTCTTCCGCGACGTGCTGCTTCAGCCAGCTACCAAGGTACACCAATAGATCCCGACACATTCCTGTGTTGAAGTCGGCAAAGTTGTCATTCAGATACGTTACTTTTCCTGTAAAACAACGATGCTCGGCGATATGCAGTTCGATGTTGCAATAGTTATTATCCTTCATTAATTGCTCTTCCGCCCTGAAATGATACTCCGAATAACAGACCAAATCACCGACAACGCCGACAAACGTCCCTATTTTACTACCGTTTATCACGATATCGTGCAATATGTTATATATTCTGAAAAGTGTCTTGTGGTGACCATCTATGACCTCATCACCCACCGAGTAGTCGTCATGCCATTGCAGCTTGTTCATGCCGGGCACCTCAGCAGATGAAGAGGGAAATCGTTATTCTCGATCCGGGGGAGCTTCACCGTAAACGTGCTTCCGCCCCCCACGGTGCTCTCCACCAACAGTTCCCCGCCATGGCGGGTGACGATTTCGCGGCAGACACTCAACCCCAGCCCGGTTCCCTTCCCCACCTCCTTGGTGGTAAAAAACGGTTCAAAGATCTGCGTTCTCAACTCTTCGGGGATGCCGTGGCCATCATCCGTCACCGCCACAGAGATAAACCGGTCATCATACCAGCTCTTCAGGGTGATCCGCCCCTGAGGGGCTACGGCCTGACCGGCGTTGCGCAACAGATTCAAAAAAACCTGATTCAACTCGCCGGGCTGGCAGTATATGAACGGCATCTGCCGATCCTCTCTCGCGACCATGGCAACATCTGTCAGCTCATGGGACAAGACCCTGAGCGCGCTCTCCAGACAGACGGTCAGATCCACCTCCTCGTACAGCAGCGCGTCCACCCGGGAAAAGCTCCTCAGATCGCGCACGATCTGCGATACTCGCTCCGCGCCGTGCAAGGATTCGTCGATGAGATCAGGGGTATCACTCAGTACATACTCCATATCCAGACGTTGCGCCAGTTCCGCCAGTTCCTGTCGCTGCTCGTCGGTTGTCACTCTGGAGAGGAGTTCATCCTGTGCCACCAGGTAACTGCTCATCTTGTTGAAATACCCCTTGAACACCTGGATATTGCCGGCGATATACCCCAGCGGGGTATTTACCTCGTGGGCGACACCGGCTGCCAGTTGGCCGATGGAGGCCAGCTTCTCCTGCTGCATGGCCGGCAGATCCTTGGCCCTGCTCCTGGCAATCTCTTCCACGATCCGTGCTTCCAATGAGGCGTTAAGGGTTTCCAGCTCGCGCTGGTGTCTCAGGATCAGCTCCTCGTTCTGTTTGCGCCGGGTAATGTTCTGGGCAATCCCCGTGGTCCCGATAACCCTGCCGTCAAGGGAGGTGATGGGAGATCTGAAGGTTTCGAACCAGCCACCGCCGTTTTCATCACCCTGCCACTCTTCCATCTGCTTGCGCAGCCCCCTCTGCAAGACCTCCCGATCATCAGCTTGATAGAGGGATGCCAGGTGGGGGGGCCAGACATCATAGACCGTGAGGCCGAGGATTTCATCCCGGTGTCGCCCCACGGCCTCAGCGAACCGATTGTTAACCATGAGGAAGCGCCCCTCCTCATCCTTGAGCCAGGCAAGCATGGGGAGATTGTCCAGCATGGTCTGCATATGACTGCGGGAAAGCGCCAGCTGGGCCGTCCGGGTGACGACCTTCAGTTCCACCTCTTCATGGGAGAGCGCCTGCCGCTGCAGGGCAAGAAAACTCAACCGGGTGATCACCAGCCCCAACGGCAGGATGAGTACAAACGCCAGAGAAACGGATTCAGCGTGATATCCCCGGCTCCCGGCACAGCTGATCCGCCACTGACGCCCCGCATACCTGAACTCTCTGGCATACCTCAGCTGCGGAAATAAGAAATCATCCAATCCCGGAGGCTTTCCTGCGAGCTCCGCCGGCACCCTGGAGGTATGCAGCCGCTGCGCTCCCATGGGGGGGGAAAGATCATCAACTGTAGCCTCAATGGCCAGGGAGACCGTTGTTTGCAGCGGGGTCCCCAACCGGTCACCTTCCCCCACGACCCCGAGGACGAAACCGCGAACCTCCCCCCGGGAGGTTCGCACCGGGGTAAAGAGGAGGACCCCGTACTCTTTCCCGTGCCCCCGGGCCAGCTTGATCCGGGCAGTCACCCTGGTCTCGCCGCTACGCTGGGCCGCCTGCAACGCCGCCAGCCGGTCAGGGTCCGATCCCTCATCAAAGCCGATGAGCTGCTCACCCCCCTGCCGCGCTCCGAAAAAAGAGATGGGGTAATAGGCTGGACGAGGGGGGGCGGAAATCAGGGAGCCGTCCGGGGTCATCTGGGTTATGCGAAATCCCGGTTCACCGGCCTGCTCCACCACCGCACGCCGGTCTGCCGTAACCACCGGGACCCACGCCAGAGTCTGAATCCCCGGACGAGTCGCCATCATCGTGGTAATCTCGTAAAACTGCTGCCGGTCAAAAGAGCCCGTCACTTCCATGAATCGGCGCACACCAGCCAAATCCTGCAGGCGCCCCTCCAGGGAATCGATAATAACCGTCGCCTTGTGCGAGGCGTCGCCCATGAACTGATTTCGATACCCCTGCCAGGCGGTGAAGTAGCCCACGGCAAAGAGGAGCAGGGTCAACACCGTCCCCAACCAAGCCACATGGCGGGGAGACACCCATCGGTCCAGAGTCGATATCTTCACCCTCATGACTATCCGAGAAGCTTTTTTACCACGCCGATAAGCTGTTCCGGCTGAAACGGCTTCACGATCCACCCCGTGGCGCCGGCAGCCTTCCCTTCCTGCTTTTTGGCAACCTCCGATTCGGTGGTCAACATGATAATGGGGATGAAGCGGCAACCGGACAGCGACCGGGCCCCCCTGATCATGGAGATACCGTCCATAACCGGCATATTCAGATCGGTGAGGATCAAGTCAACCTGCCGGTGCTCCAGCAACTCCAGCGCCTCCATGCCGTCGGCCGCCTCCAGGACGTCGAAACCCTCTTCCCGCAGGGTATAACCTACCATTTGGCGGACTGATCGGGAATCGTCCACGGTCAAGATAGTTTTAGCCATTTATTCTCCTTCCTGTAACGAAACCGTCACCTTCTTCAGCCGGGGATATTTCCGGCGCTGCAGTGGTTCAATCAGCCTCTCACTCCGTCCGACATCCCTCGGCAATGACGATCAGTTCGTCGGCGCTGAAGATCCGGTCGATATCCAGGATGATGATGAATCGCTCATTTTGCTTCCCCATCCCCTTGATGAAGTCGCTGCGCAGACGAGTGCCGATGCGCGGGGCCGGCTCGATCTGATCCGGCTCCAGATCCAGGACCTCCTGCACCGAATCCGCCAGGGAGCCGAGAACCATGGTCTCCCCATCCTGGATTACCTCCATGACGATGATGCAGGTGTTCACGGTCCGCTCCGTGGGGGGCATCCCGAATTTTAGCCGCATATCCATGACCGGCACCACGCTCCCCCGCAGGTTGATCACTCCCTTCATAAAATCGGGGGTCTGGGGGACCTTGGTAATGGCGATGACATCCAGGATCTCCCGGACCTGGGCCACGTCAACGGCGAAGATCTCTTCTCCCAGCTTGAAAGAGAGGTACTGGGTGGTTTCAGTGATGCTACCGATGCTCATACTAACTCCTCTAAAGTCGGGGACTGGGGACTGGGGACCGGGGACTTCTATAATCGGGGACTGGGGACTGGTGACTGGGGACTGGTGACTAGGGACTGGGGACCGGTGACTGAAAGGCCGTTACCGGTCCCCAGTCCCCGGTCCCGGCCTTTCAGTCCCGGTCTTTAAAACGTCTCGAACTGGCTGTCCAGATCGTCGTGGAGGTTCAGAACCAGGTCGTGACCACCGGTGGCCTTGGCCGTTACCTTGGGCCGAGCATAACCCAGGCTCTTTTTGACCGGCGCCGTGGGGAGGGTCCGGGTGGGGCGGGCCATGATCCGTTTGGAGTTTCCTCCGGTGTCGTTGATCTTGAAGAAGGCTACGGCCCCCTGGAGCTGCTCCGCCTGGGAGGAGAGCTCCTCGGCGGTGGAGGCCATCTCCTCGGCGGCGGAGGCGTTCTGCTGGATCACCTGGTCCAGTTGCTGGATCGCCTTGTTGATCTGTCCGGCCCCGGAATCCTGTTCCTTGCTGGCGGCATTGATCTCCTGCACCAGTTCCGCGGTCTTCTGGATATCCGGGACGATGCGGGCCAGCATCGTTCCGGCCCGTTCCGCCACGTCGACACTGGAGGCGGAGAGTTCGGAGATCTCCCGGGCCGCCTGCTGGCTCCGTTCGGCCAGCTTACGCACCTCCGAGGCAACCACGGCAAACCCCTTGCCGTGCTCACCGGCCCGGGCCGCCTCGATGGCGGCGTTGAGGGCCAGCATGTTGGTCTGCCGGGCGATCTCTTCGATGATGGTGATCTTTCCCGCGATCTCCCGCATGGCGGCCACGGTCTCGGTCACCGCCTTGCCCCCTTCCTTGGCGTCGTCGGCGGACTTGACGGCGATCTTCTCGGTCTGCTGGGCGTTGTCGGCGTTCTGCCGGATGTTGGCAGTCATCTCCTCGATGGAGGAGGAGGCCTGTTCGGCGGCGGCGGCCTGTTCCGACGCCCCCTGGGAGAGGTTCTCGGCTCCGGAGCTCATCTCCAGGGAACCGGCTGCCACGTTGTCGGCGGCGGACTTGACCTCGCTCACCACGGCGGTGAGCTGCTTAACCATGGTGATGAGAGCCTTCATCAACTCGTCATTTTCGGAACGCTCCTTTAGCTCCACCATCAGGTTCCCCTGAGCCACCTCACGGGCGCCGGCGGCGATCCGGTGCAGTGCCTCGATGAGGACGTTCAGGTTGTTCTTGATCTCGTTGAAGTCACCATGGTAGATGGCGGTGATGAGAGAGGGCATATCCCCTTTGGAGATCCGGGCCACGTAGTCGGCGGACATGTTCAGGGGGGTGATGACGGCGTCCAGGGTGTCGTTCACCCCGACCATGATCTTCCGGAAATCCCCCTGGTGTCGGGAGGTGTCGGCCCGGTTGGCCAGTTTCCCCTCCACGGCGGTCTTGGCCAGAGAGGCGGCATCGATGACCAGGAGATTAATGGAGTCAATGCAGGTGTTGAGATTGTTTTTGATGCTGTTGAAGTCACCCTGGTAGGTGGCGGTGATCCTGGGGGGGATATCCCCCTTGGCGATCCGATCCATATGCTCGGCGGCCATGTTCAGGGGGGTGATGACGGCGTCCAGGGTGTCGTTCACCCCGGCCATGATCTTCCGGAAATCCCCCTGGTGTCGGGAGGCGTCGGCCCGGTTGGCCAGCTTTCCCTCCACGGCGGTCTTGGCCAGGGAGTCGGCGTCGGTGACCAGGAGATTGATGGAGTCAATGCAGGTGTTGAGGTTGTTTTTGATGCTGTTGAAGTCACCCTGGTAGCTGCCGGTGATCCTGGGGGGGATGTCCCCCCTGGCGATCCGGTCCACATGCTCGGCGGCCATGTTCAGGGGGGTGATGACGGCGTCCAGGGTGTCGTTCACTCCGACCATGATCTTCCGGAAATCCCCCTGGTGCTTAGTGGCGTCGGCGCGGTTGGCCAGCTTCCCGGCCATGGCAGCCTGGGAGAGGTGGCCGGCGTCGACCACAAGGGCATTAATGTTATCGATGCAGTTATTCAGGTTGATTTTGATCTCGTTGAAGTCACCGTGGTAATTGTCGGTGATTTTGGGGGGCATGTCCCCCTTGGAGATCCGGTCCATATACTCGGCCGCCACATTGAGGGGGCCGATGACGGCGTCCAGGGTGTCGTTGAATCCCACCACGATCTTCCGGAAATCCCCCTGGTGCCGGGAGGCGTCGGCCCGGTTGGCCAGTTTCCCCTGCACGGCGGTCTGCGCCAGGGAGTCGGCATCGGTGATGAGGAGGTTGATGTTGTCGATGCAGTTGTTCAGGTTGAGCTTGATCTCATTGAAGTCGCCGTTGTAATTGTCGGTTATTTTGGGAGGCATGTCCCCCTTGGAAATCCGGTCCATATACTCGGCGGCCATGTTCAGGGGGCCGATGACCGCGTCCAGGGTATCGTTGACCCCGACCATGATCTTCCGGAAATCACCCTGGTACTTGGTGGCGTCGGCCCGGTTGGCCAGTTTCCCCGCCACCGCGGCCAGGGAGAGTTGGTTGGCGTCCACCACCAGGGCGTTGATATTGTCGATGCAGTTGTTAAGGTTGAGCTTGATCTCGTTGAAGTCGCCGTTGTACGTTTCGGTGATCTTGGGAGGGATGTCCCCCTTGGAGATCCGATCCACATACTCCGCCGCCACATTGAGAGGGCCGATGACCGCGTCCAGGGTATTGTTCACCCCGGCCATGATCTTCCGGAAATCTCCCTGGTGCTTGGTGGCGTCGGCCCGGTTGGCCAGTTTCCCGGCCACGGCGGCCAGGGAAAGCTGGTTGGCGTCGGCCACCAAGGCGTTGACGTTGTCGATGCAGTTGTTCAGGTTAAGCTTGATCTCGTTGAAATCCCCCTGATAGTTGTCGGTGATCTTGGGAGGGATGTCCCCCTTGGAGATCCGGTCCACGTACTCGGCGGCCATGTTCAACGGACCGATGACCGCATCCAGGGTCTCGTTGAAACCGACAACGATATTCCGGTATTCCCCCTTGTGCCGGCTCTCGTCGGCCCGGGTGGCCAGCTTGCCGGCCACCGCCGACCGGGTAAGCATTCCTGCGTCGGCCACCAACGCCTTGATGGTCTCCACCATGGTATTCATGGCCACGATGAGGCTGTCTTCCCGCTTCCCTTTCGTGTCGATCTCCATTCCCAGGTCACCCACCGCCACCTTCCGGGTGATGGCAACGACTTCCAGCGGATCGCCCCCCAGTTGAGTCTGGACGATGCGGGTGATGAAGATCCCCAGCCCCAGGGCCAGGAGAACGCCGATGACGGCCAGGGTAATGGTGACGCGACTGGAACTCACGGCCAGGAGGTTGTTGTTGGTTGAGGTGAGTTTCCCCTGCTTAACCTTGGCGTCCACCAGCTTGTCCAGGGCGTCATAGGCGGCTATGCCGTAGGTGGTCAGATCTCCCTTCATCAGAGCCTTGACCTCGGCATCCTTGTCCTGTTCGCCCAACTGGATCGTCTTGTCCAGGACGGCTTTATATTTGTTCCAGGCATCGGTGAAGTCTGCGAAAAGCTTGCGCCCCTCCTGGGTGAGGATCGTCTTCTCCAGGTCGACGGCATCTTTTTCTATTGCAGTCACGTTTTCGTGAATCTTGGCGGTAAAGATCTTGTTTTTTGCGGCATCTGTCTCCAGGACCATATCCCGCACGGCTACCCGGATCATCAGATAGGAGCAGGTCATATTCTGGAGGTCGGCAAGGGGGACCGTGATCTTCTCGTAAAGTTTGGTATCCTCGTCGTCGATCTTGTGGATGTTCAGGACCCCGACCCAGCCGATGAGCCCGGCGATGATCGCCACCAGGGTGAAACCGCTGATCAGTTTAGTCCCAAGTTTCAGATTGTAGTACCATTTCATGTCTGACTCCTCTTCCTGCCGTTGGTGTCGCCTCGGAGCTACCGCACTCCAATGGCTGATTGATCTGAACGATTCAGGGCATCCGTCGTGGATTCGGAACTACTCGGGTAATAAGGTGAATCGTTACGTGGATTTCTTAATTCACGGTGACAGGAATGCCGGCACAATGTCGTATAGCCGAAAAGTCTGGCGTGGACGCACTCCGGCCTGTTCATCAGGCATTCGGAATAGCCGTCTCCCACCCCCTTGGTGAAACAGAAGGCGATATAACCTTCTTCATCGGTCAAGGGGAGCTGCTGCTCTTGTTCTGGTTCCGGCATTGACGGCATCATCGCTTCAACCTCGTCGGGTCAAGATTCTTGTTACGACGGGGGGAACTATGATTCATGAAAAGGATAAATGCTATAGGGGAATTGCGCTGGGGAGTTACGATAACTCCCATAAAGCGGAGCAACGGTGCTACGTGAGCGTGGTCAGCCCTTCACGGATGGCGTATTTGGTCAGTTCCGCGATACTGAACAGATCGAGCTTAGTCATGACGGTGTGCCGCTGGTTTTCCACGGTCTTGATGCTGATCTCCAAGGCGGAGGCGATCTCCTTGGCGTTCTTCCCTGCGGCGATCAGCTGCAGGATCTCCCGCTCCCGGGGGGTCAGCAGGGAGCTGGTCAGCACTGTGTCGCCGGGAACCCGCTGCAGGTATTCCCTGATGATGATGTCGGAAATCCGCGGCCCCAGATAGGTTTCGTTGGCGGCCACCCTGCGGATTGCCGTGGCAAGTTCGGCGAAGGCGGAATCCTTGAGTACGTAACCGCTGGCGCCTGCCTTCAGTACCTCCACGATGAAGCGCCGGTCGGACTCCATGGAAAAGGCCAGCACCCGCACCCCGCTCAACTCCGTCGTGATGACCCGCGTGGCGTCGATGCCGTTCATATCGGGCATGGAGATATCCATGACCACCACATGGGGACAATGGCTCCGGGCAAGCGCCACCGTCTCCCTCCCGGTTCCGGCCTCCGCCACCACGGTCATGTCCGGTTCCTGTTCCAGGAGCGCCCGGAGCCCTTGGCGAACAATCTTGTGGTCATCGGCCAGGAGTACGTTGAGCATCATCATCTCCTTTTCTTTTCTGCTTCTTCATCAACAGGGACCGTGATGGTGGCCCTGGTCCCGCTGCCCGGTTTGGAGTCGATCACCAGCACGCCACCCAGATATTCAATCCGCTGCTGGATGTTGAACAGACCGAAACCGCCGTTCCTGGTTTTTCGTAACCGCACTTCCAGGGGATCGAATCCCCTGCCGTCATCATCAATGCTGATCCGCAGCGCGGCGGCATCCCGTTTCATCCGCACTCTGACCTCATCGGTTCCGGCGTGGCGCGCGACGTTCAGCAGCAGCTCCCGCACGGCCTGGAAGAGCGTGGAGCAGATCTCGTAGGGGAGCGGTTGCGTAACGGCGTCGCCGGAAAATGCCATCCGGAGTCCATAGTTCTCCTTCAGCTCCTCCCCCAGCCACTGCACCGTCGCCTCCAGTCCGGCACTGGCCAGAAGCGGCGGTCGGATCTGAAAGGTCAGCGATCTGGTATCCTGGATGGTCTGCTCAACCAGAGAAACAACCTCCGCGGCATCCTGCTCCAGGGGGTGCTCCGCCAGGCGGCTCCCCAGCGCATCCAGCTTCATCTTTGCCAGGATCAGACGCTGCCCCACCTGGTCATGGAGCTCCCCGGCAATCCGGTCTCGCTCCCGCTCTTCCGCCATGGAGAGCTCCAGGGACATGGCCTGGAGGAGCCGTTGATGCTCCAGCATCTCCTGTTCGATCTTTTTCCGCTCGTCTATCTCCCGCAGCAGTTGGGCATTGACCGCGGAGAGGGAGGCGGTTCTTTCTCCCACCAGAGACTCCAGCTCCTCATTGATGCCGGTCAGAAGGAGTTCGGCGTTCTTCCTTGACGTAATATCCGAAAGCATCGCCAGCGCATAGAGCTGCCCGGACAGAGTGACCAGCTCCAGGGAGCCGAGGAGATGCCCTGTCTCTCCATTTTTCCGGCAGAAGCTCTGCTCGAACTGCCTCACCTGCCCCCGGGCCTTCAGCTCCTTCACCCACGCGGGTCTATCCCCCAGATCCGGCAAGAGTCCCAACTCCAGCGAAGTTTTGCCTATGACCTCTTGCCGCTCATAACCGAAAAGCCGGAGAAAAGTCTCGTTCACGTCGGTGAATTCTCCGCTCTCCAGGCGACTGAGAGCAATGGCCACCGGGCTCCGGTGAAAGATGGTGGAAAACCGTTGATTGCTCTCCTGCAGCTCCTGTTCCGTCCGCTTGAGCCCGGTGATATCGGTAATGGTGCCGATATAGCCGGTCACCGTTCCTGTTTCATCCTTCATCCCCGCCGCCTGGGCCAGGACCCAACAGTCAGCGCCGTCCGGGGTCAGCTGCCGGTGTTCTATCCGGAAAGGGCGCTGCTCCGCCATGGCGGCCTGCCACTCCGAGACAACCCGGTCCCGGTCGTCGGGGTGCAGGGCGTCGGCCCACCCCTTTCCCGCTGCCTGGGCGGCGGTCATGCCGGTGATCCGGAGCCACTGCTCATTGACCATGATACTGGCACCATCGGTGTCGGTCTCAAAGACCCCCACCGGGGAGGTGGAAACCAGGGTCTGGAAGTGCTCCCGGCTGGTCTGAATGATCCGTTCGTTCTCGCGGATCTCGGCGGTCATCTCCCGGGCCAGCCCCAACGCCTTGTCACTGGTGGAGAGGAGCATGAAGGTCACCAGAGAGAGGAGCAGGCTGACAAAGAGCCCGCCGCCGATGAAGAATGCCGGAGATCGCCCCTCATGAAGGGTCGCGTCAAAGGAGGGGAGACTCCTGAAGGTAAAGAGCCAGTTGCAGCCGAAGAGCTCGACGGCTCTGCTGCTGGTGAACTGAGAGCGATAGCTCTCCGGGAGAGTGATCCGCTCACTCTCCAGAGTGCTGAACATCCTGGCTGCCGGGAGCGGCGTGCCCCCCGAGTGGATCTCAAAGGCGATATCTTCGGGAATTTTCCCCAGGGTGCCGGTGATGAAGTCGTTCATCCGAAGAGGGCTATAGACAAACCCCTTCAGGGCGGCCCGGCGGTCGGCCACGGTGTCCACGACCATCCCCCGACGGTAAACCGGCACGTACATCAGCATGCCGTACTGCTTCCCCACCGCCGTCTCCTGCACCAGGGTAGTGGGAGCCGCGAGGGTGGCTATCCCCTCGTCCCGGGCCTTGGCCATGGCGGCATGCCGGAGCGGTTCCGTGTACATGTCATAGCCGAAGGCCCGCTGGTTGCGCCAGGTAAACGGTTCAAGGTAGATGATGGAGGTATAGTCCGACCGTTCCCCGGAAGGGCGGATGCTGTAGTTGGGAAACCCTTCGCCCCGGGTCGCCTCCAGGTTGGCCTCCAACTCCGCCGGAGTCAGCCAAACCGCATAGCCGACCCCCTGGATGCCGGGATGAAGCTGATCTAACTGTAATGCCGCCACGTAGTCACGCCAGTCGCTGCGAGTAACGTCACCCTTTACGCTGAACAGTCCCACCGCACCCCGCAGCAGTTGCTGGTGATCGTGCAACCGTCGGATGACCTGGGCGACAATATACTCGCTCCGGTCGGTGTAAATACGGTGGGCCTTGAGCTTGTTGGTGGTGGAGACCGTATGCCACCCGAAGAGGGTAATGCTCAGCGACAGGCAGAGAACCACCAGGGGGAGGAGTTTGATGAAGCGGGAGCGGTGCCCCAGGTGAGGCAATGAGAGGAAACCGGGGAGCGTTTGCATGAATTTTAACATTACATCATTTTGCGCCGCAGGGGATTATTTTTTCAGCGTCGATACAACAAAGGGGAGCGGACTGTCGCCCGCTCCCCTTTGTTTTCCGTATCAGTTGCCGCAGGGACTTCTTAGTAGTCCATGCCGCCCATGCCGCCCATGCCGCCCATACCGCCGGGCATACCGCCACCCATGGGTTTATCTTCTTTCGGCTTCTCGGCGATGAGCGCTTCGGTGGTCAGCATGAGGCCGGCCACGGAAGCGGCGTTCTGGAGAGCGCAGCGGGCAACCTTGGTGGGGTCGATGATCCCCATCTCCACCATGTCGCCGTACACTTCGTCGGCGGCGTTGAAGCCGAAGGCGCCGGAACCGTTTCTGACCTTGTCCACCACGATGGAACCGTCTACGCCGGAGTTGGCGGCGATCTGACGAATGGGAGCCTCAAGCGCCCCCTTGATGACGTTCACGCCGAACTGCTGGTCGTGACAGAGGTTGAGTCCGTCCAGGGCGCCGAGGGCGCGGATGTAAGCGACGCCGCCTCCAGGGACGATCCCTTCGTCAACCGCGGCGCGGGTGGCGTGGAGTGCGTCTTCCACACGGGCTTTCTTCTCTTTCATCTCAACTTCGGTGGCTGCGCCGACCTTGATGACGGCAACGCCGCCAACCAGCTTGGCAAGCCGCTCCTGGAGCTTCTCGCGATCGTAATCGCTGGTGGTGTCTTCCACCTGGCTCCGGATGGTCTTGACCCGACCGGCGATTTCGGACTCTTTCCCGCCGCCATCGATGATGGTGGTGTTGTCCTTGTCCACGGTGATCCGCTTGGCGGTCCCCAGCATGTCCATGGTGGTGTTTTCCAGCTTGTTGCCGATCTCTTCCGAGATGACCTGGCCGCCGGTGAGAACCGCGATGTCTTCCAGCATTGCCTTGCGACGATCACCAAAGCCGGGAGCCTTGACGGCGCAGACGTTGAGGACGCCACGGAGTTTGTTCACTACCAGGGTGGCCAGAGCCTCCCCTTCAATGTCTTCCGCGATGATGAGAAGCGGGCGGCCCGACTTGGCGGTCTGCTCCAGTACCGGGAGAAGATCCTTCATGTTGGAGATCTTCTTATCATGGATCAGGATGTTAACGTTCTCAAGGCTGGCTTCCATCCGCTCCGGATCGGTAACGAAGTAGGGGGAGAGATAGCCGCGATCAAACTGCATCCCTTCCACAGTCTCCAGAGTCGTATCCATGGACTTGGCTTCTTCCACGGTGATGACCCCTTCCTTGCCGACTTTTTCCATGGCCTGAGCGATGATGTCGCCGATGGTCTTGTCGTTGTTGGCGGAGATGGTCCCCACCTGAGCGATCTCTTTGTGGTCCTTGATCGGCTTGGAAATCTTCTTCAGCTCTTCAACGATGGCGTCAACAGCCTTTTCGATGCCGCGCTTGATCTCCATGGCGTCGTTGCCGGCGGCAACCAGCTTGGAACCCTGACGGTAAATCGCCTGAGCCAGGACGGTGGCGGTGGTGGTGCCGTCGCCGGCCACGTCGGAAGTCTTGGAAGCGACTTCCTTAACGAGCTGTGCTCCCATGTTCTCGAACCGATCCTCCAGTTCGATCTCCTTGGCCACGGTCACGCCGTCCGGGGTGATGAGCGGCGAACCGAAGGACTTCTCGATGACGACGTTGCGCCCGTTGGGTCCCAGGGGCACTTTGACCGTGTCGGCGAGGATATTTACACCTTTCAGAATGGCGTTACGGCCGTCCT